>NZ_JBIWJG010000038.1:0-1396 GCF_044765045.1 Streptomyces sp. NPDC093546 | reverse complement strand
CTAGTAGTGCTTCGTTAGGTTCTGCCCTGTCTGCGGCGGCTTCGTTGGGCGGGTAGAGGTCGTCCGCAGGTGGTGCAGGTACCGGTCCAGCACCTCAGCAGGTCCTGGAGTGCGTCGAGGACCTGGTAGAGGGTCAGGCCGGTGTGCGGACTTTTGGGTCGAGCCGCCTGAGGGTGAGGAATGCCTGGGCGGCGGTGACGAGGGTGACGTGGTGGTGCCAGCCGCGCCAGGTGCGGCCCTCGAAGTGGTCCAGTCCCAGGCCATGCTTGAGCTCGCGGTAGTCGTGCTCGATCCGCCAGCGCATCTTCGCCCAGCGCACCAGGTCAGCGACCGGAGTGGTGGCGGGCAGGTTCGATATCCAGTAGTCCGTCGGAGCGCCCTGGCCGTCCGGCCACTCCACCAGGAGCGTCCGGGCGGGCAGGACACCGTCCCACCGGTTGCGGCCGCCGCCCGCCTCCTGAGCTCCGGCCAGGGACTGCTTGCCCGCGGGCCGCACTGTCAGCACCGCGAACCGTGAGGTCATCGCCCCTTTGCTGCCCTGCCTCCAGGTCACCTCGGTGAACCGCTCCGCACCCGCCTCCATTGCGAGGACCAAGACGGCTCGCGGTGGGGTGCGGTAGCGGGGAAGGGTGGGCGGTCCGAGTCCGCCGTAAGCAGGCTGGTGCGGCTCGGCATCCTCCCGGTGGGCGACTTCCCTCCCGTTCAGGGCCAGGACATAGGACAGCCCTCGCTCCTCGAGACCGAGCCGGAACGGTGTGCTGACGCCGTAGCCGGCGTCGGCGACCACGACCGGCGCCTTCAACTGCCACTGGGCGAGTGTGTCCAGAAGGCCGAGCGCGAGGCGCCACTTCTCCTGGTGCACCACGTCGCCGGGGACTCCTGCCCTGCGGCATCGATCCGGTTCGTCCGTCCACTCACGCGGCAGATGCAACTCCCAGCCCAGCGGGCAGGAGGCGGTGTCGGTGGCGGCGTGGACACTGACCGCGACCTGGCAGTTCGCCCGCTTGCCCAATGCCCCGCAGTACTGCCGGGCCACCCCCACCGACGCTGTGCCGCACTTGGGGAACGACACGTCGTCGACCACCCACACCTCCGGGGTGATCACCTCGGACAGCCGCTCGGCGATCCGCCGCCGCACCGGCAGCGGATCCCACGGCGACTGGTTCACGAACTGCTGCAGGGCCTGCATGTTCCCATCCGGCAGCCGATCAGCCATCGGCTGGATCGACTTCCGACGGCCGTCCAGCATCAGACCCCGCAGATAACACTCACCCCACCGCCGCTGATCCCGCCGCGGCACCGAGGCGAACACATCGGCAACGAACTCCGCTAACTCACCCCGGAGCCGTTCCACCTCCCCCAACCTCATACCGAAGAAGATGCCCACCACCAGCCG
>NZ_JBIWJG010000037.1:0-1411 GCF_044765045.1 Streptomyces sp. NPDC093546 | reverse complement strand
TGTGAAGTCGGTTGGTGAGGGGAGGACTGTCGGTCCGCCTCGGATGACGGGCCGGCAGCGGCTGGTGCTGGTGGTGTTGCTGATCGCGCAGTTCATGCTGGCGGTGGACTTCTCGATCCTGAACGTGGCGTTGCCGGTGATCGGTAACGGTCTGGGATTCTCGCTGGCGAACCTGCAGTGGATCGCGACCGCGTTCGCGTTGTGCGCGGCCGGGTTCACCCTGCTGTTCGGGAGGGTGGCCGACCTGTTCGGCCGGCGCCGGCTGTTCCTGTTCGGCCTGGCCCTGCTCGGCATCTCCTCCCTGGTGGGCGGTCTTGCCACCACCCCCGAACTGCTGATCGCCGCCCGCGTCGCCCAGGGACTTGCCACCGCCGCGGTCACCCCGGCCGGCCTGTCCCTGCTGACCACCTCCTTCCCCGAAGGCCCCCTGCGCGACAAGGCCCTCGGCCTGAACGGCGCGCTGATGTCGGCCGGGTTCACCACCGGCGCCATCCTCGGCGGCGTCCTGACCGACCTGCTGTCCTGGCGGTGGGCGTTCTTCATCAACGTCCCCGTCGCCCTCGCCGTCCTGCTCATCGCCCCCGCCATCATCAGCGAGTCCCGCCCCACCGAACGCCCCAAGCTCGACGCCCCCGGCGCGATCACCGTCACCCTCGGCCTGCTCGCCCTCGTCTTCGGCCTGACCCAGGCCGGCGAACACGGCTGGACCTCCCCCATCGCCGCCGGCTCCCTCCTCGCAGGCCTCGCCCTCCTCGTCGTCTTCTACGCCGTCGAGGCCAAGTCCTCCTCCCCCCTCGTCCCCGTCGGCGTCCTCAAGCGACGCACCGTCGCCTGGGGCAACATCGCCGGCCTGATCGCCTTCGTCACCGAAACCTCCCTCGTCTTCCTGATGACCCTCTACCTCCAGGAAGTCCTCGGCTTCTCCCCCCTCGCGGCCGGACTGTCCTTCGGCGTCCTGGGCGTCGGCACCGTCATCGGCGGCTCCATCGCCGCCAAGGTCATCGGGAAGATCGGCACCAAGCAGACCCTCATCACCGGCGGCATCCTGCAGACCATCGCCACCGCCGCCCTCTTCGGCCTCGGCGACGAACGCTCCTTCATGTGGCTGCTGCTCATCGGCACCTTCGCCGGCGGCATCGGCAACATGCTCGTCATCGTCGGGTTCATGGTCACCGCCACCTCCGGCCTGCCCGACCACGAACAGGGCATGGCCACCGGGCTCGCGACCATGACCCAGCAGATCGGCATCACCATGGGCACCCCCATCATGAGCGCGATCGCCACCGCCCACATCGCCGGACGCACCAGCCCCGACGCCATCCTCGACGGCATCGGCATCGCCGTCCTCGTCAACGCCGCCATCGTCCTCCTCGGCGTCCTCACCACCACCCTCTTCCTCCACAACAGGGAG
>NZ_JBIWJG010000036.1:0-1479 GCF_044765045.1 Streptomyces sp. NPDC093546 | reverse complement strand
ACTCCCCGTCCCCCCCCGCGTCGCCCGCGCCCCCACCCCCCTCTAAAAAACCGCGGCGCCCAACACCCGCCCGCCCCGTTTTCAAAAAAACCCGGTGGCCCCCGGGCGCGCGCCGGTCGACCACACAACATCGGGGGAGCTGGAGCCGGCCACGTACCTCCCAGGCGGACCCGCGCCGACCTGAGGTGCGTCTTTCGGTGCCACCCCAACATCCGAGCCCCTCCGTCCCACAACTGACTCAGCGAACAGGAGTAGGCGCGGATTCTTCCCCCGCCCGCACCGCTGGCGCCAGGAATGCCTTCGCTTCAGTTGGCAACCGCCGCCTGCTGTCGCGCAGCCCGGCCCGCGCCGCAAGGCGCCCGAAAGCACGTCTGCGTTCCAACACCCTCGCGGGTCACCCGCGCCCGATCCAAAGGGAGCACATCGTGAGCACGACCGACCCGGACACGACCACCCCTCACACCACCCCGACCTCGCCCCCGGCCGCGACCGTCTGCTGCACCGCATGGTGACGGGCCTGCTGACGCCCGGCTTCCTCGGCCACGTCCTGCACGAGCACGCCGCTGTGCGGGAGACGGCCGCTGCACTGGGAGGACTCGGCGCGCTGCTCCTGGCCGCTGTCCTTGCCGCAGGTCGGTGCTGGTGAGCCGACCGCGTGAGAAGCGCTCGGTGTGCCTGGTCCGGCGGCGCGGCGGAGCGGACCGCCGCCGCGCTCGGCACGCAGCAGCGCCTCGGCGGCCATATCCAAGACGATGGTCCGCACGAAGGGGACCATCGGCGGGATGCGGTGGACTACGTCCAGCGCATCCCGATGGCGGATAACTGGTCGATGCGTTCCTGGGTCAGGGTTGCGGCCCTGCTCCGCTGATTCCCGGTCCATGCCCCAACCCGATACTCCCGTACGTCCTGGTCCCCGCCGCTCCCGCCGCCGACGACGATCCGCTCGACATGCTTCCTCGGCACCCGAAGGTGCCCCTCGCCCTCGAAGGTCGTAGTTCATGGCCCACTTGTCGGCCTGTGTACGAGGCGGGGCCGGCTTTTCGTCCTCGGCCGCGGGCTCGATCCCGCGGGCCTGCTCGCAATCTGGGCAAGCCGTCCCCGGACGGCAGCTCGCCCACCGACCCGAGGCGCGCTGAGGTGGTGGGCGAGCACGGCCGGATGCTCTGGCGGGACTGGTGAGGGAGGGCGCGATGCACCGTTTTGAGACGGGCCAGACGGTCGTACGGCGCGACGTGCATCGTACGGGTCGCGTGTGGAACCGAGCACGCGCTGCGGGTCGTCGCCGACACCAGCGACGACCCGCACCGGCACTGGGTCGGCTGCGTTGTCGGAGGGCGTGGTCACGACCCCACGGTAAGCGGGGGGGGGGGGGGGGGGGGGCCCCCCCCGGGGCGCCGGCGGCCCGGCAAGGGGGGGGGCGCGTGCGGGGGACCCCCATGGGGTGGTAGGCGGGGGCCCCGCTGTCCGCGGGATTGACCC
>NZ_JBIWJG010000035.1:0-1734 GCF_044765045.1 Streptomyces sp. NPDC093546 | reverse complement strand
GGCGAAATCGCTGTCCGTGTCGCCCGTGCCTGCCGGGACGCCGGGATCGCGAGCGTAGCCGTCTACGCCGACCCGGACCGGGACGCCCTGCACGTCCGCGCCGCGGATGAGGCGTTCGCCCTGGGCGGTGACACCCCGGCCGCCAGCTACCTGGACATGGCCAAGGTGCTGCAAGCCGCCAAGGACTCCGGTGCCGACGCCATCCATCCGGGTTACGGATTCCTCTCCGAGAACGCGGAGTTCGCCCAGGCCGTCATCGACGCCGGGCTGACCTGGATCGGCCCGCCGCCCCAGGCCATCCGCGACCTCGGCGACAAGGTCGCCGCCCGCCACATCGCCCAGCGCGCCGGCGCCCCCCTGGTCGCCGGCACCCCCGACCCGGTCTCCGGCGCCGACGAGGTCGTCGCCTTCGCCCGCGAACACGGCCTGCCGATCGCGATCAAGGCCGCCTTCGGCGGCGGCGGACGCGGCCTGAAGGTCGCCCGCACCCTCGAAGAAGTCCCCGAGCTGTACGACTCCGCCGTCCGCGAGGCCGTCGCCGCCTTCGGCCGCGGCGAATGCTTCGTCGAGCGCTACCTCGACAAGCCCCGCCACGTCGAAACCCAGTGCCTCGCCGACCAGCACGGCAACGTCGTCGTCGTCTCCACCCGCGACTGCTCCCTGCAGCGCCGCCACCAGAAGCTGGTCGAAGAGGCCCCGGCGCCGTTCCTGTCCGAGGAGCAGAACGCCGAGCTCTACCGGGCCTCCAAGGCCATCCTCAAGGAAGCCGGCTACGTCGGCGCCGGCACCGTGGAATTCCTCGTCGGCATGGACGGCACCATCTCCTTCCTCGAGGTCAACACCCGCCTCCAGGTCGAACACCCCGTCACCGAAGAAGTCTCCGGCATCGACCTCGTCCGCGAGATGTTCCGCATCGCCGACGGCGAGGAACTCGGCTACGACGACCCGCCGCTGCGCGGCCACTCCTTCGAGTTCCGCATCAACGGCGAAGACCCCGGCCGCAACTTCCTGCCCGCCCCCGGCACCGTCACCACCTTCGCGCCGCCGTCCGGCCCGGGCGTGCGTCTGGACGCCGGTGTCGAGTCCGGGTCCGTCATCGGCCCCGCGTGGGACTCCCTGCTCGCCAAGCTGATCGTCACCGGCGCCACCCGCCGACAAGCACTCCAGCGCGCCGCCCGCGCCCTGGAGGAGTTCCAGGTCGAGGGCATGGCCACCGCCATCCCCTTCCACCGCAAGGTCGTCACCGACCCCGCCTTCGCACCCGCCGAGGGCCCCTTCCAGGTCCACACCCGCTGGATCGAGACCGAGTTCGTCAACGACATCAAGCCCTTCGCCGCCCCCGCCGACGCGGAGGCCGAGGACGAGTCCGGCCGTGAGACGGTCGTCGTCGAGGTCGGCGGCAAGCGCCTGGAAGTCTCCCTCCCCTCTTCGCTGGGCATGAGCCTGGCCCGCACCGGCCTGGCCGCCGGCGCCAAGCCCAAGCGCCGCGCCGCGAAGAAGTCCGCCTCCGCCGCCTCCGGCGACACCCTCGCCTCCCCCATGCAGGGCACCATCGTCAAGGTGGCCGTCGAAGAGGGCCAGGAGGTCAAGGAAGGCGACCTCATCGTCGTCCTGGAGGCCATGAAGATGGAACAGCCCATCAACGCCCACCGCGCCGGCACCGTCAAGGGCCTGGCCGCCGAGGTCGGCGCCTCGATCACCTCCGGCGCCCCCATCTGCGAGATCAAGGACTGA
>NZ_JBIWJG010000034.1:0-5215 GCF_044765045.1 Streptomyces sp. NPDC093546 | reverse complement strand
AGCGGGGCCTGACCGCCCTCACGCAGTGGGTCGAACGGGCGGGGCAGCGGCCCGTCCCGCGCGGCGCTGTCGTGGAGATCGAGGTCGACGGCAAGACAGAACCGGTGACCGTCAAGCTCGGCGTATGGATCTCCAACACCAAAAGCCGCCGCGACAAGCTCACCCAGGAACAGCTCGACGCCCTACGGGAACTCGGCATGCAGTGGGCATGACACCGGCCTTCGGCCGACCGTTGTCCTGGGCAGACGAAAACGCGCCCAGGTCCCCGCCGGCTACTGGTGGCACGTCCTCGCTGCAGTGCGGCCTCGGCGCGCGGCGACACCGTACGACGACCCCAGCGCGAAGCGGAGCCGCCCGCGAGCGCGGCCGTACAACGACCCCGGCCAGCGGCCGTACGGCGACGCGGCCGCCGTACGAAGCAGCGAAACGGCGGGGGGCAGGCGTACGACCACGGGCGGCGCCACCCTGGTACGGAGCGCGCGGCGGGGGCCCGCCCGAAGGGCGGCGGGGCGGCGGGCGGACCTCGACGTCACAGCGGGGCGTGGAACGGCGGAGGCGGGCACGGCACGCACGGCGCAGCGGCGTCGCGGCAGCAGCACGGGCGGGCGCGCCCGCGAACGGCCCCAACGCACAGCGGAGGCGGCGACTTCGGTCAGCGGCCGTACGGCGGCCGGCACGGCGGCACGGCGCGACCCGACGGCGGACGGCGGGAACGGCAACCCCAGCCCGGCGCGGGCGGTCGATGACCGGCCCGAGCGCACGGCGGAGGCGGCACCGTACCGCGCGCGGCGGCCCGTCCGGACGGCGGCGGGCCGATCGGGCAACAGCCCAAGGGGTAGACAGCGACCACACGGCGACCCGGAGCGGAGCGGCCACCGGCCCGAGCACGCAGCGGCCCGGCCGTACGACGGCACGGGCGTGCAGGCGACGACCGTACGACGACCCCAGCGCGGCCCGGTAGAGGCGAACCTCGGCCAGCGACCGGTCCAGGCGCGAAGCGGAGCGGCCCGGCGCGGCGGCGGAGCGGCGTGCGGCGATGGCGGACAGCCGTACGGGGCGAAGCGGACGCGGGCCGGTCGGGCAACAGCCCAGCGGCAGGGGCGGGCAACAGCCCAGGGGGAGGCGGTGGGGCGGCACGGCGCGGCCCCGGCACGCACGGCGGCGGGCGCGGGGACGGCGGGCAGCGGACGGCGGAGCGGGGAGTGGAGCGGCGGAGCGGGGAGTGGAGCGGCGGGGTGCGGCCGTACGGCCGGAACGTCGGCGAACAGCGACCGTACGACGACCCCAGCGGCGACCGGTCGGCGGCTCCGGCGTGGAGCGGAGCGGCACGCAGCGGTGGCGGACAGACGACGCGGGCCGGCCGTACAGCGACCCCGGCCAACCGCCGTACGACGGAGCGCGACCCCGGCACGCGCGGTACGGCGGCGGCGCGGCAGCAGCACGGGCGGGCGCGGCCGCGACCGGCCCCAACGCACAGGGGGCCGCGGCGAACGGATCCCGGCGACGCGGATACGGCGAGCGCGGCGGCGACCGCACGGGCGGAGCGGCGATGGACGGCGACAGGACGGCCCGCCCCGGGAGCTGCGGCCGTGCAGCCGGCGGCGGGCGGCGGGTACAGCGAGCGCGTAACGCCGGTCGGACCGCGGGCCGGGGCGGTGAGCGCGCGGCGGCGGCGGCGGGCGGTCGGCGCGGCGAACGGCCCAGACGCCGCGGCGGGCGGCAAGCGGCCTGGCCCCGGCACGGCCCCGCGGAGCGGCGAACGGCAGCCGTACGAAGGCGCCTGCCGTCACGCCCCGCTCAGCCGTACGGCGAGCGCGGAGCGCGGTGGAGACGGCGACCGTACGACGACCCCAGCGCGGCGCGGCGGTTCGGCAGACCGCCGACCGGCCTGAACGCGCGGCCGCGCGCAGCGGCCCGGGCGCGGGACGGGGACGAGACGCCCACCCTCTTGACTCCGAAGGAGCCCGAGGCCCCGGACGGCTCGGACCCGGCGATCGTGGAGATCCTCAAGCGGCTGAAGAACCGCGCCACAGGTGCGACACGGCGTGCCATGCAGGAGTTGCGCCAGACGGGTTTGGCGGCAGAAGGCGCGCTCTCCAAGCAGTTTCTGGAGTCGCTGGACATCGCCAGCCCCTTGCGCCGGAGCTACGCCGAGTTGTTCTCCGCGACCAACGCTGCTCTCGCCAAGACCCTGGCCGACCTATATCCGAAGCCGGACTTCGCCGACCTGAACCGAAGTCTGGTCGAACACCTCAGGCCGCAGGTCGATCTTACTGCCGCCCTGCGAAGCAGCTTCGCCGATGCTCTGCCCAAGCTCGACATCGCCGGCATGTTGCCGCGCTTCGACTTCAGCGTCCTCCCCGCAGGGCTGGATGACGACGGCAAAGAGAACGAGGATGGCGAAGTCAGCGGTCAGATGTCCTTCGAAGATGTTGTCGACGATAGACACGACGGCGAGGAGGGTGGCGCAGCCCCCGACCACGGCGAGGACTGATCCCACAACGCGAGCTGCTCCTGGCTCGCCGCCCTGGTGGGATGACCACGGCAGGAAGGCGCCTCGGTCGTCAGCCCTCTCCGCGTGGTACGAGGCCACGCCGGCTCGTCGACCGCGGCCTGCTGGTCGACCTGAGCACGAACCCCAGACGGGACGCTGCACCACCCCGGCCAGGTCGCGGAGGTCTGCCGGCGCGAGGGCCTGGTGGACCTGGTCGTCGCCGACACCCCGCTCGGTCCGGAGCAGGCCGCCGCTCGTCTTCGGGGGCGCAGGGTCGAGTTCGACTAGGACTTGTCCGGCCGATCATGTAGCTGCTCCGCGCCGGACTCGTTGATGCGGGCATGGGGCGGGCGATTTGACGGATGCTGACCCGGCATCATGCCGGACCGCCCACGACCGTGATCGGCCGGACAGCTCCACACCGGTCCGCACCCGGTGCAGGATCCCGTCGATCACCTGGCGGTGATCCCGCCACCGCCCACGACGCCCGTCGCTGACCGGCAGGAACGGCCGCAGCCGCTCCCACTCCGCATCCATCACCCCGCCCCATGCCCATATCAACGGCTCAGAGGTGGAGCGGTCACATGACCGGACAGACAAGCCCTAGATAAAGGGATAATATAGCGGTATGACCCGGTTTCGGATGGCGAGTGGCGTCTCAGGCCGGGCAGTTCGCCTCATGGAAAGGAGCAGATGAAATGGCAACAACAACGGGCGACATATCAACGCCAGTCGGTTCGTCGCATCTCCTCCAAGCGACCAGAGACGAGCGTGGAGTGGTAGTACCAGAGGAACACAAGCTTTCTGCGCCCGCCGAAAAATTGGAGAGGATTGGCGGAAACATCGTTTCGATCCACTATGCGATGGGTCACTGGACTTCCGCTGGGCTAGGGTCACATGTAACCACCGATCCCATCCCCAGCGCGCGTCGGGACAGCCAGATAGCGGTATCGATCACCGAACTCGACCCAAGTGGTAACCCATTCATTGCCGCTGCTGGTATGGCGGTTTACAACGTCGTACCGCTGGTCGGGGAAGTAACCGTCCATTGGTGGGTGGGCTGGAACTCGCCATTGCACATCCGACTCAACTACATAGTCGTCAACTAGGTCCTGTCCGGTCGATCACCGCTGGTGGACGCTTCGAGGCGTGCGAGCAGCGATGGCAGCGTTCTTCGTCAGGCCGTCCTGGGCCACTTGTGGCCGCGCCCGGGTGAGACAGGCCTCCTCCGCACGACTTCTGGTTAGGGCTGACAGACACTCAAGAAGGTCCACCGCGTTATCCAACGAAACCTCATCGCCCGGCTCGGAGGCGATCTCAGCCCACGCAACGGCTGTGGCTCGGAGTTGATCCCTTCGCGCACTGGCCAAAGCCGTGCACAGCGGCTCCGGAACAGCGAAGACGGTGAAGCCGTCGTTGGCCAGGGGCACTACATCTCGGACCAGGCTCTCCGCGCCCGTCAGCAAGGTCTCCCACCTCAGAACCGCGTCACCTGGATAGATGCCGTCGCAAGGCACGGCAGCAAAATCGTGACTCTTGCGAGGGCCTACCCGCACTGCGGACTCATCGTCTCTGGCGAGGAAGAACTCACCTACAAGCACCATCCGCCGATCCTTGCATGGCCCGGCAGACGGGAGTCCGTTCAAGTAACTGCTCCGCTCCCGGGGCGTTAGTGCGGGCATGGGACGGGGTGACCTGACAGATGCCGAGTGGGAACGTCTGCGGCCGCTTCTGCCAGTCAGTAACGGGCGTTGTGGCCGGTGGCGGGACCACCGGCAGGTGATCGACGGAATTCTGCACCGAGTGCGGACAGGTGTGCAGTGGCGTGACCTGCCGGAACGGTTCGGGCCGTGGAAGACGGTCTATGAACGTCACCGGCAGTGGTCCGCCGACGGCACCTGGGAACGTCTGCTCCAGCAGGTCCAGGCCCAGGCCGACACGGCAGGCAAGATCGACTGGGACATCTCGGTCGACTCCACCGTTGTCCGCGCGCATCAGCATGCGGCTGGCGCCCGCACCGATCCGCCGCCGCCTCCCAGCGCAAAGGGGGTCGGACCGATAGAACACCAGGACGAAACTCCGTGGCAGAGCCTGGTCGCCCGCCTGGTGGAGGTGGTGCTGGAGGTGAGGGCCTGGGCCGCTCGCGCGGCGGCTTCACCAGCAAGCTCCACCTGAGTGCGGACGGCCGCTGCCGGCCGCTGTCCCTGATCGTCACGCCAGGACAGCGGGCCGACTGCACTCAGCTCGGGCCAGTGCTGGAGAAGATCCGCGTCCCGCGGATCGGACCTGGCAGGCCCCGTAAGAAGCCAGCCGGTCTCGCGGCTGACAAGGCATACAGCAACGGTCTGTGCCGTGAGTACCTGCGACAACGGGGCATCCGGCACACCATCCCGGAGAAGACCGACAGCCAGGCCGCCCGCCTGCGCAAAGGTTCACGCGGCGGACGACCACCTCGCTTCGACGAAGAGCGGTACAAGAAGCGCAACACCGTCGAACGGGCGATCAACCGCCTGAAACAGTCCCGGGCGATCGCCACTCGCTACGACAAACGCGGCTACGTCTTCCTCGGCACCGCCACAGCAGCCAGCCTCGTCATCTGGCTACGAACTTGATCGACCGGACAAGTCCTAGTAGTGCTTCGTTAGGTTCTGCCCTGTCTGCGGCGGCTTCGTTGGGCGGGTAGAGGTCGTCCGCAGGTGGTGCAGGTACCGGTCCAGCACC
>NZ_JBIWJG010000033.1:2030-5224 GCF_044765045.1 Streptomyces sp. NPDC093546 | reverse complement strand
ACACAGTGGACGCGAGCAACTGAGGACAAGCCCTCGGCCTATTAGTACCGGTCAACTCCACCTATTACTAGGCTTCCATATCCGGCCTATCAACCCAGTCGTCTACTGGGAGCCTTACCCTCTCAAGGAGGTGGGAATACTCATCTCGAAGCAGGCTTCCCGCTTAGATGCTTTCAGCGGTTATCCCTCCCGAACGTAGCCAACCAGCCATGCCCTTGGCAGAACAACTGGCACACCAGAGGTTCGTCCGTCCCGGTCCTCTCGTACTAGGGACAGCCCTTCTCAATATTCCTACGCGCACAGCGGATAGGGACCGAACTGTCTCACGACGTTCTAAACCCAGCTCGCGTACCGCTTTAATGGGCGAACAGCCCAACCCTTGGGACCGACTCCAGCCCCAGGATGCGACGAGCCGACATCGAGGTGCCAAACCATCCCGTCGATATGGACTCTTGGGGAAGATCAGCCTGTTATCCCCGGGGTACCTTTTATCCGTTGAGCGACGGCGCTTCCACAAGCCACCGCCGGATCACTAGTCCCGACTTTCGTCCCTGCTCGACCCGTCGGTCTCACAGTCAAGCTCCCTTGTGCACTTACACTCAACACCTGATTGCCAACCAGGCTGAGGGAACCTTTGGGCGCCTCCGTTACTCTTTAGGAGGCAACCGCCCCAGTTAAACTACCCATCAGACACTGTCCCTGATCCGGATCACGGACCCAGGTTAGACATCCAGCACGACCAGAGTGGTATTTCAACGACGACTCCACCTGAACTGGCGTCCAAGCTTCACAGTCTCCCACCTATCCTACACAAGCCGAACCGAACACCAATATCAAACTGTAGTAAAGGTCCCGGGGTCTTTCCGTCCTGCTGCGCGAAACGAGCATCTTTACTCGTAGTGCAATTTCACCGGGCCTATGGTTGAGACAGTCGAGAAGTCGTTACGCCATTCGTGCAGGTCGGAACTTACCCGACAAGGAATTTCGCTACCTTAGGATGGTTATAGTTACCACCGCCGTTTACTGGCGCTTAAGTTCTCAGCTTCGCCGACCCGAAAGTCGGCTAACCGGTCCCCTTAACGTTCCAGCACCGGGCAGGCGTCAGTCCGTATACATCGCCTTACGGCTTCGCACGGACCTGTGTTTTTAGTAAACAGTCGCTTCTCGCTGGTCTCTGCGGCCACCCCCAGCTCGAGCAGCAAGTGCTCTCACCAGTGATGGCCCCCCTTCTCCCGAAGTTACGGGGGCATTTTGCCGAGTTCCTTAACCATAGTTCACCCGAACGCCTCGGTATTCTCTACCTGACCACCTGAGTCGGTTTAGGGTACGGGCCGCCATGAAACTCGCTAGAGGCTTTTCTCGACAGCATAGGATCATCCACTTCACCACAATCGGCTCGGCATCAGGTCTCAGCCTCAATGTGTGACGGATTTGCCTATCACACGGCCTACACCCTTACCCCGGGACAACCACCGCCCGGGCTGGACTACCTTCCTGCGTCACCCCATCGCTTACCTACTACAGGTCTGGTCCGTCGGCTCCACCACTTTCCTTTCCCCGAAGGGTCCGGAACGGCTTCACGGACTTAGCATCGCCTGGTTCGATACTGGGCGTTTCAAAGCGGGTACCGGAATATCAACCGGTTGTCCATCGACTACGCCTGTCGGCCTCGCCTTAGGTCCCGACTTACCCTGGGCAGATCAGCTTGACCCAGGAACCCTTAGTCAATCGGCGCACACGTTTCTCACGTGTGTATCGCTACTCATGCCTGCATTCTCACTCGTGAACCGTCCACAACTCGCTTCCGCGGCTGCTTCACCCGGCACACGACGCTCCCCTACCCATCCATACTCCCGTTGGGGATATGTGTATGAATGACACGACTTCGGCGGTACGCTTGAGCCCCGCTACATTGTCGGCGCGGAATCACTTGACCAGTGAGCTATTACGCACTCTTTCAAGGGTGGCTGCTTCTAAGCCAACCTCCTGGTTGTCTCTGCGACTCCACATCCTTTCCCACTTAGCGTACGCTTAGGGGCCTTAGTCGATGCTCTGGGCTGTTTCCCTCTCGACCATGGAGCTTATCCCCCACAGTCTCACTGCCGCGCTCTCACTTACCGGCATTCGGAGTTTGGCTAAGGTCAGTAACCCGGTAGGGCCCATCGCCTATCCAGTGCTCTACCTCCGGCAAGAAACACACGACGCTGCACCTAAATGCATTTCGGGGAGAACCAGCTATCACGGAGTTTGATTGGCCTTTCACCCCTAACCACAGGTCATCCCCCAGGTTTTCAACCCTGGTGGGTTCGGTCCTCCACGAAGTCTTACCTCCGCTTCAACCTGCCCATGGCTAGATCACTCCGCTTCGGGTCTAGAGCGTGCAACTCAATCGCCCTATTCGGACTCGCTTTCGCTACGGCTTCCCCACACGGGTTAACCTCGCTACACACCGCTAACTCGCAGGCTCATTCTTCAAAAGGCACGCAGTCACGAGGATGGAGCAAGCTCCATCCCGACGCTCCCACGGCTTGTAGGCACACGGTTTCAGGTACTATTTCACTCCGCTCCCGCGGTACTTTTCACCATTCCCTCACGGTACTATCCGCTATCGGTCACCAGGGAATATTTAGGCTTAGCGGGTGGTCCCGCCAGATTCACACGGGATTTCTCGGGCCCCGTGCTACTTGGGTGTCTCTTAAACGAGCCGTTGATGTTTCAGCTACGGGGGTCTTACCCTCTACGCCGGACCTTTCGCATGTCCTTCGCCTACATCAACGGTTTCTGACTCGTCTCACAGCCGGCAGACTGTGACAAAGAGATCCCACAACCCCGCATGCGCAACCCCTGCCGGGTATCACACGCATACGGTTTGGCCTCATCCGGTTTCGCTCGCCACTACTCCCGGAATCACGGTTGTTTTCTCTTCCTGAGGGTACTGAGATGTTTCACTTCCCCTCGTTCCCTCCACATGCCCTATGTGTTCAGGCATGGGTGACAGCCCATGACGACTGCCGGGTTTCCCCATTCGGAAACCCCCGGATCAAAGCCTGGTTGACGGCTCCCCGGGGACTATCGTGGCCTCCCACGTCCTTCATCGGTTCCTGGTGCCAAGGCATCCACCGTGCGCCCTTAAAAACTTGGCCACAGATGCTCGCGTCCACTGTGCAGTTCTCAAGCAACGACCAGCCACCCAT
>NZ_JBIWJG010000032.1:0-8644 GCF_044765045.1 Streptomyces sp. NPDC093546 | reverse complement strand
CACTGCGACCCCTGCCCCGGAAACACCAACACCGGAGCGCCCTGACCCGAACCACGCACGCTCGTAACGACGCCCGGCACCTCACGGCCCTCCGCGAGCGCCTCAAGACCTCGCCGGAAGTCGGCCAGGTCCAAGCCCAGCACCACCGCACGATGCCCCAGGGCAGCACGCGTAGCCGCCAAGGAGAAGCCGATCCGACCGACCGTCGACCCGCCCTCCACGTCGAACTCCCGCGCATAGTCGAGCAGACGCGCCGCCTGACCCCGCAGCGCCTGCTGCGTGCGGCCCGACAGGACCCACGGCACCACCGTGCCGGCCTCCACCGGGGCGGCGGGCGGCTCATCGACGGGCTGGGGCGCGGCTTCCAGGATCACGTGCGCGTTCGTGCCGCTCACGCCGAACGAGGAGACACCCGCCCGACGCGGACGGCCGACCTCCGGCCACTCGCGCGCCTCCGCCAGCAGCTCGACAGCCCCCGCCGACCAATCCACATGCGGCGACGGCTCACCCACATGCAACGTGGCAGGCAGCACGCCGTGACGCATGGCCTCCACCATCTTGATCACACCCGCGACACCCGCAGCCGCCTGCGTATGCCCGATGTTGGACTTCAACGACCCCAGGTACAGCGGCTCCTCACGATCCTGTCCGTACGTCGCCAGCAACGCCTGCGCCTCGATGGGGTCACCGAGCCGCGTCCCCGTGCCGTGCGCCTCCACCACGTCCACGTCGGCAGGGCTCAAGCGAGCGCTCTCCAGTGCTTGCCGGATCACCCGCTCCTGCGACGGGCCGTTCGGCGCAGTCAAACCGTTCGACGCACCGTCCTGGTTGACCGCCGTACCCCGCACCACCGCCAGCACCTCGTGGCCACGCTCCAGAGCATCCGACAGCCGCTCCACGAGCAGCACACCCACACCCTCGCCCCAGCCCGTCCCGTCGGCGTCCGCCGAGAAGGCCTTGCACCGGCCGTCAGAGGAGAGCGCGCCCTGCGTGCTGAACTCGATGAAGGTGCCGGGGAGCGGCATCACGGTGACGCCGCCCGCGAGCGCCATCGAGCACTCGCCGTTGCGCAGCGACTGCGCCGCCAGGTGCAGCGCCACCAGCGACGACGAACACGCCGTGTCCACGCTGAGCGCCGGTCCCCGCAGGCCGAAGGTGTAGGAGATGCGGCCGGACAGCACACTGGCGGTGTTGCCGGTGCCCAAGTGGCCCTCGGTGGCGGTCTCGGAGCCGAGCAGCAGGGCGGCGTAGTCCTGGCCGTTGGTGCCCGCGAACACTCCGGTGTCGCTGCCGCCGACCGAGGTCGGGTCGATGCCGGCCCGTTCGAAGACCTCCCAGGAGGCCTCCAGCAGCAGGCGCTGCTGCGGGTCCATCGCCAGCGCCTCGCGCGGCGAGATGTTGAACAGGCCCGCGTCGAAGGCGGCGACGTCGTCGAGGAAACCGCCCGCGCGGCTGGACGAGAGTCCGTCGGGGCCGAGCAGGGCGTCGAGGTCCCAGCCCCGGTCCGCCGGGAAGTCGCCCATCGCGTCGGTTCCGGAGGCCACCAGGCCCCACAGCGCCTCGGGCGAGTCCACGCCGCCGGGGAAGCGGCAGGCCATGCCGATGATGGCGATGGGCTCGTCCGTCGCCGCCCGGTCGCCGCCCGCGGCCGGGCGGGCGGCGGAGGCCGACGTCTGGCCGGACAGGAGGGAGAGCAGGTGCGCGGCGAGGACCGCGGGGGTCGGGAAGTCGAAGACCAGCCCGGCCGACAGGGACAGACCGGTCCGGGAGGCCAGGAGGTTGCGCAGCTCCAGGGCGGTGAGGGAGTCGAAGCCCAGGTCGTGGAAGGCGCGTTCACGGTCCACGGCCACCGGCGAGCCATGGCCGAGGACGGCCGCGACGGCCTCCAGGACCAGGGTTTCCGCTCCGCGCGCCTGCTCGGCGGCGTCCGCGTCCGGCGCCGTGAGCGCGGCGGGACCGGCGGGACCGGCGGCCTCGGCTCCGCGTACGACCGGGGCGGCCTCGGGGAGCTCGGCGAACAGCCTGCTGGGCCGTACCGCCGTGAAGCCCGGGGCGAACCGTTCCCAGTCGATGTCGGCGACGACCAGCGTGCCGTCTCCCTCGGCCAGGGCGGTGGCCAGTGCCCCCAGCGCCCGGTCCTCCGGCATGGCGGGCAGCCCGCCGCGCGCCAGCCGGGCCGCGGCGGCCGGATCGGCGGCCATCCCGGCTCCGGCCCAGGCACCCCAGGCGAGGGCGGTGCCGGGCAGGCCCCGGGAGCGGCGGCGTTCCACCAGGGCGTCGAGGTGCGCGTTGGCGGCGGCGTAGGGCCCCTGCCCGGCGCTGCCGATCACGCCCGCGAGGGAGGAGAAGACGACGAAGTCGGTGAGTTCGCCGGTGAGTTCGTCCAGCAGGTCCGCGGAGCGGGCCTTGGCGTCGAGTACGGCGGCGAGCCGTTCGGGCGTCAGCGCGTCGAGCACACCGTCGTCGACGGTCCCCGCGGCGTGCACGACCGCGGTCAACGGGTGGTGTTCCAGCAGCTCGGCCACCGCGTCCCGGTCGCTCAGGTCGCAGGAGACGACGACGGCGTCGCAGCCGCGCTCCGCGAGGTCCGCGACCAGCTCGGCCGCGCCCGGTGCGGCAGGGCCGCGCCGGCTCGCCACGACGAGGCGGGTGGCGCCGCGCTCGGCCAGCAGACGGGCGACCTTGCCACCCAGCGCACCGGTGCCACCGGTGACCAGGACGGTCCCGTCGGTACGCCACTCGGCGGGTTGCGTCCGCCCGGCCGCGGCGGTGGGGGCACGCCGCAGTCGGCGGACGTGGATACCGGTCGGCCGAACGGCCGCCTGGTCCTCGCCCGCTTCCCCGACCAGCAGCTGCGCCAGCCGCTCGGCCGCCCGTCGGTCGAGGCGCTCCGGCACGTCGACCAAGCCGCCCCAGCGATCCGGGTGTTCGAGGGCGGCGACCCGGCCGAGTCCCCATAGCTGGGCCGCGACGGGGCGGCATTCGTCGCCCGGCACGGCCACGACCGCGCCGGAGGTGAGGCACCACAGCGGCGCGGTGATTCCGGCGTCGCCCTGGGCCTGGATGACCAGCAGCAGCTCGGCGGCGGTGTCCACGCACGCGAGCACCCCGGCGACGGGGCGGGCCCCGTCGGCGGCGGCCGACGCCAGGTCGGCCATCCGGGCAGCGCACTGCGTACGGTCCCCGCCGAGACCTGTCATCTCGGCGATGTCGGCGCCCGCGGCACGCAGGCCTTCCGCAAGCCCCTCGGGTGCCTCGGCGCCCACGACCAGGAGCCAGGTGCCGCCGAGCCGCACCCGCCGGTCGGTGACCGGGGCCCAACCGACGCGGTAGCGCCAGGCGTCGGTGGTGGCCTTGTGCCGGCCCCGCTCCCGCCAGGCGGCGAGGGCGGGCAGGACGGCTCCCAGGCCGTCCCGCTGGTCCTCGTCCAGGCGCAGCGCACCGGCCACGGCATCGGCGTCGGCCGAGTCCACGGCCGCCCAGAACTCCCGCTCGGCCGGGTTCTCCGCCGCGACGGGGCGGGGGGCCACGGGAGTGGGCCAGTGACGTCGGCGGGCGAAGGGATACGTGGGCAGTGCGGTCCGGGAGCCCCTGAAGGGGGCGAGATAGGCGGACCAGTCGACGGGGACGCCGCGGGTGTGCAGGCGGGCCAGCGCGCGGACGAGGGTGTCGACCTCGGGGCGGTCCGCGCGCAGCGCGGGTACGGCAACCAGGGTGTCGGCCTGCTCCGCCGCCAAAGCGGAGAGGACGGCGGTGGGGCCCAGCTCCAGTGCCGTACGTACGCCGCTGAGGGAGGCGATCGCGTCGGCGAAGCGGACGGGCTCGCGGATCTGACCCACCCAGTACTCCGGGGTCGCCATGTCCCCGGGCGCGGTCGTGACGACGGGGATCGTCGGGGCGTGGTACGTCAACGACTCCGCGACCGCCGCGAACTCGTCGAGTATCGGCTCCATCAGGTGCGAGTGGAACGCATGGGAGACCGTGAGCCGCTTGACCCGTACGCCCTCCGCACGCAGCTGCTCCTCCAGAACCGCGATCGCATCGGCGTCACCGGAAACGGTCACGGAGGTGGGTCCGTTGACCGCCGCGAGGTCCACGCCCTCGGGCAGCTCCAGCTCGTCCTCGGCCGCCTCCACGGCCAGCATCGCACCGCCCGACGGCAGCGCGTCCATCAACCGACCACGCGCCGAGACCAGAGCACAAGCGTCATCCAGGGACAGCACCCCCGCGCAGTGCGCGGCAGCCAGCTCACCAATCGAGTGACCCACCAGTACGTCCGGGGTCACACCCCAGGACTCCACCAGCCGGAACAACGCCACCTCGACCGCGAACAACCCGGCCTGCGCGAAGACCGTCCGATCCAGTGCCTCGCCGTCCTCGAACACAACGTCCCGCAGCGGCCGTTCGAGATCCACCCGCGCACACACCGCGTCGAAGGCGTCCGCGAACACCGGGAACGCCTCGTACAGCTCACGCCCCATCCCCGTCCGCTGCGCACCCTGGCCCGTGAAGAGCAGAGCGAGCCCACCGTGCACGACCTGGTCGCGCACCGCGTCCTGCGGGTGCTCACCCGCGGCCAGTGCCGTCAGTACGTCGGTGTGGTCGCCGAAGACCACCGCGCGGTGGTCGAGGTCGGCGCGCGTGGTGACCAGGGTGTGCGCCAGGTCGGCGGGGTCCACGTCCACGCCGGCGAGCCTGCCGGCTTGCTGCGCGAGGGCGTCCGGCGTGGCGCCGGACAGCGGGACGGGCAGCGGGAGGTCCGGGTGCTCGTGCTTCCGCCGGGTGTCGGCGGGTACCTCGGCCGGCTCGGGGGCCTGCTCCAGAATGGTGTGTGCGTTGGTGCCGCTGATGCCGAACGACGACACGGCCGCCCTCCGCGGCCGGTCCGCCGGGGGCCACAGGCGGTTCTCGGTGAGCAGTTGCACCGCTCCCGCCGACCAGTCCACTTCCGGGGTCGGCTCGTCCACGTGCAGCGTCCGGGGCAGCACCCCGTGGCGGAGCGCCATGACGGCCTTGATCACGCCCACGACACCGGCGGCGGCCTGGGTGTGCCCGATGTTGGACTTCACCGACCCCAGGTACAGGGGCTCTTCGCGGCCCTGTCCGTACGTCGCCAGCAGAGCCTGCGCCTCGATCGGGTCGCCCAGCCGGGTGCCCGTACCGTGCGCCTCCACCGCGTCCACGTCGGAGGGCGCCAGCCCCGCCGACGCCAGCGCGGCCCGGATCACCCGCTGCTGCGCGGGGCCGTTGGGCGCGGTGAGCCCGTTCGACGCGCCGTCGGAGTTGATCGCGCTGCCGCGGACTACCGCGAGCACCTCGTGCCCGTTGCGGCGCGCGTCCGACAGGCGCTCGACGAGCAGGACGCCCACGCCCTCGCCCCAGCCGGTGCCGTCCGCGCCCGCGGCGAAGGCCTTGCAACGGCCGTCGGCGGCCTGGCCGCGCTGCTTGCTGAACTCGGCGAAGACGGACGGCAGGGAGAGTACGTTGACGCCGCCGACGAGGGCCAGGTCGGACTCCTGGTGGCGCAGCGACTGGCAGGCCAGGTGGAGGGCCACCAGGGAGGAGGAGCACGCGGTGTCCACGGTGACCGCCGGTCCTTCGAGGCCGAAGGCGTAGGCGACGCGGCCCGACAGCACGCTGGGCGACCCGCCGGTGACCAGATAGCCGTCGCCGGCCTCGGGGTCCGCCGCCAGCACGGTCAGATAGTCCTGGCCCCCGGCGCCGGCGTACACCGCCGTACGCGAGCCGACCAGGGACCGGGGGTGGATGCCCGCGCGCTCCAGCACCTCCCAGGACGCTTCGAGGAGCAACCGCTGCTGCGGGTCCATGGCCAGCGCCTCGCGCGGCGAGATGCCGAACAGGTCGGCGTCGAAGGCGGTCGCGTCGGGGAGGAAGCCGCCCGTCCGGGGGTAGTCGGCGCCGGGCGCGTCGAGGTCCCAGCCGCGGTCGGCGGGGAAGGGGCCCATGGCGTCGGTGCCGGACCGGACCAGCTCCCAAAGGTCCTCCGGGGAGCGGACGCCGCCCGGGAAACGGCAGGCCATGCCGACGAGGACGATCGGGTCGTCGTCCGCCGCGGCGGCATCACCGGGAACGGGCAGCGCTGCCGGGGCCGCGGTCTCGGCAGTTTCCGCGTTCGCGCCGGTGATCTCGGCGGCCAGGAAACGGGAGAGGGCCAGCGGGCTGGGGTGGTCGAAGACGAGGGTGGCGGACATGCGCAGACCGGTGGTGAAGGTCAGGCGGTTGCGCAGTTCGACGGCGCCCGCCGAGGTGAGGCCCAACTCGCCGAAGGCCCGGCCGGGTTCCACCGCGGAGGCGGACTCGTGGCCGAGCACCAGCGCCACCTGGTCACGGACCAGGTCGAGCAGGAACCGGTTGCGCTCCGGCTCCGAGGCCCCGGCCAGCCGTTGGGCCGGCGGCAGGGCCTCCTGGTCTGCGGCGGGGCCCTGGGCGGCGCTCTGTTCGGCTGCCTGGCGGAGTCTGCGGACGTCGGGGAGCTCGTCGAGCAGACGGCTGGGGCGGGTGGCGGTGAAGAACCAGGAGAAGACCTCCCAGCGGATGTCGGCGAGGGCGAGCGTGGTCTCGTCCCGCTCCAGCGCCGTACGCAGTCCCGCGAGGGCGTGTGCGGGCTCCATCCGGAGGATGCCGTGGCGTTCGAGTACGTCGCCGAAGCCTCCCTCGGCCATGCCGGCGCCCGCCCATGATCCCCAGGCCACGGAGGTGGCGGCCAGGCCCTGGGCACGGCGGTACTGCGCGAAGGCGTCCAGGAAGGCGTTGCCGGGGGCGTAGTTGCCCTCGCCGGCCGAGCCGAAGACGCCGGCCAGCGACGAGAAGAGCACGAACGCCGAGAGGTCCAGGTGCGCGGTGAGCCGGTGCAGGTTGAGGGCGCTGGCGACCTTGGCGCGCAGCGCGGTCTCGACGCGGTCCGGCGTGAGCGAGTCCACGATGCTGGAGTCGACGACTCCGGCGGCGTGGAAGACGGCGGTCAGCGGCCGTGCGGCGGGCAGGTCCGCGAGGACGGCCGCCAGCGCGTCGTGGTCGGCCGCGTCCACTGCGGCGACCGTGACCTCGGCTCCCGACTCCCGCAGCTCGGCGGCGAGTTCGGCCGCGCCGGGGGCCTCCGGGCCACGCCGGCTGAGCAGGAGCAGGTGCTCGGCGCCCGCGGCGGCGAGCCAGCGGGCCACGTGCGCGCCGACACCGCCGGTGCCGCCGGTGACCAGCACGGTGCCGGACGACTGCCACGTGCGGCCGGGCGGGGCCGGCTCGGCTCGGCGCAGACGGGGCACGAAGACCCCGGTGGGGCGTATCGCCGCCTGGTCCTCGCCCGTACCGGCGAGGACGGCCGCCAGCCGGGACATCGCGCGCGGCTCGGGGTCGGCGGGCAGGTCGATCAGGCCGCCCCACTGGGTGTACTCGTGGGCGGCGACCCGGCCGAGACCCCAGGTCAGGGCCTGTGCCGGGTGGATGACGGCGTCGCCCGGCCCGGCGGCGACGGCGCCGGAGGTGGCGCACCACAGACGCATCGGTTCGCCGGTGTCGTGCACGGCGTGCAGCAGGGTGATGCCGACGGCGAATCCGGTCGGGGTGGCGGGGTGTTCGGGGGCGGGGTCCTCGGCGAGGGAGAGCAGCGACAGTACGCCGTCGGCGCCGCGCAGCCGCTCGGCGAGGGTGCCGCGGTCGTCCTCGGGGGCCACGGGCAGCAGTTCGGGGGCGGCGCCGGCCTCTTCGAGGGCCGCGAGAACCGCGGTGACCAGCGGGTGTGCGTGGTGGTCCGGGTGTACGGCCACCATCCAGCGGCCGTCGAGCCGCCCGGCGGGCAGCTGCGCGGGGGTCCATGCGGTCCGGTAGTACCAGCTCTCGACCCGGCCGCGTTCGCGGTCGCGCCGGTGCCAGGAGGAGAGCGCGGACAGGGCCTCGGCCAGCGGGGTCCGGCCGCTGACGTCGAGCATGCGCTGGAGGGCCGAGAGGTCCTCGTTCTCGACTGCGGACCAGAACCAGTCACGTCCACTGTCGGTGGCGTGCAGTTCGGGCTCGGCGGTGTCGAGCCAGTAACGGCGTCGCTGGAAGGCGTAGGTGGGGAGGTCGACGGGCCGGGCGTCGGGCAGGACACCGGTCCAGTCGATCGGGACACCGGCCACATGCGCTTCGGCGAGGGCGGTCAGCCAACGCGTCGCGTCCCCCCGATCACGGTGCAGGGTCGCCAGCGTGACACCCGGATGCCCGGCCGCCTCCAACGACTGCTCGATGCCCGGGGTCAGGACGGGATGCGGGCTGCATTCCAGGAACACCGACCGGCCGTCCGCCAACAAGGCACCCGTCGCCTCATCGAACCGCACCAACGACCGCAAACTCTCATACCAATAGCCCGCGTCCATCACCGCCGTGTCGATACGCCCACCCGTCACCGACGAATACAACGGAACCGAAGACGACACCGGCTTCACCGGCGCAAGGTCCGTGAGGATTTGGTCGCGCAGTTCTTCCACCTGCACCGAATGCGACGCGTAATCCACCAGCACCCGACGCGCCCGCACCCCACGCTCCACACACAGAGCCATCAGAGCGTCGAGTGCCTCCGGCTCACCCGACACCACCGTCGAACCCGGACCGTTCACCGCCGCGACCGACACCCGGCCCTCGAAACCGG
>NZ_JBIWJG010000031.1:0-8753 GCF_044765045.1 Streptomyces sp. NPDC093546 | reverse complement strand
GAGCACCACCTTGGGGGCCCCCCCCCCCCGGGGGGGGGGGGCCCCACCCCCCGGCCCCCCCCCCCCCCCCCCCCCCCCCCCGCCCCCCCCCCCCCCCCCCCCCCCCCCCCCCCCCCCCCCCCCCCCCCCCCCCCCCCCCCCCCCCCCCCCCCCCCCCCCCACGAGGGCGTCAGAGCGAACTGATCAGGCGTGGAGCTGTACGGGGTACCCCATGTCGTCGATGTCGCGGAGCACGCTGATCGCGAGCATGACCGCGGTCACGGCGTTGACCGGGGTGTACTGCGTGTTCGCGGCCGCGTGAGCAGTGGCGTGCCGGTTGAAGTGCTCAGGGACCGGCGTCGACGGCCAGAACGGCTCCAGCGCCCTCGGGAACGGCAGGAAGGCCGCCGCCTCGTGGAACTGGCGGATTGTGGGGTCGTCGTCCTCCACGGCCGGGATGTTCTCCAGGACCTTGGAGTAGCCCGGCCACTGGCCGTTCGGGCTTAAGCCAGCCGGGGTTGGCGAAGGCCAGGCCGCGGATCAGGGTGTCCCAGACGTTTTGATCTTTTGTGCATCGACGAGCTCGGCTACATGGAACTGGACCGGCGCGGAGCCGAGCTCGTCTTCCAGGTCCTGACGGAACGCGAGGAGAAGAACAGCGTGGCCATCGCCTCGAACGACTCCTACCGCCTCGCCACCACCCGCGCCCGCGCCGAGCAACAGGAGATCGCCTGAGCTGCGGAGACTCAGATATGGGCCCGGATCTGCTTCACCGGATGGCCGAGTCGGTCCCCTAGAGCCGTCAGCTCGTCCTTGTTGAACCAGGGGCGTTCGGGATTCCAGATGGCGATCTCGAACCGGGCGAAACCGCAGGGCCAGTCGTAATCCAGCACGTCAAGAGTGGTTGATCCTCCACAGCACGGGACCTCGATCGCGAGCGTGGTGAACCCGTCGTCGCAGTGAGCCTCAAGGAGGTCGCCCCACCACTCCGTGTCGATGGCCGCCTGACACAAGGGGCAACTGATCCTCTCCAGGTTCGCCCCGCAGTCGACGGCCGTCACTACGTCGTGCCACGTCACCTCGATCTCTACGTCCACGCCGCCGGGCACTCCAGGGGCCAGGTCCTCGACGAGCGCGACGACGTGGTCGGCCGCATCGCGGTCCGGCTGCCACTGCGGATCACTCGGAATGATCGACAGGACGTCATCGCTCATAGCTTCCTCACCTCGTCAGGCCGCTGACCACCGCAGCGTCGCGACGAGATGTTATCGATCAAACGTTTCGGCACTGCACCGTCCTGGACCTGACACAACCGACACGGGACACGGGAGCAGGGGGCGCTCTCAGAACTCGGCAACATTTCAGCGCCAGCCCAGCGTCAGTCGCTGTCCGAAACCATCGACATCCGCTCTTGCTTCTCACCTACGCAGCCAGCAGTCGTTTGTCGATGAGCTCAGAAGGCGCCCTGTCGGCGGCCAGGCCGATGTTCACGAGTTCCGGAGGCACCCGCCGAGAATGATCTTGTTAGGGTCCACCCAAGACCTGGAGCGTTCAACGCATGGGAGGTGGTCAGGCGATGACCCCTGAGGAGCAGGATCTGGTCATGGGCCTGGTGTTCGTACCAGGTAAAGGCCGGACGCACACGCTCGACGAGGTGCTCGCCCACTTCGGCGAGTCCGACGGTGGGTCCCTGGCGCTCCGACTACTCCAGGACGCCATGGAGCGCCAGGATGCCGACGACGTCGAGATGGCGTTGATCGTCCATGCCGCCGCCGACGCCTCGGTCGAGGAGTTCCTGGAGCCGTTGACCGAGCTGTTCCCTGCCGACTGGCACAGGGAGTACGAGGACATCGTGTCCATGCTGGGCACGCTCCGCTCGCCCAAGACGGTGCCGACGCTGGTCTTGGCGACTCGCTGGGTTCCCGAGTACCTGGACTGGGACGAGAACCGCGCCCTCGCGGTGAAGGCGATCTGGGCTCTCGGTGCCATTTCCGGCTCGGAGGCCAGGGAAGCCCTCGAGGGCTTGCGCGACGACGAGAA
Organism: Streptomyces sp. NPDC093546; assembly: GCF_044765045.1. NCBI lineage: Bacteria > Bacillati > Actinomycetota > Actinomycetes > Kitasatosporales > Streptomycetaceae > Streptomyces > Streptomyces sp. NPDC093546. The sequence continues at coordinate 6,734 of NZ_JBIWJG010000031.1, read as the reverse complement.
CGAGATCATCCGTGAGAACGCGCTGAAGCAGCTCGCACGCCGCGGCGAGCTCTGACCGCGGAGTCGTAGCCGTCCGCCGGAACACCCGGCCGAGTTTCCTCCGCCAGTCGTTCCCACCAAGATCAATCTCACCAGGATTTCCTGTACTTCAACTACTCACGGGATGTCGCACAAACCACCCGCCGGACCGTGAGTGACTCCCAGACTCATCGACATTGATCAAGGAACCGGCCCACGCGGTAACTCCCGAAGCCGTCGACAGACGACTTCCGTTCTCGTGTACAGAGCCATCGACACCGCCGCCCGCGAGCAGTTCGCCGCCCTCATCCTGGCGCGCGTCACCGTCGACACCTGGGCTCGCCCCGATAGCCGGCCCCCGACCGAAGACCAGTGCGCACCCGGGGCGCGCCCACGTCCTCCAGGACGGCACCGCCCACGAAACGCAGGCACTGCTGATGACCAACGCCGAAGTCGCCGACTGGCTCGCCGCGGTGGCGGCCGGAGAGAGCTGACCCCAACACACCCCGGGCTCCGGGGGATCAGCCATGACATCCCCAGGGCCCGGCTCGGGGATCGCTCCGTCCAACGACACTGCGACCCCCGCCGTCACACAGTGGCCAGCAGCTGCTCCAACACGCTGGCGACCTTCTGCGCGAGCGCCGCGACGCGGGGCGGCAGGTAGCTGTCCAGCGCTTCGACGTCGTCACACAGCCGGGGGAGTGGGAGATTACCCGTGTTCTGTTGCGGTACGAGCGGCTGGCCTCAGGTTCGTAGAAGGTCGGTGTGGATCGAGGACTTCGGCAGCTTGTCCTCGGCGGCCAGGTCGTCGTCGGAGGTGTCGTGGACGTACAGCTCGCCCGCGCCCGTGCCGCACGCCCGGAGATGGCCGCTGCGCTCACCGAGGACCAGGAGCCCGAGCCCGACGAGCCCCTGGGGTGGCAGCCGATCTGGAAGCGGCCCCGGAAGCCGAAGTCGAAGGCGGCGAAGAAGGCGGAACTGCGCAAGCAGCGGAAACGACTCCAGGAAGCCGGGAAGCGCCGCCTAGCCGCCGCGACGTGCGTGCTTTGTCCCGGGTGCGGCACTCCAACGCCTGGCTGTGGTGACGATGACGGACATCGTCCACCCCACCGAGTGGAGTCCAGTGAGTGGAGTCCACCCGATGGGCTCCACCGAGTGGACTCCACTCTGGTGCGCACCGGATGACGATGGACGCCACCGAGGTGCGCACCGCGATGTCCACTGCACCTGGTGCGCGCACCGCATTGGTGCGCGCACCGGCACCCCCCTCCTCCGGTGCGGCCGAGTTCGCGCGTGACCCCTTGTCCAGGTCTGCTACCCGGACGTGCGCCCCCTTGTCTACCTCTGCTACCCGGCCCATTTCTCCTTGCTACAGAGCCTTCCGGCCGCCGATCAGACTGCGGTCAAGGGGGTGCGTGATATAGGAGCCCGCCGCCCGCGGCGCGCCTGTGCGGTGCCCGGCACCGATGGCGCGCGCCGCGATGGACAGCGCGGTGCGGGGGTGCGCGTCGCGCGGTAGTGGTGCACACCGCCACCGCGCGGCACGCGCACTACACGACAGTGAGGCGCACCGGGTGCGCACCGGTCGGTGCGGGGTGCACATAGAGGGTCTGGCCCACGCCGACGGCCTCCAGCTGGCGCAGGGTGTCGGCGACGTCCTCGTGGTCCTCGGTGAGGAACTGCTGCGCGAAGTCGATGACGGCGCGGGCGATGCCCTGTGCCGTGTCCGGTCCGGCCTGCGCCCATATCCGCAGCGAGGTCACGAAGACCCGCCCGAGGGCCTCCAGGGCGAAGGTGTCCGCGCACGGCTCGCCGGCCTCCGGGCCGGGCAGCGCGGTGACCGGGACGACGATGCGCTCGGCGACGTCGACGAGCAGCTCGGGCATCCGCGGTGCAACACCGGCGAACTCGCAGGCGGCATCGACGTCGTCGGCCTGGACGGCACAGAGGTAGTTGAAGGCGCTGATGGCCTCGTGCGGGGTCATCGGGGCGAGCGGCGTGGTGTCGGGCATGTCGGCTCCTCAACGTACGGGCCGCCCCGCTGATCGCGGCGGCCTCAGAGCCGATGCTCGGATCGCGGCCCTGTGCACAGAGTCCGGCGCCGACGGGCGAGAACTCTTCCCTGCAGTGTTGTGACTGTTCGGGCGACATGTGGCGGGTTCAATGCAGGGAGTGATTATCAGGGTGCGATTGCGGTCAGGTCCGGTGATCGGCTCGCGTCGGGCGCGGGGCCGGGAAGACCACTGGGGTCCGCCGGTCCGTCGGTTGATCAAACGGTGCGGCGCGTATGTGGCCATAGATTGTCCCGAACGGCACTTTGCTCTGTTTCGGCTGCGGAGATCCCTGGCTGTTGAAAGCCTGTCCTGGCGTACCGGTGCCCCGTAGTCGGGCTGCCGTAGCTGCTCCGGGCCGGTCCTGGGTCGGTTGGCGGATGCTGTGCGCACAGGGGAGGGGGAACCCGTGACCGCTGACGCGAACACCGCTGCTCAGGACGGCGAACCGCAGGAGCCGGGAACATACGGTGACGAGGCGGAGGTGCTGCCGGCGGCCGAGGTGCGCAGCGTCTCTGCGTGCCGATGACACCTGGGTGGTGGACCGTCTTCCAGCCTTCCGAGAACGGGTGGAACGACGACGAGAAGTTCTCCGGTCACCACAGCAGCTCCAACCCGGCGCTGGCCGAGTTCCAGGGGCGCCTGCATCTGGTGCACCGAGGCGGCACCCACGACGACAACCTGTGGGCGGCTGTCTACGACGCGCAGACCGGATGGTCCGCCGACACCCAGATGCCCCACCACCGCAGCCTTGAGGGGCCCGGCCTCGCCGTCTTCGACGGCCACCTCTACTGCGTCCACCGCGGGCACGGCAACGGGGACCAGAAACTGTGGTGGGCCACCTACAAGAGCAGCAGCGGCTGGAGCGCCGACCGGGAGTTCCACGGTCATCTCAGCGGCGCCGGCCCGGCCGTGATCGCCTACCGCGACGCGAACGCCGAAACGGATCAGCTCCTGGTCGTCCACCGCGGCTACGGGCACCGTGCCGCCGGCACCGATGCAGCCGAGATGGAAGCCCGCATCGCCGCGGAAGAACTCGCCGCGGCCGAGCCCGGCACCGACTGACGCTGAGTAGGCGGTGCAGGCGAACGGTCTCGCCGAGCGTCTGCACCGCCGACCTGCCGGGGGCTCCAGCGTCCGCCCGGCCGGCACCCCGGATTTCGCCGGGATTCGCCACCCTGAACGACGCGCTGTCGGGACTCGCCGAGTCACTGCTTGGGCAGACACACACCACCGAGCCGCCATCCAACGGGAACAGAATCCGTCAACAGCGGTGAACAGAGCTTCTTGTGACCTGCGGGAACGGCGGATCGTGCCCGCCAACCACCGTGAACGGTCGCAAGTGTCCTGTGACAGGGAACTTGGACCGATTGCCATCGAGGTTGGACCGCTGTGCAGGCGGCAGGGGACTCCGATAGTGCAGGCTTTGGTGAATTCAGCAATGCGTGTACTGTCCTGGGTGTGCTGACTCTCGCTGCTGACATCGAGGTGCTGGCGCGGTTCGGCCGCGCCCTCGCCGACCCGATCCGCTGCCGGATTCTCCTCGCCCTGCGCGAGGCGCCGGCCCACCCCGCCGACCTGGCCGACGCTCTGGAGATCTCCCGGACCCGGCTGTCGAACCACCTGGCGTGCCTGCGCGACTGCGGCCTTGTCGTCGCGGTGCCGGTGGGCCGGCGCACCCGCTACGAGCTCGCCGACGAACGCCTCGGTCACGCGCTGGATGACCTGCGCACCGCCGTGGTCGCCGTCGAAGCCGACAAGACGTGTGCGGACGCGGAGCAGAAGGGCTGCTGCTGATGACCGCGGAGATATCCATCGGCATCGGCCCCTCCCCGGCCCGCCGCGACGTCCTCGCCAGGCGGATACGTCTGCTGGTCGCGGCCACCATCACCTACAACGTCATCGAAGCGGTCGTCGCGATCACCGCCGGGACGATCGCCTCCTCCACCGCGCTGATCGGCTTCGGGCTCGACTCCGTCATCGAGGTGTCCTCCGCCGCCGCGGTCGCCTGGCAGTTCTCCGCCTCCGACCACGCCACCCGAGAGGCGCGGGAGAAGCGGACGCTGCGGATCATCGCGGTGTCGTTCTTCGCGCTCGCCGCGTTCGTCGGCATCGACGCTGTCCGCGCGCTCACCGGCACCGGCGAGGCCGAACGCTCCATCCCCGGCATCGTCATCGCCGCCCTCTCCCTCGCGGTCATGCCGTTCCTGTCCGCCGCCCAGCGCCGGGCCGGCCGCGAACTCGGCTCCGCCAGCGCGGTCGCCGACTCCAAGCAGACCCTGCTGTGCACGTACCTGTCCGCTGTGCTCCTCGTCGGCCTGGTCCTCAACGCCACCCTCGGCTGGTCGTGGGCCGATCCCATCGCCGCCCTCGTCATCGCTGCCATCGCCGTCAAGGAAGGCCGCGACGCCTGGCAGGGCAAGGGCTGCTGCGCGGCCCCGGCCGCAGCGGTGCCGCCTGCCGGTGCCGAGCAGAGCGACACCTGCGGGTGCCGCCCCGGCTGCGACTGCTGCAGCTGAACCGCACCACCGGACACAGCGGGCTCCAACGAGGACACCGTCGGGGCCCCTTTCTGTCCATGGGCACGGGTGCGAACCGACATCGGAGCTCGGAGACCGGGGCCCTAAGCTGACCCGGGCATTGGCCGTGGGACGGAACAGGAAGGCGCTGCGGCGTGGAGAACACCGAGAAGGATCTGGCGGGCGCGCAGCGCGAGCACTGGCAGGGCACCTACGCTGCCCACCCGGGCATGTATGGCGAGCAGCCCTCCGCGCCCGCGGTCCATGCCGCGGAGGTGTTCAGGGCCGCCGGCGCGCGGGAGGTGCTGGAGCTCGGTGCCGGCCATGGCCGGGACGCCCTTTACTTCGCTCGCGAAGGCTTCACCGTGCAGGCCAGCGACTTCAGCCCCGTCGGCCTGGAGCAGCTGCGGGAGGCCGCTCACGCCCAGGGCGTCGCGGGACGGGTCACCACCGCCGTCCATGACGTCCGTGAGGCGCTGCCGCTGCCGGACGGTTCCGTGGACGCCGTGTTCGCGCACATGCTGCTGTGCATGGCGCTGTCCACCCGGGAGATTCACGCGGCGGTGGGCGAGATCCGCCGTGTCCTGCGGCCCGGCGGCGTGCTCGTCTACACCGTCCGGCACACGGGCGACGCCCATTACGGCGCGGGCACCGCGCACGGCGACGACATCTACGAGCACGGCGGCTTCGCCGTCCACTTCTTCGGCCGGGGCCTGGTCGACACCCTCGCCGACGGCTGGACCCTGAACGAGGTCCACGCCTTCGAGGAAGGCGACCTGCCCCGCCGCCTGTGGCGCGTCACCCAGACCCTCCCCCGATGAGCTTCGAACCGGTCCCGGCCGCGGACATCACCATCGACGGCACCGGCCTGCTCTGCGTGACCCTCCTGCTCCGCCTCCCTGTAGACGGTGAATGGCGGGATAGGCCCGCCCCACCTTTCAGGAGCGCCCTGTGGCGAGCACCGCGGACGAGCCCGAGCAGCCCCTTGACCGGGGCGAGCATCCCCCCTCCGCGGATCCCTCCATGACCCCCTCCGCGCCCCGTCACCGCGGGCCGGGCGTTTTTGCAGGTGAGAACAGGCGGACAGGGTGTCGGCGCAGGTCCGACAACCCTCTTGCCTCCAGGCGTCCTCTTCACAGGTAGAACTCGACAGGGCCCCGGCGGAGGGAGCTGCTGCAGGCGCTGGGGATGCCCCAGAGGGCTACGCCCGATCAGTTGTGGAGGCTGACCCGGCCGGGCAACCAGCACGACAAGCTCGTACGGGACAACCTCCTGGATCTTCAGGACCACCATCTGGTGAGGATCGAGACGGTCCGGGAGGACCAGCGGCAGGTGTGGGTGCTGACCCGGCGAGGCCACGGCGAGGCGAAGAAGCCGCTGCTGCCATTTGCCGAGGTCGCCGCTGTCCATGAGGACGCCGGGTGCGATGTCGGGCAGGTGACCGTCGGCGTCGACCAGGTCCGCCAGGACGCGGTAGTGCCGCTGCCAGTTGAGTGGCCACTCGCAGTCCCAGTCCGGGTCGATCGCCGTGAGCTGCGCCGCGCGTACGGCAGCCCGCTCCGGATCCTTGCCCAGGCCGTTCTTCGCACCCTTCCGCCGGAGGTTGGCCAGGTGCTGCCCGATCGGCACCTGCGTCCCATCGGCGGAACCGGTCCACACGGCGTCCTGGCGGGGTGCGAGGTGTCCGGTGGCCTGCCGGTACGAGCGGGAGCGTGCGAGAGCTTGTTCTCCCATGCTTCTTCGCCGGGCCTCCAGACCATCCCGGCCTCGGGCGCGTCGAGCAGGGTCTTGCGGTGCGGGTCGAGTTCGCCGGCGCGCAGCGTCTTGCGCTGCTGGTGGACCCACCGCCCGAGCGGAAACGCTTTGGTCGCCCCGACTTCGACCTGGGTGTCGTACGGGACGGCGTAGAGGCCCCGTGCGCCTGGACCATTCGCCGCGTCCCGCCGTACCGCTCCGTACCGGGGCCGCGCCGCCGCACGGCGGCAGCACGCTTGGGCCGTTCGCGGCCGGCCACCACCTGGCCGCCCGCCGCCCGTCGTACGGCCGGCCCGCGTCGGCCGTACGCCACCGCTGCGCGCAGCCGCGCGTGCCGGGGTCGCGCCGCCGTGCGCCCGTCGTACGGCCACCTCGCTGCTTCGCGTCTGGA
>NZ_JBIWJG010000030.1:0-14091 GCF_044765045.1 Streptomyces sp. NPDC093546 | reverse complement strand
AAGAAGGCAGCCCTCTGACCGGAGTCCCATCCGGCGCAGACACGGCGGTGCACCCCTCGCCCTCCCCCGTCGGGGGGTGCACCGCCGCCCCCGTTCCCTCCTCACCCACGAAAGAGAACCGATGGACCTGCACCTGGCCGGCCGGGTCTACCTCGTCACCGGCGCCTCCACGGGCATCGGCGAGGCCACCGCGCGGCTGCTGGCGGCCGAAGGAGCCCGGGTCGTCGGCGTGGCCCGCCGCACGGACGGCGTCGACGCCATCGGCCGCCCCGAGGTCACCTCGGTCGCCGCCGACCTGACCGACCCGGACGCGGCCCGGCGCGTCGTCGACGCCGTACTCGACCGGCACGGCCGCCTCGACGGGCTGGTCAACAACGCCGGCGCTCTCGTCTCCCACACAGGCTTCCTCGACGTCACCGACGCCGAGTGGCACCAGACCTTCGCCCTCAACTTCCACGCGCACGTACGGATGACCCGCGCGGTCCTGCCCGTCCTGCTGGAGCGCGGCGAGGGCAGCCTGGTCCACGTCGCCAGCGAGGCGGCCCGCTTCCCGGACCCGGGCATCGTCGACTACGCCGCCACCAAGACGGCCCTGCTGTCGCTGTCCAAGAGCCTGTCGGCCGAGTTCGCGCCGCGCGGCGTCCGCTCGGCCGTCGTCTCGCCCGGTCCCACGCGGACGGCGCTCTTCGACGCCCCCGGCGGCTTCGCCGAGCAGCTGGCCGAGCGGTACGGGCTGTCCGCCGACGCGGCCGTCGACCACTTCATCCGCGAGGAGCGCAAGCTGCCCACCGGCCGCATCGGCACGCCCGACGACGTCGCGCGGGTCATCGCGTACCTCCTCTCGCCGCAGGCCGGGCAGGTCACCGGCGCCGAATGGGCCGTGGACGGCGGAGCCCTCCGCCAGCTCTGACCGTGACCGCAAAGGACTCCCGATGACCGACACCCTCGCCCCGGCAGGGACCGCAGAAACCACAGAGACCCCACAGGCCTCACAGACCTCACAGACTGACGACACCGCACAGCCCGCGGAGACCCGGGAGCAGCGCAGTGCGCGCTTCGCGGGGGACGCGCTCGGCTACCGGGACCAGATGTACGCCGCCGCCCTGCGGCTGCACCGCAACCGCCCCGACGCCGAGGACCTGGTGCAGGAGACCTTCACCAAGGCCTACCAGTCCTTCCACCACTTCCGGGCGGGCACCAACCTGCGGGCGTGGCTCCACCGCATCCTGATCAACACCTTCATCACCAGCTACCGCAAACGGCAGCACGAGCCCCGGTGGGCGCTGATGGGGGACACGGACGACTGGCAGCACGTCCGGGCCGCCGGCCACGGCGCCGCCCGGCTGCCCTCCGCCGAGTCCCAGGTGCTGGACCACCTGCCCGAGCACGAGGTGCTGGAGGCGCTGCGCGCGCTGCCCGCGGAGTTCCGTACCGTCGTCTACCTCGCCGACGTCGAGGGGCTGGCGTACCGGGAGATAGCCGCCCGCCTGGGCGTCCCGCACGGCACGGTCACCTCCCGCCTCCACCGCGGCCGCCGCCGACTGCGCGCCCAGCTCACGCCGTACGCCCGCCACCGCCGCCTGACCGGCTGCCCCGGCCACGCCCGCGCGCGGCGGGAGGGCCTCTGATGCCCCTCGCGCTCCTCGCCCTCGCGCTCGGTGCCTTCGGCATCGGCACCACCGAGTTCGTGATCGTCGGCCTGCTCCCCGAGGTGGCCCGCGACCTGTCGGTCCCCATCCCCAGCGCCGGCATGCTCGTCACCGGCTACGCCCTCGGCGTCGTCGTCGGCGCGCCCCTGATGACCGCGGCGGGCTCGCGGCTGCCCCGCAAGACCATGCTCACCCTCCTGATGGGCGTCTTCATCGCGGGCAACCTGCTGTGCGCGCTCGCCCCCACGTACGAACTCCTCATGGCGGGGCGCCTGGTGGCCGCCCTCACCCACGGCGCCTTCTTCGGCATCGGCTCCGTCGTCGCCGCGAACGTCGTCGCGCCCGACAAGAAGGCCAGCGCCATCGCCCTGATGTTCATCGGGCTGACCGTGGCCAATGTGCTCGGCGTCCCCCTGGGCACCGTGCTGGGCCAGCACTTCGGCTGGCGCTCCACCTTCTGGGCCGTCACCGCGCTCGGCATCGTCGGCATGACCGCCGTCGCCGCCCTCGTACCGCCCCAGCCGAAGGAGGCGGACGCGGGCCTGCGCGGCGAACTGGCGGTCTTCCGCCGCCCGCAGGTGTGGCTGGCGCTCGCCATGACCACGCTCGGCTTCGGCGGGGTGTTCGCCTCCTTCACATACATCGCCCCGATGATGACCGAGGTGGCGGGCTTCTCCGCCGGGGCGGTGGCCTGGCTGCTCGTCCTGTTCGGGCTGGGCCTGTGCGTCGGCAACGTCCTCGGCGGGAAGGCCGCCGACCGGGCCGTGATGCCCAGCCTGTACGTCATCCTCGGCGCGCTCGCCGTGGTGCTGCTGGTCTTCACGTACACGGCCCGCGCGCCCCTGCCCGCCGCGCTCACCCTCTTCGTCTTCGGCGTGGTCGGCTTCGCCACCGTGCCGCCGCTGCAGACGCGTGTGATGCAGCAGGCCGAGGGAGCACCCGCCCTCGCCTCCGCCGCCAACATCGCGGCCTTCAACCTCGGCAACGCCGTGGGCGCCTGGCTCGGCGGCCTCACCGTCGAGCACGGCCTCGGCTACACCGCGCCCAACTGGACCGGCGCGCTGCTCGCCGCGGCCGGCCTGGCCGTGGCTGTGCTCTCCGGCCTGCTCGACCGGCGGACCCGCCGGCGCGCGGCTCCGCGATCGGAGGCGACGGCTCCCGGCCGGCCGGAGCAGCCGGATGCCGCTCCGTACGCCCCCGTCTGACGGGCCGGAACCGCCTTCCGCATTCGTTCCTCCGTTCCTCACCATCACCACAAGAAACCTGAGGTAAGCGACCATGAGTGGAGTCAATCGCCGTTCGGTGCTGAGCAGCGGCGCGGCCCTCGCCGGCGGTGCCGCCGTCACCGCGGGCCTGGCCACGGCCGCCGTCGCCGCGCCGTCCGCCGCCCCGGCGGGTGCGGCGAGCGCGGGGACCGGGGCCACGATCCGGCCCGGAGACCCTCGCTACCCGGAGCTGACGACGGGCAACAACCAGCGCTTCGTCGCCAGACCCGACTACATCAAGATGATCAGGTCCTCGGCCGACGCCGAGAAGGCCCTGCGCGACGCGTTCCGCGCCCGCAAGCGCGTCTCGGTGCGCAGCGGCGGCCACTGCTTCGCCGACTTCGCGTGCAACCCCGAGATCGAGGTCATCCTCGACTTCTCCGAGATGACCGACGTCGGGTACGACGCCGCTCGCCGCGCCTTCTACGTCGAACCCGGCGCCCGGCTCATCAACGTCTACGAGGCGCTCTACAAGGGCTGGGGCGTCACCGTGCCGGGCGGCATCTGCTACAGCGTCGGCGCCGGCGGACACATAGCCGGCGGCGGCTACGGCCTGCTCTCCCGCGCCCACGGCCTGGTCGTGGACCATCTGTACGCGGTGGAGATCGTGGTCGTCGACGCGGCGGGCCGCACCCGGACCGTGGTCGCCACCCGGGAGGAGGACGACCCGCACCGGGACCTGTGGTGGGCCCACACCGGCGGCGGGGGCGGCAACTTCGGCCTGGTGACCCGCTACTGGTTCCGCTCGCCGGACGCCCGGGGCACGGCGCCCGAGGACCAGCTGATCTCGCCGCCGTCCACGGTCCTGGTCAGCGCCGTGGACTTCCCGTGGGACCAGCTCGACGAGACGAAGTTCGCGCGGCTGCTGAAGAACTTCGGCGCCTGGCACGAGCAGCACAGCGGCCCGGACTCGGAGTACCGCCACCTCAGCAGCCTCTTCAACGTCAGCTCCAAGGCCCATGGCAGCCTCGGCATGTTCACCCAGGTCGACGCGACCGTGCCCGGCGCCCGGCAGCTGCTCGACAGCTACCTGGCGGCCATCACCGCCGGCACCGGCATCAAGCCCCGCGCGCTGACCAAGCCCACGGGCGAGCTGCCCGCCATGCCGCAGCTCGCGGAGCCGCGCACCATGCCGTGGCTCCAGGCGACGCGGCTGGTGGGCACCAACAACCCGACCATCACCGACCCCACGTCACGGGGCGCCCACAAGTCCGGCTACATGCGGCGCAACTTCACCGACGCCCAGATCGCCGCGCTCTACAAGCACATGACGCGCCCGGACTTCACCAACCCCGACACCATGCTGGTGCTGTTCTCCTTCGGCGGCCGCGTCAACGCGGTGGCGCCGGACGCGACGGCGAACGCGCAGCGCAGCTCGGTGTTCAAGATGTGCTTCCAGACCTTCTGGCAGGACGAGAGCGAGGACGACTTCTACCTCGGCTGGGTGCGTGACCTGTACGAGGACTTCTTCGCGGCGACGGGCGGGGTGCCGGTCATCGACGACCGCACCGACGGCTGCTACATCAACTACCCCGACCGTGACGTCGCCGACCCGCGGCGCAACCGGTCCGGCGTGCCGTGGCAGACGCTGTACTACAAGGACAACTATCCGAAGCTCCAGCAGGTCAAGCGCCGTTACGACCCGGCGAACTTCTTCCGTCACTCCCTCTCGGTGGAGCCCGCCAAGCGCTGAGGCACCGTTCCCGATCCCCGCCCAGGGCGGCCCGGCATCCCCGCCGGGCCGCCCTTCGCCGTGTACGGGCCCGGCCGAGCCGGCGTAGGGCCCCCTGGCACCCCGTCGTCGGCCTCTGAGCCCTCTGAGGGCCCCTGAAGGCCCTCCACGGCCCCTTGAGGCCCCGCCCCCCACTGCGTCCGTCGCGTGCCCCACGCGGCGGGCGCAGTGGCGTTTCCGCCCCGGCTCCGCAGGCGCCAACCGCCTTGCCCGGTCGGGGTGTTGGGCGTTCAAGGCGCGCGGTGTGCAAGTCGGGGCGGCGCGACTTGACGGCAGAGATAGCTCACGGAAAAGATATCTCTCGTCCGGAAGGGAGAAACGCCCCGGAGCTTCGGCTCCGAGAGGCGTCGCACCTCACCTCCCGCCGGCGGCGCAGTGTCCGGCGCCCGGTCTCAACCCCGGCGCCTGAGCCATCCGGCCGCCCCACGCACGGCCGCACGCACGCTCCATGCCCCACGGCACCACACCCCACGTGGCTCCCCGCACCGCGCCCTGCCCGTCCTCCAGTCCCTGCCGTCATCCACGTCGTAAAGGAATGGCACCCATGCGGTCCGTCGCAGTAGTCCTCGGTACCAGGCCCGAAGCCATCAAGTTCGCCCCGGTCATCCGCGCGCTCCAGGACGACCCCCGGTTCGACCCCGTGGTCATCTCGACCGGGCAGCACCGCCAGATGCTCGACGAGACGCTCGACGCCTTCGGCCTGAAGCCCGACATCGACCTGGAGATCATGGCCCCGAAGCAGACCCTCTCCCAGGTCACCTACCGCTCGCTGCGCGGCCTGGAGGAGCACTTCGCGATGCTCTCCACCGAGGCCGTGCTCGTCCACGGCGACACGGCCACCACCCTCGCCGGCGCCCTCTCCGGCTTCCACCACCGCATCCCCGTCGTCCACGTGGAGGCGGGCCTGCGCAGCGGTCACCTCGGCTCGCCGTTCCCGGAGGAGGGCAACCGCCGGCTCGTGGCCCAGGTCGCCCACCTGCACCTGGCGCCCACCCCCGGCAACCGCGCCAACCTCCTGCGCGAAGGCATCAGCGAGGACACCGTCGTGGTCACCGGAAACACCGTCATCGACGCGCTCCAGTGGGCGTGCGACAAGGCGGACGACTACGGCGACCCGGCCCTCGCCGACCTCGACACCGACCCGCGGCGGATCATCCTCGCCTCCGCGCACCGGCGTGAGGCATGGCCGCACCTGCCCGAGATCGCCGAGGCCTTCGCCGAGATCGCCGACGAGCCCGACGTACGGGTCGTCGTCCCGCTGCACCGCAACCCGGTGGTGCGCGAGGCGATGCTGCCCCGGATCGGCGACCACCCCAACATCACCGTCGTCGACCCGCTGCCGTACCTGAACTTCTGCCGGCTGATGCGCCGCGCCGACCTCATCCTCTCCGACAGCAGCGGCTCCCAGGAGGAGGGCCCCGCCCTCGGCAAGCCGACGCTCGTCCTCGGCACCGTCACCGAGCGCTCCGAAGCCATCGTGGCCGGCACCGCCCGCCTGGTCGGCACCAGCACCAAGACCATCGTCGGCGGAGCCACCCGACTCCTGCGCGACCAGGCCGAGTACGACCGGATGGCCGCCGCCGCCAACCCGTACGGCGACGGCCGGGCCACCGAGCGCACGGTCGGCGCGCTGGCGCACTTCTTCGGCGACGGCCCGCCGGTGGAGCCCTTCGTCCCGGGCACCCCGGTCGACGAGCTCGCCGCCGAACTCGCCCGCACCGCCTCGTACGCACGGGCCTGAGGGTCCGTCACCCACAGGAGAGGCCCACAGCACCGTGCCCGAGACCGCCCTCGCCTTCAGCGGCCCCCGCATCGAAGCGACGCTCGTACGCGACGCCCGCGACTACCCCGTGCGCGACGCCGCCATCGTCGTCAACACCGGTGTCACCGACGTCCACATCGCCGAAACGCCCCGCAAGAGCATCCCGCCCCTGTCCTCCACGATCCTGGCCGACACCCGCGTCGAGCGGGCCGACACCCTCGTCCTGCTCCGCGTACGCGACGGGGCGGGCATGCCCGGCATCACCGAAGACCCTGGCTGGGACCTCCTCGGCGACGTCCTCGCCGGCTTCCCCCGGGACACCCCCCTGTGGAAGAGCCCCCAGGACGACGCGGGCACCGTCACCTTCGACGCCGCCCACCTGCTGGGGGAGACCCCGGAACCGCTCCGGCCGGAGACGTACGACGTCAAGGTCAACCTCTGGTACGCCCCCGCCGGCACCGACTGCGCCATCCACAACCAGCACGACTTCATCGAGGTCCACACCCAGGTCCACGGCATCGGCCGCATGCAGAAGTTCCGCGAGCAGGACCACCGCACCCTCTACCAGGACGTCGTGATGGCCCCGGGCTACACCACCCCGGACCCCTTCTGCTCCACCGCCCCCGACGGCACCTACCTCTACCCCTGGCACCAGTACCGCGCCGACACCGACTGCGTCTGGCTCGCCGTCGAGTACCACCACCGCCGCCCCGCCGCCCACTGACCGAACCCGTGAGGAGCACACCATGACCAGCAACGACCAGTCGCAGTCCCAGTCCCGGTCGCAGTCCCAGCCCCAGCTCCCGCTCCGGACCCCGAAGTTCACCCCGGAGCTCGTCGCCGACCAGCTGCGCGACGGATACTGGCTGGAGGCCCCGGACATCGACGGCGACGGCCGCCCGGACCTGTTCGGCTACGGGCTGCGCCTCGGCGAGATCTACTGGTACCAGAACGACGAGCGGTGGACCCGCCGCCTGGTCCAGGACAAGATCAAGATGCCGGTCGGCGCCGACTTCGCCGACGTCAGCGGCAACGGCCACCCCGACATCATCCTCTGCTACGACCTGTACGGCCCGATCGGCACCATCCACGACGCCAACACCGCGGGCGGGAAGATCGACTGGCTGGAGAACCCCGGCTCCCCGGAAAAGGACGAGTCCCGCTGGAAGCGCCACTACATCGGCCGCGCCACCGGTATGCACCGGCTGCGCGTCGGGCACTTCACGCAGAAGGAGCGCCTGGAGGTCATCGGCCTGCCGATCGTGGCCAAGGAGGACGTGCACGCCGTGCTGCCGGTGGTGATGTTCACCCAGCCCGACGACGTGCACACGGCCGAGGAGTGGCCGATGACCGTCATCGACGACAGCCACTTCCGCATGATCCACGGCGCGGAGAAGAAGAAGGGCCTCATACCGGGCTCGGACCTCGACTCGCTGCTCCTCGCCTCCGACGAGGGTGTGACCTGGCTGTACTGGGACGCGGACCGCAAGGAGTGGATCCGCGAGCTCATCGGCACCGGTGAGCTGACCCAGTTCGAGCAGACCGGCTTCCGCGGCAGCGGCGACCTCAACGCCGGCCGGCTCGGCGACGACCCGATGGCGTACGTCGCCGCCATCGAGCCCTTCCACGGCAACACGGTCGCCGTCTACACCAAGTCCACCGACGGCCCGCCCGGCGCCAAGCCATCCTGGAACCGCGTCCTCCTCGACGTCTACGGCGACCCCAACGAGAACGGCGAGGGCCCCGGCCACCAGATCGTCTGCGCCGACTTCGACGGCGACGGCGACGACGAGTTCCTGGTCGCGCTGCGCGGTCCGTGGCCCTGGCAGGGCGTCATGTACTACAAGGCCATCGACGCGGCCAACGGCGTCTGGGCCAAGTGGCGGGTCTCCGAGGAGTCCGTCGCCCGCATCGCCACCGCCGACTTCAACGGCGACGGCCGGCTGGACTTCGCCACCATCGCGTACTCGGTCCAGAACTACTACGTGGCCAAGGAAGCCAAGCTCATGGTCTACCGCAACGAGATGGACGTGCCCTCGGCCGACGACGCCGAGTAGCCATCCCACCCCTGCCGTTCCACTCGGGGGCGACCGCCGCCCGGCGGCCGCCCCCGGCCGAACCCGAACCCGAACGCGAACCCGAACAGTCCCGCCCGTCGTCCCTCTCGCCGGAAAGCACCCACACCATGTCTGTGTCCTCGTCCTCCACCGCCGCCGCTCGCAGACCCGCCAACCTCCCCTCCCTCACCGGTCTCCGCTTCTTCGCGGCCCTCCTGGTCTTCTTCTTCCACGCCTCCCTGATGGACTCGCCCATCCCGCCGAACGCCCCGATCAACCCGTTCGCGGACGACGGCGTGGCCGGGTTCTTCACCACGGCCTTCAGCAAGGCCGGCTACATGGGCGTGTCGTTCTTCTTCGTCCTCAGCGGCTTCGTCCTCGCCTGGGCCTCCCGCCCCGGCGAGCGCCTGACCTCCTTCTGGCGGCGGCGCGTGTTCAAGATCTTCCCGAACCACCTGGTGGTCTTCGCCGCCTCGCTGCTGCTCTTCGCCGGCGCCGCCGTCACCAGCGTGGGCGACTGGCTGCCGAACATGCTGCTGATCCACACCTTCTTCCCGCAGCCGTCCATCAACCTCAGCGTCAACCCGCCGAGCTGGTCCCTGGGCAGCGAGTTCCTCTTCTACATGCTGTTCCCGCTGCTCATGGTGGGGATCCGCAAGATCGCCGAGAAGCGGCTGTGGCTCTGGTCCGGCCTGATGGTCGCCGGCATGGTCGGCGTGCAGCTCGTCACCCGCTTCCTCATCCCCGACACCCCGAAGTCGGCGATCACCCCCATCTCCGACCTCCAGTTCTGGTTCGGCTACCTCTTCCCGCCCGCCCGCGTCTTCGAGTTCGCCCTGGGCATCCTCCTCGCCCGCATCGTCCTCGCCGGCCGCTGGCCGCGCCGCATCGGCTTCGGCGTCTCGCTCGTGCTGTCGGTGATCGGTTACGCCGCCGCCCTGGTCGCCCCGTTCGAGTACGGCTTCGTCGTCGCCACCATCGTCCCGGTCGCCGCGCTCATCTGCTCCGTGGCCTCGGGCGACGTGGCGGGGCGCGACACCTGGCTGCGCAGCCGGCCCATGGTGTGGCTCGGCGAGGTCTCCTTCGGCTTCTACCTCGTGCAGGGCGTCACGATCTTCTACCTGCGCTCGCTGCTCGGTGAGAGCACGTACAGCGTCCCCGTCGCCATCCTCGTGGTCATCGGCTTCTTCGCGGTCTCCCTGCTGGGCGGCTGGCTGCTGTACCGGTTCGTGGAGACGCCCGCCATGCGGCGCTGGAGCCGCGGACGCAAGCGACCCGCCGCGGTGACCGCCCCGCAGACCGCCGCCATCCCGGCGCAGGCCACCGCGCACCACGACACCCTCCCGCAGCGGCCCTCGTCGCCGGTACGCGGCTGAGCCCCCGCTCACACGGCCCGCACCCTTCCCCCCGACCGCATCCCATCGCTCCCGAGGAGGCGTCACCATGCCCACCGTCACCGTCGCGGGCACCGAGGTCCACTACCGTGCCGAAGGCTCCGGACCCGGCCTGCTCCTCATCCACGGCTCCACCGCCGACTCCGAGGCGAACTACGCGGCCATGCGGCCGCTGCTCACCGACCGCTTCACCGTCATCACCCCCGACTACGCCGGAAGCGGCCGCACCGCACTGCCCCGCGGGGAGCTCACCCTGGACCTGCTGGTCCGCCAGGTCGCCGCCGCGGCCCGCGCCGCCGCCCCCGGCCCGGTCCACGTCGTCGGCGCCTCACTGGGCGCGGTGGTCGCCGCGGCGCTGGCGGCCGAACAGCCGGACCTGGTGCGGCGGCTGGTCCTCGTGGGCGGCTGGGCCCGCAACGACGACCCCCGGCAGGAGCTGGCGCTCGGCCTGTGGCGCCGCCTCGCCGACCTCGACACCCTGGCGTACCAGCAGTTCATCACCCTGCTGTCGCTCTCCCCGGACCGGCTCTCGGCCACGAGCCGCGAGGAGATCGCCGCCGCTGCGGCGGCCGCCCGTCCGTCCGAGGGAGCCCGCCGCCAGCTCGACCTGGACCTCGCCGTGGACATCCGCGACCGGTTGCCCGCCATCGAGGCCCCCACCCTGGTCGTCGGCGCCCGCCAGGACCAGGTCATCCCCGTCGCGCACTCCAGGGAACTGCACCGGGGGATCGCCCACAGCCGCTACACGGAACTCGACTGCGGCCACAACATCCCGTACGAGCGTCCCGCCGACCTGGCCGCGCTGCTGCGCGAGTACCTGGAGGAGGAGCTCGCCGTGACAGCGGCCGCGGCCGGCTAGGCCGGACATCCCCGGAAAGGAAACGACGGAGCGGCGGCACCACCGCACAACGCGGTGGTACCGCCGCTCCGTCTTGCGTGCGCCCGGTCGTCAGGCGACCGCGGGTTCCCGGTGCGCGCCCGCCGCGCGCAGACCGGAGCCGCCGGACAGCGCGAAGGCCTGCGCCAGCAGCTCGTAGGAGCGCACCCGGTCGGCGGGGTCCTGCGTCAGCGTGTTGACCATGATCTCGTCGACCCCGTGCGCCGCCGCCAGCCGCTCCAGCTCCTCGCGTACCTGCTCCGGTGTGCCGCAGACGAGCGCCTGGCTGTTGACGGCGGCCCGGTCCGCCTCCGCGCCGCTCCACCGGTGCCGCCGCGCCTCCTCCGGCGAGGGCAGCGGGCGGTCCTCGCCGAGGTCCTTGCGGGTGCGCCACAGCAGCAGGCTGAGCGCCAGCCCGTCGGCCCGTTCGCGGGTGTCGGCGACGACGGCGCGGACGGCCAGCACGCCCTTCTCCGCAGGGCCCCCGCCCGGCGCGGCCGCCGACGCGGCCAGGCCCTGCCGGTAGCCCTCCAGGGCGGCCACGCCCGGCTCCGGGGCGAGGAAGTGCGCGAAGGCGAACGACGCGCCGAGCTCGCCCGCCAGCACGGCGGAGCGGGTGCCCGCGCCCAGCAGCCACAGCCGCGGGGGCACGTCGGGCGCCGACACCAGCGGCGGCAGCTGCCCCGCCTCCCGGCCCTCGCCGATGCCCAGCAGCCGGCTCACCTCCCGTACCTGCTGCGGGAAGCGCTGCGCGGGCCCGCCGGCCCGGCCGAGCCCGAGATCGACGCGGCCGGGGTGCAGCGAGGCCAGCACCGAGAAGACCTCGGCCACCTTCACCGGCTCGTAGCGCGGCAGCAGCACGCCACCGGTGCCGATCCGCATACGCGTGGTGCGCGACAGCAGCGTCCCGGCGAGGATCTCCGGGGCGGTGCCGGCGAACCCGGGGGAGTGGTGGTGCTCGGCGACCCAGTACCGGGTGAACCCCAGGGCATCGGCCCGCTCCGCCAGCTCCACGGAGGCGCGCAGGGCGTCGGAGTGGGTGAAGCCCTCGCCGACGGGGGACTGGTCCAGGACGGAAAGGCGCAGGCTCATGACGGGAGTCCCTTCGTACGCGGGTTGAGCACGGCACGGGGACCGAGCGACGTGTGGCCGGCGATGGTGGCCGGCACGATCCTGAAGTCCCGTTCGAAGACCAGGTTGTGGATGTCGGCGGCGGCGATCGCGCGCAGGACGGGCAGTTCGGCCGCGGCCTGTTCGGCGGTGAAGACGTTCAGCGGCCACTCGCCGACCGTGGCACCCCGCAGGTGTGGATGGTGGAAACCTCCCCCGTAGTGCGCGGTGAGGGTGATCGGGGCGATCTCGGTGATCCGCTGCTGCGGCCAGGTCAGCGCCCAGACGGCCGCCACACCGCCGTCCGGCGTCCGGTGCACCCCGGAGGCCCTGACCTCACCGGTGCGGTCCAGCAGGTGCTCGTTGATCTCCTCCAGAGCCTGCTCGGCGTACGGGCTCAGCAGCTCGACCGCCTGGGCGAACAGGCGCTCCTTGCCCTGGCGGGACGCCTGGTTGCCGTGCGTGCCGTCCCGCAGGTCGCCGAAGTGGCGCAACAGCGCGCCGATATGACCGGGGACCGTGCCGGGCGGGGTGGAGGTGGTGCCGGTGCTGTTCATGGCCTCTCTCTTTCTCGTCTCTTTCTCACATCGGAGTTGTCAGGGCTTGTCAGAGCCGGGGTGCCGCCCTCAGACCGGACAGCCGGTCGCTCAGGGCGTCCGCCAGCCAGTGGCGCAGCCCCCGGGGGTCGTCCGCCCCCTCGGTGCGCCCGTCCCGGAACCGGAACCCTCCGACGCCGGCGGGCTGGAGGAAGGCGCCGTGCAGGAGGTGCGGGAACTCGTGGAAGGTCACGTCGTTTCCGGCCTCCCGCAGCATGCGCGCGTAGGCGCGTACGTCGTCGGCGACCGGGTCGAACGCGCCGACCCCGAGGATCGCCGGGGCGAGCCCGGCAAGGCTGTCGGCCTCGAAGGGCGTACTGGGCGGGAAGGCGGCGCCGGTGTTCCCGCCCCGGTAGTCGCGCCAGGCCGCGGCCATGCCCTCCTGGCTCGGGAAGTTGTCGCGGTAGCGGGTGTAGGACCGGGCACGGCAGGACGGGTCCAGCGGCGGGTAGGCGAGGACCTGCGCGCTCAGCGGCTCGCCCCGGTCGCGCCGGACCAGCGCCGCGGACGCCGCGATCGTCCCGCCCGAGCTGTCGCCGCCGACGGCGACGGGCGGCAGCCCCTCGGCGGCGGCGCGCTCCTGGGCCCAGTCCAGGACGGTGAGCACGTCGTGGAGGGCCGCCGGGTGCCGGTGCTGCGGGGCGAGCCGGTAGTCGACGCTGACCACCGCGCACCCCGACCGGCCGGCCAGGTCCGCGCAGGCGGCGTGCCAGCCCTCCAGCGAGCCGGTCCGCCAGCTGCCGCCGTGCCCCCAGACCAGCCAGCCCGCGTGACCGCCTTCGGGCCGGTAGACGCGGACGGGGATGTCGTGCCGGGCGGCCCGGACGCGCAGCGGATGCCAGACGACGTCCTGCACGTCACGGTCGCGGCCACGGTCACGATCACGGTGAGCTGCGTACGGCATGGCGGCTGCCTCCCTTTCGGATCTCTCCCTCTCGGGTCCCTCGGAATCGATCCTGCGCCCACCGCCGCCGACCAGCCAGAACCCTGTTCTGGGTAGTCATCCCACGGTCAGGTTGGCGCCGTCCGTCCCCTGGGGCAGGTCGCGGTAGCCCTGGCTGACCTCGACCACGTTGCCCTCGGGGTCGGCGAGCCAGACGCTGCGCCAGCCGGGGATGAACGCGTCGAAGTCCAGGGGCCCCAGGGTGACGCGGGCGGCGTCGCCCATCCGCGCCAGGAAGCCGTCCACGTCCTCGGTCTGGAACGCGAGATGCCGTACGGCTCCGGCGGTGTGCGGCCCGTCGGCGGAGGAATCGGGCGCGGGCCCGGCCGCGGCCTCCTCCGGCCCGAGCGAGCACAGCTCCAGATAGGCGTCACCGAGCCGGAGGAAGACGAACCGGGCGCCCGCCACGTCGAAGGCGCGGGCACGTGTCATGCCGAACCAGCGGCGGTAGAACTCCTCGGTCGTGTCGAGGTTCCGGCAGTTCAGGGCGGCGTGTGACCACCGCAGAGCCATGGGCGTCCTTTCGACGGGGGCGGATCCGGCCCTGGCCGGGCCTGGCCCCACCCTCCGGTTCGCCGCGCCACCGGAACAAGGCGCACTTGCCGAGGTCGCCGCCGCGTACCCGCACACGAGTCCGGCCGCGGGGCGCGTGGTGCGCGCTCCGCGGCCGGACTTGTGTGATGGGTCGTCAGCTTCTCGCTGTCCG
>NZ_JBIWJG010000029.1:0-19639 GCF_044765045.1 Streptomyces sp. NPDC093546 | reverse complement strand
GGAAGCTAAGCCTTTCAGCGCCGATGGTACTGCAGGGGGGACCCTGTGGGAGAGTAGGACGCCGCCGAACAATTATTGTGGGGAAGCCCCGCACCTTTATGGTGCGGGGCTTTTCTGCGTTCAGGGCCTCCTGGTTCAGGTCTCCCGAGGGCGCGTCAGGGTCGCTGCGGCTTCCCGGAGTTGGCGCCTCGGGCCGGTTATGCGAATCCGCTTGTTCGGGGTATGCTTTATCTCGTTGCGGCGGGGGAAAACCCCGAAGCGACAAGCCGGCCCCTATAGCTCAGTCGGCAGAGCGTCTCCATGGTAAGGAGAAGGTCAACGGTTCGATTCCGTTTGGGGGCTCAGAATGAAGAAGGCCCCCGCCCAAGTGGCGGGGGCCTTCTTCATGTTCGCGGGCTGTTGCCGCGGGTCAGTCCGTGTGCGGCTCCGGGACGCGCATGGCGAGGATGGCCATGTCGTCGGAGGCAGGTTCCGCGGCGAAGCGTTCGACCGCGCGCATCACGCGGGCGGTGACCGCGCCGGCCGTCAGGCCCGTACAGGTGCGGAGGACGTCCATCAGGCCGTCGTCGCCGAGCATGCGCGCGCCTTCGCGGCGTTCGGTGACGCCGTCCGTGACGCACAGCAGGACGTCGCCCGGGTCGAGCGTGACGGTCTGCTCGTACAGCTCCAGGTCCTCCATGACGCCGAGCAGGGGCTGCGGTTCGGCGGCCGGTTCGACGGTGCCGTCCTGGCGCAGGCGCAGCGGGAGCGGGTGGCCGGCGCAGACGACCTTGAGGAGGGCGCTGCCGTCCTCCTGGGGCCACAGCTCGCCGTACAGGAGCGTCAGGAAGCGACTGCGGGCGCCCTCGTCGAGGATCGCCGCGTTCAGGCGCTCCAGGACGGCCGGGCCGCCGAAGCCCTCGCGGGCCAGCAGGCGCAGGGCGTGGCGGGCCAGGCCCGTGACGGCGGCCGCCTCCGGGCCCGTACCACAGACGTCGCCGATGGCGAAGCCGTACGCGTTGTCACGGATCGGGAAGAGGTCGTAGAAGTCGCCGCCGACCTCGTTGCCCTCGCCGGCCGCGCGGTAGATGACGTCGACCTCGACGCCCGGCACCTGGGGGAGGCCCGGGGGCAGCAAGCTGCGCTGGAGGGACTGGCTGATCGCCGTGCGCTCGGAGTACAGGCGGGCGTTGTCCAGGGCGAGGGCGGCCCGGCGGGACAGGTCCTCGGCGAGCTCCAGGATCTCCTGGCGGAAGTGGTCGTCGGAGGGTTTGCCCAGCGTGAGCATGCCGATCACGCGGTTGCGGGCGACCAGGGGCAGGACCACCGTCTCGCCGCCGACGGCCGCGGCCGTCGCCAGCGTCGTACCGATGCCGGAGGACAGCGGGGCGGAGCCGTATCCGAGTTCGCGCATGGAGGTGCGCAGGGCGGCCTGATGGGCGGCCTCGGAGGGGGCGGACCAGACGCGGGCGCCGGGTGACGGGACGGGCTCCGGCGGGGGGATCTTGGAGAGGAGCGCCTTGAGGCCGTCGATGCGGTCCTCGTCCTCGTGGAGGACGTACGAGAGGTACGGGTCCGAGGACTGGTCGGCGATCGTGTAGACGGCGCACCAGGTGGCGAGGGTCGGAACCGTCATCTGGGCCATCAGGGCCAGGGTCTGGTCACGGTCCAGGGTGCCCGCGAGGAGATCGGAGGCCTCGACGAGGAAGCTGAGGGAGCCGCGGCGGAGGCGTTCGAGCTCGCCGAGGCGGGCCGACTCGACGGCCAGCGCGATGCGGTCGGCGGCGAACTGGAGGCGCAGGGCCTCCTCGTTCGAGTACCGGCCGGCGGCCTCGGCGGCGACGCCCAGGGAGCCGGTGAGGCGGCCCTCGACCTTGAGCGGAACGGTGACGACGGAGCGCATGCCGGTGCCGTTGAGGAGCGGTACGGCGCCGGGGACGGCGGCGAGGTCCTCGTGGACGGCGGGCATGCGGGCCGAGGAGTAGCGGCCGGTGCCGGACTCGACGGGGACGCGGGCGAAGCGCTGGCGGGCGGAGGGCAGGCCCGTGGTGGCGCGTACCTCCAGCTCGGTCTCGTCGTCGGTGGCGAGCAGCAGGAAGGCGGCGTCGCCGTCGAGCATGTCGCGGGCGCGCTCCACGGTGCGCTGGAGCAGGCCGTCGAGGTCGTCGGGGGCGGGCGAGCCGATGAAGACCTCGAACGGGTCGGAGCTGCGGCCCTCGTTGTTGGAGTCGACGGGGGTGCGGGGCGGCGACTGGAGCACGGCTCGTTCGTAGTCGCGCACCAGGAGACAGACCGTGGACGGCTCGCCCTGGGTGTCGCGTACGCGCAGGTGGGAGGCGTACACGGGGATCACGCGGCCGTCGGCGCCGCGGATGCCGTAGCTGCCCTCCCAGCGGGAGAGCCGCAGGGCCTCGGCGAGGCCGGTGCCGATGCCGGGGGTGTGGGGCCAGGCGGCGAGGTCGCCGAGCGGTCTGCCGACGGCCTGTTCGGCGGCGTACCCGAAAAGGTGCTCGGCGTCCTCGTTCCAGGCGGCGATGGCGCCCTTGCGGTCGATCTGGACGACGGCGACGCGGACCCGCTCGTCCGCGACCGGGAGGAGGTCGTCGGGGAGGGCCGGGCCGGCGGAGCGGGTGCCGACGGGCCGCTCGGGCAGGTCCAGCTGGAACCAGACCTGCTTACGGGTGGGGGAGTACTCGACGCCCCAGCGGGAGGCCAGGGCCGCGCACAGCAGCAGTCCGCGGCCGCTCTCGCGGTCGGGGCTCATGTCGAAACGGCCGGTGCCCTGGAGGGGCACCTCGCGCTCCGGGTAGCGGTCGGCGACCTCGACGCGGACACCCTGCTCCGTGCGCAGGCACAGGACGTCGGCGGCGGTGCCGGCATGGATGATCGCATTGGTCACGAGTTCGCTGGTCAGGACGGTGGCGTCGTCCACGACATCGGTGTACCCCCAGCCCTGCAGGGTGTCCCGGACGAAGGCCCGCGCGGTCGCGACGGACCGCCCCACAGGTTCAAAGGTGGCAGCCGCCCGAGCGGTGATCACAGAACTCCTCGTACGCGTCTCGACGCCCGGCTCAGCCATGATGCGGCTCTGCCCCTCCCCGGTGCCCGGTGGTCATACTGTGCCGCACCGCCCCCGCCGGGCGGACCGGGGCGGTTGGACAGCCGCATGCCAGGTTACTTACCTTCGCTGTCCGGGCGGATGGTGGTCACCACCGTTTCCGTCCCCCGTGGGCGGGGACGTTATGCGAAGCTGCCGAACTGTTATGGCCTCGATCGGTCGTGGTGAAACACTGGGAACGCTGCCAGTGACAGCCGGAGCAGCAACGCCCGGGCAGTAATGCCGAGCGGTACGGTCAACCCCTGCGGGAGGGACACGGTGGAGTCTGGCGTGACGGCGCGGGGCGGTAGCACGCGCACGAAGGGCGGGCGGTCCCGGAGCGGTGGGACGGTCGAGGTGGACGCCGCCGCTTTGGAGCGGTTGCTCACGGCACTGGCGTCGATGCGGGACGGCAACTTCCGCAAGCGCCTGACGGTGACGGGCGACGGCGTGATGGCGGAGATCGCCGCCGTCTTCAACGAGGTCGCCGACCGGAAGCTGCATCTGACCGGTGAGCTGTCGCGGGTGCGGCGGATGGTCGGGCGCGAGGGCAAGCTGTCCGAGCGCCTGGAGGTCGGGGCCAGTGAGGGCGCCTGGGCGCAGGCCATCGAGGCGGCGAACGCCCTGGTGGACGATCTGACGCGGCCGGTGTCGGAGGTCGGGCGGGTGCTCTCCGCGGTCGCCGAGGGCGACCTGGAGCAGCGGATGGAGCTGCGCTCGGAGGGGCTGGACGGGACCGTGCGGCCGCTGCGCGGGGAGTTCCTCAAGGTCGCCCGTACGGTGAACAACCTGGTGGACCAGTTGTCGGCGTTCACCGACGAGGTGACGCGGGTCGCGCTGGAGGTCGGCACCGAGGGGAAGCTCGGCGGGCAGGCGCAGGTGCGCGGGATGTCCGGGTCCTGGAAGGACCTCCAGGACTCGGTGAACACCATGGCGTACCGGCTGACGGCCCAGGTGCGGGACATCGCGCTGGTGACGACGGCGGTCGCCAAGGGCGATCTGTCGCGGAAGGTCACCGTGCACGTGGCCGGTGAGATGCTCCAGCTGAAGAACACCGTGAACACGATGGTGGACCAGCTGTCGTCGTTCTCGTCCGAGGTCACGCGGGTCGCGCGTGAGGTCGGTACGGAGGGTGAGCTCGGCGGGCAGGCCGAGGTGCCGGGTGTGGCCGGTGTGTGGAAGGACCTGACCGACTCCGTCAACACGATGGCGGGCAACCTGACCTCGCAGGTGCGGGGTATCGCCGAGGTGACGACCGCCGTCGCCAACGGCGACCTGTCGCAGAAGGTGACAGTGAGCGCACGCGGTGAGGTCGCGCAGCTCGCCGACACGATCAACCAGATGACCGAGACGCTGCGGACGTTCGCCGACGAGGTGACGCGGGTGGCGAGCGAGGTCGGTGCCGAGGGGCTTCTCGGCGGTCAGGCGCAGGTGCCGGGCGCGGCGGGCACGTGGAAGGACCTGACGGACTCGGTCAACACCGTCTTCCGCAACCTGACCACTCAGGTGCGGGACATCGCGCAGGTGACGACGGCGGTGGCGAACGGCGACCTGTCGCAGAAGGTCACCGTCGACGTGGCCGGCGAGATGCTGGAGTTGAAGAACACCGTCAACACGATGGTGGACCAGCTGTCGGCGTTCGGTTCCGAAGTGACGCGCGTGGCCCGTGAGGTGGGCGTCGAGGGCCGGCTCGGTGGCCAGGCCCATGTGCCGGGGGCCGCGGGGACCTGGAAGGACCTGACGGACTCCGTCAACACGGCGTTCCGCAACCTCACCGGTCAGGTGCGGGACATCGCGCAGGTGACGACGGCGGTGGCGAACGGCGATCTGACGCAGAAGGTCACCGTCGATGTCGCGGGCGAGATGCTGGAGTTGAAGAACACCGTCAACACGATGGTGGCGCAGCTGTCGTCCTTCGCCGACCAGGTGACGCGGATGGCGCGGGACGTGGGTACGGAGGGCCGGCTCGGCGGCCAGGCGCGCGTCGACGGCGTCTCGGGGACGTGGAAGGAGCTCACGGACTCCGTCAACTTCATGGCCGGGAACCTGACGTCGCAGGTGCGGCAGATCGCCCAGGTGACGACGGCCGTGGCGCGTGGTGACCTGTCGCAGAAGATCGACGTGGACGCGCGCGGCGAGATCCTCGAGCTCAAGAACACCATCAACACCATGGTCGACCAGCTGTCCGCGTTCGCGGAGCAGGTGACCCGGGTGGCCCGTGAGGTGGGCACCGATGGCCGGCTCGGTGGTCAGGCGCAGGTGCCGGGCGTCGCGGGCGTGTGGCGTGACCTGACGGACTCGGTCAACAGCATGGCCGGGAACCTCACCGCCCAGGTCCGTAACATCGCGCAGGTCGCCACCGCGGTGGCGCGCGGTGACCTGTCGCAGAAGATCGACGTGGACGCGCGGGGCGAGATCCTGGAGCTGAAGAACACCCTCAACACGATGGTGGACCAGCTCTCGAACTTCGCGGAGCAGGTGACCCGGGTGGCCCGTGAGGTGGGCACCGAGGGCATCCTGGGAGGCCAGGCAGAGGTGCAGGGCGTCTCCGGCACCTGGAAGGACCTGACCCAGTCCGTCAACTCGATGGCGAACAACCTGACCTCGCAGGTGCGCAACATCGCCGAGGTGACGACGGCGGTCGCCAAGGGCGACCTGTCGAAGAAGATCACCGTCGACGCGCGGGGCGAGATCCTCGACCTCGTCACCACCGTCAACACGATGGTGGACCAGCTCTCCAACTTCGCGGACGAGGTCACGCGGGTGGCCCGCGAGGTGGGTACGGAGGGCATCCTCGGCGGTCAGGCGCGGGTGCGGGGCGTCACCGGCATCTGGAAGGACCTCAGCGACAACGTCAACGTGATGGCCAACAACCTCACCTCGCAGGTGCGGAACATCTCGCGGGTGTCGTCGGCCGTCGCCAACGGCGATCTGACCAAGAAGGTGACGGTCGAGGCGCGCGGCGAGGTCGCCGAGCTCGCGAACACCGTCAACACCATGGTGACCACGCTGTCGTCGTTCGCCGACGAGGTGACCCGGGTGGCGCGCGAGGTGGGCACGGAAGGCGAACTGGGCGGACAGGCGCGGGTGCCGGGCGTCTCCGGTACGTGGAAGGACCTGACCGAGTCGGTGAACTCGATGGCGTCCAACCTGACCGGCCAGGTGCGCCAGATCGCCGCCGTCACCACAGCCATCGCCAAGGGCGACCTCACCAAGAAGATCGACATCGACGCGCGCGGCGAGATCCTGGAGCTGAAGAACACCATCAACACGATGGTCGACCAGCTGTCCTCCTTCGCCGAGGAGGTCACGCGGGTGGCCCGCGAGGTGGGTACGGAGGGCATCCTCGGCGGCCAGGCACGCGTACGGGACGTCGACGGCACCTGGCGCGACCTGACCGAGTCGGTGAACGAGATGGCCGGCAACCTCACCCGGCAGGTGCGCGCCATCGCGGCCGTCGCCACGGCGGTGACCCGCGGCGATCTGAACCTGAAGATCGACGTGGACGCGGCGGGCGAGATCCAGGTACTCCAGGACAACATCAACACCATGATCGCCAACCTGCGCGACACCACCCTCGCGAACGAGGAGCAGGACTGGCTGAAGGGCAACCTGGCCCGCATTTCCGGCCTCATGCAGGGCCGCCGCGACCTCGACGACGTGGCGTCGCTGATCATGAGCGAGCTGACGCCGGTCGTCTCGGCACAGCACGGCGCCTTCTTCCTGGCCATGCCGACGGGCGGCGGCAACGAGATCGGGGCGGACGAGGACGGCTCGTACGAGCTGGTCATGCGCGGCAGCTACGGCTACTCGGCCGGGTCGATGCCCACGACCTTCCGGCCCGGCGAGACGCTGATCGGCACGGCGGCCGAGGAGAAGCGGACCATCCAGGTCAACGTGCCGCCGGGCTACCTGAAGATCTCCTCGGGTCTCGGGGAGGCGTCCCCGGCGTATGTGATCGTGCTGCCGGTGGTCTTCGAGGGGAAGGTCCTCGGCGTGATCGAGCTGGCGTCGTTCCAGCCCTTCACCCAGATCCAGCGCGACTTCCTCAACCAGCTCGCCGAGATGATCGCGACGAGCGTCAACACCATCAGCGTCAACACCAAGACCGAGGTGCTGCTGAAGCAGTCGCAGGAGCTCACGGAGCAGCTGCGCGAGCGCTCGGCGGAGCTGGAGAGCCGGCAGAAGGCGCTCCAGGACTCCAACGCCGAACTGGAGGAGAAGGCCGAGCTGCTGGCGCAGCAGAACCGCGACATCGAGGTGAAGAACACCGAGATCGAGGAGGCCCGGCAGGTGCTGGAGGAGCGGGCCGAGCAGCTCGCGGTCTCCATGCGCTACAAGTCGGAGTTCCTGGCGAACATGTCGCACGAGCTGCGTACGCCGCTGAACTCGCTGCTCATCCTCGCCAAGCTGCTCGCGGACAACGCCGAGGGGAACCTGTCGCCGAAGCAGGTCGAGTTCGCCGAGACCATCCACGGCGCCGGGTCGGACCTGCTCCAGCTGATCAACGACATCCTCGACCTGTCGAAGGTCGAGGCGGGCAAGATGGACGTCAGCCCGACCCGTATCGCACTGGTCCAGCTCGTCGACTACGTGGAGGCGACCTTCCGGCCGCTGACCGCCGAGAAGGGGCTGGACTTCTCGGTACGGGTCTCGCCGGAGCTGCCCGCCACGCTCCACACCGACGAGCAGCGGCTGCTGCAGGTACTGCGCAACCTGCTGTCGAACGCCGTGAAGTTCACCGACAGCGGGGCGGTGGAGCTGGTCATCCGCCCGGCCAAGACGGACGTGCCGCAGTCGATCCGCGAGCAGCTGCTGGAGTCGGGGTCGCTGACCGAGCCGGGCGCCGACCTGATCGCGTTCTCGGTGACCGACACCGGGATCGGCATCGCGGCCAGCAAGATGCGGGTGATCTTCGAGGCGTTCAAGCAGGCGGACGGGACGACGAGCCGCAAGTACGGCGGTACGGGCCTGGGCCTGTCGATCAGCCGGGAGATCGCGCGGCTGCTGGGCGGCGAGATCCACGCGGCGAGCGAGCCGGGCCGCGGCTCGACGTTCACGCTGTACCTGCCGCTGCACCCCAGCGAGCTGCCGCCGCACGGCTACGGGCACCAGGTCCCGGGCGCGGGGCCGGAGTCCGGTGAGCTCGACGGCATGGGCCCCGAGGGCGCGGGTGGCCTGCCCGCAGCCGAGGGGCGGGCCGGAGGATCCGGTGCGCTGTTCCGGCACCGCCGCAGGGCCCTGGGCCGGGCCGACCAGCGGGCCGCGCTGCCCGGTCAGTCGGCGCAGGAGGCACCGGCTCCGGCGGCGACCGGTTCGTCGGGTGGTGCCGGCGGCTCTGGTGCCACAGGTGCGGGAGGTGCCGCGGAGTGGCAGGGCGCCGGGCAGGAGGCGTTCGAGCCGGGCCGCCGCTTCGAGTTCGGCGGCGAGAAGGTGCTGATCGTCGACGACGACATCCGTAACGTCTTCGCGCTCACCAGCGTGCTGGAGCAGCACGGGCTCGCGGTGCTGTACGCGGAGAACGGCCGCGAGGGCATCGAGGTCCTGGAGCAGCACGACGACGTGGCCGTCGTCCTGATGGACATCATGATGCCCGAGATGGACGGATACGCGACGACGACGGCGATCCGGCGGATGCCGCAGTTCGCCGGGCTTCCGATCATCGCGCTGACGGCGAAGGCGATGAAGGGCGACCGGGAGAAGGCCATCGAGTCCGGCGCTTCCGACTACGTTACGAAGCCGGTGGATCCGGATCATCTTCTCTCGGTCATGGAGCAGTGGATGCGCGGAGAGTGAGCGGAGGCCGCACGAATGACGGCGAGTTGTTGACTGACTGTGGTCGAAAGCGTGTGAGAGGGCGGTATACGGGGAACCTTCTGGTCTCCCACCGCGTTTCTGCTACGTGCACAGTGACATCGCGGTGACAGGGTGTGGCGACAGGCGGGGTGCGGCTACCATGACCGGCACAAGGACGGACGGCGCAAGGGAGTCGTCCCCTGGGGCGGCGCCCGGCCAACTGCCGGGGCGAGGAGGACGGGCCATGGTGCAGAAGGCCAAGATCCTCCTGGTCGATGACCGACCGGAGAATCTGCTGGCGCTGGAGGCCATCCTCTCTGCGCTCGATCAGACGCTGGTCCGGGCATCGTCAGGGGAGGAAGCGCTCAAGGCGCTGCTGACGGACGACTTCGCGGTCATTCTCCTGGACGTCCAGATGCCCGGAATGGACGGCTTCGAGACCGCCGCGCACATCAAGCGTCGGGAACGGACACGGGACATCCCGATCATTTTCCTGACCGCGATCAACCACGGCCCGCACCACACCTTCCGGGGGTACGCGGCGGGCGCCGTGGACTACATCTCCAAGCCGTTCGACCCCTGGGTGCTGCGCGCCAAGGTCTCCGTCTTCGTCGAGCTGTACATGAAGAACTGTCAGCTGCGCGAGCAGGCCGCGCTGCTGCGGCTCCAGCTCGAAGGCGGCCAGGGAGCGCAGGACGGCGTGGCCCGCGAGTCCGCCGGCCTCCTCGCCGAGCTCTCCGCGCGGCTCGCCGCCGTCGAGGAGCAGGCCGAGGCGCTCTCCAAGCAGCTGGACGACGAGTCGGCGGACGCCGCCGCCGTCGCCACCGCCGCGCACCTGGAGCGCAAACTCACCGGGCTGCGCCGGGCGCTGGACGCCCTGGAGCCGGGCAGCGGCGGCGGCTCGCCGAGCCTTCCGGCGCAGGGCTGACGCACCCGGCCCAGCGCGATCCCGTGAGCGGTCGTCAGTTTTCGGTGACCGTACGGGCGACACGAACGGGTGAAGCCGTAGTCACACGTGTCGACGGTGCTTCACCCCGGTAACCTCACCCCCATGGCCTCACGTACGTCCGGCAAGGGTTCCCAGAGCACGGCGGGCACCGCGAAGCCGCGCGCCGCCGGCCGTACGACGGGCGGCGCGGCGAAGCGGGCGGCCCCCGAGGCGGTGCCCGCGAAGCCTCCCGCCAAGAAGACCGCGCCCGCCGCCAGGAAGGGCCCCGCGAAGAAGGCACCCGCCAAGCCCGCCAAGAAGGCGGCCGGGGCGAGGAAGGCCGCAGCAGGCGCCAAGGGCGCACGGAAGGCGGCGCCGTCTCCCACCGGGGGCGTGTACCGGCTCGTACGCGCCCTGTGGCTCGGGCTCGCCCACGCCGTCGGCGCGATGCTGCGCGGCATAGGGCGCGGCGCCAAGGGGCTCGACCCGGCGCACCGCAAGGACGGGCTGGCGCTGCTCCTGCTCGGCATCGCGCTGATCGTCGCCGCGGGTACCTGGGCCAACCTCCGGGGCCCGGTCGGCGACCTCGTCGAGATGCTGGTCACCGGCGCGTTCGGGCGGCTCGACCTGCTCGTACCGCTGCTGATCGGCTCCATCGCGGTCCGGCTGATCCTGCACCCGGAGAAACCGGAGGCCAACGGGCGGATCGTCATCGGTCTGTCCGCGCTCGTCGTCGGCGTCCTCGGGCAGGTGCACATCGCGTGCGGCTCGCCGGGCCGGGACCAGGGCAGCGAGGCGGTGCGGGACGCGGGCGGTCTGATCGGCTGGGGCGCGTCCAAGCCGCTGGTCTTCATGATGGGCGAGGTCCTCGCCGTCCCGATGCTGGTGCTGCTCACCGTCTTCGGCCTGCTCGTCGTCACGGCGACGCCCGTGTACGCCATCCCGCAGCGGCTGCGGGCCCTCGGCGTCCGCCTCGGGCTCGTCGCGCCGCTGGAGCCGGAGTGGAGCGAGGACGACGAGCGGTACGACGACCAGTGGCGCGACGCGGCGCTGCCCGCCCGGTCGCGGCGCCGGGCCGCCGGCAGCGGAGCCGGGGACCCGTACGACCCGGAGCAGGCCGAGGAGGAGGCGCTCACCCGGCGCAGGCGGCCGCGGAAGCGGACGTCCGCCGCCCCCGAGCCCGACTTCGACCGGCCCAGGGACGCGGTGGACATCGCCGCCGCTGCCGCCGCCGCGCTGGACGGGGCCGTGCTGAACGGCATGCCGCCCTCGCCGGTCGTCGCCGACCTGACGCGGGACGTGGCGGCCGACCGGGAGCGGACGGTCGCCGAGGGGGCGGGTGCCAGGGGATCCGGGCGCCCGGCGCGGCCGGGTGCCGAGGGCACCGGCTCCGTACCGCCCGCGCGCGACGCCAAGGCGCCCGGCGGCCTCGTGCCCGACCTCACCAAGCCCGCGCCCGTACGCGACGAGACCGAGCCCCTGCCGCCGCGCGCCGAGCAGCTCCAGCTCGCCGGGGACATCACGTACGTCCTGCCCTCGCTGGACCTGCTGGAGCGGGGCGGGCCCGGCAAGACGCGCAGCGCCGCCAACGACGCGATCGTCGCCGCGCTGACGAACGTCTTCTCCGAGTTCAAGGTCGACGCGGCCGTCACCGGCTTCACGCGCGGGCCGACGGTCACGCGGTACGAGGTGGAGCTCGGCCCGGCCGTGAAGGTCGAGCGGATCACGGCGCTGACGAAGAACATCGCGTACGCCGTCGCCAGCCCCGACGTCCGGATCATCTCGCCGATCCCCGGCAAGTCCGCCGTCGGCATCGAGATCCCGAACACCGACCGCGAGATGGTCAAGGTCGGCGACGTCCTGCGGCTCGCGGACGCCGCCGGGGACGACCACCCGATGCTCGTCGCGCTCGGCAAGGACGTCGAGGGCGGCTATGTGATGGCCAACCTGGCGACGATGCCGCACGTGCTCGTCGCGGGCGCGACCGGATCCGGCAAGTCGTCGTGCATCAACTGCCTGATCACGTCCGTGATGATAAGGGCGACCCCCGAGGACGTCCGGATGGTGCTGGTCGACCCCAAGCGCGTCGAGCTCACGGCGTACGAGGGCATCCCGCACCTCATCACGCCCATCATCACCAACCCCAAGCGGGCCGCCGAGGCGCTCCAGTGGGTCGTGCGCGAGATGGACCTGCGCTACGACGACCTGGCGGCGTACGGCTTCCGGCACATCGACGACTTCAACGCCGCCGTACGGGCCGGGAAGGTCAAACAGCCGGAGGGCAGCGAGCGCGAGCTCCAGCCGTACCCGTACCTGCTGGTCATCGTCGACGAGCTCGCCGACCTGATGATGGTCGCGCCGCGTGACGTCGAGGACGCCATCGTCCGCATCACCCAGCTGGCCCGCGCCGCCGGTATCCACCTGGTGCTCGCCACCCAGCGCCCGTCCGTGGACGTGGTCACCGGCCTCATCAAGGCCAACGTGCCGTCACGGCTCGCCTTCGCCACCTCCTCGCTCGCCGACAGCCGGGTCATCCTCGACCAGCCCGGCGCCGAGAAGCTCATCGGCAAGGGCGACGGGCTCTTCCTGCCGATGGGCGCGAACAAGCCGGTCCGCATGCAGGGCGCCTTCGTGACCGAGGACGAGATCCAGGCGGTCGTCCAGCACTGCAAGGACCAGATGGCGCCGGTCTTCCGCGACGACGTCACGGTCGGCACGAAGCAGAAGAAGGAGATCGACGAGGACATCGGCGACGACCTCGACCTGCTGTGCCAGGCCGCCGAACTGGTCGTCACCACGCAGTTCGGCTCCACGTCCATGCTCCAGCGCAAGCTGCGCGTCGGATTCGCCAAGGCGGGCCGGCTGATGGACCTGATGGAGTCGCGGAACATCGTGGGCCCGAGCGAGGGCTCCAAGGCGCGGGACGTGCTTGTCAAACCGGATGAGCTGGATGGAGTACTGGCGGTGATCCGAGGGGAGTCGGAGGCGTAAGGGAATCCCCCGGCGCGTCCGCTCCGGCGCCGATCGCGTCTCACTCGTAAGGGGATCGTGAGCAACCGTTTCCCCGCGTCGTACGTCAAGTTGGAGGGAGGGACGGACAATGGGTCTGCTGCCCGTTCCGCCCCTCGGTCGCACAGCCATTCCGATGGCGTACAAAGTGCGTCCGCCCGGTTGCTTAACCCTTTCGTACCACCCATAGACTGAACCTCCAGCAGGTGGTTACACGCTCGAAAGGCGCCCTCGTGTCCATCGGCAACTCCCCCGAAGACGACCGGCCTTCACCCCCTTCGACCGTTTCCGACGCTTCCGTCCCCTCGGACGCGGAGGCGGAGGACCGCCCCTCGATCGGCCGTGCGCTCCAGCAGGCACGGATCGACGCGGGCCTGACCGTGGAAGAGGTCAGCACCTCCACGCGCGTGCGCATCCCCATCGTGCACGCCATCGAGGAGGACGACTTCTCGCGGTGCGGCGGTCACGTGTACGCCCGAGGGCACATCCGCACGCTCGCCCGCGCCGTCGGGCTCGATCCCGTACGACTGGTGGAGCAGTACGACGCGGAGCACGGCGGCCGCCCGTCGCCCACGCCCGCGGCGCCGCTCTTCGAGGCGGAGCGCATCCGTCCGGAGCGCCGGCGTCCGAACTGGACCGCCGCCATGGTCGCCGCCATCGTCGCCGTGATCGGCTTCGTCGGCTTCACCATGGTCAACGGCAACGACGGCCACTCCCGCGGCACCCAGGTGGCCGAGGGTCCGGCCCCCGCGCAGAAGGTCAGCCCGAAGCCGCAGCCGCCGAAGCCGGCGGTTCCGCCGCCCGCGCCGTCCGAGAGCGCGATCGCGGCCGCCCCGAAGGACAAGGTGACGGTCAAGCTCACCGCGACCGACGACAAGAGCTGGATCTCCGCGAAGGCGAGCGACGGCAAGCTGCTCTTCGACGGGCTCCTCCTCAAGGGCGACTCCAAGACCTTCCAGGACGACGAGAAGATCGACCTCATCCTGGGCAACGCCGGGGCGATCGAGCTCTTCGTGAACGGGAAGAAGGTCGAGGACCGGTTCGAGACCGGGCAGGTCGAGCGGCTGTCGTACACGAAGGGCGACCCCCAGGTCGGGTGACCCGGGGCCGGTGACCCCCGGATCCGGTGGCCGGGGGACGCGGGACCCGGGGGCGCGGGGCCCGGGAACGGGCGGGTGACCCCTGAGCGGCGGGGGCATGGCTGGGACGAAGTAGTCTTGAGTCCATGCCCGAACGCCGTACCGTCGCCCTTGTCACTCTTGGCTGCGCCCGTAACGAGGTGGACTCGGAGGAGCTCGCAGGCCGCTTGGCAGCGGACGGCTGGGAGCTCGTCGAGGACGCCGCCGACGCGGACGTCGCGGTCGTCAACACGTGTGGGTTCGTCGAGGCCGCCAAGAAGGACTCCGTCGACGCCCTGCTGGAAGCCAACGATCTGAAGGACCACGGCAGGACCCAGGCCGTCGTCGCGGTCGGCTGCATGGCCGAGCGGTACGGCAAGGAGCTCGCCGAGGCGCTGCCCGAGGCCGACGGCGTGCTCGGCTTCGACGACTACGCCGACATCTCCGGGCGCCTCCAGACCATCCTGAGCGGTGGCAACGTCGAGGCCCACACCCCGCGCGACCGGCGCAAGCTGCTGCCGCTGTCCCCGGTGGAGCGCCAGCGGGCCGCCGCCGACGTGGCCCTGCCCGGGCACGGCGCCGCGGAGGCCCCCGCAGCCGCCCCCGAGGACCTGCCCGAGGGCGTCGCGCCCGCGTCCGGGCCGCGCGCCCCGCTGCGCCGCCGCCTCGACTCCAGCCCCGTCGCCTCGGTGAAGCTCGCCTCCGGCTGCGACCGGCGCTGCTCGTTCTGCGCCATCCCGTCCTTCCGCGGCTCCTTCGTCTCGCGGCGGCCGAGCGACGTGCTCGGCGAGACGCGCTGGCTGGCCGAGCAGGGCGTGAAGGAGATCATGCTGGTCTCCGAGAACAACACCTCGTACGGCAAGGACCTCGGCGACATCCGCCTCCTGGAGACGCTGCTGCCGGAGCTGGCGGCGGTCGACGGGATCGAGCGCGTACGCGTCAGCTACCTGCAGCCCGCCGAGATGCGGCCCGGGCTCATCGACGTGCTGACCTCGACCGAGAAGGTCGCCCCGTACTTCGACCTGTCCTTCCAGCACTCGGCACCGGGCGTGCTGCGCGCCATGCGGCGCTTCGGCGACACCGACCGGTTCCTGGAGCTGCTGGACACCATCCGCTCCAAGGCGCCGCAGGCCGGCGTGCGCTCGAACTTCATCGTGGGCTTCCCCGGCGAGACCGAGGAGGACTTCGCCGAGCTGGAACGCTTCCTCACAAACGCCCGCCTCGACGCCATCGGCGTCTTCGGCTACTCCGACGAGGACGGCACCGAGGCCGCCACGTACGAGGACAAGCTCGACCAGGACGTCGTCGACGAGCGGCTCGCCCATCTGTCGCGGCTCGCGGAGGAGCTCACCGCGCAGCGCGCGGAGGAGCGGATCGGCGAGACCATGGAGGTACTGGTCGAGTCGGTCGACACCTCCCCGGACGGTGACGGTGCCGTGGGGCGGGGTCCGCACCAGGCGCCCGAGACGGACGGCCAGGTCGTCTTCACGACGGCCGAGGGGCTCGTGCCCGGCCGTATGGTCACGGCCAAGGTCGTGGGCACGGAGGGCGTCGACCTGATCGCCGAGTGTCTTTTCGAGGAGGCGGGCAGATGACCGGAGTCCCGGCATCCGCCGCGGGCGGTGCGGGCAGGCCGACGCCGCCCGGCGGCAAGCTGGGCGCTGCGGCCGTCAACCAGGCCAGCCTCTGGAACATCGCCAACATCCTCACCATGGTGCGGCTGGTCCTCGTGCCGGCGTTCGTGGTGCTGATGCTCCAGGACGGCGGGTACGACCCGGCCTGGCGCGCCTGGGCGTGGGCGGCGTTCGCCGTCGCCATGATCACCGACATCTTCGACGGCCATCTGGCCCGGGCGTACAACCTGGTCACCGACTTCGGGAAGATCGCGGACCCGATCGCCGACAAGGCGATCATGGCGGCCGGTCTGCTGTGCCTGTCGGCGCTGGGCGACCTGCCGTGGTGGGTGACCGGGGTCATCCTCTTCCGTGAGCTGGGCATCACGCTGATGCGCTTCTGGGTGATCCGGCACGGGGTCATTCCGGCCAGCCGCGGCGGCAAGATGAAGACGCTGGCGCAGGGCACCGCGGTCGGCATGTACGTGCTCATGCTGACCGGGCCGCTGGCCACGCTGCGGTGGTGGGTGATGGCGCTGGCCGTCGTCCTGACCGTGGTGACCGGCCTCGACTACGTGCGGCAGGCGGTCGTGCTGCGGCGCCGGGGCCTCGCGGCGGAGCGGGCCGCGGCCCGCCAGGCGGCGGCCGGGGCGGCTTCGGAAGCGGCTTCCGGGACGGCACCGGGAACGGGAACGGCTTCGGGAACGGCTTCGGGAACGGGGACGGCTTCGGGAACGGGGACGGAGAGCGGATCGGAGCCGGGGCGATGAGGCCGGCCGCGATGTCGTCGGGTTCGGGTGCGGCTGTCGTCGCGACTTCGGCAGGTCCCGCCGACGGCCCCGTCGCGACGTGGGCGGCTCCGGACGCGCCCGCCGCCGCGGCGCGGGTGCTGGCGCTGCTTGCGCAGCGTAATCAGACGCTCGCTGTGGCCGAGTCCCTCACCGGTGGCATGGTGGCCGCGGAGCTGACCTCCGTACCGGGCGCCTCCCGCTCTTTCCGGGGGTCCGTCACGGCGTACGCGACGGCGCTGAAGCAGGAGCTGCTGGCCGTCGACGGGATCCTTCTGGCGGAGCGCGGAGCGGTCGATCCGGACGTGGCGCTGCAGATGGCGAGGGGTGTACGGGCCCGGCTGGGCGCCGACTGGGGGATCGCGACGACGGGGGTCGCGGGGCCCGAGCCGCAGGACGGGCAGCCGGTCGGAACGGTGTTCGCGGCGGTTTGCGGACCGCCCGACGGGCCACCCGGAGCGGGGAAAGTCGTCGCCCTGAGATTGAACGGCGACCGTGCGGAAATCCGTAGAGAGAGTGTACGGAGCGTGCTGGAGCTGCTCGCGAACGAACTCTCGGAAAATGCGCGGGCACAGGATACGGAACAGAACGGGGGGAATTGATGTTTGCAGCCCTGAGTGAACACGACATCGCTCCCCGCACGGCCGCAGCGCGAGGCGGTACGGTGGGGCGTGAAGGATGCGGCTACGCGGTCCGAGGAGGGAGCCACCGATGATTCTGCTCCGTCGCCTGCTGGGTGACGTGCTGCGTCGGCAGCGCCAGCGCCAGGGCCGTACTCTGCGCGAAGTCTCCTCGTCCGCCCGAGTCTCGCTCGGCTATCTCTCCGAGGTGGAGCGGGGGCAGAAGGAGGCTTCCTCCGAGCTGCTCTCCGCGATTTGCGACGCGCTTGACGTACGGATGTCCGAGCTCATGCGAGAGGTGAGCGACGAGCTCTCGCTGGCGGAGCTGGCGGAATCGGCAGCGGCGAGTGAGCCGGTGCCGGCACCAGTACGCCCCATGCTCAACTCTGTGTCCGTGACGTCGGTGGCGGGCGTGCCGACCGAGCGGGTGACCATCAAGGCGCCCGCGGAGGCGGTGGACGTCGTCGCCGCCTGAGCGCGCACGAGCGCGTCGCGGCGAGCTCGCGTCGAGTGAGCTGGTGTCGAGCGAGCTTGTGAGCGTCGGCGTTTTGAGCTGAGCCCCGGTCGGGTACCCGAGTGCCGACCGGGGCTTTCGTTTACCCCGAATGCCCGTTTTAGGTCGTATGTGTCATCGTGGACAGGCGTGTGCGCGCACGGCCGCACGCCGGAACGGAGGATTCGGAATGACTGTCGTCAAGAGCTCTCTGCCCGACGCCGACCTCAAGGTGGTCGGCGAGGCGCTGCAAGGGACGCTGGTGGACGTGGTGGACCTGTCCCTGGTGGCGAAGCAGGTGCACTGGAACGTGGTCGGACCGCGCTTCCGCTCCGTTCACCTCCAGCTCGACGAGGTCGTGGCCACCGCGCGCCAGCACGCCGACGTCGTCGCGGAGCGCGCCTCGGCGCTGGGTGTGAACCCGGACGGGCGAGCCTCGACAGTCTCGTCGAGCAGCGCGATCGGGAACGTACCGACCGGGTGGATCAAGGACGACGACGCGGTCCGGATCATGGTCGACGCGCTCGTCGCCGTGGTCGGGCGGATGCGGGAGCGGATCGCCGCCACCGACGAGCCCGACCCGGTCACGCAGGACCTGCTGATCGCGCTGACCGCGGACCTCGAGAAGCACGCGTGGATGTTCCAGGCCGAGAGCCGCCAGGCGGACAGTGTGTGAGCGGCGCGGAGCCGGTTTACGCGCGGGTGACGGTACGGCGTCGGCGGCGGAGCGCGAGGAGCGCGTAGGGGCGGCCGGGTGCGCGCTGGAGGTGTGCGCCGGTACGCCCTCCCGCCGCTTGACCGGCCGGTCTAGCGTCGACCGGAGGAGGCGGCCATGGTACGGCGACGGGGCCTGCGACCGGCGCCTGCGCGCACGGTGCCGGAACGGACGGCGCCCGAACGGACGGCGGGCGCGCGGATGCTGACGGCCGGACGGGTGGCGCTGGCGCTGGTGCTGGGCGGGCTGTGGTGCTGGGCGGTGCTGCGGCTGGCTCTGGCGCCGGGTCAGGCGGGTGTCGTGGAAGGCTTCGTGGCGGCGGGTGGCTGGGGGATCAGCCTCCTGCCGGTGCACGCCGCCTCGCCGCCGCCTCGCCGCCGGCCGGCGCGCAGGGCCTTCATGGCCACCAGTGCGGTACGGCGGAGGACGAACCCCTGGAGCACCTGACAGCCGACGACGAGGCTGACACCCCGACGAGGCGTCAACCGGCCGCGGCCGCCTCGGGGCCGGGGCCCTTCTGACAACCGGGGCACCAGTACGAGATCCGGTCGTGCCGGTCGTCCCAGCGGATCGGGGTGCCGCAGCGGTAACAGGGCTGGTGCCTGCGGCCGTAGACGTACAGCTTCTGGTCGGGGCGGGAGCTCGGTGTGGTGCGGCGCTCGAAGCGCTCCTTGTTCTCCTCCAGGAGGCGGTGGGCAGTCGCGACGAGCCGCTCGGGCACGCCGGGCGGCAGGTCGCCGACGGGCAGCCAGGGGGTGACGCGGGCGAGGAAGGCGAGCTCGCACTTGAAGACATTGCCGATGCCCGCGAGGTTGCGCTGGTCCAGCAGCGCCTCGCCGAGGGGGCGTGCGGGGTCGGCGCACACGCGGCGTACGGCTTCCTCGAAGTCCCAGTCCGGGCCGAGGAGATCGGGGCCGAGGTGGCCCACGACGGAGTGCTCCTCGCTGGTGCGGATCAGGTCCAGGACGGGCAAGCGGTAGCCGACGGCGGTGTGGGCGGTGGTGGCGAGGATGGCCCGGATCTGGTGCGCGGGGCCGCCGCGCCAGCGCTCGTCGGGCGCGTAGACGTGCCACGCGCCGTCCATCCGGAGGTGGGAGTGGAGGGTCAGGCCGCCCTCGATGCGGGTGAGCAGGTGCTTGCCGCGCGGAGTGACGTCCAGGACCTCCCGGCCGGTGAGGTCGGCGGTGGCGAGCCGAGGGACACGGAGGTCGGAGCGCGTCAGGAGCCTGCCCGCGAGGGCGGTGTGCAGGCGACGGGCGGTCAGCCAGACGGTGTCTCCTTCGGGCATGCCTCCATGATGGAGCAGCGGGCGGGGGTCCTTGTGGCTAGGGCCTGTCTTCCGGATCAGGCCAGACCCCGCGAGCCCGGCAAGATCCGGAAGACAGGCCCTAGTAGTGCTTCGTTAGGTTCTGCCCTGTCTGCGGCGGCTTCGTTGGGCGGGTAGAGGTCGTCCGCAGGTGGTGCAGGTACCGGTCCAGCACCT
>NZ_JBIWJG010000028.1:0-23313 GCF_044765045.1 Streptomyces sp. NPDC093546 | reverse complement strand
CCCGCGGCGCGGGTACCACATCGCTGCGCGATGTGCAAGCGAACCCCCGCGCTGCGCGCGGGGGTTGCGCTCCCGCTCCGCGGGAGCGTTGGTGGCTCGCGCAGCGAGCCACTCACCTCCGGTACTGCGTACCGGAGGTGACGCCCTGTCCGCTGCGCTTCCAGGGCTAGGGGCTGCGCCCCTGTTTTCCGGGCTTCCGCTTCGCTTCAACCCGGAGTCGGCGGGTTCGCTGCGCTCCCCCGCC
Source organism: Streptomyces sp. NPDC093546 (assembly GCF_044765045.1). Lineage (NCBI taxonomy): Bacteria > Bacillati > Actinomycetota > Actinomycetes > Kitasatosporales > Streptomycetaceae > Streptomyces > Streptomyces sp. NPDC093546. Next base: position 23,069 of record NZ_JBIWJG010000028.1, on the reverse strand, counting down.
TCAACGGTCCTTGCGGCTACGCCTCCAGGACCGCCTGGGCCCGCTGGCGCGGGCCGGGCTGGCTGTGAGGGTGGGGGTGCTCGTTCGTGTCGGGTTCCAGTGTAGCGCTGCATCAGCTTGATGCAGCATGTACCGTTGGCGGAAACACGGGACACCCCCAACCGCCCGGAAACCCTCCCTCATTTTCGAGAGGAATGACCGAATGACCGGTCACTATAACTCTACCGGAGCAGATTCCGCGCTGAGCAGCCATTCTGTACGGCGGGTGAGTCAGTATCAGACGGCGGGCGCCAACGCCCGGTTGAGGCTGTTCGCGCTCCTGGCCGCCCAGGGCGTGCCCGCGGCTGAGGCTGACGACCTGGTCGCGGCGCTGGAGGCCGGAGCGGTCGCCGGGGCGCAGAGCAAGGTTGTCGAACTGGACGGGATAGCGCCGGCCTCTCAAGGCGCGCGGTGCGCGGACGGCTGGGACGAAGGCGTTGCGGCGGTGAGCGAGGCCCTGGTGTGCATTGCGGACCAGGACTGGCAGAGGCGTGGCGGCCGGTCGGCCGGGGCTGCTGATTGGGCCGTACATATCGCGGACGTGAGGCAGCGTGAGCGGGCCGACCTGGTGGGGCTGGAGAGGTTCGTCCGGGAGGTCGTGCTGCCGCGCACGCACCCGCACACCACCGAGCGGCGCCGGGTGCTGGAGGCGCGGGGTGAGGCCGGCGGTCTGTACACCGCGCGGACACGGGACACGGATGGGGACGTCATCGTCTGCACGCTCGGTGCCGGGCACTACGACCCAGACGACAAGCCGGGGTGGAAGCGAGGGAAGTCGGACGGGACGCCCGGCGGCTGGCACCTCGCGGGCGCCTCGATCTGGGACGACTCAGCCGCGTACTCACACCCGCACGTAGCCGTCTGAATAGCTGCCGGAATAAGGCACCAGGGGAGGCAAGGAAATGTCTGCAATCCAGCTCAAGGAACACCAGGTCGACCAGAAGACGGCTTTCCGTAAGTGGGTGGGATTCCCTGCAAGGTCAGCTGTGCCCCCGCAGGGTGCCCGTGCCACGATCGTGTCAGCGACCGGATCGGGCAAGACGATCATGGTCGCCGCGTGCGCGCTGGAGTGCTTCCGGGACGGGCGGGTCCTCGTCACCGTCCCGACCCTGGACCTGCTCGTGCAGACCGCCCAGGCGTGGCGTCTGGTGGGCCACCGCTCCCCCATGGTCGCGGTGTGCTCGCTGGAGAACGACCCGGTCCTGAACGAGCTGGGCGTGCGCACCACCACGAACCCCATCCAGCTCGCGCTGTGGGCGGGGTCCGGGCCGGTCGTCGTGTTCGCCACGTACGCCTCCCTGGTGGACCGTGAGGACGTCGACGCACCCGAGGGGCAGCGGAAGGTTCGCGGGCCGCTGGAGGCCGCTCTTGCGGGCGGAGAGCGGCTCTACGGCCAGCAGATGGCGGGCTTCGACCTCGCCATCGTGGACGAGGCCCACGGCACCGCCGGTGATCTTGGCCGTCCGTGGGCAGCGATCCACGACAACGCCCGGATCCCGGCGGACTTCCGGCTCTACCTGACCGCGACCCCGCGCATCCTCGCCGCTCCCCAGCCGCGAAGGGGCGCCGACGGCCAGGAGGCGGAGCTCGCGAGCATGGCCGACGACCCGGAGGGCACCTACGGCGCGTGGATCACAGAACTCGGTCTGAGCGAGGCGATCGAGCGCGAGATCCTCGCCGGGTTCGAGATCGACGTGCTGGAGATCCGCGACCCCTCGCCGGTTCTCGGGGAGTCGGAGGAGGCGCGGCGCGGCCGGCGTCTGGCGCTGCTGCAGACCGCACTCTTGGAGCACGCCGCAAGGTGGAACCTGCGTACGGTCATGACCTTCCACCAGAAGGTGGAAGAGGCCGCGGCGTTCGCGGAGAAGCTGCCCGAGACGGCGGCCGAGCTGTACATGAACGACGCCTCCGACGAGGACCTGGCCGCCGCGGAGAAGCTCCCGGCGTCGTCGATCGACGCAGAGTTCTACGAGCTGGAGGCCGGCCGCCACGTCCCGCCGGACCGGGTGTGGGCGGCGTGGCTGTGCGGCGACCACCTCGTCTCCGAGCGGCGCGAGGTGCTGCGGCAGTTCGCAGGCGGCATCGACGCGGCCGGGCGCCGGGTCCACCGCGCCTTCCTCGCCAGCGTTCGCGTGCTCGGCGAAGGCGTCGACATCACCGGCGAGAGGGGAGTCGACTCGATCTGCTTCGCCGACACCCGCGGCTCCCAGGTGGAGATCGTGCAGAACATCGGCCGGGCGCTCAGGTTGAACCGCGACGGCTCCACCAAGGTGGCCAGGATCATCGTGCCGGTCTTCCTCCAGCCCGGCGAGGACCCGACCGACATGGTCGCCAGCGCCTCGTTCCGCCCCCTCGTAGCCGTCCTCCAGGGCCTGCGCTCGCATGACGAACGTCTGGTCGAGCAGCTCGCTTCCCGGGCGCTCACGAGCGGGAAGCGCAAGGTGCACGTCCGGCGCGACGAAGAGGGGCGCATCGTCGGGGCCGGCGGCGGGGGCGACGGCGAGGACCAGGAAGACGACGACACGCAGGCCGCCGCCGAAGCCGCCCTGCTCCACTTCTCCAGCCCGCGCGACGCCGCCACGATCGCGGCCTTCCTGCGCACCCGGGTCTACCGGCCAGAGTCCCTGGCCTGGCTGGAGGGCTACCAGGCCCTGCTCCGCTGGCGCAGGGAGAACGAGATCACCGGCCTCTACGCCGTCCCCTACGACACCGAGGTCGAAGTCGGGGCGACCAAGGCGTTTCCGCTCGGGCGATGGGTCCACCAGCAGAGGAAGGCCCTGCGGGCCGGTGAGCTGGAGGACCGACGCAAGACACTGCTGGACGCGCCGGAAGCCGGGATGGTGTGGGAGCCGGGTGAGGAGGCGTGGGAAGCGAAGCTCGCCGCCCTCCGCTCCTACCGGCGCGCCACCGGGCACCTCGCGCCCCGGCAGAACGCAGTGTGGGACGAGGACGAGGCAATGGTGCCCATCGGGCAGCACATGGCCAACCTCCGGCGCAAGGGCGCGAAGAACGGCCTGGGCAAAGACCCGGAACGGGCCGCCGTACGCGCGGCGCAGCTCACCGCCATCGACCCCGACTGGAACTGCCCATGGCCCCTGGACTGGCAACGGCACTACCGGGTGCTCGCCGACCTGGTCGACGCCGACGGCCACCTGCCCGAGATCGAACCCGGGGTGCTGTTCGAGGGCGACGACATCGGCACATGGCTCCAGCAGCAAAAGCAGCCGACCGTCTGGGCGCGGCTGCTGCCCGAGCAGCAGGAGCGGCTCACCCCGCTGGGCATCAAGCCGCTGGAGGAGCCGTCTCCCGCCCCAGCGGAGGCAGCTCCGGCGAAGGGCTCGGGGAAGGCCGGGAGCAAGGCTGAGGCGGCGTTCCAGCGGGGCCTGACCGCCCTCACGCAGTGGGTCGAACGGGCGGGGCAGCGGCCCGTCCCGCGCGGCGCTGTCGTGGAGATCGAGGTCGACGGCAAGGCGGAGCCGGTGCCGGTGAAGCTGGGGGTGTGGCTCTCGAACACGAAATCCAGGAGGGACCGGCTGGACACCGACCAGCGCGACGCCCTCGCCGCACTGGGGATGCAGTGGGCAGCACCCTGATGGTGGCGGACGGGCGCGCGGGCTCGACTGGATGTGAGCTGGCGCCGAAGGGCGGGGCATCTGCCACCGGCGCCTGATGGGCGAGACACTCTCGTACGAGGTGCTGCGGGGGCCGACCAGCGGCAGGCCGAGCAGGCACAGCGCACCGAGAGGGACCCGCAGAAGCTGTTTACCGAGGCGTGCCTGCACGGGCTGAAGGCTCGGCGGTGGGGCGGCGTCGCCTCGCTGGCAGGTACCTGCCGCCGCACGTGGAGGCTTCCTTGATCGCCCGTGACGTGCGGCCCGGCCGCCCGGGACGCCGGGGCCCGGTCGCGTGTGCGGCCGGGTCCCGGCGGTGCTCCGCTGTCGGAGAGGGCGTCAGCGTACGTCGACGTAGTCCGCGGGTGAGGGCGCCCAGGTCGAAGTGGTGCTGCCGCCGTAGACCAGTCGCCAGGAGCCGTCGTTCCAGGCGGCGCGCTTGAGGCTGACGGAGCCGGTGGAGCCGGTCAGGCCGGTGGCGACGACCGACCAGGTGGTGCCGCCGTCCGCTGATTCTCCTGCGCGCCTTGCGCCCGGCCGTGCCATCGTCTTGAGGCCGTCGTCAGCCGCCCCGCCACCCGGCAAACCGTCTACAGTCGCCGCGCGGTCATCCCAGAAGGCTGCGCGGTCAGCGACGCCGGCCGCCGCCGATGCGGCGGCCGTCGGCCAGTGCGGTAAGCGGGCCGAACTCGCGGGCAAGCTGGCTCCACGTCAGAACCTCGCCACAGCGGGCCGGGAACTCCTTCGGGTTGAACTCGGGCATGGTCCAGGTGCCAGTGCCCCGGTCCCGCAGCCACAGGTCCCCGTCACCGTCGACCACAGTCGGCGGGACCGGTACGGGCTCGGCCTGATCGGCGGGCTCCCAGGTGACCCGGCCCGGGTGGGAAACGCGGCGCAGCTCGGTGGTGGCCAGCCGCGCTGCCAAGTCACGGGTGGACTCTTCGGCGTCCTTGACCGACGCGAGTCGGAATGCGTCGTCGAGTACGGGCAGGGCTGGATTCTTGCTGCGCTTTGAACTCATACGCTGACTACCTCCGGTGGGGGGCGTCACATCCGTTATGGCACCCCGTAGAGCAACACGGTATCCGAGGCGGGAGCCGGGCCGGCTACGACCACGTACGCGTGCCGTCGGCCACGACTCGGGGCGCTTGTGCTCACGGGACCGCACCCCACACCTCGCCGCGGCGGCTACTTTGGCGGGCCGCTCGACAGAGCCGGCGGCCGGGGCGACGTTGAGGCAGCCGGTGTCGGGGAGGGGTGGGCGGGCTGACGGCAACCACGTCGTCGACCGACAGGGCCACAGATAGTGCCCGGCGAGCAGCACATCGTCTGGCGGCGTACTGCGGCCGACCGCCCGGAGCACACCGGCCGCGTCGCGGCCGCCCAGCACTGAGCGTCTGCGACCGCCGTACGGTTCCGGTGATGGCACCGAGCACCGCCTCGGTGGAGTCCCGGCGGCGCAGCTTGTAGAGGGGCTCCCGGCAGATAACGCTGTCCGCTCCCCCGGATCACGAGACCCTCGACGCCGGGCACCTGCGTCCAGGACGTCAGCCACTCCTTGGCCGTCGCCGGGTCGGTGGTCTCAGGGCACCCAGGCTGCGATCGGCGAACAGCCGCTCCAGCTGCGCGCGCCGCTCGCCGTACGGGACGTGCAGCAGCTGGCGACACACCGTTGTGCTCACTCCTGATTGCGGGCCCGGGCTCGCGGCGCGACGCATCCGGCCCGGAGGGGATGGCCCAGTTCACTTTGGGATGCAGCTTTTGGACCTCGACTGTGTGCAAGCAGGTAGACACAGCACGTGCTGCGTGAGGAGACTGGATCATGGCCTTTCAGGTGTCTCATGACGCGTCGGCCTCCGCGCTGGGCTACCTGTACCAGGCGAAGTGGGCGCTGCTGGAGTTGTTTCGGGGGTCGTCGGAACGACCTGACGGAGCGATCAGTCTCGAATTGCATGACGACGTGGCGTGGGAGGTAGCCGACCGTCCTGTCGACCTGCTGCAGACCAAGCTCCATCAACGCTCGACCCGCACTCTGGGCGATCGCGATGACGATCTGTGGCGCACGATCCGATCGTGGATGGACACCCATGATCCCGGTGATGCAGAGGGGCCGTGGCTGACGCTCGTCACCACCCAGCATGCGCGCGAGGGTTCGGCAGCGGCGGCGCTGCGCAGCCCGAGCCGGGATCCTGGTGTGGCTCTGCGACAGCTTGAAACTGCTGCGGCAGAGTCGAAATCGGAGAAGACCGCTGAGGCTAGGGCGCGCTTCCTCGCCCTAACGGCTGGTGAGCGCGCGACGTTCGTTCAGCGCATGCGTGTTATCGACGGCACCCTCGGCATCGACGATCTCGACGCGGCTGTGCGGAAGTGGCTGCTGTTCACTCTCCCGTCCGGCGAGGGTGCGCAGGCGACGTTCATGGAGCAGTTGTGGGCGTGGTGGTACGACCAGGTCATCGAGATGCTGCAGAAGCGCCGGACGAGCGTGTCGGTGGGGATGGTGCATCGTCGGGTTGAGCAGATCCGGGATGACTACGCTGCGGATCGTCTTCCTACTCTGGCAGAGCGGAGCGACTGGCAGGCTGCCCAGCAGGAGGGCGTGGACTATAGCGAGCGGTTCTTCGTCCACCAGCTGCGGTGGGTCAACCTCGGCCGGCGGGAGCTGGAGAAGGCAATGATGGACTACTACCGCGCCTATAACCAAGCAGTGGCCTGGGCCGACAATGACCTGATCGGCCTAGATGAACTGGACCGCTATCAGGCCGACTTGGTCGACGAGTGGGAGCGGCTTTTTGCCCGCATGGTCCGCCGGCTGCCAGCGGATGCGAGCGAGCAGGATCGGCAGGATGCGGGGGAAGAGCTGCTGTGGCAGGTGCTGGACAGCGTGACGGTCAGGATCAGGGATCAGTACGACCAGGTCTTCTTTCACCGCGGCCAGCATCACTGCCTGGCGGATGAAGCCCGGGTGGGGTGGCATCCCGAGTTCTTGCAGCGGGTCCAGGACCTTACCATCGGCACGGTACATGCCTAGCCGCGCACAACAGCCGCAGGCCTTCGCCGCGTTTCTGAATCCGGCGCTGGTGGGTTCGGTGCAGGCCTCGATAGCCCAGGAGTACGAGCTCAAGCGCGGGCGCGCGATGGTCTGGCCGCTGGCGTTGGTCCTTCCCGTGCTGGTGTTGCACCGCTCCACGCGTGAAGCGCTGCCGTCGAGTATCAGGACGCACCTACCGACGTGGGCCGGGCGTCATCCGGCCCTTCTTGCGGGGTTTGGCGCCAGGGTCGACTCGACGTTGCCCGTGCTCCGTGAGGGGCTGCGTTTCGCTCTGCGCCACGGCCTGATCCAGGTGGAGGCCGGAGCCGTGCACGCCATGCCCTTCTCCACGCGACGTGCCGAAGGGGAACTGCAGGAGATGCTGAAGGCGGCCCGCTTGGTGGGCAAGTGGGCGGCGACCGTAGATCAGCCTTCCACCCTCCTGGCGCTACTGGGCGTGAGAGTCTGATCACCGTGCAGCTTCGGTCTTTGATCCTTTACAGCAAGAGCGGCAAGGTGCGCGAGCTGACGTTCAGGCTCGGCGAGCTCAACATCATCACGGGCAGTTCGCGGACCGGGAAGAGCATCATCCTGGACATCGTCGACTTCTGCCTGGGCAGGGACGACGCCCCCGTCTCGGTCGGTCCAATCACCAGGACCGTCGAATGGGTGGCCGTGCTGCTCCAGCTGCCCGACACCCGGGCGTTCGTGGCGCGCCGGCTTCCCGCCAAAGGCAAGAAGTCCGTCTCCACAGCGATGCTCGAGTTCGGCTCCACCCTGCTGCCGCTGCCCTACGAGCGGCTCGCGAACAACTGCGATTCCGACGAACTGCGCCAGCAGCTCGGACGGAGGATCGGCCTGGGCGACGTCCGCAGCGAACCCCAGCCCGGGAGCCTGCAGATGCCGTTCGCCGTTCACCTCGGACATGCAGTGCCGCTGTGTCTGCAGAACCAGGACGAGATCACCACACGCAGCATCCTGTTCCACCGGCAGGGCGAACGAGACGGCGGAGCACGGCTGACCTCCACCCTGCCGTACTTCCTCGGCGCTGTCGGCGAAGATCAGGCGCAAAAGCAGCACGACTTGACGACCGCCCGGCGGCTGTTGCGACGCCGGCAGCAAGACCTGAAGGTGGCCGAGACCGCCGACGGCGACATCGATGCCCACCTGCACCAGCTGCTGGCCCAAGCTCGCACAGCAGCACTGGTCTCAGCCGACGACGAGTTCGACAGCCGCGAGGCGCTAATCGACGCCCTGCGCGAAGCGGTCCGCTTCCCACCGCCAGCCACCGGCGAGGAACACTCCCACACAGAGCGCACCGCAGCACTGCAAGAACGCCGCACCCAGCTACGCGCCAAGCTGAATGAGATCAGCGAGCAGCGACAGTTCCTCATACGGCAGGAAGCCGCGGAAGACAGCTACACCCATGTCGTGCAGCGCGGCATCTCCCGCCTGCACGCCATCGACCTGCTCCCCGACACCGGCTCACACGCTGAAGACACGGCCTGTCCGCTGTGCGGTTCTGACCTGCCGCAGCCCGACCATGCGGTCGAGGACATGCAGCGCACCCTGAACGATCTCCGCGGCCAGCTCACCTCCGTGCACACCGTGCGGCCCCGCCGCGAGCAGACACTGCGGGAACTCACCGACCAGGCCGACACCGTTCGCGAGGAACTCCGCGGAGTCGAAGGAGCCCTCAACGCACTGGCCGAACTGGAAGCCAGCCGGAACCGCTTCCGCGCTCAGGCCGAGGAACAGGCCTTCCTGCGCGGCCGGATCGACGCACACCTCAGCCAGCTCCCCGACACCGGAGACACCTACGAAGGCAGCCTCCTGCAGCTGCGAGCAGCCGCAGCGTTCGCCCAAGCCCAAGTCGACGACCTCGAAGCCGAGCTAGACACCGACGCCATGCAGGACCGGCTCGATCACGCCCTGAACTACATCAGCACCGACATGACCGCCTACGCCCAGACACTCAATCTCGAGCACAGCAAGCGCAGCATCCGCCTCGACGTACGGAAACTGACGGTCCTCGCCGACTCCGACGACGGCATCGTCCCTCTGCTGCGCATCGGCAGCGGCGAGAACTGGGTCGGCTACCACCTCGTCGCGCACCTGGCCCTGCACCGCTACTTCACCCTCCACCAGCGGCCCGTACCCCGCATGCTCCTGCTGGACCAGGTCACCCAGCCCTTCTACCCCTCCGAAGTCGCCAAGGACAGCGGCAACCCCGATCTCATCCGCTCCGACGCCGACCGCAACACCGTCCGCGGCATGTTCGAGCTGATGTACCGCTTCACCAACGACCTGGCCCCCAACTTCCAGCTCATCGTCAGCGACCACGCCAACCTGTCCGACCAGTGGTATCAGGACTGCGTGCGCTACAACTGGCGCAACGGCGACGCTCTGGTCCCCCAGGCCTGGATCGACGAACACACCAGCTAGCCGCCCCGTCCGCTGTGCTGGAGCACGGCCGCGTCGGCGAAGGGGGCCGCCCCGGCCTGGCCCGGCCACCCATCGTCGACGCCGCATCTCCCCCGTGTCCGGCGGGAGGGAGGCGTCGCCCTGTGTGGTCAGCCGCGGCGGCGGAACAGGCCGCGGAGCTTGCCCGGCTTTTGGTCGTGGTCGTGCTCCGGCTCCGGTGGCGTGGCGGCCTGGAGGCGGGCTGCTTCGGCGGCTTCCTTGCGGGCGACGTCGTCGGCGCGGCAAGGGCCGCACACCGACAGGTCGCCGGCCTTCCAGGCCGTCCTCGCGGTGGTCTCCTCCCAGCGCTGGTCGGTGAACTTCTGCCCGCACCGCTTGCACACCGGCCGCCGCGCCGCCCGCTCAGCGGCACGGCGCCGTTCGTCTTCCGCTTCGGCGCGGGCGTACTGGCGGCGGTAGAGAGCGTCGCCGTCGGGGTTGTCGAGCGCGTCGGTCAGAGTCTGCTCGCCGTCCCGTCCCAGGCGCCGCCACACCGCCGCGTCCGCGCCGTGCTCCGTCAGCTGCTCCAGAGTGGTGACGACGACCGGCACGGCCTGGCTGTAGTCCTTCGCCGTGATCGCCTCTCGGTAGTAGCTCTCGTACCGGCGCGGCGCCCAGTAGCGGCGGCCGGCGTCCTCCAGCATGGCGACGGTGTTGGTGACCTTCGCCTCGGTGGTGTCCGCGAACACGAACGCGAGGGGGACCAGGCCCTCCCGGCCGGTAGGCGGGTAGACCCTGCGCCACAGCCGCTGCTCGTGGTCGACGTCCTCGATCGCGGCCGGCCGGGAGCGGACCAGGTCCACGGTGCGCTTGGCCGCGTCCTTCGGGAGCAGCCGGCCCCACTCCCAGTACCGGCGCAGCTTGGCGACCAGGTCGTGCGCGTCCTCGGTACGGCGGTCGATCTCCAGCAGCATCACCGGCACCCCTGCCGTCGGCGCCCGCACCACCAGGTCCGCCCGCTGGACGTACCCGTCTGCGAGCCGGTGCGGAATCTCGGTGGCGAAGCCGAGCCGGTGGCCGATCCCGGCACGGTGGAGTTCGGCGGCCGTCGAGGTGACCGCCGCCGCGTGGTCGTCGTAGCTGGCACCGAGCAGCTTCCCGGTGACCGGGTCGTACTTCTCCTCACGCAGCGCCGAGACCCGTATGCCCTTCGGCTCCAGCAGCCGCTTCGCCTCGCCGTGTCCACGCTTCGTCAGCACCCACACCTGCCGCTGGTCCTCGCGTACCAACTCGATCCTCACCAGGTGGTGGTCCTGAAGATCCAGGAGGTTGTCGCGCGTGAGCTTGTCGTGCTGGTTGTCCGGACGGGTCAGCTTCCACAACTGATCGGGCGTCGCCCTCTGGAAGATCCCCAGCGCTTGCAGGAGCTCCCGGCGCCTGGGCCCGGTCGAGTTCTTCCTGTGCTTGGGGCGTGTTGCCACATCTACATGAGGGTTGTCGGACCTGCGACGACCCACTTCCGCCGCGCCTGACCTGCAAAACGCCCGGCGGCTGAGTGCGGGGCGCGGAGGGGGTGATGGAGGGGTCCACGGAGGGGGGCTGTCCGGGCTGGTCAAGGTGCTGCTCGGGGTCGTCTGCGGACACAGGACGCTCCTGAAGGTGGGGCGGGCCTATCCCGCCATTCACCGTCTACAGGTGCGGAATTCGGGCTCCGTGTGACGTCGGCCTCGGAGAACCCCTCCACCGTGACCGCATCGTGATCAACCCTGTCCTGTCTCACTCAATCGAGTCGGATTCTCGGCGAACCGAGTCGCCCGGGCTTCTCTCTCCCCCGGGCAAGTCCGGCCTTAACGGTTTGGATGCTCGGGTCAGTCGCTCAGCGCTTTACCCGGCCGCGGACCGCCAAGAAGACCAGGGCCAGCAGAACCGGCTCTACCAGACGGCAAGTCATCTCAATATAGGTCCCGGCCACGGTCAGGCCCTGTCCTGCGGAGCGGAAGAGAACAGAGTTCAGGGCGATTCTTCCCGCCCTCTCCGCTCGGGGCCAGGTGAACCCTTCGGGATACGGTGGCGCGACGCCACCGGGGCGCGGGTTCTCGTTGATCATTTCGATCTTCTGCCCGGCGATCACCACCGTGCCCTTCGTCCGGGGTTCGGCCGGCAGCCCCACCCACATCAGCAGCACGACAGTCAGCACTAGGGCGGCCAGCAGCCAGATCAGAGCACGAAGGGCACCCAACCCGTAGCCAGAGACCGCCCAGTAGCCCCGTAGCAGGAACCGCTCGACCAGGGGACGATGCTGCGTGTTGCGGCGCATCTCCATCTCGCCGTAGTAGAAGCCCGCCGCATCCGGCTGATTCTTGGAGTCCTCCAGCGCCTTGCGCAGCTGGCGGTACAAAGGAGCCAGGCCAGAGGGCTTCGCAATCGTCCCGGCGTTGGCCTCGCAATCGTCCTCTTTGACCGGCTTCCATCCCTTCTTTCCCTTGCTTGCGCGCCAGTGATGCTCCTCGATCAGTGTGGGCCTGTGAAGGTGAAAACGGACCCTGGGGCTCGGCTGGAATGTGACGTGTCCCAGACTGAGCTGGTCGAGATGCACGGTGCCCGTGAACCTGCAGGGGGCAAGATCGACGTCGTTGAGGGCCAATCGACCCGCATCGATGCCGCTGAGCGAGCTGATGCGGACCAGCGGCTTCCCTCCCTCGTCGAGTCTTTCTTTGTCCCGCTCATCGAGGGCGTAGTTCGAGCGCAGCGCCTCGCGCACCCGCTCGTCCATACCCTCCAGTTCAGTGGGACGGGAAGTGATGCTCAATGAAACCTCAGGAAGCGCGTCAGTGAGGTCCACGGTGGTATAGCGCAGGCGCATGCCAGCAGCGGACTCCCACCGGGTCCGCCGACAATTCAGGCAGCGTGCGGCCGCCTCGATGGTCACGGGTCCACGGAACACGGCCCCTGACAGATCCAGCTGCCCCTTGCAAGCCAAGGGCCCAAGCTCGTGCGCGGTGAACGTCGCTCCGGGGAACGAGGCGTCACCGCAGAAGGTCACGTGGCCGAACCCAGCATCGCCGGTGAACGTCGCTTCATGGAACGAGGCGTCACCGCAGAACGTGGCCTTGTGGAACCAAGCGTGCCCGTCGAAGTGGGCTTCGTCGAACGATGCTTTACCGGAGAACGTGGCCCCGCTGAACTGGGCGATTCCGAAGACCGAGCGTCTGGTGTTCGGGTCCTTGAGCGCTTGCAGGAGTCTTTCGAGCAACTCCTCAGTAAAGGTGGTGCCCCGATGGTCGATGTTCGCCCCGGGACGTAGGCCAGTTAGGTATTGCTCCTGCTCATCCCGGGAGAGATGTGCCAGGCAGGCGGTGTGGCGAGCGACACGGACGCCCCGACAGCTGACTGGATGTGCTGTCGCTGGCTGCCCGCAATGGGACCAGTCTGGGGGTGTTTCGTCTGCCATGACCCGATGATTCCTCTACGGGACTTGTGCTCTCCCGTTCCACGCTGCGACTCGGCTGGTCGGGGACCTATTTCTCCCTCGCACGGCCTACGCGCCCGGGTAGCTCGGTGTCTCAGGTCGACTGCGATGGGAAACGAGACCTGCCGACCTGTCTCAACGAACCGGGTCCACGTATCTCACCAAATCCAGTCCATGCGGGTCAGCGCCTTCTGGGCGACTGACTTCGTTGAGACAGAACAACCCCGGAGGGGGAGAGTTCTCCCCCCGTCAGCGGCCGGACTCTGTCCACAGGCCCGCAGTTCGAGGGTTCCTTCGAGGCCGCCGCGATGAGTGAGGCGGCCCGACGATGAGGAGCACCCATGCCCGAGAACACCGTGACCGCGCCGCTCGCCCCGATGGAGCCGCAGGACGTTGCCGCTACCTTCGCCTACATCCGGGCGTTGCAGGCCGACGACATGGACACCGCCTGCGCGGTCGCCGACTACACGGGCCCGGAACTGCACCGGCTGCTCCTAGACGTCGCCGCACGCATCATCATCCCCATCACCGCCGTGGACGACCACGACGGGGAGCCCTGCGAGCACTCCTTCCTGGCCGCCGCGCTCGGCCGGCTCCTGCTGGAGCTCCTGTGCCACGGCGTGTGCCTGGGCGGTCTGCCGGGCATCGCCGACACCATCACCCGCTTCACGGAGAACATCCTCACCGAGGACCACGGCGACGTCGCCTACGCCCTGCGCCAGCTGGAGGCCGCGGGGATGAAGCAGGCGATGGAGGCGCACCCGGCGCACCGCACCACCGCGTAGCCGCACCTCCGGAATGGCGGTGGTGCGGTCCAGCGCGCACCCCTGGCGCACCACCGCACCATCGCGGTGCGTTCCACCGCACCACCGCACCACACCGCGCCAACTCGGTACGCACCACCGCGCCACCGTGGTGCGTTCCACCGCACCGCACCGCCGGGCGCCGGCGGTGTGGTGCGGCGTCGCCGCACCACACGGGGCGCACGCCACGGCCGGGCGGGCTCCTCTATCACACACCCCCTTGACCGCGACCTGATCGCAAGCCGAAACCGGCGATGTCAAGGAGAAACGTCGCGGTAGCAGACCTGGACAAGGGGGTGTAGCAGAGCCGGACAAGGGGTCGTGCGCCTCCGGCCGCACCTGATGGAGGGGGTGGTCGGCGGTGGGCGCACCGGTGCGGTGCGGGACATCGGGTGCGGCGCACCGGCGCGCGCGAGTGCCGGACATCGCCGGACGGTGCGGCGCACCGGGTGCGGTGGCGCACCGGAGTGGTGCGCACCACGGTGGAGTCCATCGTCGTCCGGCGCACCGGAGTGGGCTCCACTCGGTGGAGCCCATCGGGTGGAGTCCACTGAGTGGAGCCCACTCGATGTTCTGCATCCGGTGGCGATGCGCGGCATCGGGTGGACTCCACTCAGTGGACGGTGCCTGACACCGTCACCACAGCCAGGCGTTGGAGTGCCGCACTCGGGACAGGGCGCGGGCGTCGCGGCGCGCGGCGGCGTTGCCGATCCGGTTCTGCCGGGAGCGGGGCCGGCGCGAGTTCCTCGCGGCAAGGCGGCGCTTGGCGGCTTCCTGGAGCCGCTGGCGCTGCTTGCGCAGCTCCGCCTTCTTCGCGGCCTTCGACTTCGGCTTCCGGGGGCGCTTCCAGATCGGCTGCCACCCCACGGGCTCGTCGGGGACGGGCTCCTGGTCCTCGTCGAGCGCGGCGGCCATCTGCTCGCGTGCGGCACGGGCGCGGGCGAGGGCTTCGTCGGGGTTGGGGCGTTCTTCCGGGGTGTTCACGTGACTCCTCCTGTGGTTAGGCCCGGCGTGTGCTGGGTGCCGGGTTGCTGGGTGTGCGGCTGCGGGGCCGTCGCCGGGGCGGGCTGCGGGCGGGGGCCGTGGGCGGCTTCGCGCGCCCGCCGGCTGTCCTGGAGCGTGGCGATCACCTGCGCGGCGGCGGCTTCCAAGGTCTGGCGGGTCTGCTCCACCGCGTCGACGCCGGTCTCCGGCTCCGGGAGACGGCCGTCCTTCCGGCCGTCGCGGAAGGGCCGCGGATGCGACGGCCTCGAGGCGGTGGGCACCGCGACGGTGTACGGGCGGGGGCGCGAGCCCAGGCGTTCCGCTCGGCGCGCGGCGCGGACCCGGGCGGCCAGGGCGCCGGCGGCGAGGCGGGCCCGCTCGTACGGTGCCGCCGTGCGGCTGCGGGTCAGCGGGCGCAGCACGGCCTGGTCCGCCCGTGGGGTCAAGTCTTCCCGCGCTGGACGCTGTTCCTGCGCGGTCGGCGGGTGCCGCGCTGGCTCCCGCTCGCCCCGGCTCTGCTCGGCGCTGCCACGCTCGCCCCGTACGGCGTTGTGGGGGTCGGATACTTGGCCCTGGCCACGGCCGACGTCGTGACGATGCGGCGCGGCGACTTCCACTCCTCGGGCGACGCGCTGCTGGTCGGCTGGATCGGGGTGGTCGCCTTCGCCGTCTACGGCATCGCCTTGATCATCGCGGCTCGCTCGTACTGGCTGCGGACGCGCGCGCCCCGCTTACCAGACGACGGTCGCCACCGAGTGACCGTCCGTGGCGGAGCATTCAACTCGCCACTGACACAAAGGGCGAGCCGAGCAGTCCAGGATGAGCGAAGCACCGCCACAATCGCCCCGAGCTGCTCGGCACGGCCCCACACTCCGAAGCGGGCCGCCCAGACCCCAGTTGCCGAAGCAGCCGGTTGGGGAACGAAGAGCAGCCCTGGGGAAAAGCGGAGATCCGCATCACCGGCGGGACGTGGACCTCGCGCAGGGTGTCGACCAGGTCCGGGAAGCGGCCCTCGCGGCGGCGCGGAGCTGCGGCGCGGAGCTGCGGCGCGGAGCGGCGAAGGCCGTACGGCGGGCAGCGGAGGGGGCGAAGCGCGGCGCAGCGGCAGCACGGGCGAGCGCGCGGAGGCCGTTCGGCGGCCAGCGGGGCCGGGCGGGGAGCGGCTGGCGGGCGGGCAGCGGCTGGCGGGCGGGCAGCGGAGCGGCAGCTCGCGCGCGGCGCAACGCCCGAACTGCGCCTGGACGACCGGCCCGAACGCACAGCGGAGCGCGGCGAACGGGCCCCGGGCGCGCGGCGACCGTAGGGCGCGCAGGCGGCGGGAGGCGACCTCGGCCAGCGAACGGTCCAGACGCGAAGCGGAGCGGCGCGGGGCGGCGCGGGGCGGCGCGGGGCGGCGAGAGGGCGGCAAGCCTGTGGCCAACGGACGCTCGCCGCATCCAGGCATACCGCCTCACAACCAGGGCAACAGCACACCACACCGCTCGGCTCCCCCTCCGAGCACCGCGGCCCCGCCACCATCCCCCCGGTGGCGGGGCCGCCCACCCTTCACACCTCCGCCAAGAAGCACAGGTGGCAACACGCGAGCTCGGCCGTACTCCACGCCGCGCCGCCGCACCTCCTCGACCACGTCGTGGGTCCCGGCGTACTCGGCGGTGTACGCCGCGACGGGTGAGGAGCAGTGCAGGGGCCGGGGCTGCGTCGCCGTGTTCCTCCTCACAGGCGGGGACGACGGTGTGACGAGAGGCTGGCGGGCACCGTCTGGGAGGGCATGAACGACCTGACCGATGAAGACATCGTCCGTGCGGTGCGCGGCATCGTCGCCATGGAGGCTTCACGCGACGCGCTGGCCGCGCGGGTCACCGCGCTACGCACCGCCACAGCCGCCGAGGATCTGGCCGAACGCGACCGCTGCGGCAACGCCATGGCCGACGCCGACACCCGGATCCTGCTGGAGTCGATCGAGGTACTCGACCGGCTCGGTATGACGGCCGCGGCCATGGCCTGCTCCCACGTCGCCCAGGAAGAGGGCATCCTGCCGCCTGCCTGCCCCCGCGCGGACGACGCCTCACCCTGGCCGCTCGTGCGGGCCCGCTCGGCCGGCACCGATCGGTAGAGCCCGGCGCGCTCGTACAGCGTGCCCGGCGCATGCGCAGCCGCGCCGGGCCTGGTCCGCCGCACCAGGACCGGCCCCGCCCACGCACCGCCTCCCAGCGGTCGTCGGTGAACTTCACCCCGCGACCGGTGCACACCAGCCGCTGCGCCTGCTGCTCGGCGGCCTCACGCTTCATCTTCCGTCGCCGGGCCTGCTCCCACTGCACCGCATACAGCCGGTCGCTGTCCTGGCTGCGCCATCTCGGCCTCGTGTCAGTGACCCACAATGGGATATACCGCGCCGTGACAGTGGGGCGCGTTGTCCGTGTCACCCCCATGCCAGCAGCGGACAGCCACTCACCCCCTCCATGACCAGCGAAAAGGCCTCGCTTCCTCTTGGGGTTCAGGCGCGCCGCTCCCGGCAAGCCTGCACAAACTTGATGCAAACCCACACGGCCACGGTGAGGACACCGGCCAAGACGATGCTGCCGACCAGGAAGGGAGCGGTCATACCGCCAGCATCTCAGGCGATCACCCATCAACCTTCAGTGGTCCCGACTACGGGGTGGGGTGCCTGGAAGCGTATGCCCCGGGGATGGTCTTGCCGCGCACCACAGCGCGGCGCCGGGTTGCTGGAGGCGCTGGGCGATGCCGGCGGCCTGACGACCCCGGCACGGGTGGCGGCCCTACGGAGCGGCGACGGGCCCTCGGCCAGCGACCGTACAGCAGGCGGCGACGGCGAGCGGCGAAGCGGCCCGGCCGTACCGACGACCAGCCCGAACGCGCGCAGGCGGCGAGCGCGTCCAGCTCGGCCTGAGCAGGCGCGAGAACGGCACAGCCCAGCTACGCGCAGACGGCGGGCGACGGGCGTACAACGCCCAGCCGCGGAGCGGCAACCAGCCCGCGCGCGGCAGCACAGGCGAGCGGCGGGCGTAGGACGCGCGGCGACCACACGGCGGGCGACAACCAACCGGCGGACCCGGGCGGCACAGCCCCATGACCATCCGACCGACACGAAACGCGGCAGCACGGCGGCGCGACCTCGACGCCGCAGCGGTCAGTCGAGCACAGCGCGGCCCCCGTACGGCCGGGCACGGTACAGCGACCGGCCCGAACACGCGGCCCCGCGCAGCCGCCCGGCGCGAGCGGTACGGCGACCACAGCCGGCGGCGATGGCAGAACGGCGCGCGAGCGCGCGGCGGGGCGCGGGCGGCCGCGGCGCGGCAGCAGGACGACGGCCCGACGGCGGCGGCGCAGCCCGAGGCCGCCGAACAGCGGCGGGCGTAGCTGGTGGCGGCAGAAGCACAAGGGGCAAAACGGCGGGGCGCAGCTGGCGCCCCGCCCGGCGTCCTGGGTTCCGTGTCCCACCTGCACTAGTACGCGTTGGCGATGCATGAACCGTATCCACGTCACTGGCGCGCTGGCGCTGCTCACCGCCAGCAGCGCCCTAGGCATTGCTACACCCGCAAGCGCTACCTCCATCATCGGCTTCGGCAACGCGGCCTTCGACAACGCCTGCGTCAACATCGGTGGCCCTCGTGCCGGTGGTGCCACGAAGCAGCACAGCGGCATCATCACCGGCCTCGGTGTCGCCTTGCCCGCCAGCAGCCCAAGCAACCAATGCGGCACCCTGGGACTGCCAACCGGCCTCCATGAGATGGGTGGTGTGGACGTAATTGGCACATTGACGGGCGGGGAGGTCTAGCCGCACGGCTGCGCGCGATCACCTCACCCCGGCTCTGACACCGCCCCCGGATCACCAGATGCCGGGGCATCTCAATGCAGAAGTCAAGCCGCCGCAGGCACCGGTGCAGCGGCCGCGATCTCGACGTCAGCACCCGACAGGCGCAGCGGCGGGCGGACCTCGACGTCCCAGCGGGGCGGGGAGCGGGCGCCATCGGCGACACGGCAGCCGTACGAAGGCGCTGATCGTCGATGGCGGCGAGGCCCACGCGGCTGAGGGCCCGAGCCCGGCCGGGCCGGCCTGCACGCGGCGACCCCACGACGGCCGGCGGAGCGGCGGCGCGGGCGGCCCCGGGGCGCGCGACGGCGGGCGCGCGGTACACCGATCGCGCCCATGACCGGCCCGAGCGCGCGAGGGCGAATGCACGACCACCCCAGCGCGGGACACCGCTCCCGACCCGACAACGCAGTCCGGGCGACGGGCCCAGCTGCACGGCGCGGCGCCGCTCGTACGGCTCGGTCAGCAGCTCACGCTCGTCGACCTGGAGGATGTCGAAGGCGATGAAGTGGGCGGGCAGCGTGGTCGCGAGCTGCTCGACTATGCGCCCGCGGCGAAGGCGCGGCGTTGCAGTGCCTCGAAGGACAGCCGCCCCTGGTGCCACACGACAATCTCGCCGTCGAGGACCAGGCTGTGTGGTAGTTGCGCGGCCGCGGTGACGAGATCGGGAAAGTGCAGCTGAATCAGGCGCCGTGCCGGGACTGCAGCAGCACCAGCCCGCCCGGGATCTGCCCGCCGTTCTCCGCCAGGCCGTGCTTGCGCAGATCGGACAGCGCCCCGGTATGCGAGGCAGTGCGAGCCTGCTTCCGCTTCGACGGCGTCGGCTTGTCGGTGTGGCGGTGGCTCAGGTGCGGAGCCGCGATCTGCTGGATCTGTTCGACCGTCGCGACCTTCACCACCCCGAGCACGCGCGGCACGTCACCGCGCAGGTTGTTCGACGACCCCGCCGGGTTCTCCTCACGCTTCCCCGCCATCAGCTGCGCTCCCTCCCCGTCGTCTGTCGCGCGCGGCCACCTGCCGAGCGCCGGCCGCGCCCGGCCGCATACGCCGCGGCCCGACGTGTAGCGCCTGGCGGAGCGGATGAGCGCGCGTCGCGACCAGTACGTTGGTCGCGGCGCGCGCTTGGCCATGCCCCCGTGCCCTGCGGGAGGAAAGGCCGGGCCCGTGCAGTGCTAGCCAGCTGTTGGCGCCGCCCTGGCGAGCGAGAGGTTTCAGGCGGTGGTGCGGTTGCTTTGGCGTGCGGCAAGCGCGGCGTCGGCGCTGGGAAAGATGGGCAGGAAGGTGTCCATCCCGGTGACGCTGAGCAGGCGGCTCAGCCGGTCGGGGATGGCCGCCAGGGTCAGCGAGCCGTCGGCGTCCTTGGCGCAGCGCCAGATGCCGACGAGGGCGCCCAGCCCTGAGGAGTCGCAGAAGGTGACGCCCGCCAGGTCGGCGACCAAATGGGGGTGGCCGTTTTCAAGGAGTTCCAGGGCGCGGGTCCGCACGGCAGGGGCGGCGGTGATGTCGAATTCACCGGACAGTGCGATCACGGCCAGGGTGCCGTCGGTGTGCGGGACGTCGATGTGGAATGTGTCGGTCATGGGCGTCGGTTCTCCTGCCCGACGGAGGCGTCGGCGGTCGGGGCGGCGGCGCTGTGGGCGGTGGTGGTGATGCCCGCGGGAGCGACATCGGGTGGGGGGACGGACAGAGCCAGCAGGGCAACGTCGTCGCGTTCAGTGTCGGGGAGGGTGTCCAGGAGCACGACGGTGTCGTCGATCAGCGAGCCGGCCCTGACCGGCGCCGGCCGCCGGGCGAGGAAGTTGGTCAGGCCTGTGTCGGCGAGCATGTGGCCATCGGCGGTGCGGGCCTCGGTCAGCCCGTCGGTGTAGAGCAGCAGGCCCTGGCCGGGCGCCAGGTGCAGGGTGCGTGAGGCGAAGGTGGCTTCGGCGATCGCGCCGACCAGCATGCCGCCCTCGGCGCGGACCGCCTCCACCCGTACACCGCCTTCCTCGGTGGGGCACAGGTGGTAGGCGGGCGGATGGCCGCCGGTGGCCAGCGTGACCGTGAAACCGCCATCCCGGGCGGGATCGAGCAGGCCGAAGATGGCAGTGCAGAAGCGGGTACCAACCGCCGCGTCCAGCAGCAGCGCCGTGTTCAGCGCATTCAGCGCAGCCGTCGGGTCCGCGTCGACGAGGGCTGCGGCCCGCAGCGTGTAGCGGGTCAGTGAGGTGACCGAGGCGGCTTCGGCGCCCTTGCCGCACACATCGCCCAGGAAGAACGCCCACCGGTCCCCGCCGATGGGGAAGACGTCGTAGAAGTCGCCGCCCACTTCCTGCGGGGAGGCGGTCTTGTAGTGGCAGGCCAGCTCCAGCCCGGGTACCGCGGGCAACGCGGGAGGCACCAGGGTGCGCTGCAGAGTGGAGGCGAACGCGGCGATGGCCGCCTTGTCCCGCTCCGCCCGCTGCCGGGCCTCTTCCTCCGCCTGGCGCTTGTCCTGCTCGACCTTGCGGCGCTCCTGCTCGGCGCGCACCACGTGCAACGCCGACAGCCGCAGCTCCAGCTGGTCACGCACCACCGCCGCCAAGTCCGCGAGCGTGGCCGAATCCGCCTCGCTGATCTCGCGGGGGCGGGTATCGAGGACGTTGACCGTGCCCAGCCGGTACCCGTCGGCGGTGATGATCGGAGCGGCGGCGTAGAACCGCACCCCCATCGGGCCGGCGACCAGCGGGTTGGAGCAGGCGACCGGGTCCAGCAGGGTGTCGGGGATGACAGTGGTGTCATCCGTCAGGACCGCCGAGGCGCACAGGCCCGGATCCCGGCCGATCTCGCTGACACCTTCCAGGC
This sequence comes from Streptomyces sp. NPDC093546, assembly GCF_044765045.1. Taxonomy (NCBI): domain Bacteria; kingdom Bacillati; phylum Actinomycetota; class Actinomycetes; order Kitasatosporales; family Streptomycetaceae; genus Streptomyces; species Streptomyces sp. NPDC093546. Next base: position 2,077 of record NZ_JBIWJG010000028.1, on the reverse strand, counting down.
CGTGCGTGGCCTTGAACCAGATCCGGTCCTCGTCCACGATCGTCACCGTCGCCACCGGAACCTCGAACAGACGCGCGGCCAGCGCTGCGACCCGGTCGTAGGCGCCGTCTGGAGGGGTGTCGAGAATGTCGTAACGGCGCACCGCCGCCAACCGTGCCGCCTCGGCCGACGCGGCCACAGGCCCGCTCGGTGCTATCGCAGGCGGGCTCGCTTGCTCCGGCATAACCCTCGTCTCGCTCATCCCCCCCGGAAGGTGCCGACCAGACAGTCAGCACCCAGGCACTGTACCCAAACGCCTCAGCGCACCCGACCCGACGACGAGCTTCGCGGAAACAGCCGCAACTCGGCGCAGTGATCACCGAAAGGCGAAACGGGACGGCCTTCGCGGCCCGGCGGTTCGTCGACCGCAGCCTGCTGGTCGACCTGAGCGCGAGCCCGGACAGGGACGCTGCACCACCCCGGCCAGATCGAGGAGGTCTGCCGCCGCGAGGACCTGGTGGACCTGGTGTCCGCCGACACCCCGCTCGGTCCGGAGCAGTCCGCTGCTCGTCTTCGGGTGCGCAGGGTCGAGTTCGACTAGATGGTGCGGCTCGGCTGGGTCCGCGCCCCGCAGTCGATCGAGGTCCGCTTCGGCAACCAGCCGGGCCGGGCCGTCGACGTCGCGCTCTACACCACGGCCTCCGTCACGCGGTCATGCCCGCCCACCCCGAGGTCGACTGGGAGCAGCTGCGCACCGTGGAGAAGGGCCGACGCTCCCCACTCGCCGCGCTGGCGAAGCAGGCCGCCCCGGCCTGAGCGGGCCACCCAGCGGCGGCCGTTCGGCGACCCCAGCGCGGGGCGCGAGCGCGCGGCCGTACGACGGCGGGCGGACCTCGACGTCGCAACAGGACCGGAGCGGCGGAGGCGGCCCGGCCAGCGCACACAGCGGGCAGCGCGGCAGCGCACGGGCAGCGGATCGCGAACGGTCCAGACGCGAAGCAGCGAGGTGGCCGTACGACGGGCGCACGGCGGCGCGACCCCGGCACGCGCGGCTGCGCGCAGCGGTGGCGTACGGCCGACGTGGGCCGGCCGTACGGCGGGCGGCCAGGTGGTGGCCCGCCGCGAACGGCCCAAGCATGCTGCCGCCGTGCGGCGGCGCGGCATCCGCTGCACCATCCCGGACAAGACCGATCAGGCCCGCAACCGCAAGAAGCGCGGCTCGCGCGGCGGCCGGCCGCCGAAATTCGATCCCGAGGACTACAAGGCCCGGCACGCGGTCGAGTGCGGCATCAATCGCCTCAAAAGAAACCGCGCCGTGGCTACCAGATACGACAAAGTCGCGGTCCGTTACGAGGCGACCGTCCTCGTCGCGGCCATCGACGAGTGGCTATGACTGACCACGTCACGATGGCGCTGCGTAACAGCGGATGGCTACCGTCTGGTGCGGACTCCACTGCTGCTCGACTGTGGCCATCAGCTCCCAGCCCAGCCGCTCATACAGGGCTGCCGCCGCGGTATCGGATGCGACGACGTCGAGCACCGGATGCAGGCCACGACGCCGCGCTTCCTCCACTGCTTGGCCGATCAGCAGTGCACCGATCCGATGTCCCCTCGCCTGCGGGGCAACGAACAGCCTGCTGACCACGGCGGTCATACCCCGCGTCGCCCCGTTCCGCTCGCTCCACAACGTCGGGGCCATATCGTCTTCGCCGCCTCGCGACAAACTGACATGCCCGACCAGGCCGCCTTCGAGTTCGGCAACCCAGGAGCCCAGCAGGGGACCGCGTGACAGCCACTCGCCGGGCTGATCCGGCCAGTTCACCGGATAGCCGTCGCGCGCATGGACCTCCGCGAGGACCCGCACGCACTCCTCAACATCGCCATCGGCCCTCTGCCGGACCCAGCGGCTCGGCCTCTCATCCAGCACCCCGGAGCTCTCGATGTTCACTCGGGCATAGAAACACAGGCCACAGAGTCACAACCAGTCACTTTCGATACAGGCCCTAGGGGGTGTCCGGAAAGTCATGGGAGCCAGAGTCGGAGGCAGGCGAGGGTGACCATGGCTTGGTAGTGGACGGCTCGTTTGTCGTAGCGGGTG
>NZ_JBIWJG010000027.1:0-24562 GCF_044765045.1 Streptomyces sp. NPDC093546 | reverse complement strand
CAACCGCAACGGCTCCACCACATCAGGCGCCGCCACCAAACCCACGTTCTCCAACGCACCCCGCACCGACACCCCCACCCGCCACGCCCCCTCGGGAACCTGGAGAGTGCGGTCGGTGACGGGTGCCAGGCGCGCCGCGTACAACCGACCGCCGCGGACGGCGAGTTCCGGTTCGTCCGCGCCGGGCACGGCCGGAAGCGTGGCCCACGGGTCGGCGTCGACGTCCACGAGCAGCACGCGCCCGGGATTCTCCGACTGCACGCTGCGCAGCAGGCCTCGTACGGCGGCACCCGACACATCGGGCAGGTCGTCGCCCGGATCGGCCGCGACGGCTCCCCGGGTGAGCAGCACGAGGGTGGCGTCGGTGTCCGTGCGGGCCAGGAACTCCTGGACGGTGGCGAGTGCCGCGCACACCCGCGCCTCGGTGTCGTCCAGGCCGTCGGCCCCGTCGGCGGGCGCCGAGGTGACCAGCAGCAGGTCGGCCGAGGCAGACGTGATGTCGGCCGCCCGTACGCAGTCGGTCCCGAAAGCCGCGAGCGCGTCGGCCGCGCCGTACGGGTCGGGTCCCACGACGGCCCAGGTGGCCCGGGCGGGCGCCGGTTCGGGGAGCGGGACCCAGTCCACCCGGTGCACCGGCCGCGCCGCCGCGGCGCCCGCCGGTGCGTCCGCGGCGAGGGGCCGCAGCACGACGCGCCCAACGGAGAGGACGGTCCGGCCCCCGGGGTCGAGGGCCAGCAGTTCCACCGCGTCGTCACCGCGCGGCGAGAGCCGCACGCGGAGCGTGGTGGCGCCGGAGGCCGCCAGGGTGACCTGCGACCAGGAGAACGGCAGTCCGGGCGGCCCTGCCGGCCCGGCCGCGTCGACCGCCCGGACCGCGAGCGCGTGCAGCGCGGCGTCGAGCAGTGCCGGGTGCAGGCCGAAGCGGCCGGCGTCCGCGTGCGCCTGCTCCGGCAGGACGACCTCGGCCCAGAGGTCCTCGCCCGCGCGCCAGACGCCGCGCAGCCCCTGGAACACCGGACCGTACTCCAGCCCGGCACCGGCCAACGCCGGGTACAGCTCGTCCACCGTCACAGCGTGGCCGCCGTCCGGCGGCCAGGACGACACCGAGGCGACGACCGGGGCCGCGGCACGCAAGGTGCCGGAGGCGTGCCTGGTCCACGGCTGCCCGTACCAGCCGGTGCCGTCGGGGCGGCGCGCGTGGACGGTGAGCCGGCGCGCGCCGCCCTCGTCCGGAGCACCGACCAGGACCTGGAGCTGGACGGACTCCTCCTCCGTCAGCACCAGGGGAGTGTGCAGGACCAGCTCGTCCAGGACGTCGCAGCCCGCCTGGTCTCCCGCGCGCACCGCGAGATCGACGAACGCCGTGCCGGGCAGCACGATCCGTCCGTGCACCCGGTGCTGGGCGAGCCAGGGATGCGTGCGGACGGAGAGACGCCCGGCGAACACCAGGCCGCCGTCGTCGGCGAGTTCCACACCCGCGGCGAGGACGGGGTGCCCGGTCTCCCCCAGTCCGGTGGACACCATGTCACCGGGGCGCGCGGAGACCGACGGCCAATAGCGCTCGCGGGCGAAGGCATAGGTGGGCAGCTCGATCCGACGGCCCCCGGCCGGCGCGAGCAGGGTGACCCAGTCCACGGGCACCCCGTGCACGTGCAGGGCGGCGAGGGCGCGCAGCAGGGCGGCATCCTCGTCCTGGCCCGGGCGCAGGGTGGGAACGGCGGTCGCGTCCTCGACGACGTTCTGGACGAGGGCGGACAGGGTGGCGTCCGGCCCGAGTTCGAGGAAGGTCCGGGTGTCGGTGAGGGAGGCGATCGCCTCGGCGAACCGGACGGGTTCACGGATCTGCCCCACCCAGTACTCCGGGGTCGCCAGGTCCCCGGGCGCGGTGGTGACCACCGGGATGGTCGGAGCGTGGTACGTCAACGACTTCGCGACCGCCGCGAACTCGGCCAGCATCGGCTCCATCAGACGCGAGTGGAACGCATGCGAGACCGTGAGCCGCTTGACCCGTACGCCCTCGGAGCGCAGCCGCTCCTCCAGGACGGCTATCGCACCGACGTCACCCGAAACCGTCACCGAAGCAGGCCCGTTGACCGCCGCGAGGTCCACGCCCTCGGGCAACTCCAACTCGTCTTCGGCCGCTTCGACGGCCAGCATCGCACCGCCCGACGGCAACGCGTCCATCAACCGGCCGCGTGCCGAGACCAGAACACAGGCGTCTTCCAGGGACAGCACCCCGGCCACGTGCGCGGCAGCCAGCTCGCCGATCGAATGGCCCACCAGCACGTCCGGGGTTACGCCCCAGGACTCCACCAGCCGGAACAACGCCACCTCAACCGCGAACAGCGCAGGCTGCGTGTACGCGGTACGCGCCAGCAACTCCGCGTCCTCCCCGAACACCACCTCCCTGAGGGGTCGTTCGAGATCCACCCGCGCGCACACCGCGTCGAACGCGTCCGCGAACACCGGGAACGCCTCGTACAACTCACGCCCCATCCCGACCCGCTGCGCACCCTGACCCGAGAACAGGAACGCCAGGCGTGGTGCGTCGGGCATGGCCCGTCCGGCAACTGCGTTGCCGAGGTCCCGCAGTGCGGCCGTCGCGCTCTCGCCGTCGGCCGCGAGGACCACCGCCCGGTGCTCCAGCATGCCCCTGGTGGTCGCCAGCGAGTACGCGACGTCGGCGAGCGCCTGCCCGGCCAGGGCGTCGCTCAGCCGCTCCGCCTGTGCGGGCAGCGCGTCCGCCGTACGGGCGGAGAGCAGCAACGGCAGCAGCGGCGGCGCGCCTTCCGGCGGCGTTCCGTCCGCCGCTTCCGCCGCCTCCGACTCCGCCGGCTCCTCTGCCGGTGCCGCCTCCAATACGACGTGGACGTTGGTGCCGCTCACCCCGAAGGAGGAGACGCCGGCCCGGCGCGGCCGGCCCGTGTCCGGCCAGGGACGTGCCTCGGTCAGCAGCTCGACCGCGCCCGCCGACCAGTCGGCCTCGGGGGTCGGCGCGTCGACGTGCAGGGTCGCGGGCAGCGTGCCGTGCCGCATCGCCTGCACCATCTTGATGACCCCGGCGACGCCCGAAGCGGCCTGCGTGTGCCCGATGTTGGACTTCAGCGAGCCGAGCCACAGCGGTTCCGTGCGGTCCTGTCCGTAGGTGGCGAGCAGCGCCTTGGCCTCGATCGGGTCACCGAGCTTCGTGCCCGTACCGTGTGCCTCGACCGCGTCCACCTCCGACGGCCTGAGGTCGGCGTCGGCGAGCGCGCGGCGGATCACGCGGCGCTGCGCGGGTCCGCTGGGGGCGCTCAGGCCGTTGGACGCGCCGTCCTGGTTGACGGCCGAGCCGCGCACCACGGCCAGCACCTTGTGCCCGTTGCGCACGGCGTCGGAGAGCCGCTCCACCAGCAGCACGCCCACGCCCTCGCCCCAGCCCGTGCCGTCGGCCGCGGCGGCGAAGGACTTGCAGCGGCCGTCGGCGGCCAGGCCGAGCTGTCGGCTGAACTCCACGAAGGCGGTCGGCGTGGACATGATGGTGACGCCGCCGGCGAGGGCCATCGAGCATTCCCCGGCCCGCAGCGCCCGCACCGCCAGGTGGAGCGCCACCAGCGACGACGAACACGCGGTGTCCACCGTGAGGGTGGGCCCCTCGAAGCCGAAGCTGTAGGCCACCCGGCCGGAGAGCACGGCCGCGGCGTTGCCGGCGCCCTGGTGTCCCTCGCTGACCTCGGGGTCGCCGGCGAGCAGCACCGGGTAGTCCTGGCCGTTGGTGCCCGCGAACACCCCCGTGTCACTGCCGCGCAGCGCCTCGGGGTCGATGCCCGCCTGCTCGAACACCTCCCACGCGGTCTGGAGCATGAGCCGCTGCTGCGGGTCCATCGCCAGCGCCTCGCGCGGCGAGAGGCCGAAGAAGCGTGGGTCGAACTCGGCGACGTCGCGGAGGAATCCGCCCTCGCGGACGTACGAGGCGCCCGCGCCGCCCTCCGGGTCGTACAGCCGCTCGGTGTCCCAGCCCCGGTCGCCGGGGAACCCGGAGATGCCGTCGCGGCCCTCGGCGACCAGGCGCCACAGCGCGTCGGGCGAGCTGACGTCACCGGGGAAGCGGCAGGCCATGCCGACGATCGCGATGGGCTCGGCGGAGACCGCGGCCCTGGTCGCCGTGTCGGCGTCGTCGCCGTCGGTGCCCCGTACGAGGTCGTCGAGGTGGCCGGCCAGCGCGTCCGGGCTGGGGTGGTCGAAGACGACGGTCGAGGGCAGGGCGAGGCCGGTGGCCTCGGCCAGGCGGTCGCGCAGCTCGAGGGCGGTCAGGGAGTCGAACCCCAGGTCGGTGAAGGCTCGGCGGGGGCCGACGGCTTCGGTGTCGCGGTGGCCGAGTACGGCGGCGACGTGCCCGCGGACCAGCTCGGCCAGCTCGCGCCACCGCTCCTTGGGGGTGAGCGCGGCGAGACGGACCACCGTCGCGGAAGCCGAAGCCGCACCGGGGTTCCGCTCCGCCGCCGGTTCGGCCGCTCCGCCCCGCGGCGGGGCGACGGTGAGGCGGTCGAAGAGCCGCTGGGTCCGTACGGAGGTGATGGCCGGCACGAAGCGGGCCCAGTCCACGTCGGCCACGGCCACGCACACGTCCCCGCCGTCCACGGCCGTGCCCAGCGCTTCGAGTGCCTGCGCCGGGTCCATGGCACGCAGGCCGCGCCGCCGCAGGTAGTCGGCGGTGTCCGCGGCGCCCGCCATGCCGCTGCCGGCCCACGGTCCCCACGCCACCGAGGTGGCGGGCAGTCCGCGGGCGGCGCGCCGCAGGGCGATCGCGTCGAGGGCGGCGTTCGCCGCCGCGTAGGCTCCCTGGCCGCCGCTGCCCCAGACGCCGGCGACCGACGAGAACAGGACGAAGGCGTCGAGCTCCGCGGTCCGCAGCGCGTCGTCGAGGTGCAGGGCGCCGGTGACCTTGGCGGCCAGCACCTGGGCGATGTCCTCGTCCGTGACGTCGGCGAGCGTGCCGAACCCGCCGCTTCCGGCGGCGTGCACCACGGCGGTCGGCGGGTGCTCGGCCAGCAGGGCGTCGAGCGCGGCACGGTCGCCGATGTCGCAGGCGGCGACGGTGACCTCGGTCCCGGCCGCGGCGAGTTCGGCGGTCAGTTCGGCCATCCCCGGTGCTTCGGCGCCGCGCCGGCCGGCGAGCACCAGGTGCGGGGCGCCGCGGCCCGCGAGCCAGCGGGCGACGTGGGCGCCGAGTGCCCCGGTGCCGCCGGTGACGAGCACGGTGCCCCGTGGCCGCCAGGGCGTGGCGGGACGCGGGGGCGCCGACGCGAGTCGCCGGACGAGGACACCGCTCGCTCGTACGGCCACCTGGTCCTCGCCCCGGTGTGCGCCGGCGAGCATGGCGGCCATGCGGCGCGCGGCGTCCGCGTCGGCGTCGGCGTCGGCGTCGAGGTGTTCCGGCAGATCGAGTGTGCCGCCCCAGCGGCGCGGTCGCTCCAGCGCGGCCACCCGGCCCATCGCCCACAGCTGTGCCGCGCCCGGGTCGGCGGACTCGCCGTCGCCGGCGGCCACCGCGCCGCGGGTCAGCACCCAGACGGGGGCACCGTCCCCGCGCACCGCGCCGGGCAGCGCGGCCAGCCCCCGGGACAGCCCCGGATGGACAGGGTGCGGGCGCGGATCGTACGGAAGGATCAGACCGTCGGCGGACGGATCGGGTACGGCGCCGACGGTGACGGCCGCCCCGTGCGCGCGCAGTGCCTCGGCGCACCAGGTGACCAGCCGGCGGAATGCAGCGTCGGCCCCGGCCCCATCACCCGTGTCATCGACGTCGGCCAGGATCTGCCATGCCCCGCGCAGCGCGGGCGTCTCGGCCTCCGGCAGCGGCTCCCAGGTGTCGGCGTACCGCCAGCTCGCCGGTCCACCGGTCTCGGGGACGGGCGGCGTGGACCAGTAGTGCTCGCGCCGGAAGGCGTACGTCGGCAGATCGACGACCCGGCCGCCCCAGTCGGCCGTGATCGCGGGCCAGTCGAGCGCCGCCCCCGCGGCGTGTGCGGCGGCGATACCGCGCCACCACGCGGCGACCGGCTCGCGACCGGCACGCTGCAGGGCGACACATGCCACGTCCACGTCCACGCCCTCGTCCACGCCCACGTCCAGGCAGGAGCGGGTCGCGGCGGTGAGCACCCCGTCCGGGCCCACCTCCACGAAGCGGGTGACTCCCCTGTCCCGCAGGGTCCGTACGGCGTCGGCGAACCGGACGGGCTCACGGATCTGCCCGACCCAGTACCCCGGGGTGGCCATGTCCCCGGGAGCCGTGGCGACGACCGGAATCGTCGGGGCGTGGTACGTCAACGACTCCGCGACCGCCGCGAACTCGGCCAGCATCGGCTCCATCAGACGCGAGTGGAACGCGTGCGAGACGGCCAGCCGCTTCACCCGTACGCCCTGCGCTCGGAGCCGCTCCTCCAGCACCGCGATCGCGTTCGCGTCACCGGAAACCGTCACCGAAGCAGGCCCGTTGACGGCCGCGAGGTCCACGCCCTCGGGCAGCTCAAGCCCGTCCTCGGCCGCTTCGACGGCCAGCATCGCACCGCCCGGCGGCAGCGCGTCCATCAGCCGAGCCCGCGCGGCGACGAGCGTGCCCGCGTCCTCGAGCGACAGCACGCCGGCGCAGTGCGCGGCGGCCAGTTCGCCGACCGAGTGCCCGACCAGGTGACGCGGGGCCAGCCCCCAGGACTCGGCGAGCCGGAACAGCGCCACCTCCAGCGCGAACAGTGCGCGCTGGGTGGTGCCGGTCCGTTCCAGCGCCGGACCGTCGCCGTATACCCCGGCATCCAGCCCGACCGCACGGCATGCCGCCGCGAAGGCGTCCGCGAAGACCGGGAAGACGTCCAGTCCCTGTCCCATTCCGGCCCATTGGGAGCCCTGCCCCGAGAAGAGGAAGGCCGTCCGGCCCTCGCGCGCCGTGCCCGTGACGGCTTGGGGCGCGGTTCCGGAGGCGGCCAGCGTGCGCAGCCCGTCCAGCAGTTGACCGCGGTCGGCGCCGAGGACGACGGCACGGTGGTCCAGCGCGGAGCGGGTGGTGGCGAGTGAGACGGCGAGATCGGCGGCGGCGAGACCGGGCCGGGCGGCGACGTGGGCGTGCAGCCGCTCCGCCTGGGCGCGCAGCGAGCCCGCGTCGCGCCCGGAGAGCACCCAGGGCACGACGGACGGCGCGGTGCCCCGCGCCCGCCCCGGGCCGGTCTCCGCGTCCTCCTCGGCCGGCGCGCCTTCCAGGATGACGTGCGCGTTGGTGCCGCTCACGCCGAACGAGGAGACGCCCGCCCTCGGCGGCCGCCCGGTGTCGGGCCACGGCCGGTTCTCGGTGAGCAGTTCCACCGCACCCGCCGACCAGTCCACGTGCGGGCTGGGCGCGTCCACGTGCAGCGTGCGGGGCAGCAGGCCGTGCCGCATCGCCTGCACCATCTTGATGACCCCGGCCACGCCGGAAGCGGCCTGCGTGTGCCCGATGTTGGACTTCAGCGAGCCCAGCCACAGGGGCTCCGCGCGGTCGCGGTCCTTGCCGTACGTGGCCAGCAGTGCCTTGGCCTCGATCGGGTCGCCGAGGGTGGTGCCGGTGCCGTGGCCCTCCACGGCGTCCACCTCGGCGGCCGAGAGCCGGGCGGCCGCCAGCGCGTCCAGGACGACGCGGCGCTGGGCCGGGCCGTTGGGGGCGGTGAGGCCGTTGGAGGCACCGTCCGAGTTGATCGCCGAGCCGCGCAGCACGGCCAGCACCCGGTGGCCGGCGCGGCGCGCGTCGGAGAGCTTCTCCAACAGCACCATTCCGACGCCCTCGCTCCAGCCGGTGCCGTCCGCCGCCGCCGCGAACGCCTTGCAACGGCCGTCGCGGGCGAGCCCCCGCTGCCTGCTGAACTCGACGAACGCGGCCGGGGTCGCGATCACGGTCACCCCGCCCGCGAGCGCCATGGTGCACTCGCCCCTGCGCAGCGCCTGCATCGCCAGGTGGAGCGCCACCAGGGACGACGAGCACGCGGTGTCCACCGTGACCGCGGGCCCTTCCAGGGCGAGGGTGTAGGCGATCCGGCCGGACAGCACGCTGGTCGCCGTGCCGGTCAGCGCGTAGCCCGCCGCCTCCTCGGCGACGGGCACACCGGTGCCGTAGCCGGAGGACGCGGCCCCGACGTACACGCCGACCGGCGTGCCCCTGACTCCCTGGGGGGCGATCCCGGCCCGCTCGATCGCCTCCCAGGAGGCCTCCAGGACCAGGCGCTGCTGCGGGTCCATCGCCTGGGCCTCGCGCGGGGAGATGCCGAAGAAGTCCGCGTCGAAGCAGCCCGCGTCGTGGACGAAGCCGCCCTGGCGGGAGTAGGAGGTGCCTTCTCCGCGGGAGTCCGGGTCGTAGAGGGCGCCGAGGTCCCAGCCGCGGTCGGCGGGGAAGTCGCCGATCCCGTCGCCGCCCTCGGACACCAGGTCCCACAGCGCCTCGGGCGAGTCGACGCCGCCGGGGAGCCGGCAGGCCATCCCGACGATCGCGACCGGCTCGTGCGCGGCGACGGCCAGTTCGCGGTTGCGGGTCTTGAGCCGGTCGTTCTCCTTGACCAGCGTGCGCAGGGCTTCGACGTAGCGTCCGTCGGCGGGCGCGGTCATGGTCAGTACTCCCCGTCGTCGGCGGCGACGAGACGCAGCAGGGCCTCGCCGTCCAGTTCGTCCACCGGATGCGCGGTCGCTGTGTCCGCGTCGTCCGGTTCTTCCCCGGCCATGCGCAGCAGGGGTTCGAGCAGCCCGGCCTCCCGGAGCCGGGACAGCGGCACCCGGGCGAGCGCCGCGCGGATGCCCTGCTCGTGGTCGGCGGCGCCTGCGCCCGCCCCCTCCGTACCGGCCGTGTCCGTGCCGGAGTCCGGCGCCATGCCGCACTCCTCCAGGAGGTGGGCGGCGAGTTCGGCGGGCGTCGGGTAGTCGAAGACCACGGTGGCGGTCAGCGGCAGTCCGGTGGCGGCGTTGAGGCGGTTGCGCATCTCCACCGCGGTGAGCGAGTCGAAGCCGAGGTCCCGGAAAGCCCGGCCCGGTTCCACGTCGCCGCTGTGCCCGTGGCCGAGCACGAGCGCGGCCTGCGCCCGTACGAGATCCACGGCGGTGTCGAGCCTGTCGTACGGCGGGAGGGCCAGCAGCGTCTCCCGCAGGTCGCCGGCTTCCGCGGGCTTCTCGGTCCCGGCGGCGTCGTCACCGCCCGCCAGGCCGGCCAGCAGCGGGCTGGGCCGGACGGAGGCGAAGGCCCGGGCGAAGGCGGGCCAGTCGACGCCTGCCACGGTCACGGTGGGCGCGGTGTCCGCCACGGCGTCGGCGAGCGCGTGCAGCGCCACGTCCGGGTCCATGGCGAGGGCGCCCCGGCGCGCGAGTTCGTCCTCCGCTCCCCCGGCCATGCCCGCTCCGCGCCAGGCGCCCCAGGCGACGCAGGTCGCGGGCGCGCCCCGGGCGGCCCGGCGCAGCGCCAGCGCGTCGAGGCGGGCGTTGGCGGCGGCGTAGGCGGCCTGCCCGGCGCCGCCCCAGGTGGCGGCCACCGAGCCGAAGAGCACGAAGGCGTCGAGGTCGCCGCAGAGCGCGTCCAGGTGCTCGGCGCCGTCGGCCTTGCCCGCCCGCGCCGCCGTCAGGTCGTCCTCGGTCAGCTCCGGCAGCCCGCCCAGTCCTCCGACGCCCGCGGCGTGGACGACCGCGTGCGGCGGGTACGCGGCCAGCAGCGCGGCGACCGCCTCCCGGTCGGCGAGGTCGCAGGCGACCACCTCGGTCCGCGCCCCCAACTCCTCCAGCTCCGCGACGAGTTCGGCGGCGCCGGGCGCGGCGGGTCCGCGGCGGCCGGCCAGGACCAGGCGCTCGGCGCCGTTGCGCGCCGCCCACCGGGCGACGTGCGCTCCGAGCGCTCCGGTCCCGCCGGTGATCAGCACGGTGCCCCGGGGGCGCCAGGGTGCGGCGGTGACCGGGGGTGCGGGGGCCAGCCGCCGTACGAGCGGGGTGTCCCGGAGGGCGATCTGGTCCTCGCCCGTGACCCCCGTGAGAACGGCGGCCAGTGCGGTAGCCGGAAGTCCGGCCGGGGGCAGGTCGATCAGGCCACCCCACAACGACGGGTGTTCCAGCGCGGCCACCCGGCCCAGGGCCCACAGGGCGTGGCCGCCCGCACCGGGGGGCTCCTCGCCGGGGAGCGCGGCGGCGCCACGGGTGACGCACCACAGCCGCGTCCCGGTGCCGGCGAGCGCCTGGACGAGGGCGAGGCCGCCGGCCACAGCGGTCTCCTCGTCCAGGCCGAGCAGCGACAGCACGCCCGTCCAGGGCTGCTCGGCCTCGGCCACCTCCTGTAGGCCCGCCGCCGTGTCGGCCGGGTCGAGCAGCTTCACGTGCGGAGTACCGCCGCAGCGCCGGATCGCCTCGGCGCACTCGGCCGCGGTCTCCTCGTGCCCGGGGTGGGCCAGCACCAGCCAGCCACCCAGCAGGACCGGGTCGGCGGGGACGGCGATGGGGGACCACTCCTCGCGGTACCGCAGGTCCCGGGCGCGCGACCGGCCGTGCCAGCCCGCGAGCACCGGCAGCACATCACCGAGCCGCTCGCGGTGCTCGTCGCCGTCGACGCCGAGGAGCCCGGCGAGGGCTTCCGCGTCGCCGCGGCGGACGGTGGACCAGAACACGTCGTCGGCGACCGGGTCACCGTCCCCGCCCCACCCGGCGGGTGCGGGCAGCGGCCAGTACCTCTGGTGCTGGAAGGCGTACGTCGGCAGGTCCACGGCGCGCCCGCCGAGGCAACCGAAGACGGCACGCCAGTCGACGTCCGCTCCATGGGCGTGCGCCCCGGCCACGGCGGCGAACAGCGTCCGTACGCCGTCACTGCTCGCGCGCAGGGCGGGGAGGGCGGGCGCGTCCTCGACGATGTGCGGGACGAGGGCGGACAGGGTGGCGTCCGGGCCGAGCTCGAGGAAGACCCGCACATCAGCGAGCGAGAACACCGCGTCCGCGAACCGGACGGGCTCACGGATCTGACCCACCCAGTACTCCGGGGTCGCCAGGTCCCCCGGCGCCGTGGTGACCACCGGGACGGTCGGAGCGTGGTACGTCAACGACTTCGCGACCGCCGCGAACTCGGCCAGCATCGGCTCCATCAGACGCGAATGGAACGCATGCGAGACCGTGAGCCTCTTCACCCGTACGCCCTCGGAGCGCAGACACTCCTCCAGGACGGCTATCGCACCGACGTCACCCGAAACCGTCACCGAAGCAGGCCCGTTGACCGCCGCGAGATCCACGCCCTCGGGCAGCTCAAGCCCCTCCTCGGCCGCCTCCACGGCCAGCATCGCACCACCCGACGGCAGCCCGTCCATCAACCGACCACGCGCCGACACCAGAGCACACGCGTCGTCCAGCGAAAGCACCCCCGCGCAGTGCGCGGCCGCCAGCTCACCGATCGAATGCCCCACCAGCACATCCGGGACCACACCCCAGGACTCCACCAGCCGGAACAACGCCACCTCAACCGCGAACAACCCCGCCTGCGCATAAACGGTCCGGTCCAGTGCATCGCCATCTTCGAACACAACGTCACGCAACGGCCGCTCAAGCTCCACCCGCGCACACACCGCGTCGAACGCGTCCGCGAACACCGGGAACGCCTCGTACAGCCCACGCCCCATCCCCACCCGCTGCGCACCCTGACCCGAGAACAGGAACACCGTGTTCCCACCCCGCACCACCCCCGACACGACCCCCGCCGAGGACTCCCCCTCGGCCAGCGCACGCAACCCCGCCACCAACTCCTCACGGCCGCCACCCACGACAACCGCCCGATGCTCCAACGCCGCCCGCCCCGTCGCCAACGAGAAGGCCACATCAGCCGGATCCGCCTGCGCGGCCACCGGCAACAACCGGGCCGCCTGCCGACGCAGCGCGGCAGCCGAGCGGCCCGAGAGCAGGAAGGGCCGGGCCCCGGGCAGGGCGGGCAGCGGTTCCGCCGGTTCCTCCGGCGGCGCCGCCTCCAGTACGACGTGGGCGTTGGTGCCGCTGACGCCGAAGGAGGAGACACCGGCCCGGCGCGGCCGGCCCGTCTCCGGCCAGGGACGCGCCTCGGTCAGCAGCTCCACCGCGCCCGCCGACCAGTCCACCTGAGGGGTCGGCGCGTCGACGTGCAGCGTCACCGGGAGCACGCCCCGGCGGATCGCCTCCACCATCTTGATGACGCCGGCGACACCGGCGGCGGCCTGGGTGTGCCCGATGTTGGACTTCAACGAACCGAGCCACAGGGGCGTGTCCGGGTCCCGGCCCTGCCCGTACGTGGCGAGCAGCGCCTGCGCCTCGATCGGGTCGCCCAGTGTCGTGCCCGTACCGTGCGCCTCCACCGCGTCCACCTCGGACGTCTCCAGACCGGCGGCGGCGAGTGCGGCACGGATCACCCGCTGCTGCGCGGGACCGTTCGGCGCCGTCAGGCCGCTGGACGCACCGTCCTGGTTGACGGCCGAGCCGCGTACCACGGCCAGCACCTTGTGGCCGTTGCGCTGGGCGTCGGAGAGCCGTTCCACCAGCAGCACGCCCACGCCCTCGCCCCAGCCGGTGCCGTCGGCCGCGGCGGCGAAGGACTTGCAGCGGCCGTCGGCGGCACTGCCCTCCTCGAAGCCGAAGCCGGAGAACATCGTGGGCGCGGACATCACGGTCACCCCGCCGGCCAGGGCGAGGTCGCACTCGCCGGCGCGCAGTGCCTGCGCCGCCAGGTGCAGGGCGACGAGGGACGACGAGCACGCGGTGTCCACCGTGACCGCCGGGCCCTGCAGCCCGAAGGTGTAGGAGACGCGGCCGGAGAGGACGCTGCCGGCGTTGGCCGTGCCCAGGTAGCCCTCGAGCGCCGCGGGATCGATCACCGACGGGTAGTCGTGGTACATCACGCCCGCGAAGACGCCGGTCCGTCCGCCGCGCAGGGTGCGGATGTCGATGCCGGCCCGTTCGACCGCCTCCCACGAAGCCTCCAGGAGCAGCCGCTGCTGAGGGTCGGTGGCGGCGGCCTCCCGGGGGCTGATGCCGAACAGGGCGGCGTCGAAGTCCCCCGCGTCGTACACGAATCCGCCGCGCCGCGCGGAGGACGCCCCCGGCGTGCCCCAGCCCCGGTCGGCGGGCAGCGGGCCGAGCGCGTCCGTGCCGGACGCGACGAGCTCCCACAGGTCCTCCGGGGAGCGCACGCCGCCGGGGTACCGGCAGGCCATGCCGATCACCGCGATCGGTTCGGCCGCGCGCTCCTCCAGGTCGCGCACGCGGCGGTTGGCGTCGCGCAGCTCCGTGGTGGCGCGCTTGAGGTAGGCCAGCAGCTTCTCCTGCTGGTCCGGGTCCGTGTCGGCCATGATCTGCTGTCCGCGTCCTCTCACGACGTCTCGAACTCGTTGTCCAGCAGCGCGAAGACCTCTTCCGCCGAGGCGGCGTCCAGGTCCTTCGCCTGTTCGTCCCGAGCGTCCTGCCCGCCGCTCCACCGGCCGGCCAGCGCCCGCAGCCGGGCCGCCACCCGGGCCCGGTCGTCCTCGTCGGCCTCGATCCGTTCCAGTCCGGCTTCCAGGCGGGCGAGTTCGGCCAGCAGGCCGTCCACCGCGCGCCCCGGTTCGGGGGCCAGTTCGGTGCGGAGGTGGCGGGCGACGTCGGCGGCCGTCGGGTGGTCGAAGACCAGCGTGGCGGGCAGCCGCAGCCCGGTGGCGGCGGAGATCCTGTTGCGCAGCTCGACCCCGGTGAGGGAGTCCAGGCCCATCTCCAGGAAGCCCCGGTCGGCTTCCACGGCGCCCGGCGAGGCGAAGCCGAGGGCGGCGGCCAGCTGGCCGCGTACCAGGTCGAGCAGGATGCGCCGCTGTTCGGCCTCCGGGGCTCCGGCGAGCCGGGTCCGCAGCGCGGCCGAGTCGCCGGAGCCGGAGGAGGTCCGCTGCTCCTGGCGGGGCGCCAGCACGCGCAGCAGCGGGTGCACCGGGGTGCGTCCGCGCAGGGCCGCGGGCTGGAGCGCCACCGGCACCACCAGCGCCCTGCCGGCCGCGCAGCCCGCCGAGAAGGCGGCCATGCCGTCCTCCGTCGACAGGGTGCCCATGCCGGATCGCGCGACCCGGCGTACGTCGGCCTCGGTGAGCGTCCCGGTCAGTCCGGTGCGTTCGGCCCACGGCCCCCAGGCCAGCGATACGGCGGGCAGCCCGAGCCGGCGGCGGTGCGCGGCGAAGGCGTCGAGGAAGACGTTGGCCGCCGCGTAGTTGGCCTGTCCCGCGCCGCCCAGCACACCGGCGGCAGAGGAGAAGAGCGCGAACGCCGAGAGCTCGCGGTCCCGGGTGAGTTCGTGGAGGTTGACGGCGCCCCGCACCTTGGGGGCGAGCACGCGGGCGAGGCTCTCGTCCGTCATGCCGGTGAGCACACCGTCGTCCAGGACGGCGGCGGTGTGGACCACGGCGGTCAGCGGATGCGCGTCGGGGATCCCTTCGAGGGTGCGGGCCAGTGCCTCGCGGTCGGCGATGTCGCAGGCGGCCACGGTGGCGTCGGCGCCCAGCTCGGCCAGTTCGGCGACCAGTTCAGCCGCCCCGGGCGCGGCCGGCCCGCTCCGGCTGAGCAGCAGCAGGTGGCGTACGCCGTGGTGCCGGGCCAGGTGCAGAGCGAGGGCACGGCCGAGGGTGCCGGTGGCGCCGGTGACGAGGACCGTGCCGTCGGGCGTGTCGAGGCCGGTGGGCTCCGTCGCTTCGGGGACGGGCATCCGGGCCAGGCGGGGCGCGAGGATCCGGCCGTCCCGTACCGCGACCTCGGTCTCGCCCGCGCCCAGCGCGGCGGTGACGGCGGCGCGCAGCACGGCGGGGTCGGTGCCGGCTCCGGGCCCGGGGGCCGGGTCCAGGTCGACGAGGACGAACCGGCCCGGATGCTCTGCCTGGGCGGAGCGGATCAGGCCCCGTACGGGCGCGTTGACCAGGTCCGTGAGGTCGTCGTCGCCGGTGGCGACGGCGCCGCGGGTGACCACCGCCACGGGCTGTGCGGTGTGCTGTTCGTCGGCCAGCCGGTCGCGGACCAGGGCGAGGGCCCGGCTGACGGCCGCTTCGACCGCGGCGGCCGGGTCGGGCCCGGGGGCACCGTCGGTGAAGGAGGCGACGGCGTACCCGTCGTCGCCGGTCGCGGTGGCCGGGAGCGGCAGCTCGGTCGCCCACTCCACCTGGAACAGGGTGGTGGCCAGACCGCGGCGGGCGGCGGAGAGTTCGGTCCCCACCGGGCGGGCCACCAGGGCGCCCACGCCGCCGGCCGGTGCGCCGGTGTCGTCGTGGAGCGCGAGGCCGACGCCGTCGCCGGACTCGGTGAGCCGCACCCTGAGCACCCGGGAGGCGGTGGCGGGCAGGGACACCTCCCGCCACATGAAGGGGAGTTCGGCGGGTCGGTCGGCCCTGTCCCCGTCCTCTTCGCGCACGCCCCGCAGCAGCCCGATGCCGTGCAGGGCGGCGTCGAGGAGTGCCGGGTGGAGCGCGAAGCCGTCGGCGGGCACGCCTTCGGGGAGCCGCACCTCGGCGAAGAGTTCGCCGTCGCGGTGCCAGGCGCCGGTCAGTCCCCGGAAGGCGGGGCCGTAGCTGTAGCCGGCGTCGGCGATCGCCTCGTAGAAGCCGTCGAGCGCGAGCGGCTCGGCGCCCGGCGGGGGCCAGGCGGAGAGTGCGGCGGGCCGCGCGGTCGGCGCGGCGGGGGCCAGGGTGCCGCTGGCGTGCCGGACCCACGGGGCGTCCGGAAGGTCGGCGTCGCGTGCGTGGACGGACACCTCGCGGCGGCCTGCCTCGCCGGGGGCGCCGATCGTGAGCTGCACCGCGACGGAGTCGTGCTCGCCGAGCACCAGCGGTGCGCCCAGGGCCAGTTCCTCCAGCACCGGGCAGTCGGCCCGCGCGCCGGCGTGGAGGGCCATCTCGACGAACGCGGTGCCCGGCAGCAGGACGGTGCCGAGGACGGCGTGGTCGGCCAGCCAGGGGTGCGTGCGCAGCGAGAGCCGGCCGGTGTACACGGTGCTCGCGCCGTCGGCGAGCGTCAGCGCGGCGGTCAGCAGCGGGTGTCCCGTGCTGCCCAGGCCCGCCGCGCCGAGGTCGCCGGCGCCGGCGGGCGCGGACTCCAGCCAGTACCGCTCGCGCTGGAAGGGGTACGGCGGCAGGTCGACCATCCGTACGGGCAACCCGGCGAGCGGCGCGGTGAGGTCGGCGGCGGCGCCGTGCACGTGGAGTTCGGCGACGGACAGGAGGAAGCGCTCCATGCCGCCCTCGTCGCGGCGCAGTGTGCCGAGCACGGTGACCTCGCCCGGGTCGAGGTCGGGGATGTCGTCGAGGATCTCGCCGAGCGCGGGGGCGAGGACCGGGTGCGGGCCGATCTCCACCAGGAACCGGGCGCCTTGCTCCACCAGTCCGCGTACGCCCCGGTCCAGGTCGACGGGCGTGGCGAGGTTGCTCTGCCAGTAGGTGGCGTCGAGCCGCGTGCCGTCCATCCGTTCCCCGGTGACGGTGGAGTGGAACGGCACGGTGCCCGTGCGGGGTTCGAGGTCGGCGACGAGGCGTGCGAGCTCCTCGGCCATCGGCTCCACCTGGGCGCAGTGCGAGCTGAAGTCCACGCGGACCCGGCGGACCCGGACGCCGTCCTTCTCGCAGGCGTCGAGGAAGTCGTCGAGCGCCTGGCGTTCCCCGGCGACGACGGACGACGCGGGGCCGTTGATCCCGGCGAGGGAGAGGCGCTCGCCCCACGGTTCGAGGAGCTCGCGGGTCCGGTCGGGGGGCAGGGCCACGGATGCCATGCCGCCCAGGCCGGCCACCGGGAGGAGTACGGTGCCGCGCAGGGCGACGATCCGGGCAGCCTCCGCGCGGGTGAGCGCGCCGGAGGCGTAGGCGGCGGCGATCTCGCCCTGCGAGTGGCCGAGGACCATGTCGGGTTCGACGCCGTGTGCGCGCCAGAGGGCGACGAGTGCCGCCGTCACGGCGAACAGCACGGCCGGTGCCACGTCGACCCGGTCCAGCGGCGGGGCGCCCTCGGCTCCGCGCAGTACGTCGATCGGCGACCAGTCCACGTGGCGGGCGAGTTCCTCGGCGCACGCGTACAGCTCGGCGGCGAAGACCTCGGAGCTGTCCATCAGTTCGACCGCCATGCCGGCCCACTGGCCGCCCTGCCCGGGGAAGACGAAGGCGACCTTGCCGGGCCGTACGGCGCCGTGGACCAGATGCGGGTGGGCCTCGCCGCGGGCCAGGGCGGCCAGCGCGGCGCGACGGCCGGTGTCGTCGGCCGCGACGACGGCGGCACGGTGTTCGAGCAGGGCGCGGCCTGCGGTCAGCGAGTGGGCGAGGTCGGCGGGACGGGCGGCGGGGGCGGTGTCCAGGTGCTCCAGGAGCCGTCGGGCCTGGGCGCGCAGTGCCTCCGCGCCGCGGGCGGACAGGATCCAGGGCGCCACCACGCCGTCGGGTTCGGGGACGCCGCCGGCCACGGGGGCGTCCCCGGGCGCCGGGTCGCCGCCGGGCTCGGTGACGCGCTCCCGGTCCTGGCCGGCCGCGGGCTGCGGCACGTACTGCTCCAGCACCAGGTGGGCGTTGGTGCCGCTGCCGCCGAAGGAGGACACGGCGGCCCGCCGGGGGCGCCCGCCGGTGTCGGGCCAGGGGGTGGTCTGCGTCAGCAGTTCGACCGCGCCCGTGGACCACTCGACGTGCGGGGTCGGCTCGTCGATGTGCAGCGTCTTGGGCAGGATGCCCTCGCGCAGCGACATGACCGTCTTGATGACGCCTCCGACGCCTGCGGCGGACTGGGTGTGCCCGATGTTGGACTTCACCGAGCCCAGCCACAGCGGCCGGTCCTCGGCGCGGTTTCGGCCGTACGTCGCCAGGATCGACTGGGCCTCGATGGGGTCACCGAGGGTGGTTCCCGTGCCGTGCGCCTCCACGGTGTCGATGTCGGCGGCGTCCAGTCCGGCGTTGGCCAGCGCCTGGCGGATCACCTTCTGCTGGGCGCGACCGCTGGGCGCGGTCAGGCCGTTCGACGCGCCGTCCTGGTTGACGGCGGTGCCACGGATCAGCGCGAGGACGGGGTGCCCGTTGCGCAGCGCGTCCGAGAGGCGTTCCACCAGGATGACGCCGACCCCCTCGCCCCAGCCGGTGCCGTCGGCCGCGGCGGCGAACGGCTTGCACCGCCCGTCGGGTGCGAGGCCGCGCTGGCGGCTGAACTCGGTGAAGGAGGCGGGGGTGGCCAGGACGGCGGCGCCGCCCGCGACCGCCATGTCGCACTCGTTGTTCCGCAGTGCCTGGCAGGCGAGGTGGATGGCCACGGCGGAGGACGAGCAGGCCGTGTCGACGGTGGCGGCGGGTCCTTCGAGGCCGAAGGTGTAGGAGATGCGGCCGGAGGCGGCGGCGGTGCCGGTACCGGCGAGGAAGAAGCCCTCGGCCTCGCTGCCCGCCTGCTGGGCCCCGATGCCGTAGCCGACGAACGACGTGCCGACGAAGACGCCGGTCGCGCTGCCCCGCAGGGACGACGGGTCGATCGTGGCCCGTTCCATCGCCTCCCAGGTCGCCTCGAGCAGCAGTCGCTGCTGCGGGTCGGTGGCCACGGCCTCGCGGGGGCTGATGCCGAAGAGGCCCGCGTCGAAGTGGGAGGCGTCGCTGAGGAATCCGCCCTCCTTGACGTAGGAGGTGCCGGGGTGGTTGGGGTCGGGGTGGTAGAGGGCGTCCAGGTCCCAGCCGCGGTCCTGCGGGAAGGGCCCTACGGCGTCGACGCCGTCCAGCACCAGCCGCCACAGGTCCTCGGGCGAGTCGACGCCGCCGGCGTAGCGGCAGCTCATGCCGATCACGGCCAGCGGCTCGTCGTCGGTGGTGCCGGTGGCGCGGGCCGCGGTGTCCTCGGCCGCCGCCTGTTCGCCGAGCACCTCGGCGAGCAGGTGGGCGGCCAGGTCGGCGGGGGTGGGGTGGTCGAACACCAGGGTGGGCGGCAGTTTGCGGCCCGTGGCGGTCTGCAGGCGGTTGCGCACGTCGACGGCCATCAGCGAGTCGAAGCCCAGGTCGCGGAAGGCGCGGCCGGCGTCGAGCGCGGTGGAGTCGGCGTAGCCGAGCGCGGCGGCGGCGTGCCCGCGTACGAGGTCCAGCAGGTGCCGGGTCCGCTGCGGCCCGTTCAGCGCGAGCAGCGTGTCGCGCAGTGCGTCGACCTCGCCGGGCCCGTCGGCCTGGGCGGCGGGCGCCGCGAGCGCCGCCTCGGCCTCCGGGATGTCCATGATCAGCGGCCGGGCTCGGGCCGCCGTGTAGCCGGGCGTGAAGCGTGCCCAGTCGATGTCGGCGACGGTGAGGCAGGTCTCGTCGGCGTCCAGTGCCTGGTCGAGCGCCGCGAGGGCGAGGCGCGGCTCCATCGCGTGCAGCCCGCGCCGGCCGAGTTCGGCGGCGGCGTGCCCGTCGTCGGCCATGCCGCCCTCGGCCCAGCCGCCCCACGCGACGGCGGTGGCGGACAGGCCCCGGGCCCGCCGGTCCAGGGCCAGCGCGTCGAGCACGGCGTTGCCGGCCGCGTAGGCGGCCTGGCCCGCGCCGCCCCAGACTCCCGCGCCGGAAGAGAAGAGCACGAACGTGCCGACGTCGCCGGCCAGTTCGTCCAGGTGCCGGCCGCCTTCGGTCTTGGCGGCGGCGACCGCGGCGAACTCGGCCTCGTCGCAGTCGGCGAGCGCGGTCGCCTGCGGCACTCCGGCGGCGTGGATCACCGCGTCGGCGGGGTGCTCGGCGAGCAGCGCGGCGACCTGGTCCCGGTCGGTGACGTCGCAGGCGGCGACGACCGTCTCGACGCCCCGGGCGGTCAGCTCGGCGGCCAGGTCGCGGGCGCCGGGGGCGTCCGGGCCGCGGCGGCCGGTGAGGACGAGCTTGCGTGCGCCCCGGTCGGCCATGTGGTGCGCGAGGTGCCGTCCGATGCCTCCGGTACCACCGGTGATCAGCACGGTGGAGCCGGGCTGCCAGGACCTCACCGGCGTGCTCCGCGGTGCCCGGACCAGGCGGCGTACGAAGACCCCGGCGGGGCGGAGCGCCAGCTGGTCCTCCGTACCGGAGGCGTCGGACTCCGCGGTGCCTCCCGCGGGCTGCCGCGCGAGGAGCCGCAGCAGCCGGTTCAGGACCCGGTCGTCCGGCTGCTCGGGCAGGTCGACGAGACCGCCCCAGCAGTCGGGCCGCTCCAGTCCGGCCACCAGGCCCAGCCCCCAGGTGGCGGCCTGCGCGGTGTCCCGTACCGGGTCCACGCGGCCGACGGAGACGGCGCCGCTGGTGACCAGGAAGAGCGGGACCGGGGCCGGGCGGGCGGCCGCGGTGCGCAGCAGGGCGAGGTTCTGCGCGGCTCCGGTGCTGATGCCCGGGTGGTCGGGGTGCGGGCGGGAGTCGAGGGCGAGCAGCGAGATCACCCCGGACAGCGGCTGGTCCTCGGGCGGTCCGGCGGGTGCGGTCACCCGGGCCTCGGCGCCGGCCTGCTCCACCAGCGCGGCGAGCCGGCCGGCCAGTTGCTCCTGTGCCGGACCGGCGACGATCGCCCAGTTGCCGGTCAGCGCGGGCCGGGCGGGGCCGGTGAGGGGCAGCGGCTTCCACTCCACCCGGTAGCGCCAGCCGTCCACCGTGGACCGGTCGTGGGAACGCCGCCGCCACGCCGCGAGCGCGGGCAGGACGGGGGCGAGGGCGTCGGTGCCGAGGGACTCGGCGAGCGCCGCGGTGTCGCCGTCCTCCACGGCGGCCCAGAACCGGTTTTCCTCGGCCGTGCCGCTCCCGGTGGGGGCGGTCGTCTCCTCGGGGGCGGGCTCCCACCAGTAGCGGTCCCGCTGGAAGGGGTAGGTGGGCAGGTCCACGGCGGTGCCGCGGGACCCCCAGACGGGCTCGACGCCCCGGGTGAACGCCTCGGCGAGCGAGACGGAGAACCGTTCGAGCCCGCCCTCCTCGCGGCGCAGCGAGGTCAGCAGCACGGGGTCGGGCGCGCCGGCGTCCTCGGCGGTCTCCTGGACGGCCCCGCCGAGCGCCGGGTGGGGGCTGCACTCGACGAAGACGCCGAACTCGTCGGCGAGCAGGGCGCGGGTGGCCGGGGCGAACTGCACGGTCTGCCGCATGTTGCGGTACCAGTACTCCGCGTCCAGCGCCGTGGTGTCGAGCAGGCCGCCGGTGACCGTGGAGTAGAAGGGGATACGGGAGGCGCGCGGCCGTACGGGCGCCAGGACCTCGAGGGCCTCCTCGCGCAGCGGTTCGACGACGACCGAGTGCGCCGCGCCCCTGATGCGGAGCTTGCGGCAGCGGACGCCCTCGGCCTCCAGCGTGGCGAGGAACTCGTCCAGGGGTGCCTCGTCGCCGGCGACGGAGACGGACGACACCCCGTTGACGGCGGCGATGCTGAGTGCGCCGGCCCAGTGTTCCAGCCGTGCCTGGGCCTCCTGGGCGGGCAGGGATACGGAGGCGATCGCGCCCCGGCCGACCACCCGGGCGAGCAGGCGGCTGCGGTGGGTGACGATCCGGGCGGCGTCCTCCAGGGTGAGGGCTCCGGCGAGGTGGGCGGCGGCGATCTCGCCCTGCGAGTGGCCGACCACGGCCTCCGGTTCGACGCCGTGTTCGCGCCAGAGCCCGGCGAGCGCCACCATCATCGCGAACAGCACGGGCTGGATGACCTCGACCCGGCCGAGGTCGGCGGCCCCGGGCCGGCCGCGCAGCGTGTCCTCGACCGACCAGTCGAGGTGCTCCTCCAGCGCCTGGGCGCAGGTGCGCAGCGTGTGCCGGAAGGAGGCGGACTCCTCCAGCAGCCGGTCGGCCATGCCGGGCCACTGCGAGCCCTGGCCGGGCAGGACGAAGGCCACCCGGCCGGTCCGCGCCGCCGTCCCGGTCACCAGTCCCGGCGCGGGTGCGCCGTCGGCGAGGGCGGTCAACCGCTCGCGGTGGCCGGGGCCGAGGAGGACGGCGCGGTGCTCGAAGCGGGAGCGGGTGGCGGCCAAGGAGTGGGCCACGTCGCCCCCGGAGAGCGCGGGGTGGGTGTCGAGGTGGTCGGCGAGCCGCCGTGCCTGGGCGCGCAGGGCGTCGGGCGTACGCGCGGAGAGCAGCCAGGGCAGGTCGACCGGCGGCACCGGGTCGGTCCCCGGCGCGGAGTCGGGCACGTCCGGGGCCGGTGCCGGTACCGGGGCCGGTACAGGAAGGGCCTGCTCCAGGATGGTGTGGGCGTTGGTCCCGCTCATGCCGAACGACGAGACGGCCGCTCGGCGCGGACGGCCCGTGTCCGGCCACTCCAGCTTCCCCGTCAGGAGCCGGACGCCGCTGCCGTCCCAGTCCACGTGCCGGGTGGGCTCGGTGATGTGCAGGGAGCGCGGCAGCACGCCGTGGCGCAGGGCCATCACCATCTTGATGATCCCGGCGACGCCGGCGGCCGACTGGGTGTGACCGATGTTGGACTTCACCGACCCCAGCCAGAGCGGCTGTTCGTCGTCCCGTCCGCGCCCGTACGTGGCCATCAGGGCCTGGGCCTCTATGGGGTCGCCGAGTTCGGTCCCGGTGCCGTGCGCCTCGACCGCGTCCACGTCGGCGGTGTCCAGGCCCGCGTCGGCGAGCGCCGCCCGGATGACGCGCTGCTGGGCGGGTCCGTTGGGCGCGGTGAGGCCGTTGGACGCGCCGTCCTGGTTGACGGCGCTGCCGCGCACGACCGCCAGCACCTTGTGCCCGTTGCGGCGGGCGTCGGAGAGCCGTTCGACCAGGAGCATCCCGACGCCCTCGCCCCAGCCGGTGCCCTCGGCGTCGGACGAGAAGGCCTTGCAGCGGCCGCCGGGCGCGAGCGCGCCGCCCTGCGCGGCGTCGGCGAACATGCTGGGCGTCGTCATGACGGTGGCGCCGCCCGCCAGCGCCATCGTGCACTCGCCGCGGCGCAGCGCGCCGATGGCCAGGTGCAGCGCCACCAGCGACGACGAGCACGCGGTGTCCACGGTCACCGCCGGTCCTTCGAGCCCGAACGTATAGGCCAGCCGGCCGGAGATGACGCTCGTCGCGGTACCGGTGAGGATGTGCGGGCGGGAGCCCTCGGGCACGTCGAACCGGCCGATGCCGTAACCGGAGGTGGCCGTACCGATGTACACGCCGGTGGAACTGGCGCGCAGCTGCGCCGGATCGACGCCGGCCCGCTCGAAGGCCTCCCACGAGGTCTCCAGCAGCAGCCGCTGCTGCGGGTCCATGGCCAGCGCCTCGCGCGGGGAGATGCCGAAGAAGGCCGGGTCGAATCCGGCGGCCTCGTAGAGGAAGCCGCCCTCGAAGGTCCGCCGGTCGCCGGGCTCCTCGGTCTCGCCGTAGAGGGTGGCCGGGTCCCAACCCCGGTCGGTGGGGAAGTCGCCGATGGCGTCGGTCTCGTCGGCGACGATCCGCCACAGCGCCTCGGGGGTGTCGGCCCCGCCGGGGAAGCGGCAGGCCATACCGACGATCGCGATGGGGTCGTCGTCGGCCGTTCCGGGGGGCGGGGCGGGCGCGGCCGGCACCGGGGCGGCAGAGTCGCCGAGGATCTCCGTGACGAGATGGGTGGCGAGCGCCTCGGGGGTGGGGTGGTCGAACACCAGCGTGGCGGGCAGCCTGCGGTCGGCGGCCTGGCCGATCCGGTTGCGCAGCTCGACCGAGGTCAGCGAGTCGAAGCCGAGGTCCTTGAACGGGCGCGACGGGTCCACGGCGTCCGCCGAGGCGAAGCCGAGTACCGCCGCGACCTGGCCGCGGACGAGTTCGAGCGCGGTGCGGGCACGGTCCTCCGCGGGCAGTCGGCGCAGTCGCTCGGCGAACCCACCCGGGGTGGCGGAGCGGTCGGCGACCCGCCGGGCGGGGCGGGCCAGGCCGTGCAGCAGCGGGGGCAGGGCCACCGGGGAGGCGGTGAGCCGGGCGGTGTCCAGCCCGGCCGGGAGCAGCGCCGGGCCGGGCAGGGCCAGGGCGGTGTCCAGCAGGCCGAGGCCGCGTTCGGGGCTCAGCGGCGGGAACGCGGAGCGGCTGATGCGGGCGGCTTCGGACTCGGTGAGGGTGTCGGCCATGCCGCCGACGCCGGTCCAGGGGCCCCAGGCGAGGGAGAGGGCGGGCAGTCCGCGGGCGTGCCGGTGGTGGGCGAGCGCGTCCAGGTAGGCGTTGGCCGCCGCGTAGTTGGCCTGCCCGGGGCTGCCGAGGGTTCCGGATATGGAGGAGTACGTGACGAACGCGGCCAGGTCGGCTCCGGCGGTCGCCTCGTGCAGGACGGCAGCCGCGGTCTTGGGTGCGAGGACGGCCGCGAGCCGGTCCTCGGTGAGCGACTCGACGAGGCCGTCGTCGAGGACGCCGGCCGCGTGCACGACGGCGGTGAGCGGATGCTGCTCCGGGATGCCGGCCAGGAGGGTGGCGACCGCTGCGGGGTCGGAGACGTCGCAGGCCGCGACGGTGACGTCGGCGCCCAGGGAGCGCAGTTCGTCGGTCAGCGCCGCCGCGCCGTCGGCCTCCGCGCCGCGTCTCCCGGTCAGCAGCAGGTGGCGCGCACCGTGTTCGAGGACGAGGTGGCGGGCGGTGAGGGCGCCGAGTGCGCCGGTCCCTCCCGTGACCAGCACCGTGCCCGCCCGATCCCACCCCCGCGGCACCGACAACACGACCTTGCCCACATGACGCGCCTGACTCAC
>NZ_JBIWJG010000026.1:0-34509 GCF_044765045.1 Streptomyces sp. NPDC093546 | reverse complement strand
GCGGTCGTTGGTGCGGTTCGATGAGGCGACGGGTGCGTTGTTGGCGGACGGCCGGTCGGTGTTCCTGGAATGCAGCCCGCATCCCGTCCTGACCCTCGGCATCGAGGAGACGCTGGAAGCCGCCGAGCGCCCAGGCACCACGCTGACCACGCTCCATCGAGATCGCGGGGATGCGACGCGTTGGCTGACCGCGCTGGCTGAGGCGCATGTGGCGGGTGTCCCGATCGACTGGACGACCGTCCTCCCCGATGCCCGGCCCGTCGACCTCCCCACCTACGCCTTCCAGCACACCCACTACTGGATGACCGAACCCCCCGAGATCGCCCGGGTCCTGGAGGCGGCCACAGGCGGCGATCCGGACGAGACGGAGTTCTGGGACGCCGTCGACCGGCTCGACTACGACCAGGTCGCAGGCACCCTGCACCTGGAATCGGGCGACGGGCTGGAGACCGTACTGCCCGCCCTCTCGGTGTGGCGCCGAAGCCGCGCCGAACGCTCCACCGTCGACGCCTGGCGTTACCGCGTCGCCTGGCAGCCCGCCGACCGCGCACCCGCCGCCGCACTCGACGGACACTGGCTGCTGTTGCGCACGGAGGGGTCGGACGCGGACCACGCCGCACGCTGCGCGCGGGCTCTGCTCGAGGCGGGCGCCGACGTGACCGAACTGACGGTCCCCGACGCCGCACTCGACAGGTGGGGCCTCAGCCAACTCCTGCGCGACTCGGCCGCGTCGGCCGAGTCCGCCGAGCCGTCGGTCGCCGGAGTCCTGTCCCTGCTCGCCGACGACCACCGGGCGCACCCCGAGGACCCGGCGGTCTCCGTCGGGCTCGGCGCCACCCTCACCGTCGTACAGGCGCTGGCCGACGCCGAGATCACGGCGCCGCTGTGGTGCGCCACCACCGGCGCCGTCGCCGCGCACCGCGCCGACCGGATCACCGACCCCGCCGCCGCCCGCGTCTGGGGGCTCGGCCGGGTCGCCGCCCTGGAACACCCCGAGCGCTGGGGCGGGCTGATCGACCTGCCCGCCGACCTCGAGCCCCGCGCGCTGGCCCGCCTCGCCGCCGTGCTCACCGGGGACGAGGACCAGGTCGCCGTACGGGCCGAAGGCGTCTACGTACGCCGCCTGCTGCACGCACCCTCCGCCGCCACCAGTGACCCGGCCCTGCCCTCCGGCCTGCCCGAAGCGGTCCTGATCACGGGCGGCACCGGCGCGCTGGGCGCGGAGACCGCCCGGATGCTCGCGCGCCGGGGCACCCGGAAGCTGGTGCTGCTCAGCAGGCGGGGCGGGGAAGCCCCCGGGGCCGCCGACCTGGTCACCGAACTGGCCGCGCTCGGGGCGACGGCCACCGTCGTCGCCTGCGACGTCGCCGACCGCGAGGCGCTGGCCGCGCTGCTCGCCGAGCACCCGGTCACCGGTGTCGTCCACGCCGCGGGGCTCGACCCGGTCCTCCCGCTCGACGCGACCTCGGTGCCCGAGCTCGCCGAGGGACTCCGCGCCAAGGCCCGCGGCGCCGAACACCTCGACGCGCTTCTCCCCGACGCCGAACTGTTCGTGCTGTTCTCGTCCATCGCCGGCATCTGGGGCAGCGGCGGACAGGGCGCCTACGCCGCCGCCAACGCCCACCTCGACGCCCTCGCCACCGCCCGCCGGGCGGCCGGCCGGGCCGGCACCGCCGTCTCCTGGGGTTCCTGGGCAGAGGTCGGCATGGCCGCGCGGGACGGCGCCGACGCGTACCTGAGACGCCGGGGGCTGCGCCCCATGGCGGCGGCTCTGTGCATCGCCGCGCTGGAGCGCGCGATCGACTCCGACGACGCGTGCGTGACCGTCGCGGACGTGGACTGGGCACGCTTCACGCCTGCCTTCACCAGCCGCCGGCCCAGCCCGCTGCTGACCGCGCTGCCCGAGGCGGCCGACGCCCTCGCGGGGGGCACGGACGGCGACGAAGGCCGTTCGGGCACCTCGGAGACGTCCGCCGCCTCCGCCGTGCGCACCCTGCTGGCCGGGGTGCCCGAATCCGAATGGGTCCGTACGGTCGTCGATCTGGTCCGCCGGGAGACCGCGGAGGTCCTCGGCTACCCCAACCCCGTCGAAGCCGAGCGCCCGTTCAAGGATCTGGGCGTGGACTCCCTCACCGCGCTCCAGGTCCGCAAGCGCGTGGCTGAGGTCGTCGGCCTGCACCTGCCCGCGACGCTCGTCTTCGACCACCCCACCCCCTCGGCGGTCGCCCGTCACCTGCTGTCGCTGATCAGCACCGACGACCACGCGGCCGTCACGCCGGCCGCGGCGTCCGACGAACCGCTCGCGATCGTCTCCATGGCCTGCCGCTATCCCGGCGGCGTGGACTCCCCCGAGGCGCTGTGGAACCTGGTCGCCGAGGGCCGCGACGGGGTCGGCGCCTTCCCCACCGACCGCGGCTGGCGGGCCGCCCCGGGCGCGAGCGTCGACTTCGCCCTGGAGGGCGGCTTCGTGCACGACGCCACGGACTTCGACGCGGCGCTGTTCGGCATCTCGCCGCGTGAGGCGCTGGCGATGGATCCGCAGCAGCGACTGCTGCTGGAGACGGCGTGGGAGGCGCTGGAGCGGGCGGGCATGAACCCGCGCACGCTCCAGGGGACGTCGACCGGCGTGTTCGTCGGCGCGTCCCCCTCGGGGTACGGGGTGGGAGCCACGGACTCCGGCTCCGAGGGCCACTTCCTGACCGGCATGTCGGGGAGCGTGCTGTCCGGTCGGGTCGCGTACTCGTTCGGGCTTGAGGGTCCTGCGGTGACCGTGGACACGGCGTGTTCGTCGTCGTTGGTGGCGCTGCACCTGGCGGCGCAGTCGCTGCGCGCCGGGGAGTGCTCCATGGCGGTCGTGGGCGGCGTCGCGGTGATGAGCACCCCAGGCGTCTTCGCCGAGTTCGACCGGCAGGACGGTCTGGCCTCGGACGGCCGGTGCAAGGCGTTCGCTGCTGCCGCGGACGGCACCGGCTGGGGCGAGGGCGTCGGCGTGCTGCTCGTGGAGCGGCTCTCGGACGCCGAGCGTTTGGGCCATCAGGTTATGGCGGTGGTGCGGGGTTCGGCGGTGAATCAGGACGGTGCGTCGAACGGGTTGACGGCGCCGAATGGTCCGGCGCAGCAGCGGGTGGTGCGGGCGGCGTTGGCGGCTGCTGGTCTGGAGCCCTCCGAGGTTGATGCGGTGGAGGCGCATGGTACGGGGACGCGGTTGGGTGACCCGATCGAGGCGCAGGCACTGCTGGCGGCGTACGGGCAGGACCGCGACGAACCCCTGTACCTGGGGTCGGTGAAGTCGAACATCGGTCATACGCAGGCGGCTTCGGGTGTCGCGGGTGTGATCAAGATGGTGGAGGCGATCCGTCGGGGTGTGCTGCCGCGGACGTTGCATGTGGATGAGCCGACGCCGCACGTCGACTGGTCGGCCGGCGCGGTGGAACTTCTCACCGAGGACCGGGCCTGGCCGGAGGCGGGTCGTGCGCGTCGGGCGGGTGTGTCGTCGTTCGGTGTGAGTGGGACGAACGCGCACGTCATTTTGGAGCAGGCTGCTGAGGTGGCTGAGGTGGCTCCGGTGCGGGTGGGTGCTGCGGGGCCGTGGGTGGTGTCGGCGCGGTCGCGTGCTGCGTTGGTTGCGCAGGCCGAGCGTTTGGGGGCGTTCCTGGTCGAGCGTCCTGAGGTGGGTGCGTCGGCGGTGGCGCATACGCTGGCGACGGGGCGTGCGGCGTTGGAGTACCGGGCGGTCGTGCTCGGCGACGATCGTGACGAGCTGCTCACCGGCCTGCGCGCGCTGGCCGAGGGAGAGCCCTCGCATCGGGTCGTCACTGGCACGGTACGGAATGGGCGTACGGGGTTCCTGTTCTCGGGTCAGGGTGCGCAGCGGGTGGGGATGGGGCGTGAGTTGTATGACGCCTTCCCGGTGTTCGCAGATGCCTTCGACGCGGTGTGCGCGCGGGTGGACCTTGAACGACCCTTGCGAGACGCCGTGTTCGGCGACGATGCGGAGTTGCTGGCGCGTACCGCGTACACGCAGCCTGCTCTGTTCGCGGTCGAGGTGGCACTGTTCCGGCTGGTGGAGTCCTGGGGTGTGACCCCGGACGTACTGGTGGGCCATTCGATCGGCGAGCTGGCGGCCGCGCACTGCGCGGGGGTGCTGTCCTTGGACGACGCCTGTGCGCTCGTTTCCGCGCGTGGTCGGCTGATGGATGCGCTGCCTTCCGGTGGCGCGATGCTGGCCGTCGAAGCGGCCGAGAACGTCCTGGAGTTGCCCGAGGGCGTGGACCTCGCGGCCGTCAACGGACCCACCTCGGTGACGGTTTCCGGTGACGCGGACGCGATCGGCTTGCTGGAGGAACGCCTGCGCTCCGAGGGCGTGCGAGTGAAGAGGCTCAGCGTCTCGCATGCGTTCCACTCACATCTGATGGAGCCGATGCTCGACGACTTCGCGGCGGTCGCGGAGTCGTTGACGTACCACGCCCCGACCATCCCCGTCGTCACGACCGCGCCGGGGGGCATGGCGACCCCGGACTACTGGGTCGGTCAGATCCGTGAACCCGTCCGCTTCGCCGACGCGATCACCTCCCTCACCGACACCCGAACCTTCCTTGAGCTCGGGCCGGACGCCACCCTGTCCGCCCTCGTCCCGCACATCACCGAGGACGTCACCGCCGTCCCCGCCCTGCGTAACGGGGGAGGGGAGACGAGCGCCTTCGGACGGGCCCTGGCCGGCCTTTTCGTCCAGGGCGCTGCTGTGGACTGGGGTCGGTATGTGTCGGGGCCTGGTGTGGGTCTGCCGACGTATGCGTTCCAGCGTGAGCGGTTCTGGCTGGGGTCGGCGGGGGCGGCAGACGCTGTGGCGGACGCTGGTTCTGGTGGTGGGGATGAGGCGTTCTGGTCGGTGGTGGAGGCTGGTGACAGTCGGGCGCTGGCTGAGGTGTTGCGGTTGGGTGCTGGTGAGGTGGAGGCGGTGTTGCCGGCTCTGGCTGGTTGGCGGCGTGAGCGGGTGGAGCGTTCGCGGGCGGACGGGATGCGGTATCGCGTGGCGTGGCGTGTCGTGGACGACGCCTCTGTTGGGGCTGTGTCGGGGCGTTGGCTTGTGGTGGGTACGGAGGGTGTGCCCGAGGAGCGGGTCGAGGCGTGTGTGGCGGCTTTGGCGGGTGGTGGTGCGGAGCCGTTGGTGGTGGTGCTGGACGACGGTGAGCTGGATCGTTGGGAGCTGGCTGCTCGTCTGACGGAGGAGGATGCGTTCGGGGGCGGTGTGGCGGGGGTGTTGTCGCTGGCGGCGCTGGACTTGCGTGGGGGTGTTGCGGGGGTTTTGGAGGGGCTGCCGGTGTCGGTGGCGTGGTCGCTGGCTTTGGTGCAGGCGCTGGGTGACGCGGAGGTCGACGCGCCGTTGTGGTGCGTGACCTCGGGAGCGGTGTCGACCGGGCGTGCTGACGGTGCGGTGGACCCGGAGCAGTCGCAGGTGTGGGGTCTGGGGCGGGTTGCGGCGTTGGAGTTCCCGCAGCGTTGGGGTGGCCTGGTGGACCTGCCGACGGTCCTGGACGAGCGTGCCGGCATGCGTCTGGCGCGTGCGCTGGCCGGTTCGGAGGACCAGGTCGCCGTCCGCGCCTCCGGCACCTTCACCCGCAGGCTCACCCGCATCGCGCCGCACACCGACACCCCCGGGGAATTCACCTCCGCCGGAGCGGTCCTCATTACCGGCGGCACCGGCGCCCTCGGCGCGGCCGTCGCCCGTCGCCTCGCCCGGCGCGGAGTCACTGAGCTGGTCCTGACCAGCAGGCGGGGCCTGGAGGCCCCCGGGGCTGCCGAGCTGGTTGCCGAGCTGGCCGGTCTCGGGGCGGCGACGACCGTGGTCCCCTGTGACGTCGCCGATCGCGAGGCGCTGGCCGCGCTGCTCGCGGAGCATCCGGTCACCGGTGTCGTCCACGCGGCGGGTGTCGTGGACACGGTGCCGTTGGTGGGGGTCGGTCCGGAGCAGTTCGCGGAGGTGTTGCGGGCGAAGACGCTTGGCGCCCGGCATCTGGACGAACTGGTGCCCGAGGCTGACATGTTCGTTCTGTTCTCGTCGATCGCCGGAGTGTGGGGCAGCGGCGGTCAGTCCGCCTACGCGGCGGCCAACGCCTACCTGGACGGTCTGGCCGAACGGCGCCGTGCTCGCGGTCTGACCGCCACCTCGGTGGCCTGGGGGCCGTGGGCCGAAGCCGGCATGCTCGTCGAGGAGAACGCCGAGGACTACCTGTGCCGGCGCGGCCTGACGCCGCTGCCGCCCGAGCTCGGCGTGACCATATTGGAGGACGCGGTCGCCCGCGACCTCGGCTGCCTCGTCGCCGCCGACGCCGACTGGGCGCGCTTCGCACCGGCCTTCGGATCGGGCCGCGCCACCACACTCTTCGACGACGTTCCCGAGGCCGCGGCCCTGTCCGCCGCCGCAACCTTCTCGGAGGCGGACTCCGGAGCCACCACACCCCTCATGTCCGCGCTCGCCGGAAAGGGGCCCGCCGAGCGCCGGGCCGTGCTGCTGGACACGGTCAGAACCGGTGCCGCCGCGGTACTGGGCCACGCGAGTGCGGACAGCATCCCCGTCGAGCTGCCCTTCTCCGACCTGGGGTTCGACTCGCTCACCGCCGTCGACCTCCGCGACCGGCTGATGGCCGCGACCGGCCTCTCGCTCTCCGCGACCCTCGTCTTCGACCACCCCACCGCCCAGGCCCTGGCGGACCACCTCGCCGGCCTGCTGCCTTCCTCCGAGCCCGGTGACACGTCGGCGCCGAACGCCCCCCGCGTCGCGGCCGACCCGGGCGAGCCGATCGCGATCGTCTCCATGGCGTGCCGCTTCCCCGGCGGAGTCCGGTCGCCCGAGGACCTGTGGGACCTGGTCGCCTCGGGAGCCGAGGGCATCACCGCCTTCCCCGCCGACCGTGGCTGGGACCTATCGGCCCTCCGGGAGACCGGAGCCTTCGCGGCCGAGGGCGGCTTCGTGCACGACGCCACCGAGTTCGACGCGGGGCTGTTCGGGATCTCGCCGCGTGAGGCGATCGCGATGGATCCGCAACAGCGACTGCTGCTGGAGACGGCGTGGGAGGCGCTGGAGCGGGCGGGCATGAACCCGCGCACGCTCCAGGGGACGTCGACCGGCGTGTTCGTCGGCGCTTCGACGTCCGGTTACGGCACCGGCGGGCGCACCGAAGGCGCGGACGGCCACCTGATGACCGGCATGGCCGGCAGCGTGCTGTCCGGTCGGGTCGCGTACTCGTTCGGGCTTGAGGGCCCGGCCGTCACCGTGGACACGGCGTGTTCGTCGTCGTTGGTGGCGCTGCACCTGGCGGCGCAGTCGCTGCGTACCGGCGAGTGCTCCATGGCGCTGGCCGGCGGCGTGACCGTCATCGTCGGTCCCGACATCTTCGCCGAGTTCGACCGGCAGGACGGTCTGGCCTCGGACGGCCGGTGCAAGGCGTTCGCGGCTGCCGCGGACGGCACCGGCTGGGGCGAGGGTGTGGGCCTGCTGCTGCTGGAGCGACTGTCGGACGCACGCCGCAACGGGCACGAGGTGCTCGGGGTGGTGCGGGGTTCGGCGGTGAATCAGGACGGTGCGTCGAACGGGTTGACGGCGCCGAACGGCCCCGCGCAGCAGCGGGTGATCCGGGCCGCGCTGGATGCCGCGCGACTCACGGCCTCCGAGGTCGACGCGGTGGAGGCGCACGGCACGGGCACCCGGCTCGGCGACCCGATCGAGGCGCAGGCACTGCTGGCGACGTACGGACAGGACCGCGACGAACCCCTGTACCTGGGGTCGGTGAAGTCCAACATCGGTCATACGCAGGCGGCTTCGGGTGTCGCGGGTGTGATCAAGATGGTGGAGGCGATCCGTCGGGGTGTGCTGCCCGCCACCTTGCACGTGGACGAGCCGACGCCGCACGTCGACTGGTCGGCCGGCGCGGTGGAACTTCTCACCGAGGACCGGGCCTGGCCGGAGGCGGGTCGTGCGCGTCGGGCGGGTGTGTCGTCGTTCGGCGTGAGTGGGACGAACGCGCACGTGATCCTGGAGCAGGCTGCTGAGGTGGCCGAGGTGGCTCCGGTGCGGGTGGGTGCTGCGGGGCCGTGGGTGGTGTCTGCGCGGTCGCGCGCTGCGTTGGTCGCGCAGGCCGAGCGCTTGGGGGCGTTCCTGGTCGAGCGTCCTGAGGTGGGTGCGTCGGCGGTGGCGCGCACGCTGGCGACGGGGCGTGCGGCGCTGGAGTACCGGGCGGTCGTGCTCGGCGACGATCGTGACGAGCTGCTCACCGGCCTGCGCGCGCTGGCCGAGGACAAGGCCGTGCCGTCCGTGGTTCGCGACGAGGCCGTGCACGGTGGGCTGGCTCTGTTGTTCACGGGCCAGGGCGCGCAGCGGGTGGGGATGGGGCGTGAGTTGTATGACGCCTCCCCGGTGTTCGCAGATGCTTTCGACGCGGTGTGCGCGCGGGTGGACCTTGAACGACCCTTGCGAGACGTCGTGTTCGAGGACGGCGAGGCACTGGATCGGACGGTCTTCGCGCAGGCCGGGTTGTTCGCGGTCGAGGTGGCGTTGTTCCGGCTGGTGGAGTCCTGGGGCGTGGTCCCGGACGTACTGGTGGGTCACTCGATTGGTGAGCTGGCTGCCGCGCACTGCGCGGGGGTGCTGTCCCTGGATGACGCCTGTGCTCTGGTCTCGGCACGTGGTCGGTTGATGGACGCGCTGCCGTCGGGCGGTGCGATGCTGGCCGTGGAGGCGGCCGAGGGCGGGCTGGAGCTGCCCGAGGGCGTGGACTTCGCGGCGGTCAACGGACCCACCTCCGTGACCGTTTCCGGTGACGCCGATGCGATCGCGGTTCTGGAGGAGCGGCTCCGTGCGGAGGGCGTACGGGTCAAGCGGCTCACGGTCTCCCATGCGTTCCACTCGCACCTGATGGAGCCGATACTCGACGAGTTCGCGGCGGTCGCGGAGTCGTTGACGTACGACACCCCGACGATCCCCGTCGTCACGACCGCGCCGGGGGACATGGCGACCCCGGAGTACTGGGTGGGTCAGATCCGCGAGCCCGTCCGCTTCGCCGACGCGATCGCCTCCCTCAGCGGCGTACGTACGGCACTGGAGCTGGGCCCCACCGCCGTCCTCTCCGCTTTGGCGGCGGAGCAGGCCGACACCCTGGTTGCCGTACCCGCGCTGCGCGCGGACCGCCCCGAGGTCGACACCATCGTCCGCGCGCTGGCCCGCCTGCACACCCGCGGCGTCCCCGTCGAGTGGGGTCGGTATGTGTCGGGGCCTGGTGTGGGTCTGCCGACGTATGCGTTCCAGCG
This sequence comes from Streptomyces sp. NPDC093546, assembly GCF_044765045.1. Classification (NCBI taxonomy): domain Bacteria; kingdom Bacillati; phylum Actinomycetota; class Actinomycetes; order Kitasatosporales; family Streptomycetaceae; genus Streptomyces; species Streptomyces sp. NPDC093546. The sequence goes on along the minus strand of NZ_JBIWJG010000026.1, from coordinate 25,206 downwards.
TGAGCGGTTCTGGCTGGGGTCGGCGGGGGCGGCAGACGCTGTGGTGGCCGCTGGTTCTGGTGGTGGGGATGAGGCGTTCTGGTCGGTGGTGGAGGCTGGTGACAGTCGGGCGCTGGCCGAGGTGTTGCGGTTGGGTGCTGGTGAGGTGGAGGCAGTGTTGCCGGCGCTGGCCGGTTGGCGGCGTGAGCGGGTGGAGCGTTCGCGGGCGGACGGGATGCGGTATCGCGTCGCGTGGCGTGTCGTGGACGACGCGGCCGTTGGTGTGTCGGGGCGTTGGCTTGTGGTGGGTACGGAGGGTGTGCCCGAGGAGTGGGTCGAGGCGTGTGTGGCGGCTTTGGCGGGTGGTGGTGCGGAGCCGTTGGTGGTGGTGCTGGACGACGGTGAGCTGGATCGTTGGGAGCTGGCTGCTCGTCTGACGGAGGAGGATGCGCTCGGGGGTGGTGTGGCGGGGGTGTTGTCGCTGGCGGCGCTGGACTCGCGTGGGGGTGTTGCGGGGGTTCCGGAGGGGCTGCCGGTGTCGGTGGCGTGGTCGCTGGCTTTGGTGCAGGCGCTGGGTGACGCGGAGGTCGACGCGCCGTTGTGGTGCGTGACGTCGGGAGCGGTGTCGACCGGGCGTGCTGACGGTGCGGTGGATCCGGAGCAGTCGCAGGTGTGGGGTCTGGGGCGGGTTGCCGCGTTGGAGTTCCCGCAGCGTTGGGGCGGCCTGGTGGACCTGCCGACGGTCCTGGACGAGCGTGCCGGCATGCGTCTGGCGCGTGCGCTGGCCGGTTCGGAGGACCAGGTCGCCGTCCGCGCCTCAGGCACCTTCACCCGCAGGCTCGTCAGGTCCGCCGCCCCCGCCGGGGCACCGGCCCGATCCTGGCGGCCGGGCGGAACCGTACTCGTCACCGGCGGCACCGGCGGGCTCGGCTCGCGCGTGGCCGGCTCGCTCGCCGAGGCGGGCGCCGAGCACCTGCTGCTGACCAGCAGGCGCGGCCCCGAGGCGCCGGGCGCGGAGGAACTCGCCGCGTCCCTGGAGGCACTGGGTTGCCGCGTGACCGTCGTGGCCTGCGATGTCGCCGATCGCGAGGCGCTGGCCGCGCTACTCGCCGAGCATCCGGTCACCGGTGTCGTCCACGCGGCGGGTGTGGTGGACACGGTGCCGTTGGTGGGCGTCGGTCCGGAGCAGTTCGCGGAGGTGCTGCGGGCGAAGACCCTTGGCGCCCGGCATCTGGACGAACTGGTGCCCGAGGCTGACATGTTCGTTCTGTTCTCGTCGATCGCCGGAGTGTGGGGCAGCGGCGGTCAGTCCGCGTACGCGGCGGCCAACGCCTACCTGGACGGTCTGGCCGAACGGCGCCGGGCCCGTGGGCTGACCGCCACCTCGGTGGCCTGGGGGCCGTGGGCCGAAGCCGGCATGCTCGTCGACGGAGAGGCGGAGGAGCACCTGCGCCGCCGCGGCCTCGTCCCGCTCGACCCGGGTCTCGCCGTGACCGCGCTGGAGCAGGCGGTCACCCATGACCTCGGCTGCCTCACCTTCGCCGACGTCGACTGGCACCGCTTCTCCACCAGCTTCACCGCCGTCCGCCCGGCGCCGCTGTTCGGCGAACTCCCCGAGGCCGCCCGGCGCGAGGCCGAGGTGACGACCACCGCCCAGGGCACCCCGCTCCGCCGGCGCATCGCGGATCTCGGCGCGCAGCAGCGGGAGCGGGTCCTGCTGGCACTCGTACGCGACGAGGCGGCCGCCACCCTGGGCCACAGCGGCAGCGACGCCGTCGCACCGCTGCGCGCCTTCTCCGACCTCGGGTTCGACTCGCTGATGGCGGTGGAACTGCGGGGGCGGCTGAGCGACGCCACCGGCCTGGAACTGCCCGCCACCCTGGTCTTCGACCACCCCACCGCCCAGGACCTCACCGCCCACCTCGTCGGCCTGCTCGCCGCGGACCTCCCGGTGTCGGGTGGGAACGAGGAAGGCACCCTCGACGCCGAGGCCCTTCCCGCGGTCCCGGACGCCCGCGCCTCCCACGACGAGCCGCTGGCCGTCATCGGCATGAGCTGCCGCTTTCCCGGCGGAGTCCACTCGCCCGAGGACCTGTGGGAACTCGTCGCCGGAGGGGTGGACGCGGTCGGCGACTGCCCCGCGGAGCGCGGCTGGCCCCTGCAGCCCGCCGACGGCACCGGCGGTCCCCGCCCCCTCCAGGGCGGATTCCTGGACGACATCGCCTCCTTCGACGCCGGCCTGTTCAACATCTCGCCCCGCGAGGCCGTGATGATGGATCCGCAGCAGCGACTGCTGCTGGAGACGGCCTGGGAGGTCTTCGAGCGCGCCGGCATCGACCCGCTCTCCCTGCGCGGCTCCCGCACTGGGGTCTTCGCGGGTGCCAACAACCACGACTACACCTCTCTGCCCGGCGAGACCCCGGAGGGCGGCGAGGGCTACCTGGCCACCGGCGGTTCGGCCAGCGTGCTGTCCGGCCGGATCTCCTACACCTTCGGCCTCGAGGGCCCGGCCGTCACCGTCGACACCGCCTGCTCGTCCGGCCTGGTCTCCCTGCACCTCGCGGGGCAGGCCCTGCGCCGCGGTGAATGCTCCCTGGCCCTGGCCGGCGGCGTGGTCACCATGTCCACCCCGGGCGTGTTCGCCGAGTTCGGCAAGCAGGACGCGATGGCGGCCGACGGCCGCTGCAAGGCGTTCTCCGACGAGGCCGACGGCACGGGCTGGGCGGAGGGCGCCGGCATCCTCCTGCTGGAGCGCCTCTCGGACGCCCGCCGCAACGGCCGCCGGATCCTCGCGGTCGTCCGCGGTTCCGCCGTCAACCAGGACGGCGCCTCCAACGGCCTCACCGCCCCCAACGGCCCCTCCCAGCAGCGCGTCATCCGCGCCGCCCTCGCCGACGCGGGGCTGGCCCCCTCCGACGTCGACATGGTCGAGGCCCACGGCACCGGCACCCGGCTCGGCGACCCGATCGAAGCCCAGGCGCTGCTGGCCACCTACGGCCAGGGCCGGACGGGCGACGAGCCGCTCTGGCTGGGCTCCATCAAGTCCAACATCGGGCACACGCAGGCCGCTTCCGGCATCGCGGGCGTCATCAAGGGAGCCATGGCGATGCGGGCCGGCCGGCTGCCGCGCACGCTCTTCGCCGACCGGCCCACCACCCAGGTCGACTGGACGGCCGGAAACGTCCGGTTGCTCGCCGAGGAGCGGGCCTGGCCCGAGAAGTCCGGGCCGCGCCGCGTGGGCGTCTCGTCGTTCGGCATGAGCGGCACCAACGCCCACGTGATCCTGGAACAGGCACCCGCCGAAGAGGCCGAAGCCGTAGAAGCCGTACACGAACCCGCCGTGCCTGTGCCCGCCGCGCCCGTGCCCGTCGTACCCGAGCCAGCCGTACCGGCGCCCGTCGCGCCCGCTGCTCGGCCGGTGCCCTGGCTGCTCTCCGCCGACACCCCCGACGGGCTGCGCGACCAGGCCCGTCGGCTCGCCGCCTCCGTACCGGCCGCCCACGCGTCGGACGACCCGCTCGACCTGGCATGGACGCTGGCCACCGCCCGCGCCACCCTCACCGAGCGCGCCGTCGTCCTCGGCCCCGAGGGGCTGGCCGCCCTCGCCGCGGACGGCGAGTCGCCGGAACTGCGCCGTGGCACGGCCCGCCAGAGCGGCGCGCCCGTCTTCGTCTTCCCCGGGCAGGGCGCCCAGTGGAGCGGCATGGCCGCGCGGCTGATCGACACGGAGCCGGTGTTCCGGGCACGGCTGGAGGAGTGCGAGCGCGCGCTCGCCCCGTACCTCGACTTCTCGCCCATCGCGGTGATCCGCGGCGAGGACCCCGTGCACGGAGGCGTGGACCGCGCCGACGTCGTACAGCCGCTGCTGTGGGCGGTGATGGTGTCGCTGGCCGAGCTGTGGCGCGCGTCGGGCGTCGAGCCCGCCGCCGTGATCGGCGCCTCCCAGGGCGAACTGGCCGCCGCCGTCGTGGCGGGGGCCATGGAACTGCCGGACGCCGCGCGCGTCGTCGCCGCCCGCAGCCGGGCCATCGCCGACCAGCTGTCGGGCCGCAGCGGACTGGTGTCCCTGCCCCTGACCGAGGCCGAGGCCGCCGAGCTGCTCGCCACGCTGGCCCAACCGCTGTGGATCGCCGCGCTCAACGGCCCGCGGGCCACCGTGGTCGGCGGCGAGAACGCCGCACTCGCCCACCTGGCCACCGCGTGCGAGCAGCGCGGGGTGCGCGCGCGCCGCGTCGGCATCGACTACGCCTCGCACACGGTGCTGGTCGAGCCCCTCCGCCCGGTCTTCGAGGCGCTGCCCGAGACGCCCGCCGCCCTCGGCGACGTGCCGTTCTACTCGACGGTCACCGGTGCGGCACTGGGCACCACGGACCTGGACTCCGGCTACTGGTACCGCAACCTCCGCGACACCGTACGGCTGGACCAGGCCGTCCGCGCCGCCGTGGCCGACGGCCACACCACCTTCCTGGAGATCAGCCCGCACCCCGTCCTCACCCCGGGCATCACCGAGACCCTCGACGACCTCGACACCCCGGGCGCGGTGCTCACGACCCTGCGCCGGGGTGAGGACGACGTCCGCCGCTGGGCGCTGGCCCTCGCCGAGGCGCACTGCGCGGGCGTCGACGTGGACTGGCCCGGCGTGCTCGGCGGCCCGGCCGGCCGGCGCGTTCTCGACCTGCCCACCTATCCCTTCCAGCGCCGGCGCTACTGGCCGGACATCCGGCCCGCCGCCGATGTCGCCGCCGCCGGGCTGTCCGGCGTACGTCACCCGCTGCTCGGCGCGGCCGCACCACTGGCCGGCGGCGGCACGCTGTGGACGGGCAGGCTGTCGACGGCCACCCACCCCTGGCTCGCCGACCACACGATCGGGGACACGGTGCTGCTGCCCGGCACCGCCTTCGTGGAACTGGCCCTGCACGCGGGCCTCGACGGCCTGGACGAACTCACCCTCCAGGCACCCCTGGTGATCCCCGTCGGCGCGGGTGTGACGCTCCAGATGCTCGTGGGGGAGACCGCCGCGGACGGCCGCCGGCCCGTCACCGTCTCCGCCCGTCCGGAGACGGCGGACGACACGGACGACGCGGGCGGGTCGGGCGGGTCGGGCGCGGCGTGGACCACGCACGCCACCGGCTTCCTCGCCGCCACCGGCTCCGCGGACGGTGCGCCCGAGACCGGCATGCCGTCTTCGTGGCCGCCCGCCGGAGCCGTACCGGTTCCCGTCGACGGCTGCTACGAGGCCCTCGCCACCGCCGGCTACGCCTACGGGCCGGTCTTCCAGGGGCTGAAGGCGCTCTGGCGCGCCGGGGACGACCTCTGCGCGGACGTCGCGCTCCCCGACGGGGCGCGTGCGGACGCCGCGCGCTTCGGGCTGCACCCCGCGCTCTTGGACGCCGCCCTGCACGCGGCGGGGGTCGGCGGACTGCTCGCGCGGACCGGGCTGCTCCCGTTCGCCTGGGAGGGCGTCCGGCTGCATGCGATGGGCGCCGACACCCTGCGGGTGCGGCTCTCGCCGGCGGGCCGGGACGCCGTCTCGCTCGTGGCGGCCGACACCGCCGGGAACCCCGTCGCCGAGGTCGCCTCCCTCACTCTGCGGCCGGTCGGCGCCGACGCGCTGCGCCGGGCGGCCCGCGCCGCGGACCTCGACGTACTCCACCGTGTGGACTGGGTGCCCACCGCGGAGGGACCGGCCCTCCCGCTGGTCCTCGTCGGCCCGCCGCCCGCCGCCCTCGCGGGGCTCGCGGCGACCCGGTACGACGACCTGGACGCGCTCGGCGCCGCTCTCGACGCGGGGGAGCGGCTGCCGGAGGCCGTCCTGTGGTGCGGCTCCCGGCCGGGCGGCGAGCAGGACGGCCACGCGGCCGACCCGACCGCCCTGCACGCCGCCGACCCGGCCTCCCTGCACGCCGCCGTCCACGAGGCGCTCGACGCCGCCCAGACCTGGCTGGCCGACGCGCGCTTCGCCGGATCCCGGCTCGCCGTGCTGACGGCGCGCGCGGTCGCCGTCGGTGCGGGCGAGGGCGTCCCCGACCTCGCGGGCGCCGCCGTGCACGGCCTGCTGCGTTCCGCGCAGAGCGAGCACCCGGACCACTTCGCCCTGATCGACGTGGACGGCCACCCCGACTCGGCCGCCGCCCTGCCCGCGGCGCTCGGCTCCACGGAGCCGCAGCTCGCGATCCGGACGGGCGCCCTGCTCGCGCCCCGCCTGACCCGCGGCACCGGCCCGGCCCCTGCCGGGGAGCCGGTGCCCGGCACCCGCCTCGACACCACCGGCGAAGGCACCCTGGAGAACCTGGCGTTCGTGCCCGCCCCCGAGGCCCTCGCCGACCTCGGCCCCACCCAGGTCCGGGTCGCGATGCGCGCCGCGGGCGTCAACTTCCGTGACGTGGTGATGGCCCTCGGCATGGTCCCCGGCCAGCGAGGCATGGGCACCGAGGGCGCCGGCGTGGTCCTGGAGACGGGCGCCGAGGTCACCGACCTCGCCCCAGGCGACCGCGTCTTCGGCCTGTTCGCCGGGGCCTTCGGGCCCACCGCGGTCACCGACCGGCGCGTGCTGGCGCGCATGCGGCCGGAGTGGACCTACGCCGAGGCGGCCTCCGTGCCCACCCCCTTCCTCACGGCCTATTACGGGCTGGTGGACGTCGCCGGCGTCACCGCGGGCGAGACCGTCCTCGTCCACGCGGCGGCGGGCGGCGTCGGCATGGCCGCCGTGCAGCTCGCCCGCCACCTCGGCCTGGAGATCCACGGCACCGCCTCCCCCGGCAAGTGGCGGGCCACCGGCCTGCCCGACGAGCGGCTGTCCTCCTCCCGGACCACGGACTTCGAGGACCGGGTGCGCGAAGCCACCGGCGGCCGCGGCGTGGACGTGGTGCTGAACTCGCTGGAAGGCCCCTTCATCGACGCATCGCTCCGTTTGCTCGCCCCCGGCGGCCGGTTCGTCGAGATGGGCAAGACCGACATCCGGCGCCGCGAGCAGGTCGCCGCCGCCCACCCGGGCACCCACTACGACGTGTTCGACCTCATGAGCACCGACCGGGCCCGGATCGCGGAGATCTTCACCGAGATCATCGGCCTGTTCGAGCAGGGCGTCCTGGAACTCCTGCCGCTCACCGCCTGGGACCTCCGCGACGCCGCCGAGGCGTTCCGTTTCATGGGCCGCGGCCGGCACATCGGCAAGAACGTCCTCACCCTGCCCGCCGCCCCCGACCCGGACGGCACGGTCCTGATCACCGGCGGCACCGGAGCGCTGGCGGGCCTGCTCGCCCGCCACCTGGTCACCGAGCACGGCGTGCGGCACCTGGTGCTGGCCGGCCGCAGCGGCCCGGCCGCCCCCGGCGCGGACCGGCTCGCCGCCGACCTCGCCGAGGCCGGGGCCGCCGTACGGATCGAGGCGTGCGACGTCGCCGACCGCGACGCGCTCACCGCCCTGCTCGCCGGCCTCGACCGCCCGCTCACCGGCGTCGTCCACGCCGCCGGGATCCTCGACGACGGGGTGCTCGACGCGCTCACACCGCAGCGGGCCGACCGGGTTCTCGCCCCCAAGGCGGACGCGGCCCTGCTCCTCGACGAGCTGACGGCCCATCAGGACCTGGCGTTCTTCGTACTGTTCTCGTCGGCCGCCGCGACCTTCGGGTCCGCCGGGCAGGCGAGCTACGCCGCCGCCAACGCCGTGCTGGACGCCCTGGCCCACCGCCGCCGGGTCCGCGGACTGGCCGGCCAGTCCCTGGCCTGGGGCCTGTGGGACACCGAGGACGGCATGGCGGGCGGCCTCGGCCGCCGCGAGCGCGACCGGGCGGCCACGGCCGGCGTGATCGGTGCCGAACAGGGCATGGCGCTGTTCGACGCCGCCCGCACCCTGCCGCACGCCCATCTGGTGCCCGTCGCCCTCGACCTCGCACGGCTGCGCGAAGAGGCGAAGCGGCAGCCGGTGCCCGCGCTGCTGCGCGGTCTGGTCCGCGCCCCCGTCGAGCGCACCCGGGCCGGTGCCGCGGCCCCCCGCGACCTGGCCGCCGACCTCGCCCGGCTCCCCGAGCCCGAGCAGCGGCGCACCGTCCTCGACCTCGTACGCGCGCACGCCGCCGCCGTCCTCGGCTACGACGGCCCCGACGCCATCGCCGCCGAACACGCCTTCACCAAGCTCGGCTTCGACTCGCTCGCCGCGGTGGAACTGCGCAACCGGCTCACCAAGGCGACCACGCTGCGGCTGCCCGCCGGCCTGGTCTTCGACCACCCCACGCCCGCCGCGCTCGCCGCGTACCTGTGGACCGAACTGGCCGGGTCCACCGACCCGGCGCAGGCCGACACGGCCGCCGTACTGGCCGGACTGGACCGGCTGGAAGCCGCCGTCGGCCGGCTCACCGCGGCCGCGGCCGGGGCCGGCAGCCCGGCCGTCGCCGACCGGCTGCGCGCGCTGCTGGCCCGGGTGACCGAGGGCGAGCCGGACCCGGCAGGTGTGAAGACCGCCGTCGCCGACCGGCTCGAGGACGCCTCCGCGTCCGACGTCTTCGACTTCATCGACAAGGAGCTGGGACTGTCGTGAACCCCCGCCCGACGGCCGACCGCACCGAACCCGCGCAGGGACCGGGCATGGCGGACGAACAGAAACTGCTCCAGTACCTCAAGCGCGTCACGGCCGACCTCGCCGAGACGCGCAAACGCCTCGCCGAGGCGGAGGGCCGGGAGCGCGAGCCCCTCGCCGTCGTCGGCATGGCCTGCCGCTACCCGGGCGGCGCCGACGACCCCGAAGGCCTGTGGGAACTCGTCCGCGAGGGCCGGGACGCCATCGGCGTCCTGCCCGCCGCGCGCGGCTGGGGCGTGGCCGGCGGACCCGACGCGCTGCCCGCCCTCAAGGGCGGCTTCATCGACGACGCGGACCGCTTCGACGCCGCGCTGTTCGGCATCAGCCCCCGCGAGGCGCTCACCATGGACCCCCAGCAGCGCGTGCTGCTGGAGACCGTGTGGCAGGCGCTGGAGCGGGCGGGCATCCCGCCGCTCTCCCTGCGCGCCACCCGTACCGGGGTGTTCGTCGGCGCCGGGTCCTCCGGCTACGGCGGGGGATCCCGGCCGCCCGAGGGCTCCGAGGGCCACCTGATGACCGGCATGGCGGGCAGCGTCCTGTCCGGCCGGATCTCCTACACCTTCGGCCTCGAAGGCCCGTCGGTCACCGTCGACACCGCCTGCTCCTCGTCCCTCGTCGCCGTCCACCAGGCGGCCCGCGCCCTGCACGGCGGCGAGTGCGACCTCGCCCTCGCCGCCGGTGTCGCGGTCCTCGCCGACCTCGGCATGTTCGGCGAGTTCGGGCGGCACGGCGGCCTCGCCCCCGACGGCCGCTGCAAGTCGTTCGGCGCGGGCGCCGACGGCACCGGCTGGTCCGAGGGAGCGGGCGTCGTCCTGCTGGAGCGGCTCTCCGACGCGCGGGCCAACGGCCACCACGTCCACGCCGTCCTGTGCGGATCCGCCGTCAACTCCGACGGCGCCACCAACGGCCTGACCGCCCCCAACGGCCGCGCCCAGCGCGCCGTGATCCGCGCCGCGCTCGCCGACGCCCGGCTGCTGCCCTCCGAGGTGGACGCCGTCGAGGCGCACGGCACCGGCACCCGGCTCGGCGACCCGATCGAGGCGGAGGCGCTGCTCGGCACGTACGGACAGGGCCGGGAGGAGCCGCTCTGGCTCGGCTCGGTGAAGTCGAACATCGGCCACGCGCAGGCCGCCGCGGGCATGGCGGGGCTGATCAAGATGGTCGAGGCGCTGCGCCACGGCGTGCTGCCCCGCACCCTGCACGCCGGAGAACCGTCACCCCACATCGACTGGTCGGCCGGCGCCGTACGGCTGCTGGACGAGGAACGGCCGTGGGTCCCGGCGGGCCGGCCGCGCCGCGCCGGCATCTCGTCGTTCGGGCTGAGCGGCACCAACGCCCACGTCATCGTCGGCGAGGTGCCCGACCCTGTCGCCGCCGTGCCCGCCGCCTCCCCGGCAGCCACCCCCGCCGTGGTGCCCTGCCCGGTCTCCGGCCGCACGGCCGAGGCGCTCGCCGAGCAGGCGCGGCGGCTCGCCGCCGGTCTCGACGCACGGCCGGACCTGGGCCTGCTGGACATCGGCCGCACGCTCGCCACCACCCGCTCACCGCTGGATCACCGCGCCGTCGTCCTGGCCGGCGACCGGGCGGACCTCGCCGCAGGCCTCGCCGCACTGGCCGCGGGCCGCACCCCGGCGGGCCTCGTCCGCGGCGAGGCCACCGGGGACGCCGGCCTGGTGTTCCTCTTCACCGGCCAGGGCTCCCAGCGCACCGGGATGGGCCGCGAACTCCACGCCGCCTTCCCGGTGTTCGCCGACGCCTTCGACGCGGTCTGCGCCCGCCTGGACACCGGGACGGGCCCCGGCCTGCGAGAACTCGTCTTCGGCGGCGGTGGTGACGGCGACGGTGACATCGAGGATGGTGGCGCGCTCGACCGCACGGTCCACGCCCAGGCCGGGCTCTTCGCGCTCGAGGTGGCGCTGTTCCGGCTGCTGGAGTCCTGGGGGACCGCCCCCGACCACCTCGTCGGCCACTCCGTCGGGGAACTGGCCGCCGCCCACGTCGCCGGAGTGCTCTCCCTCGACGACGCCTGCACGCTCGTCGCGGCCCGCGGCCGGCTCATGCAGGCGCTGCCCGACGGCGGCGCGATGCTGGCGGTGCAGACCGCCGAGGCCGCGCTGGAACTGCCCGACGGGGTGGACCTCGCCGCCGTGAACGGACCCGCCTCGGTGACGGTCTCGGGCGACGCGGACGCGATCGCCGTACTGGAGCGGCGGCTGCGGTCGCGGGGCGTTCGGGCCAAGCGGCTCGCGGTCTCCCACGCGTTCCACTCCCACCTGATGGAACCGATGCTCGACGACTTCGCGGCCGTCGCCCGGTCGTTGACGTACCGCCCGCCGACGCTGCCGGTCGTCTCCACACTGACCGGCGGACCCGTGAACGCCGACACCCTGTGCGACCCGCGCTACTGGGTCCGTCAGGTCCGCGAGACCGTACGGTTCGCCGACGCGGTGTCCTGGGCCCATGGCCACGGCGCCGGCGTCTTCCTGGAGCTGGGCCCCGGCGGCACCCTCGCCGCCGCCGCCCGCGACAGCCTGCCGGCGGGTGCGCAGCCGGTAGGCCCGACGGTGGCCGCCGCGCTCCGCCCCGGACGCCCCGAACCGGAGACCCTGCTCACCGCACTCGCCGCCGCCCACACGGCGGGCGCCGCCGTCGACTGGCGGGCCGTCTTCGACTGTTGGGGCGGGCGGTGGGTGCCGCTGCCCACCTACGCCTTCCACCGCGACCGCTACTGGGTGGAGCCCGGCAGCGCCCGCCCCGCCGACCCGGCCCCCACCACCGCCGATCCGGTCGCCACCGCCGACCCCGCCGCGGAGCGATTCTGGGACGCCGTCGAGCGGGCCGACGCCGGCCTGCTCGCCGAGACGGTGGGCCTGCCCGACCCGGCCGCCGTCGCACCACTGCTGCCCGCCCTCACCCGCTGGTGGCACGAACACCACAACCGCGCCCGTGCCGACTTGCTGCGCCACCGAGTGACCTGGCGGCCCCTCACCGGCCTCACCCCGACCACGGCCGGCGGCCACTGGCTGGCCGTGCTGCCCGCCGACCGCGGCCACGACCCCTTGGTGACCGCCGTACCGGCCGCGCTGCGCGACGGAGGAGCCCAGGTCACCGAACTGCCCGTCGACCTCCTCACCCACGTCGACCGCGGGCGACTCGCCGAGCTCCTGAAGGAGTCCGCCTCCGACCACCCGTACACCGGCATCGTGTCGCTGCTCGGCCTGGACGACACCCCGTCCGCCGAACACCCGGCGCTCTCCGGGGGCCTGGCCGGGACCGTGCTCCTCACCCAGGCCGCCGGAGACGCCGGGATCGACGCGCCGCTGTGGGCGCTGACCCGCGGCGCCGTCGCCGTCGGCCCCGCCGAGCAGGTCGGCAGCCCGCGCCAGGCCGCGCTGTGGGGCTTCGGACGAGTCGCGGCCCTCGAACACCCCGACCGCTGGGGCGGACTGATCGACCTGCCCGACACCCTCGACGCGACGTCGTCCGCCCTGCTGGTGACCCTCCTCACCGGCACGACGGGCGAGGACCAGACCGCCCTGCGCCCCTCGGGCGCCTTCGCCCGGCGCGTCACACCCGCCCCGGCCGCCGACCCGGACGGCACCGGCCCGGCCGGCACCTGGCACCCGGACGGCACCGTTCTCGTCACCGGCGGCACCGGCGCGCTCGGCGTCCGCACGGCACGGCTCCTCGCCGAACGGGGCGCCGGCCACGTGGTGCTGGCCGGACGCCGCGGCCCGGACGCGCCGGGCATGGCCGACCTCGCCGCCGAACTCGCGCCCGCCACCCGCGTCACCGCGGTCGCCTGCGACGTCACCGACCGTACGGCGATGGCGGCGCTCCTCGCCGAGCACGACGTGCGCGCGGTCGTGCACGCCGCCGGCGTGACCGGCACCGAGGCACTGGAGAGCACGAGCCTCGACGCGTTCGCCGGCGTACTCGACGCCAAGGTGCGCGGTGCCGAGGTGCTCGACGCACTCCTCTCCGACGCCACGCGTGTCGAACGCTTCGTGCTCTTCTCCTCCGTCGCCGGTGTCTGGGGCAGTGGCGGGCAGAGCGCGTACGCCGCCGCCAACGCCCACCTCGACGCGCTGGCCGAGCGCCGCCGCGCCGCCGGGCTGCCCGCCACCTCCGTCGCCTGGGGCCCCTGGGACGAGGCCGGCATGGCCGCGAGCGACGACGTCCGCGCGCACCTCGCCCGGCGCGGCCTTCCCCCCATGGAGCCCGCGGTGGCCACCGCCGCGCTGGCCGCCGCCCTCGACCGCGACGAGACCGCCCTGATCGTCGCCGACGTCGACTGGCGGCGCTTCACCTCCGCCTTCCAGGTCTCCCGGCCCACCCGCCTCTTCGGCGAGATCCCGGAGGCCGCCGAGACGCTGGCCGTCCCCGCCGTCCCCGCCGTCTCCGCCAGCGACTTCGCGGCGATACGCGCCGGCTGGGCCCGGACGCTGGCCGAGCTGCCCGTGCGCGACCGCTCCGCCCCGCTGACCGAGCTGGTCCGCGAGGAGACCGCCGCCGTGCTCGGACACCCGTCCGTCGACCCGGTCGGCGTCCGTACGCCCTTCCGCGACCTGGGCGTGGACTCGCTCACCGCCGTCGAGCTGCGCGACCGGCTGGCCGCACGCACCGGCCTGGCCCTCCCCGCGGGCCTGGTCTTCGACCACTCCCGGCCCGGCACGCTCGGCGAGCACCTCGCCGCCCGGCTGGGCGGGGACGCCCCGACGCCGTCGGTCCCCGCGACACGGGCCCCGGCGGCCACAGACGACCCCGTCGCCGTGGTCGGCATCGGCTGCCGCTTCCCCGGCGGCGTACGGACCCCGGAGGACTTCTGGCAGCTGATCGCCCGGGGCGAGGACGCCGTCACCCCCTTCCCCACCGACCGCGGCTGGGACCTCGGGGCGCTCCTCGGCGCGGCGGGCGACGCCCCCGCGGGCGGCTTCGGCACCTTCATCGACGACGTGGCGGGTTTCGACGCCGGCATGTTCGGCATCTCGCCGCGCGAGGCGCTGGCGATGGACCCGCAGCAGCGGCTGCTCCTGGAGACCGCGTGGGAGGCCGCCGAACGGGCCGGGGTCGCCCCGGGGTCCTTGCACGGCAGCGACACCGGTGTCTTCGTCGGCAGCAACGGCCAGGACTACGGCTACCTGCTGCTCGGCTCGGGCGAGAACGTCGAGGGCCACCTGACCGCGGGCGTCACCGGCGCGGTGCTGTCCGGCCGGCTCTCCTACACCCTCGGTCTGGAAGGCCCCGCGGTGACCGTCGACACGGCCTGCTCCTCCGGCCTGGTCGCCGTCCACCTGGCCCTGCGCGCCCTGCGCGACGGCGAATGCTCCCTGGCCCTGGCCGGCGGCGTGTCGGTGATGACCACCCCCGGCCCGTTCACGGAGTTCGGCACCCTCGGGGGCCTCGCCCCCGAAGGCCGCTGCAAGTCGTTCGCCGACAGCGCCGACGGCACCGGATGGGGTGAAGGCGCCGCCATGCTGCTGCTGGAACGCCTCTCCGACGCACGCCGCAACGGCCACCCGGTCCTCGCCGTGCTGCGCGGCAGCGCCATCAACCAGGACGGCGCCTCCAACGGGCTGTCCGCGCCCAGCGGCCCCGCCCAGCAGCGGGTGATCCGCGCCGCGCTCGCCACCGCCGGCCTCGCCCCCACCGACGTGGACGCCGTCGAGGCACACGGCACCGGCACCGCCCTCGGCGACCCGATCGAGGCGGAGGCACTGCTCGCCACCTACGGACAGGGCCGCGCCGAGCCCCTGTGGACCGGCAGCGTGAAGTCCAACATCGGCCACACCCAGGCCGCCGCCGGCATCGCGGGCATCATCAAGATGACCCTGGCGATGCGCCACGGACTGCTGCCCCGCACCCTGCACGTGGACCGGCCGACCACCAAAGTCGACTGGTCCGCCGGGGACATCGCGCTCCTCACCGAGGCCCGCCCCTGGCCCGACACCGGCAGGCCCCGGCGCGCGGGCGTCTCCTCCTTCGGCGTCAGCGGCACCAACGCCCACGTCGTCCTGGAGGCCCCCGCCCCGGAGGACACCGGCCTCGACGCCGCCCCGGAGGACACCGGCCTCGACGCCGCCCCGGAGGACACCGGCTTCGAAGCCGCGCCCGTCACCCGCACCGGCGCAGCACTCCCGCTGGTGCTCTCCGCCCGCACCCCCAAGGCCCTGCGCGCCCAGGCCGCCGCCCTGCACGCCCGCCTGCACGCCCATCCGGCCGACTGGCCGGAGAGCGGCGGCGCACCGAGGACGGCCGAGGACGGCGAGGCCGCACTCGCCGACACCGCGTTCACCCTGGCCACCGCCCGCACCCCCATGGAGCACCGCGCCGTGGTCGTCGGCACCGAGCGGCACCACCTCCTCGACGCCCTCGCGGCCATGGCCGCCGACCGGCCCCACCCGGCCGCCGTCACCGGCCGCGACACCACCCCGAAGGTGGCGTTCGTCTTCCCCGGACAGGGCACGCAGTGGGAGGGCATGGCGGCCGAACTGCTCGACGAGTCGCCGGTGTTCGCGGCACGGTTCGAGGAGTGCGCGCACGCGCTCGCCCCGCACGTCGACTTCGTGCCCGCCGACGTACTCCGCCGCCGCCCCGGCGCCCCCGGCCTGGAGCGCGTGGACGTCGTCCAGCCGCTGCTGTGGGCGGTGATGGTGTCGCTCGCCGAGGTGTGGCGGAGGCACGGCGTCACCCCGTCCGCGGTCATCGGCCACAGCCAGGGCGAGATCGCCGCAGCCGTCGTCGCGGGCGCGCTGTCCCTGGCCGACGGCGCCGCCCTGGTGGCCCTGCGGGCCAAGGCGCTCACCCAGGTCGCCGGCCAGGGCCGGATGCTGGCGGTGGCGCTGCCCGCCGACCGCGCCGAGGAACGCCTGACCCCTTACGCCGGCCGGATATCCCTCGCCCTGGTCAACGGGCCCCGCTCGGCCGTGGTCTCCGGCGAGCCGGGCGCCCTGGCGGAGCTGGAGGCCCGGCTCGCCGCCGACGGCGTACGGTGCCAGTGGCTGCCCTTCGACTACGCCGCGCACTCCGCGCAGATGGAGGCCGTCCGCACCACCGTCACCGGCGCGCTGGCCGCCGTGGCCAACACCCCGCGCACCTCCGAGGTGCCCTTCTACTCGTCGCTCACCGGCGACCGCTTCGACACCGCGGGCGCCGACGCCGCGTACTGGTTCACCGGTCTGCGTGAGACCGCCCGCTTCGACCGGGCCACCACCGCCGCGCTCCGCGACGGACACACCCTCCTGATCGAGGTCGGCCCGCACCCGGTGCTCACCGCCGCCATCCAGGAGACCGCCGCCGAGTCGGGCCGCACCGTCACCGCCCTGGGCACCCTGCACCGGGGCCGAGGCGGCCGCGAGCGGCTGCTGACCAGCCTGGCCGAGGCCCACGTCCTGGGCGCGCCGGTGGACTGGCGTACGGCACTGGAGCCCTGGCCCCGCGCCCGCCTCACCGACCTGCCCACCTACCCCTTCCAGCGCACCCGTTACTGGCCCAAGGCACGCGGCGCCGACCAGGCCACCGCGCCGGCGGCCACCGCCTCACCGGCCGAGTCCCGCTTCTGGGCGGCCGTCGACGACGGGGACGCCGAGGCCGTGGCCGCCACCGCGGGCCTGGACACGGCAGACCTCGCACCCCTGCTGCCCGCCCTCTCGGCCTGGCACCGCGACACCCGCGAACAGGAGACCGTCGCCGCCTGGCGCTACCGCGTCACCTGGAACGCCCTGGAGGAACAGCCCGCGCCCTCCTGCTCCGGGCGCTGGCTGCTGGTGGCCCCCGACTCCGCCGCCACCACGGCCGAAGCCTGCCGCACCGCCCTCACCGAACGGCACGGCGAGACCGACGTCCTCCTCGTCGACCCCGCCGGCACCGACGCGGCCGAACTCGCGGACCTGCTCCGCGACCACGTCGCCCCCGGCGAACGGCTGCGCGGCGTGGTCTCCCTGCTCGCCCTGGACGAGGCACCCTGCCCCGGCCACCCGGCCCTCACCGCCGGACTGGCCGCGACCCTCCACCTGCTGCACGCCGCCCTCGACACCGATCCCGGCCCGCTGTGGACGCTCACCGCGGGCGCCGTCGGCACCGGCGACGACGAGGCGCCCGTCAGCCCCGACCAGGCCGCTGCCTGGGGCCTCGGCAGGGTGGCCGCCCTGGAACACCCCGGCCACTGGGGCGGGCTGATCGACCTGCCCGCCCACGGCCCGGACGGCGACCCGCGCCTGGGCGCCCGGCTCGCGGCCGCCCTGACCCGCACGGACGGCGAGGACCAGATGGCCCTCCGCGCCCGCGGCACCTACGGACGGCGGCTGCGGCACGCCGAGACCGCCCCCGCACGCCCCGGCACCGGATGGCGGCCCACGGGCACCGCCCTGATCACCGGAGGCACCGGAGCCATCGGCGGCCATGTCGCCCGCTGGCTGGCCGCCGAGGGAGCCGAACACCTCGTGCTGCTCAGCCGGCGCGGCCCCGACGCCCCCGGCGCCCGCGACCTCACCGCCGAACTCACCGCGCTCGGCGCCCGCGTCACCGTCCGCGCCTGCGACCTCCAGGACCGCGCCGAGGTCGCCCGCACCCTCGCGGAGCTGGCCGCCGACGGCGTCACCGTCCGGACCGTCATGCACACGGCCGGCCTGGGGGAGCTCGCCCCCCTCGCCGACACCGGCGTCGCGGACCTGGCCCGCCTCATGGGCGGCAAGGCGGCCGGCGCCCGGCACCTCGACGAACTGCTCGACCCGGCGGCCCTCGACGCCGTCGTCCACTTCTCGTCCGTCTCCGCGGTCTGGGGCGTCGGAAGCCACGGGGCGTACGCCGCCGCGAACGCCTACCTCGACACGCTCGCCGAACTCCGCGGCCACCAGGGCGCTCCCGTCCGCTCCGTCGCCTGGGGCCCGTGGGACGGCGGCGGCATGGTCGAGGCCGGCGCCGCCGCACTGATGGCGCGCCGCGGCATCCCCCTGCTGCGGCCCGGCCCCGCCATGGTCGCGCTGCGCCAGGCGCTGGACGCGCGCGAACCGGCGGTGGCCGCCGCCGAGGTGGACTGGGCGAGTTTCGCGCCCTCCTTCACCGCGCTGCGCCCCAGCCCGCTGCTGGCCGACCTGCCCGAGGTACGCGCGCTGTCGGCCGACCGGCCGGGCGAGGATGCGACCGGCGGCGCGGCCGAGGCGGAGGAAGGGCTGCGTGCCCGGCTGGCCACGCTGTCCGCCGTGGAACGCGGGCGCGCCGTGGTGGAGCTGGTGCGGACGCACGCCGCCGTCGCACTCGGCCACACCGGGGCCGAGGAGATCGAGCCCGAACGCACCTTCCGCGACCTCGGCATCGACTCGCTCACCGCCGTCGCCCTGCGCGACCGGCTGACCGCCGCGACCGGACTGGCCCTGCCCGCCACGCTCGTCTTCGACCAGCCGACACCCGTCGCGCTGGCGGAGCACCTGGGCGACCTGCTCCTGCCGGAAGCACCGGAGGACGCCGACGCCCTGCCGTCGGCGGACGAACTCGACCGGCTGGAAACGGCGCTCGCCCACCGCGCCGACGACGACCTCGACCGGGTTCGGATCGTGATGCGACTGGAGTCGCTGCTGTCCCGCACCCGCAACGCGTCCGCTGCCGCCCCGTCCGCCGATGCCACCGGCGACGGAGACGGATCCGTCGAGGCGGCCGCACTGGCCGACCGGCTCGGCAACGCCACGAACGACGAACTGTTCGCCCTGGTGGAGAGGGACCTGGGACTCAAGTGAACGCCACCGCCCTGAGGACCATCAGGAGAACACGATGACCGACGAAGCCGCCACCAGCCCCACCGAGCGCAAACTCCGCGACTACCTGGGCCGGGTGATCGCCGAACTCCACGACACCCGCAGGCAGTTGCGCGAGGCCGGCACCCGGGACCCGGAGCCCATGGCCGTCGTCGCCATGGCCTGCACCCTGCCCGGCGGCGTGCGCTCGCCCGAGGACCTGTGGCGGCTGCTCGCCACGGGTGGGGACGGCATCACGCCCTTCCCCGACGACCGGGGCTGGGACGACGCCCCCCTGGCGGCGGCCGACGGCGTCGCCGGCGCCGCGGCCTCCCAGGGCGGCTTCCTGCACGAAGCGAGCCTGTTCGACCCCGCGTTCTTCGGCATCAACCCGCGCGAGGCGCTGGCCATGGACCCGCAGCAGCGGCTGATCCTGGAGGCGGCCTGGGAGGCGATGGAGCGGGCGGGCATCCACCCCGGCACGCTGCGCGGCAGCCGTACCGGCGTCTTCGTCGGCACGAACGGGCAGGGCTACGGCAACGGCATGCAGGCGGGCCTCGCCGGCACCGAGGGCTACCAGCTCACCGGCGCCGCCACCTCCGTACTCTCCGGCCGCATCGCGTACACGCTGGGCCTGGAGGGCCCCGCGGTCAGCGTGGACACCGCGTGCTCCTCGTCGCTGAGCGCCCTCCACCTGGCCATGCAGGCCATCCGCAACGGCGACTGCTCCCTCGCCTTCGTCGGTGGCGTCACGGTCATGCCGCACCCCGTCGGCTTCCACGAGTTCAGCCGCCAGAGCGGTCTGGCCTCCGACGGCCGGAGCAAGGCCTTCTCCGCCGACGCCGACGGCATGGGCATGGCCGAGGGCGTGGCGATGATCCTGGTCGAGAGGCTCGCCGACGCGCGGGCCGCCGGTCACCCGGTGCTCGCGGTGGTCCGTGGCTCCGCCGTCAACCAGGACGGTGCCTCCAACGGTCTCACCGCCCCCAGCGGCCCCGCCCAGGAGCGCGTCATCCGCGCGGCCCTCGCCAACGCACGCCTGACCCCCGACCAGATCGACGTGGTCGAGGCGCACGGCACCGGCACCGCGCTCGGCGACCCCATCGAGGCGCAGGCGCTGCTGGCGACGTACGGCCGCGACCGCGCACAACCCCTCTGGCTCGGCTCGCTGAAGTCCAACATCGGGCACACCCAGTCCGCCGCCGGGATCGCCAGCGTCATCAAGATGGTGCTGGCGCTGGAGCACGGCACGCTGCCCCGTACGCTCCACGCCGACGTGCCCACCCCGCACGTGGACTGGTCCTCCGGCCGCATCGAACTGCTCACCGCACCGCGCCCCTGGGAGCCGGGCGACCGCCCGCGCCGGGCGGCCGTCTCGTCCTTCGGCATCAGCGGCACCAACGCGCACGTGATCCTCGAGGAGGCGCCCCCCGCCGCGACGGCGCCGACCACCGCGCGCCGCACCGGCCCCGGCATGGTGCCGCTGCCCGTCTCCGGGCGCACCGCGCAGGCCCTGTCCGCGCAAGCGGCGCGGCTGCGCGTCTTCCTGGACGAAGCGCGGGAGGACCCTGCCGCCCCCGCCGAACTCGTCGATCTCGCCTACTCCCTCGGCGCGACCCGTCAGTCCCACGAGCACCGCGCGGTCGTCCTCGCCTCCGACCCGGAGGACGTCCAGGCCGGCCTGCGCTCCGTCGAGGAGGGCACGCCCGGCCCCGGTGTGCTCACCGGGGCCGTGCGGCCGGGGCGGACCGCCTTCCTGTTCAGCGGGCAGGGCGCGCAGTACGCCGGTATGGCGAGCGACCTGTACGACGCGTTCCCGGTGTTCGCGGATGCGTTCGACGCGGTGTGTGCCCGGGTGGACCTTGAACGGCCATTGCGGGACGTGGTGTTCGGGAAGGATGCCGGGCTGCTGGACCGGACGGTCTACGCCCAGGCGGGGCTGTTCGCGGTCGAGGTGGCGCTGTTCCGGTTGGTGGAGTCCTGGGGTGTGGCCCCGGATGTGCTGGTGGGCCATTCGATTGGTGAGCTTGCCGCCGCACATGTGGCCGGGGTGCTGTCCCTTGAGGACGCGTGTGCGCTCGTTTCCGCGCGTGGTCGGTTGATGGACGCGTTGCCGTCGGGTGGTGCGATGCTGGCCGTCGAAGCGGCCGAGGGTGAGCTTGAGTTGCCCGAGGGCGTGGACCTCGCGGCGGTCAACGGACCCACCTCCGTGACCGTTTCCGGTGACGCGGACGCGATCGTGGTTCTGGAGGAGCGTCTGCGTTCCGAGGGCGTACGGGTCAAGCGGCTCACGGTCTCCCATGCGTTCCACTCGCAGCTGATGGAGCCGATGCTCGACGAGTTCGCGGCGGTCGCGAAGTCGCTGACGTACCACGCTCCGATCATCCCTGTCGTCACCACGGCTCCCGGGGACATGACCACCGCCGACTACTGGGTCGGCCAGATCCGCGAGCCCGTCCGGTTCGCCGACGCGGTCGCCCCGCTCACCGATGTGCGGGTCTTCGTCGAACTCGGGCCCGAGGGGGTGCTGTCCGCCCTCGTCCCGTACCTGCACGACAGCACGCCCGCCGTCCCCCTCCTGCGCCGGGACCGGGACGACACCGAGTCCGTGTTCACCGCGCTCGCTCACGTTCATACCGCCGGCGTCACGCCCGACTGGGCCGTCGTGTACGCGCCCTGGGCTCCCCGGCGGATCGACCTGCCCACGTACGCCTTCCAGCGGCAGCGCTACTGGCCGGCCCTCGGCGGTGCGGCGGCGCTGGGAGCCGTGGGGCTGCGCGGCACCCGGCACCCGCTGCTCGGTGCGGTGGTCACGGTGGCCGGCGGCGACGGCCTCGTGTTCACCGGGCGGCTCTCCCGGGCCACCCACCCGTGGCTCGCCGACCACCGGGTGGCCGGTACGGTCCTGGTCCCGGGCACCGCGCTCGTCGAGCTGGCCCTGCACGCGGGGGAGCAGGTCGGCTGCCCCGTCGTGGACGAACTCACCCTCGACACGCCGCTGGTGCTCCCCGAGCGGGGCGGCGTCCGCATCCAGGCCGAGGTGGGGGCGCCGCTCGCGGACGGCTCCCGGGAGATCGCCCTCTACTCCCTCCCCGACGACCTGACCGGAGTCGTGGAACCGGCCGCCCACTGGGTACGGCACGCGAGCGGCATCCTCTCCGGCTCCGCCGCCCCCTCCGCTGCTTCCGGCACCGCGCCCGCCGTCTGGCCGCCGCAGGACGCGGCGCCGGTGGACCTGGGCGACTTCTACGCCACCGCTGCGGCCGCCGGCCTGCAGTATGGGCCGTTCTTCCAGGGTATGCGGGCCGCGTGGCGCGGCGCCGACGGAGCGGTGTACGCCGAAGTGGCGCTGCCCTCACCCGGTGGCGCGGGCGCCCCGGAGCCCGGTGGCTTCGGCCTGCACCCGGCACTCTTCGACGCCGCCCTGCACGGAGCGGCCCTGCACGACCCGGCGCAGAGCGCCCCCGCGCAGGGCGAGCAGTCCGTCGAGCAACCTGCCGAGCAGTCCGTACGGCTGCCGTTCAGCTGGTCCGGTGTCACCCTGCACGCGACCGGCACGACCGCTCTGCGCGTACGCCTGGCCCCGGCGGGCACGGACGCCGTCTCCCTCGAACTCACCGACCCGGAAGGGCAGCCGGTCGCCTCCGTCGCGTCCCTGGTCCTGCGCCCCGCCGGGGCCGCGGGCGGCGCCGTACGACCCGACACGCTCTTCCGCGTGCAGTGGACCACGCTGCCCACGACGGACGGCCGGGCGGACGCCCGCCCCTGGACGCTCGTCGCCGGACCGGCGGAACTCGCCGGCCTGGCGGCCCTGCCGGAGGTCCCCGCGCTGGTGGCCGTGCACGCCGGTCCGGTGTCCGACGCCGACACAGGCGCCGGCGCCGACGTCGACGAGCCCGCCCGGGTCCGCGCCGCCGCGCACCGCGCCCTGGAATGCGTACGGACCTGGCTCGCCGACGGGCGTTTCGCCGACTCCACGCTCGTCCTGCTCACCCGGGGCGCCATGCCCGTCGGCCCCGCCCCCGTCGATCCGGCCGGGGCCGCCGTGTGGGGACTGGCCCGCAGCGCGCAGACCGAACACCCCGGCCGCTTCGTCCTGCTCGACCTGGACCCCGCGGACAGCGCCGTACCCGGAACGGGACCGGCCGACACCGACGAGCCGCAGCTCGCGCTGCGGGACGGCCGGTGGCACGCTCCGCGCCTCACCCGCGCCGCCGCCTCCGCGCCCCCGCCCGGCCCCGGGGCGACGGTGACCCACGGCACCGTACTCGTCACCGGCGGCACCGGTGTTCTGGGCGCACGGGTGGCCCGGCACCTCGCCGCCGAGCACGGCGTCCGCGAACTGCTGCTGGTGAGCCGGCGCGGCCCGGCAGCCCCCCAGGCCGACGAACTGCTCGCCGAACTCGCCGAAATGGGCGCCCACGCGCGGGCCGTCGCCTGCGACGCGACCGACCGCGAAGCCCTCGCCGCGGTACTCGCCACCGTGCCCGCGGACCGCCCCCTGACCGGAGTGGTGCACGCCGCCGGGATCGTGGACGACGGCGTGGTCACCGCCCTGACCCCCGAGCGGATCGACGCGGTGCTGGACGCCAAGGCGGCCTCCGCGCTGCACTTGGACGCGCTGGTCGGAGACGTCCCGCTCTTCGTGCTGTTCTCCTCCGCCTCGGCGACGTTCGGCTCGGCCGGCCAGGCCGGGTACGCGGCCGCCAACGCGGTGCTCGACGCCGTCGCCCAGCGCAGGCCGGGCGCCGTCTCCGTCGGCTGGGGGCTGTGGGAGGAGACCTCCGGCATCTCCGCCGGGCTGGACGAGACGGGCCGGGCCCGGATCAACCGCGCGGGCGGGCCACTCACCACGGCCGAGGCACTGACGATCCTGGACGCCGTCCGCACGGGTGACACCCCGCACCTGGTCGCCCTCCACCTGAACCTCCCCGAACTCCGCAAGGCCCTGGACGGCGACCCCGCCGGCCAGGCGCCGCCGCTGCTGCGCGGCCTGGTCACCCGCTCCACGCGGCCCGGGGCGGCACGTGCCATGCCCGGCGCCGCCTCCCCGTTGGGCGAGCGCCTCACCGCGCTCGGTGAGGTCGAGCGCACCGAGTTCCTCGCCGAACTGGTGCGGTCCGAAGCCGCCGGCGTGCTGGGGTACGCCGCCTCCGACCAGGTGGAGGACCACAGGACGTTCAAGGACCTGGGCTTCGACTCGCTGACCGCCGTCGAACTGCGCAATCGCCTCGGCGCCGTGACCGGCCTGCGGCTGCCCGCGACCCTGGTCTTCGACCACCCCTCGCCCCAGGCCATGACGGCCCACCTGCTGCCCCTCCTGACCGGTGAGGACCGCACGGCCGCCCCGAAGGCCGGCCGCGCCTCCCGAACGGCCGCCGGGAGCGACGAACCCATCGCGATCGTCGCGATGAGCTGCCGCTACCCCGGCGGGGTCAACAGCCCCGAGGACCTATGGCGGCTGGTGGCCGAGGGCGCCGACGCGATCGGCCCGTTCCCCGACAACCGCGGCTGGGACATCGAGAACCTCTACGACCCCACCCCCGACGCGTCGGGCAAGTCGAACATCCTCGAAGGCGGCTTCGTCCGCGACGCCGACCGCTTCGACCCTGTGCTCTTCAACATCTCGCCGCGCGAGGCCCTCGCGATGGACCCGCAGCAGCGCCTGCTGCTGGAGGCCTCCTGGGAAGCGTTCGAACGGGCCGGCATCGACCCGACCTCGGTCGGCGGCAGCCGCACCGGCGTCTTCGCCGGGCTCATGTACCACGACTACGGCTCGACCATGACCGTGCTGCCCGAGGGCGTCGAGGGCTACCTCGGCACCGGTACCTCCGGCAGCGTGCTGGCCGGTCGCGTTTCCTACACCTTCGGGCTCGAGGGCCCGGCCATGACGGTGGACACCGCGTGCTCGTCCTCCCTGGTCACGCTGCACCTGGCCTGTCAGGCGCTGCGCTCGGGCGAGTGCGACATGGCACTGGCGGGCGGCGTCACCGTGCTCTCCACCCCGGCCGTCTTCATCGACTTCAGCACACAGGGCGCGCTCTCCTCCAACGGCCGGTGCAAGACCTTCTCGGCGGACGCCGACGGGACGGGCTGGGGCGAGGGTGTGGGAGTGCTGCTGGTGGAGCGGCTCTCGGACGCTGAGCGCCTCGGTCATCAGGTGCTGGCGGTGGTGCGGGGTTCGGCGGTCAACCAGGACGGTGCGTCGAACGGGTTGACGGCGCCGAACGGCCCGTCGCAGGAGCGGGTGATCCGGCAGGCGCTGGAGAGCGCTCGGCTGAGCCCTGCCGACGTGGACGTGGTGGAGGCGCACGGAACGGGGACGCGGCTCGGTGACCCCATCGAGGCGCAGGCGTTGCTGGCGACGTACGGGCAGGGGCGTGAGGAGCCGCTGTACCTGGGGTCGTTGAAGTCGAACATCGGGCATACGCAGGCGGCTGCGGGTGTCGGTGGTGTGATCAAGATGGTGGAGGCCATGCGTCACGGCGTGCTGCCTGCCACGTTGCATGTGGGTGAGCCGTCGCCGCATGTGGACTGGGAGGCGGGGGCTGTCGAGCTGCTGACGGAGGCCCGTGCGTGGCCGGAGACGGACCGTCCGCGGCGGGCGGGCGTCTCCTCGTTCGGCGTGAGCGGCACGAACGCGCACGTGATCCTGGAAGCCGCGCCCCAGCGCGCCGCCGAGCCCGACACCGAGCCTTCTTCCGCCCCCGCGCCCTGGCTGCTCGCCGGCAAGAGCGCCGGTGCGCTCCAGGGAGCCGCGGCACGGCTCGCCGGGCTGACGGACGAGGCGGATCCCGCCGACGTCGCCTGGCAACTGCTCACCGGTCGTGCGGTGCTGGAGCATCGTGCGGTGGTGTGGGGGGAGGACCGTGTCGGTGCGTTGCGTGCGTTGGCGCGGGGTGTGTCGCATGCGGGTGTGGTGCG
>NZ_JBIWJG010000025.1:0-42264 GCF_044765045.1 Streptomyces sp. NPDC093546 | reverse complement strand
GCGGCCCCCACCCCGGTGCGGGCCAAGGCGGCCGAGGAGTTCTTGAACGCCGCGCTCGAAGAGGGCGGCTTCTGGGACAACGGCAAGATCATCACCCCGTCGGTCGCCAAGCAGTTCGCGGAGCTCGCCTCCGCCGCCTGCAACCCGATCGACGACGTACGAGGCACCGCGAACTACCGCCGTCACGCCGTCGGGATCATGGCCCGCCGCACGCTCGGCTGGACCTGGGAGCAGTACCGCAACGGCACGGGCCGTGGCGTCGCGGAAGGAGTGGCGTGACCATGCGCGTGCATTTCACGGTCAACGGCCGTCGGCAGGAAGCCGACGACGTCTGGGAAGGTGAATCCCTCCTCTACCTGCTGCGCGAGCGAGTGGGCCTGCCCGGCTCCAAGAACGCGTGCGAGCAGGGCGAGTGCGGCTCCTGCACGGTCCGCCTGGACGGCGTCCCGGTGTGTTCGTGCCTGGTCGCGGCCGGCCAGGTCGAGGGCCGCGAGGTCGTCACCGTCGAGGGCCTCGCCGACTACGCCGAACAGCGTGCCGCGCACGGGGGTCGCGGCACCCACGCCGGCAAGAAAGCCCACGACGGCACGGTCACCGGCGCGCGGACCGGCGACGAGACCAGCCCCTCCCCGCGGGCGACGCTCTCGCCGATCCAGCAGGCGTTCGTCGACGCGGGCGCCGTCCAGTGCGGCTTCTGCACCCCGGGCCTCCTCGTCGCGGCCGACGAGATGCTGGAGCGCAACCCCTCCCCGACGGACGAGGACATCCGCGAGGGGCTCTCCGGCAACCTCTGCCGCTGCACCGGTTACGAGAAGATCCTCGACGCGGTCCGCCTGGCGGCCGCCCGTGGGGAAGCTCAAGGACTCCAGGAAGGCGTGGTCTGATCATGGCCGGAACCACCACGGGTATCCCCACCAACGTCACCCAGCGCTCCCGGGCCAAGGGCGGCATCGGCGAGTCGACGCTCCGCCCCGACGGCACCCTCAAGGTCACCGGCGAGTTCGCCTACTCCTCGGACATGTGGCACGAGGACATGCTCTGGGGGCAGATCCTGCGGTCCACGGTCGCGCACGCCGAGATCGTGTCCATCGACACCTCCGAGGCGCTGGCCACGTCCGGCGTCTACGCGGTGATGACGTACGACGACCTGCCGGCCCCGATGAAGTACTACGGCATGGAGTTCCAGGACACCCCGGTCCTCGCCCACGGCAAGGTCCGTCACCACGGCGAGCCGGTCGCCCTGGTGGCCGCCGACCACCCGGAGACCGCCCGCCGCGCCGCCGCCAAGATCAAGATCGAATACCGGGAGCTGCCGCTCGTCACCGACGAGGCCTCCGCGCTCGCTCCCGACGCCGTACTCGTGCACGAGAACCGCGTCGACCACCACGCCGCGCACGTTCCCCACCCGAACATCGTGCACCGCCAGCCGATCATCCGCGGCGACGTGGAGGAGGCCCGCAGGCGCGCCGATGTCATCGTCGAGGGCGAGTACACCTTCGGCATGCAGGACCAGGCCTTCCTCGGCCCCGAGTCCGGCCTCGCCGTGCCCGCGGAGGACGGGGGTGTCGACCTCTACGTCGCCACCCAGTGGCTGCACTCGGACCTCAAGCAGATCGCCCCGGTCCTCGGCCTGCCCGAGGAGAAGGTCCGCATGACGATGGCCGGTGTCGGCGGCGCCTTCGGCGGCCGCGAGGACATCTCGATGCAGATCCACGCCTCCGTGCTCGCGCTCCGGACGGGCAAACCGGTCAAGATCGTCTACAACCGGTTCGAGTCGTTCTTCGGCCACGTCCACCGGCACCCGGCGAAGCTCTACTACGAGCACGGCGCCACCAAGGACGGCAAGCTCACGCACATGAAGTGCAAGATCGTGCTGGACGGCGGGGCGTACGCGTCGTCCACGGCCTCGGTCGTCGGCAACGCCGCGTCCCTCTCGGCCGGTCCGTACGTCATCGACCACGTCGACATCGAGGCGGTGGGCCTCTACACGAACAACCCGCCCTGCGGCGCCATGCGCGGCTTCGGCGCGGTCCAGGCGTGCTTCGCGTACGAGGCGCAGATGGACAAGCTCGCGGCGAAGCTGGGCATGGACCCGGTGGAGTTCCGCCGGCTCAACGCCATGGAGCAGGGCACGATCATGCCGACCGGCCAGCCGGTGGACTCGCCCGCACCGGTCGCCGAGCTGCTGCGGCGCGTCAAGGCCCGCCCGCTACCGCCGGAGCGCCAGTGGGAGACCACCGCGGGCGCCGACGTCCGCGCGCTGCCCGGCGGTCTGTCCAACACCACGCACGGCGAGGGCGTCGTCCGCGGCGTCGGCTACGCGGTCGGCGTCAAGAACGTCGGCTTCTCCGAGGGCTTCGACGACTACTCCACCGCCAAGGTCCGCATCGAGGTGATCAACGGCGAGGCCGTCGCCACGGTCCACACTGCCGCGGCGGAGGTCGGCCAGGGCGGTGTCACGATCCACGCGCAGATCGCCCGCACCGAGCTCGGTGTCCAGCAGGTCACCATCCACCCCGCCGACACCCAGGTGGGCTCGGCCGGTTCGACGTCGGCGGCCCGCCAGACGTACATGACCGGCGGCGCCATCAAGAACTCCTGCGAAATCGTCCGCGAGAAGGTGCTGGAGATCGGCCGCCGCAAGTTCGGCGCCTACCACCCCGCGTGGGCCACCGCCGAACTCCTCCTGGAGGGCGGCAAGGTCGTCACCGACGGCGGCGAGGTCCTCGCCGACCTGGTGGACGTCCTGGAGGACCAGGCGGTGGAGGTCGAGGAGGAGTGGCGCCACCGCCCGACCGAGGCGTTCGACCTTCGGACGGGCCAGGGCAACGGCCACGTCCAGTACTCCTTCGCCGCGCACCGCGCGGTCGTGGAGGTCGACACCGAGCTCGGACTCGTCAAGGTCATCGAGCTCGCCTGCGCCCAGGACGTCGGCAAGGCCCTCAACCCGCTGTCCGTCGTCGGCCAGATCCAGGGTGGCACCACCCAGGGCCTGGGCGTCGCCGTGATGGAGGAGATCATCGTCGACCCGAAGACCGCGAAGGTGAAGAACCCCTCCTTCACGGACTACCTGATCCCCACCATCCTCGACACCCCGACCATCCCGGTCGACTACCTCGAACTGGCCGACCCGAACGCGCCGTACGGCGTGCGCGGCATCGGCGAGGCCCCGACCCTGTCCTCCACCCCGGCCGTCCTCGCGGCGATCCGGAACGCGACGGGCCTGGAGCTCAACAAGACGCCGGTACGGCCGGAACACCTCACGGGCACGCTGTAGTGCGCGTGCGCATACGAGAAGGGCCGGCTCCCTCGGGAGCCGGCCCTTCTCGTTACGTACCGTAGGCGCGGTCAGGAACGTGGCGTCGCGTGGGCTACTCGCCCTGCTCCGTCTGCTCCGCCTGCTTCGCCTTCAGGCGCGCCGCCTCCTTGCGGACCTCGGCCTGCGTGGCGCGCTCCTTCTGGAGCCACTCCGGGGACTCCTGCTTCAGCGCCTCGATCTGCTCGGTGGTGAGGGCCTCCGTCACTCCGCCGCGGGCGAGGCCCGAGATGGAGACGCCCAGCTTGGCGGCGACGACGGGGCGGGGGTGCGGGCCGTTGCGGCGCAGTTCGCGCAGCCACTCCGGGGGGTCGGACTGGAGGGCGGTCAGCTCGTCGCGCGTGACGACACCCTCACGGAACTCGGCGGGGGTGGCCTCGAGGTACACACCCAGCTTCTTCGCCGCGGTCGCGGGCTTCATCGTCTGGGCGGTCTTGTGCGACGTCATGGTGTCAAGGATATCGAGCATGCGCGCGACCGCCGACCACGCCCGGTAATCTGGCCGGGTGACAGGCTCGGAAGCACCTCCCTCGTTCCGGCTCGCGTACGTCCCGGGCGTGACACCCGCCAAGTGGGTGCGGATCTGGCAGGAGCGCCTGCCCCACATCCCGCTGGAGCTCGTCGCGGTGCCGGCCGCCGAAGCCCCCGGCGTACTGCGCCGGCGCGGCGCCGACGCCGGTTTCCTGCGGCTGCCGGTCGACGGGACGGACCTCAGCGCGATCCCGCTCTACACCGAGACGACGGTGGTCGTGGTCCCGAAGGACCACATCGTGGCGGCGGTCGAGGAGGTCTCCGCCGAGGAGCTGGCCGACGAGGTCGTCTTCCATCCCCTCGACGACACCCTCGACTGGGAGCACCCGCCGGGGCGGCCCGCGATCGAGCGCCCCGCCACGACGGCGGACGCCATCGAGCTGGTGGCGGCGGGGGTGGGCCTGCTGCTCGTCCCGCAGTCGCTGGCGCGTCTGCACCACCGCAGGGACCTCACGTACCGGCCGGTCACCGGGGTTCCGCAGTCGCGTGTCGCGCTGTCGTGGCCGGAGGACGCCACCACCGACATGGTGGAGGACTTCATCGGGATCGTCCGGGGGCGGACCGTCAACAGCACCCGGGGCCGCGCCGCCGCCCCGGCCGCTGAGCCGAAGCAGCGGAAGCGCCCCGAGACGACGGCCACCGGCGCACGGCGCAAGCCCGCCGCCGGAGGGTCGACCGGGAAGGCGGCCGGGAAGTCGGCCGGGAAGTCGGCCGGAAAAGCCTCCGGAAAGTCGACCGGGAAGCCGGCCGGCCGCAGCGGCGGCAAGAGCGGGAAGCCCCGCCGCCGGTCGTAGTCCGGGATCGGTGACCCTCGCGTCACACCGACAGCGGCACCTCGTGGATCTCGTCGGCCGCGTGGCCGGTCCGTTCGTGGATGCGCTTCACCGCGTCCGCCGAGGGACCGGTGGACAGGCAGTAGACCGTGCCGGACTGCGGGTCGGCCCATGCCCTCTCGAAGTGGACCCCTTCCTCCTTCTCGATGGCGAGGTCCGCCTCGTGCGCCTCGCGCAGCTGGTCGGACGTGATGCCCTTCATTCCGCGGTGGACGTCCATGTATGTGCCCATGGCTCCCACACCTCCGGGGTCGTCGTTGTGGGCCTCTCTTCCATGCTGCACCGGTAACCGGCCCCCTGCGCGCCGCACGGCACGCCGCCACACCCGCGGGCTCGGCGAACAGGCTCCGTTCGGCCAAGTCTCCGCACACCGCACGGAACTGATTTCCGGCCACGGTCGGGAGGGTGCCGCCGTCGCGGACGCCCCGGCATGCGGAGGCCAGACCCAGGTCAGGGCGGATACGGGGCAGCGGACTCCGCAATGCGGACAGGCGAAGCCCCCTGCCGGGACCGGGGACTCCGGCGTGACGGCGGTGTGGCGACCTTGTTACCGGAGCGTCGGCACCCTTGTGCGATTCCTATGGATCAGCCAATCTTTCGCTCGGCAGTCAGGTACGGGAAACGCCGCGTACGCGGCGGCGTCTCCTTGACGTGCGGCTTGTCATGCGCATGTCCATGCCTGGGTGTCGCACCCCCACAGCAGCGCACCACCCGATGAGGAGGACCCCTCACATGTCAGTGATGCGTACCTCGCGGCGAAGACTCGCCGCGGCCAGCGCCATAGCCGTCGCCGCCCTGGCGCTCGGCACCGCGTCCGCCCTGCCGTCCGCCGCGGCAGAGCAGGCTCCGGAAGGCGTCATCCAGTACGCGGGCGCTCCCAACGCCGTCGCGGGCAGCTACATCGTCACCCTGGACGAGTCCGAGGCTCCCGCCGAGTCCAAGGCGGGCCGCGCGGTCGCCGCGAAGTACGGTGCGAAGATCGAGAAGACGTTCACCTCGGCCCTCAACGGTTACGCCGTCGAGCTCTCCGAGGCCCAGGCGAAGAAGCTCGCCGCCGACCCGGCCGTGGACTCCGTCGTCCAGAACCGCGTCTTCAGCATCAACGGCACCCAGCCGTCGCCGCCCTCCTGGGGCCTGGACCGCATCGACCAGCGCGCCCTGCCGCTCAACCAGAGCTACACCTACCCCGAGCCGGCCGGGGACGGCGTCACCGCGTACATCATCGACACCGGCGTACGCATCACCCACGGCGACTTCGGCGGCCGGGCCACGTACGGCTACGACGCCGTCGACAACGACAACACCGCGCAGGACGGCAACGGCCACGGCACGCACGTCGCCGGCACCGTCGCCGGCAACGCGTACGGCGTGGCCAAGAAGGCCAAGATCGTCGGCGTCCGCGTGCTCAACAACTCCGGCTCCGGTACCACCGCCCAGGTCGTCGCCGGCATCGACTGGGTGACCCGCAACGCCGTCAAGCCGGCCGTCGCCAACATGAGCCTCGGCGGCGGCGCCGACTCGGCGCTCGACACGGCCGTACGCAACTCCATCGCCTCCGGCGTCACGTACGCCATCGCCGCCGGCAACGACGGCCGCGACGCGTCCAGCACCTCGCCGGCCCGCGTCAGCGAGGCGATCACGGTCGGCTCCACGACCAACACCGACGCGCGGTCCAGCTTCTCCAACTACGGCAGCATCGTGGACATCTTCGCGCCGGGCTCCTCCATCACCTCGGCCTGGAACACCGGCGACTCCGCCACCAACACCATCTCCGGTACGTCGATGGCCACCCCGCACGTCGCGGGCGCCGCCGCGCTGTACCTGGCCAACAACCGGACGGCGACCCCGTCCCAGGTCGCCTCGGCGCTGACCTCCGCCGCCACCACCGGCGTGGTCACCAACCCGGGCACCGGCTCCCCGAACCGCCTGCTGTACGTCGGCGACGGCGGCACCACGCCGCCTCCCGGCAAGCGGTTCGAGAACACCGCCGACTACGCGATCAACGACAACGCCACCGTCGAATCGCCGGTCACCGTCTCCGG
Source organism: Streptomyces sp. NPDC093546 (assembly GCF_044765045.1). Lineage (NCBI taxonomy): Bacteria > Bacillati > Actinomycetota > Actinomycetes > Kitasatosporales > Streptomycetaceae > Streptomyces > Streptomyces sp. NPDC093546. The sequence goes on along the minus strand of NZ_JBIWJG010000025.1, from coordinate 35,542 downwards.
CGTCACGGGCAACGCCCCGTCCGCCCTCCAGGTGCCCGTGAACATCGTCCACACGTACATCGGCGACCTCCAGGTGCAGCTGATCGCGCCCGACGGCACCGCGTACACGCTCAAGGGCTACGGCACCGGCGGCAGCGCCGACAACATCAACACCACGTACACCGTCAACGCCTCCTCGGAGGTCGCGAACGGCACGTGGAAGCTGCGGGTGAGCGACAACGCCAACTACGACACCGGGAAGATCGACTCCTGGGCCCTGCAGTTCTGACGTTCTGACGCACCCGTCCCACCGCACGTGAAGGGCGGCCGCCATCCCCTGGCGGCCGCCCTTTCACGTGTCGCGTACGATGCCGCGCGCCCCCGTTCAGATGCTCGAATCCGCCCCGACAGGAGCACCGCACAGCCGTGGAACCGTCCTCCCAGGGGTGGCCCCCGCCCCAGCAGCCCCATCCCGCCTATGGCATACCGGGGTACGGCATCCCCGGTGCACCCGGCCCACCCCCGCCGCCCGTGCCCCCCATCAACGGGCTCTCCATCGCGTCCCTGATCGTGGGCATCCTCTGCTGCGTACCGCCGCTCGGCATGATCCTGGGGGCCATCGCCCTCGCGCGGATCAAGAAGAAGGGCGAGCGCGGCAAGGGGCTCGCCATCGGGGGCATGGTCATGTCCCTGGTCGGCACGCTGCTGGTCACGGCCGGGATCGCCGGCGGTGGCTTCCGCGAGGCCTACGACGGCCTGCGGGAGGCGATAAGGGAGGAGCGGAGCACTCGCTCCACGTTCGACCTCCGCAAGGGGCAGTGCTTCGACCGGACCGCCGGCGGCCCCGAGGCGGAGGCGGCCGAGGTGGAGATCGTCCCGTGCTCCCGGCCGCACGACGGCGAGATCACCGGCTCCTTCAAGCTCACCGGTTTCGGCAAGGAGTGGCCGGGCGAGAAGGCGCTCGACGCCCAGGCCGAGGAGCGCTGCGAGACGATCAGCAACGCGTACGCGATGGACGCCTGGGCGCTCCCGGACAACGCCTGGCTGTACTACTACCAGCCGAGCGAGGACAGCTGGCGGTACGGCGACCGCGAGGTGAGCTGCTCGGTCACCGCCGAGACCGGCAAGCTGACCGGGTCGGTGCGCGCGGACGCCACGAACCTCGACGCCCACCAGCTCGCCTACCTCCTGGCGCTGAACCCGATCGAGACCGCCCTCATGGAGGAGCCGGAGGAGAGCGCCGACGACGACCTCGAAGCGAACACGGCGTGGGCCCGTGACGTCGAGGCGACGCTGACGGCGTCGGCCGCGGCGCTGGAGAAGTACCAGTGGCCGGCCGCGTCCAAGAAGGCCGTCACGGAGCTCGTGGCGCAGCTGAAGTCCGCCCGCGGGCACTGGAAGAAGGCGGCCGACACCTCGGACCCGGACGCCTTCTGGGAGCACTACGAGCGGGGGTACGACGCCCTTCCGTACGACCTGGGGGCCGAGGCGCGCACCGCGCTCGGGCTGGCGGACACCCCGCCGGACGATCCGACCGAGGACCCAGAGGACCCGGAGGACCCGGAGGACCCGGGCCAGTCGGGGGAGTCGGGCTCGGGTTCCGGTGCGGGCGCGGCCGTCTGAACGGCCGTCATCACTTTGGGTGAATCTCTGGCTCATGCTTGCGGGGCTCAACCGTCGGTTGCCACGCTGTAGCTGTCTGTCAAGCTGATGGGAGTGGCCCGTGACATTCGGTGAGCAGCCCGCCTATCTGCGCGTCGCGAGCGATCTTCGGCAGAAGATCGTCAATGGCTCGCTGCCGCCGCACACCCGTCTCCCCTCGCAGGCCCGCATCCGCGAGGAGTACGGGGTCTCGGACACCGTCGCCCTGGAGGCCCGCAAGGTGCTCATGGCCGAGGGTCTGGTGGAGGGCCGCTCCGGCTCGGGGACGTACGTCCGGGAGCGGCCAGTGCCGCGCCGGATCGCGCGCTCCGGCTACCGCAGGCCCTCCGGAGCCACCCCCTTCCGGCAGGAGCAGGCGGACGAGGGGGCGCGCGGCACCTGGGAGTCCAGCAGTGAGCAGGAGCGCGCGAGCGCGGCCATCGCCGAGCGGCTCGGCATTGCTCTCGGGGAGCGGGTGATGCGCACGCGGTACGTCTTCCGGGAGGGCGGTGAGCCGATGATGCTCTCCACCTCCTGGGAGCCGCTCGCCGTCACCGGGCGCACGCCGGTCATGCTGCCGGAGGAGGGGCCGCTCGGTGGCTGCGGGGTCGTCGAGCGGATGGCGGCCATCGACGTCGTCGTGGACAACGTGGTGGAGGAGGTCGGCGCGCGGCCCGGGCTCGCGGAGGAGCTGCTGACGCTCGGCGGGGTGCCGGGGCACGTGGTGATGGTGGTGGAGCGGACGTACTTCGCCTCGGGGCGGGCGGTGGAGACGGCCGATGTGGTGGTGCCCGCCGACCGCTACCGGCTCTCGTACCACCTGCCGGTGCGCTGACGGGGCTTCTCGGCTCCGCGCAAGGGGCGCACTCAGCCGAGTGCGCCCCCTTTCTGTGCCGGTTCCCTGGCTGGAACCGTATCTCTTTGTGAAAACCCGTATCCGCTGCGTAAAGGTCAGGCGTAAGCTCGGGCATATGCGGAGTGCGGTTTCGTCGGGATCCTTAGAGATATGCGCGCCGGCGCGGGGAGAGGTGCGATGAACGACAGCGGTGCGGTACTCCCCTGGCTGGTCATTCGCCAGGACGACAACGGCAACCAGTACCGGGTGGGCAGGTGCGCCACCAGGGACGAGGCGCAGAAGCTCGCCGACAGCCTCGACTCGCGCGGGCACGAGCAGACGTACTGGGTCGAGCGGGTGGGCCAGACGACCGTCTGACCCTTCGGACCCTTCTCACCGTGCTGACTGCGCTGACCGGGCGCGGGTTACGCTCCGGCGCATGACGGATCGTGTGGTGGTGGCCGGAGCCGTGTTCGACGAGGGGCGGCTCCTGGCCGCGCGCCGCAGCGCCCCGCCGGCGCTCGCCGGCCGCTGGGAGCTGCCCGGCGGCAAGCTGGAGGCCGGCGAGACGGCGCAGGAGGCGCTCGTGCGGGAGCTGCGCGAGGAGCTGGGCGTGGAGACCGTGCCGGTCGAGCGCGTGCCCGGCGAGTGGCCGCTGGCTCCGGGGTACGTCCTCCAGGTCTGGACGGCGCGGCTCATCACGGGGGAGCCGCGGGCGCTGCAGGACCATGACGAGCTGCGGTGGCTGGACCGCCGTGAACTGGACAGTGTCGACTGGCTGGATCAAGACCGCCCCGCCGTCGCCGCGGTGGCGGGCTACTTCCCCGCGGAGCAGTCCTGAGAGGCAGGTCTGAGCGGCAGGCCTGAGAAGCGGTCCTGAGAGGCCGCCCCGCCTCGGGACCCTGACGCCCGCTGTACGCCGTTCGTGCCACCATGCGCCCCCCGACACGATAGTGCGCCCCGAATATCGGGTATGTCCCGATTAACCCCCCAAAAAATGGACGTGGGTCTGCCTCGCTCTGGGAAGTGGTCGGCGTGATCGACACCAAAGGCGAGTGCGTCGCCGAGTGGACCTTCCCGGCCGAGCTCGACGCCGTACGGACCGCCCGGCACGCCGTCCGGGAGACGCTCCGCGGTTGGGATCTGGACGCGGCCGTCGGGGATGTGACGGTGCTGCTGGTGAGCGAGCTCGTGACCAATTCCATGCGGTACGCCTCCGGGCCCATCGGGGTCCGGCTGAGCCGTCCGCCGCACCGGGACGGGGTGCCCGCCCTCACCGTGGAGGTCTCCGATCCGCTTCCGGATCCGCCCCTGGAGCGGTCCGCCGGACCCGACGAGGAAGGGGGCCGCGGGCTTCAGCTCGTGGCCTGTTCCGCCCGCCGCTGGGGGACCCGCAGGGGGCGCGCGGGAAAGACCGTGTGGTTCGAGCTGGTCCTGCCTGGTTAGAAGAGTGAAGGGACGATCACTTTCCGGGCAGGCTCAAAACGACCGAGACCACCCTGTGATCGTGAACGGCGTGCCGACGGGGGCCGTAGTGCTGAATACTGCGGGAATGGCCGGTCCGGTGCGGTGAGCTGGAGGGGACGGTCGCGTGAGCGAGATACCTGAGACGGCGAGCGGCGTCATGTGGCAGAGCAGCCCGCCTGGCTCGATCTATGACTACATCAGAGTCGCGTCCTTCTCGATAGGCCCCGACGGCCTGGTCGATCAGTGGAGCCTCCGCGCCGCCGAGCTGTTCGGCATCCCGGCCCGCGAGGTCAGAGGCAAGGACCCGGTCGAGGCGTTCATGCCCCCCGACCTGCGCCCGCGCGGTCACCGCAAGGTCGCCGAGATCCTCGACGGCAAGGAATGGACGGGCCTCGTCCCCTTCCGTATCCCCGGCGAGCGCGTCACCCGCGGCATAGCCGAGCTGTACGTGATGCCGAGCGAGACCGCGGACGGCGAGCGGGGCGCGCTGTGCATCGTCGTCGACGTCCGCGCGCTCCGGCGGATCGAGACCGATCTTGCCGCATCACAGGCGATTTTCGGTCAATCGCCTTTCGGGTTTCTCCTCTTCGGGACCGACCTGACGGTCCAGCGCGCCAACCGCCGCTTCGCCACCGTTTTCGGCGGCTCCGTCGACGACCACCGGGGCCGTACCGTCCACGACTACCTCTCGCGACCCGAGGCGGAGCGGATGACCGCCGCGCTCCAGCGCGTCCTGCGGACCGGCGAGGCCGTCACCGACCTCCAGCTGACCGGCTCCGTGCCCGGCACCACCGACCACCGCCACTGGTCGATCAACCTCTACCGGGTGCACAGCGGCACCGGCCGCCCCATCGGCGTCGCCGGCCTCGGCACGGACGTCACCCGCCGCCAGATCGCCGCCCGCGAGGCCGCCAGCGCCCGCCGCAACCTCGCCCTCCTCAACGAGGCCAGCGCCCGCATCGGCAACAGCCTCGATCTGGAGACCACCGCCCGCGAGCTCCTCGACGTCGCCGTCCCCGGCTTCTGCGACCTCGCCTCCGTCGACCTCTACCAGGGCCTGCTCACCGGCGACGAGGCCCCGCCCGGGCGCGCCGCCGACGGAGGCGCCGACCTGCGCCGCGTCGCCTTCGCCAGCGCCGTGTCGGACACCCCGCTGGTGAGCCAGAGCGTCAACCCCGGCGAGGTGCCCCGCTGCTGCGACACCGCGCCCATCGACGTCGGCGCCGTCCACCGCTACCCCTTCAACTCACCCTGCGCGGCCGCCCTGCGCACCGGCCGCCCGCAGACCCTGCCGGCCGCCGACGGCAGCCTCGTCCAGTCCACCCTCGTGGTGCCGATGGTCGCGCACGACACCGTCGTCGGGCTGGTCCAGTTCTCCCGTACGAAGGGCAGCGAGCCCTTCGGCGAACGCGACCGGGCCCTCGCCGTCGAGCTCGCCGCCCGCGCCGCCGTCTGCATCGACAACGCCCGGCTCTACCGCCGCGAGCACGAACGCGCGCTGATCCTCCAGCGCAGCCTGCTGCCGCCCGGCGACCCCGAGGCGGCCGGCCTCGACATCGCCTGCCGCTACCTGCCCGGCAACACCGCCACCGAGGTCGGCGGCGACTGGTTCGACGTCATCGAACTGCCCGGGCACCGCACCGCCCTCGTCGTCGGCGACGTCATGGGCCGCGGGCTGCGCGCCGCCGTCGCGATGGGCGAACTGCGCACGGCGGTCCGCACCCTGGCGCAGCTCGACCTGGAGCCGGCCGAGGTCCTCTCCCACCTCGACGAGATCGCCCGCGGCCTCGGCACCCCCACCGGCGCCGGCCGCGCCGGCCGCGGCGCGGCCGAACGCTCCGAGGTCTACCTCGCCACCTGCGTGTACGCGGTGTACGACGCCGTCACCCGCCGCTGCACCTTCGCCAACGCCGGCCACCTCCCGCCGGTGCTGGTCGAGCAGGGCGAGGAGGCGCTCCTCCTCGACGTACCGCCCGGCATGCCCCTCGGCGTCGGCGTCGGCGGCGAGCCCTTCGAGGAGGTCGAGATCGAGCTCCCCGAGGGCGCGCTGCTCGCCCTCTACACCGACGGGCTCGTCGAGTCCCGCGACCACCCGCTCGACGAGGGCCTGCGGGCCTTCCGCAGCGCGCTCACCGACCCGGCGCGGCCGCTGGAGGACGTCTGCGACCACGTCCTCACCACCCTGGACACCCGCCACGGCGAGGACGACATCGCCCTGCTCATGGCCCGCGTCCAGGGACTGCCCGCCGAGGCGGTCGGCGACTGGCGCCTGCCGCGCGAGCCGCGCTCCGTCGGCCGCGCCCGCGAACTGGCCCGGGCCCAGCTGACCGCCTGGGAGCTGGAGCCGCTCGTCGACACCGTGGAGCTGCTCGTCAGCGAGCTGGTCACCAACGCCCTGCGGTACGGCGAGGGCGAGATCCGGCTGCGGCTGCTGCGCGACCGCACCCTGGTGTGCGAGGTGTGGGACGCGGGCCTGGTCCAGCCGCGCCGCCGCCGCGCCCGCGACACCGACGAGGGCGGCCGGGGCCTCCAGCTCGTCGGCCTGCTCAGCACCTCGTGGGGCTCGCGGCGCACACCGCGCGGCAAGACGGTCTGGTTCGACCTCCCGCTCCCCTCGGGCACGAGCCCCTCGGAACCGACGGTCGACCAGCTCCTGAGCATGTTCTGAGCCGAAGCCGAAGGAGTGGTTACGCAGCCGCCTTCAGCGCCGCCAGCCGCGCCTCGATCTCCGCGCGGCGGGTGGCGAGGTCGGGCAGGTCCAGCCGTTCGAAGAGGCCGTCCAGGGACGAGGCCGCGAGCTCCTGCTTGCCCAGCGCCTTGGCCTCCTCGCGGCGCACCTTGTCGTCGAAGCGGTTCAGCTCGCTCGTGGGGTCGAGGACGTCGATCGAGCGGACCACGTCCAGCTTCGGCGTACGGCTGACGGCGGTCGCGTCCGTACGCGCCGCCTCCAGCGCGGTCAGCTTCTGCCGCATCCGCTCCAGGCCGTCCCGCAGCGTCGCCACGAGCTCCCGCTGGGCCGCGATCGTCGGCTCGGCGGCCCGTGCGTCCTCCTCGGCCTGGAGCTGGTGCCCGAGGGCCACCTTCGCGAGGGTGTCGAACTTGTCCGCGAGGCCGCCGCGGTTCGCCATCCGCAGGTCGTCGGCCTTGCGGCTCGCCTCACGGGCCTTCTCACCCCACTCGTGGGCCGCCGTGACGTCCTCCCCGTGGTCCTGCTCCAGCAGCCGCAGGCCGTCGAGGGTGCTCTCCACCGCCCGCTCGGCCTCGGCGATGTGCGTGGAGTAGTCGCGGATCAGCTCGTCCAGCATCCGCCGCGGATCCTCCGCCTGGTCGAGCAGCGCGTTGACGTCGGCCTTCGCCAGCTGGGCCACGCGGCCGAGGACGGTCTGCTTGCTGGTCATGGCACCTCTCCTCGATGACACCGGCCCCCCGTACGCGTACGGGGGGCCGGTACCCAGCGTCACATCTGTGAGGCTATGTCCCCTTCTGGGGCTTCGCGACCGGACGCCGGCCGATCTTGCTGCCGAGCCACACCAGCGGGTCGTACTTGCGGTCCACGGCCCGCTCCTTCAGCGGGATCAGGGCGTTGTCCGTGATCTTGATGCCCTCGGGGCAGACCTCGGTGCAGCACTTGGTGATGTTGCAGTAGCCCAGCCCGTGGTCGTCCTGCGCCGTCGCCTTGCGGTCCAGGCCGCTGTCCGCCGCCGCGTCCAGCGGGTGCATGTCTAGCTCCGCGATCCGCATGAGGAAGCGCGGCCCGGCGAAGGCCGTCTTGTTCTCCTCGTGGTCGCGCACCACATGGCAGGTGTCCTGGCACAGGAAGCACTCGATGCACTTGCGGAACTCCTGCGGACGGTCCACGTCCACCTGCTGCATCCGGTACTCGCCCGGCGCCAGCCCCTGCGGCGGCACGAACGACGGCACCTCACGCGCCTTCTCGTAGTTGAAGGACACGTCCGTCACCAGGTCCCGCACCACGGGGAAGGCCCGCAGCGGCGTCACCGTGATCGTCTCGTCCCGCGAGAACGTCGACATCCGCGTCATGCACATCAGCCGCGGACGGCCGTTGATCTCCGCGCTGCACGAACCGCACTTGCCCGCCTTGCAGTTCCACCGCACCGCCAGGTCCGGGGCCTGCGTGGCCTGGAGCCGGTGGATGATGTCGAGCACGACCTCGCCGTCGTTCACCTCGACGGTGAAGTCCTTCAGACCGCCGCCGGCCGTGTCGCCCCGCCACACCCGGAAGCTCGCGTCGTACGTGGTCACTCGTAGAGCTCCTCTTCGGCGAGGTACTTGACCAGCTCCTCCTTGTCGAAGAGAGCGAGCAGGTCGGTACGGATGGGCTCGGTCGTCGTGCGTTCCAGGGTGATCTGCCCGCGCGCGGAGTCGGGCGCCGCGAGCTTGCACAGCAGGTTGATCCGCCGCCACTCGCGGTCCATGCCCGGGCAGTCCTCCCGGGTGTGGCCGCCGCGGCTCTCCCGGCGCTCCAGCGCCGCACGCGCCACGCACTCGCTGACCAGCAGCATGTTGCGCAGGTCCAGCGCCAGGTGCCAGCCGGGGTTGAACTGCCGGTGGCCCTCGACGACCGCCCGCCCCGCCCGCCGGCGCAGCTCGGCGAGGGTGCGCAGCGCCTGCGCCATCTCCTCCTCGCGGCGGATGATGCCGACGAGGTCGTTCATCGTCTGCTGGAGCTCCTGGTGGAGCGTGTACGGGTTCTCCGGGACCTCGGCGGGCTCCAGGCCCTCGGGGCCGAACGGCCGCAGCGCCTCGGCCGCCGCCGCGTCGACCTGCGCGGCGTCCACCCGCGGGCGCTCGCCGAGGCCGGTCGCGTACTCCGCCGCGTACAGCCCGGCCCGGCGCCCGAAGACCAGCAGGTCGGAGAGGGAGTTCCCGCCGAGCCGGTTGGAGCCGTGCATGCCGCCCGCGACCTCACCGGCGGCGAACAGGCCGGGGACGCCGACCGCCGCGGCCGTGTCCGAGTCGACGGCCACGCCGCCCATCACGTAGTGGCAGGTCGGGCCGACCTCCATCGGCTCGGCGGTGATGTCGACGTCCGCCAGTTCCTTGAACTGGTGGTACATCGACGGCAGCCGCCGCTTGATGGTCTCGGCCGGCATGCGCGTCGACACGTCGAGGAACACCCCGCCGTGCGGGGAGCCGCGCCCCGCCTTGACCTCGGCGTTGATCGCGCGGGCGACCTCGTCGCGGGGGAGCAGCTCGGGCGGGCGCCGGTTGTTGTCCGGGTCCTCGTACCAGCGGTCGCCCTCCTCCTCCGTCTCGGCGTACTTCTCCTTGAAGACGTCCGGGACGTAGTCGAACATGAACCGCTTGCCGTCGCTGTTGCGCAGCACGCCGCCGTCGCCGCGGACGGACTCGGTGACGAGGATGCCCTTCACGGACGGCGGCCAGACCATGCCGGTGGGGTGGAACTGGACGAACTCCATGTTCACCAGCGGCGCGCCCGCCAGCAGCGCCAGCGCGTGGCCGTCGCCGGTGTACTCCCAGGAGTTGGAGGTGACCTTGAAGGACTTGCCGATGCCGCCGGTCGCGAGGACCACGGACGGGGCCTCCAGGACGAAGAAGCGGCCGGACTCGCGCTCGTAGCAGAAGGCCCCGGAGACGCGGCCGTCCTCTTTCAGGACGCGGGTGACCGTGCACTCCTGGAAGACCTTCAGCCGGGCCTCGTAGTCCCCGAAGCGCTCCTTGTCCTCCTGCTGGAGGGAGACGATCTTCTGCTGGAGCGTACGGATGAGCTCCAGGCCGGTGCGGTCCCCGACGTGCGCGAGGCGGGGGTACTCATGACCGCCGAAGTTGCGCTGGGAGATGCGCCCGTCCTTGGTGCGGTCGAAGAGGGCGCCCCAGGTCTCCAGCTCCCACACCCGGTCGGGGGCCTCGCGTGCGTGCAGCTCGGCCATCCGCCACTGGTTGAGGAACTTGCCGCCGCGCATGGTGTCGCGGAAGTGCACCTGCCAGTTGTCCCCGGCGTTGACGTTGCCCATGGAGGCGGCGATGCCGCCCTCCGCCATCACGGTGTGGGCCTTGCCGAACAGCGATTTGCAGACCACGGCCGTACGGGCGCCCTGTTCGCGCGCCTCGATGGCGGCCCGCAGCCCCGCCCCGCCGGCGCCGACCACGACGACGTCCCACTGCTGCCGTTCCGCTTGCGTCATCAGAAAAACCTCGGATCCTCGAAAGCGCCCGTGGCGAGCAGGTACACGTAGAAGTCGGCGAGCGCCACGCTCAGCAGCGACGCCCAGGCGAGCTGCATGTGACGGGCGTTCAGCTTGCCGACCCAGCTCCACAGCCGGTAGCGCACCGGATGCTTCGAGAAGTGCTTCAGCCGGCCGCCGACGATGTGCCGGCAGGAGTGGCAGGAGAGGGTGTACGCCCAGATCAGCACGATGTTGACGAGGAAGACCAGCGTGCCCAGACCCATGTGCCCCCAGGCGTACGACGCGTCGCGGAAGGCGAGCACGGTGTCGTACGTGAGGATGCCGGCGACCGGCAGGGCGGCGTAGAAGAAGTACCGGTGGATGTTCTGCAGGATCAGCGGGAAGCGGGTCTCGCCGGTGTACTTCTTGTGCGGCTCGGCGACCGCGCACGCCGGGGGCGACGCCCAGAAGCCCCGGTAGTACGCCTTGCGGTAGTAGTAGCAGGTCAGCCGGAAGCCGAGCGGGAAGATCAGGATCAGCAGGGCGGGGGAGAGGCCCCACCAGCTGCCGAAGATCTCCCAGTTGGGCCCGCCCTTCATCGGCGCGCAGTTCTCGGCGAGGCACGGCGAGTAGAACGGCGAGACGTAGGGCGCGGCGTAGTAGTCGCTGTTGGCGAAGGCGCGCCAGGTGGAGTAGACGATGAACGCCAGCAGTCCGGCGGCCGTGGCGGCGGGTGCGAGCCACCAGCGGTCGGTACGCAGGTGGCGGGGCGCGATGGCGGCACGGGTGGCGCTGTGCACGCCGGTGCGCGATGGATCCGCCGGTTCGGTGTGTGGTTGTTGGGTCCCTGTGGCCAACGGGGTCTCCTAGGAGGGGCCTGTGGGTGGGTGTGGGCGAGCGTGCCGACCCCCGGTCCCGTCAGGGGGCGCGCCGGCCCCGGGCGCCCAGACCCTCGTCGTCCGTGTCGATCCAGAGGGACGAGTCGTACGGATCGTCCGAGATGGTCACCAGGCCCTCCGGCCTGCCGACGGCCGCGGACGGGGACGTTCCCTCGCGCTGCTGCGCGAGGTTCTGCTCCAGCCGGATGATCGAACGGGCGAGCTCTTCGAGGTTTCGCTTGACCTCGGTCAAATCGTCCTGAAGTGCCATGGAATACCCTCACTTCGCGATCGCGGGGGTGGCAAAGGGGTGGCAAACACGCGCCTGCGAGTGTTGCGCGTCACATCACCCGTTGGGAAGCCGCGTGCATGGATTCCACTCTTCTGGAGGCACCGTTGGGCCGCACGGGTGGCATTTCGCGGACCGCACCGCCGTGTCGCCGCCGCGGGCCCGGCCGGTGGTTTTCAGTGTAGGGGCAATAGGTCTGATCATCTCTAAATTCCACAAAACAGGACGAAGAGGTATAAGACATGTCCCACCTCGGCGCTCCTCTCCGGTCCGTCGCCCTCCTCACCGGGGGCGTCATCGCCGCCTCCGTCCTCACGCTGACCGGATGCGGCTCCGGCGACGAGGAGAGCACCGCGCGGCCCGTCCCCCAGGACATCGCGCCCGCCGCGCGCGACCGGGTCGCCGACGGGGGGACGCTGCGCTGGGCCGTCGACGCCGTGCCGGCCACGCTCAACGCCTTCCAGGCGGACGCCGACGCCACCACCGCACGCATCGCCGGGGCCGTCCTGCCCGCCCTCTTCACCCTCGACGACCGCGGCCGCCCGCAGCGCAACCCCGACTACCTCGAATCGGCCGAGATCATCGAGACCGAGCCCAAGCAGGTCGTCCTCTACAAGCTCCACCAGCAGGCGGTGTGGAGCGACGGGCGCGAGATCGGAGCCCCGGACTTCGCCGCCCAGTGGCGCGCGCTCAGCGGCAAGGACTCCGCGTACTGGACCGCCCGCAACGCCGGGTACGAACGCATCGAGAAGATCGAGCGCGGCGCGAGCGACCTGGAGGTGCGGGTCACCTTCAACAAGCCGTACGCCGACTGGCGCGCCCTGTTCACCCCGCTCTACCCCAAGGACGTCACCGGCAAGCCGGACACCTTCAACGACGGCGCCCGGACGCGGCTCGCCACCTCCGCCGGCCCCTTCCGGCTGAAGGCCGTCGACACCGACGCCGGCACGGTCACCCTCGTACGCAACCCCCGCTGGTGGGGGCAGCCCGCCAAGCTCGACACGCTCGTGCTGCGCGCCGTCCCGCGCACCGGGCGCGCCGCCGCGCTCGCCGCCGGGACGGTGGACCTGGCCGAGATCGACCGCGCGACGGCCGACCGGATCGCGCAGGCGGCGCAGGAGCGCAAGAAGGGCGCCGCGGGTGCCGAGGGCGCCGCGGGACCGCAGGCCGCCGCAGGCCCCGTGTCCGCTCCCCTCGCGCCGTCCGCCGCGCTGAAGTCCTGGGCCCTGGCGTACGGCTCCGACGAGGTCACGGCCGCGCGCGTCCAGGCGGTGCGCGCGAAGGAGCGGCAGGCGGCCGCGGCGCAGGCGGCCGAGCGCGAGGCGCTGCGCGGCTTCACCGTCCGCAAGTCGCTGGAGCCCGCCTACACGCAGCTCGCGCTGAACGGCGAGTCCGGGCCCCTCGCGGACGAGCGGGTGCGCCGGGCCGTGGCCCGGGCGCTGGACCGGCGCGTGCTCGCCGAGGCCGTCCTGAAGCCGCTGGGACTGCCCGCGCACCCGGTCGGCAGCCACCTCGCGCTGGCCGGCCAGTGGGCGTACGCGGACAGCAGCGGCGCGCTGGGCGAGCAGGACACCGAGGAGGCCCAGGCCCTGCTGGCGGACGCGGGCTGGACCCCCGGCGGCGGGGCCCGCAAGCCCGCCGAGCCGAAGGAGGGGACGAAGGCGGGCGCCGAGGCCTCCCCGGGCACGCCGAGGGCCGCGTCCGTCCCGGGGGCCCGCACGGCCGCGCACGGCCAGGGCGCCCCGGACCGGCCCTCGAACGACGGCCTCTACATCGTGGGCGACGACAAGTCGCCCGGCGACGGCGACGGCACCCGCATCCTGGCCCCCGCCCCCGTCGAGGCGGTCCGGGGCGCGCTGCTGCGGCAGGCGGCCTCCGTCGGCGGGACCGACGACGCCGAGAACCCCGGCAGGGTGGACACCTCCGACCAGGCCGACAAGGCGAAGGGCGGCGTCCCCGGCGCGTACGCCCCGCGCGGCACCGCCGCACCCGGGCCCGCGTCACCCTCCGCCGAGGCGGCGGGCGGGCCGCTCGGCAGGAACGGCAAGGAGCTGACCCTGCGGTTCGTCCTGCCGTCCGGGCCCGGCTCGGAGGCGCTGCGGACCGTCGGCGGGAAGATCGCCGCAATGCTGGACCGGATCGGGATCCGCACCCACGTCGTCAAGGTCTCCGACGAGAGCTACTTCAAGGACCACATCGCCGCCGGCGACTACGACCTCGCCCTCTACTCCTGGCCCGCCACCGCCTACCCCGCGACCGACGGGCGGCCGATCTTCGCCAAGCCGCAGCCCGCCACGGACGGGTCCCTGCTCGTGGAGCAGAACTACACGCGCGTCGGTACGGACCACATCGACCAGCTCTTCGACCAGGCGGCCGCCGAGCTCGACGAGAAGGCGGCGCGGGAGCTGGTGAAGCAGGCCGATGCCCGGATCTGGGCCGCGGCCGGGTCCATCCCGCTCTACCAGCGGCCCCAGCTGGTCGCGGCCCGGCCGAACGTGGTCAACGCCGGGGCCTTCGGCTTCGCGACGCCCCGCTACGAGGACATCGGCTTCCGTCGGAAGTGACGGAAGCCGCGTAGGAGCAGGTCAAGCTCAGAATCCGCTCAAGTCGCTTGCCCGCCGGACCCACCGGTGGGCAAGCTCACGTCCGGCCCCGCAGGCCCCTCCTCACCAGCACCCCCCAGTGCCGCAGAGCCGTACCACCCGCCGCATGTCCGTGCTTCCCGAATGGGCAGGGAAGCCGCTTCCGCCCGTGCCCCGTACCATGGAACACAGCCGTGGCGCGACCGCCCGGCGGGCGTACGAGGACCAAGAGACGCCGCACCCACGATTTTGAGAGAAGCGCCAGCCACTTATGCCCACGCGCCACGACATCCGTAACGTCGCCATCGTCGCCCACGTCGACCACGGCAAGACGACCATCGTCGACGCCATGCTCAAGCAGGCCGGTGCCTTCGCCGCGCACCAGCTCGACTCGGTCGACGACCGCATGATGGACTCGAATGACCTGGAGCGTGAGAAGGGCATCACGATCCTCGCCAAGAACACGGCGGTGAAGTACCACCCCAAGGACGGCGGGGCGCCCATCACGATCAACATCATCGACACCCCCGGCCACGCCGACTTCGGTGGTGAGGTCGAGCGCGGTCTGTCGATGGTCGACGGCGTGGTGCTGCTCGTGGACGCCTCCGAGGGCCCGCTGCCGCAGACCCGCTTCGTGCTCCGCAAGGCGCTCCAGCGCCGGATGCCGGTGATCCTCTGCATCAACAAGACGGACCGCCCGGACTCCCGGATCGACGAGGTCGTCAACGAGACGTACGACCTGTTCCTGGACCTGGACGCGGACGAGGAGCAGATCGAGTTCCCGATCGTCTACGCCTGCGGCCGCGACGGCATCGCCTCGCTGACCAAGCCGGAGGACGGCACCGTCCCGGCCGACTCCGCCAACCTGGAGCCGTTCTTCTCCACCATCCTGGAGCACATCCCGGCCCCGGTGTACGACGAGGAGGCCCCCCTCCAGGCCCACGTCACCAACCTCGACGCCGACAACTTCCTCGGCCGCATCGCGCTGCTCCGCGTCGAGCAGGGCGAGCTGCGCAAGGGCCAGACGGTCGCGTGGATCAAGCGTGACGGCTCGATCTCCAACGTCCGCATCACCGAGCTGATGATGACCGAGGCGCTCACCCGCAAGCCGGCCGAGGTAGCGGGCCCCGGTGACATCTGCGCCGTCGCCGGTATCCCGGACATCATGATCGGCGAGACGCTGGCCGACCCGGAGAACCCGATCGCGCTGCCGCTGATCACGGTCGACGAGCCGGCGATCTCGATGGTCATCGGTACGAACACCTCGCCGCTGGTCGGCCGTGGCGCCACCGGCAAGGGCGCGGACAACAAGGCCGCCGTCAAGGACCGCAAGGTCACCGCCCGCCAGGTGAAGGACCGCCTGGACCGCGAGCTGATCGGTAACGTCTCGCTGCGCGTGCTGGACACCGAGCGCCCGGACGCCTGGGAGGTGCAGGGCCGCGGTGAGCTGGCGCTGGCCATCCTGGTCGAGCAGATGCGCCGCGAGGGCTTCGAGCTGACCATCGGCAAGCCGCAGGTGGTCACCAAGGAGATCGACGGCAAGGTCCACGAGCCCGTCGAGCGCATGACCATCGACGTGCCCGAGGAGCACATGGGCGCGGTCACGCAGCTCATGGGCGTCCGCAAGGGCCGGATGGACAACATGTCCAACCACGGCTCCGGTTGGGTCCGCATGGAGTTCGTCGTGCCGTCCCGCGGCCTCATCGGCTTCCGTACCGAGTTCCTGACGCAGACGCGCGGCACGGGCATCGCCCACTCCATCCACGAGGGCCACGAGCCGTGGTTCGGCACGCTGCAGACCCGTAACAACGGCTCGCTCGTCGCCGACCGTTCCGGCGCGGTCACCGCCTTCGCGATGACCAACCTCCAGGAGCGCGGCGTGCTCTTCGTGGAGCCGGGCACCGAGGTGTACGAGGGCATGATCGTCGGTGAGAACTCCCGCTCCGACGACATGGACGTCAACATCACCAAGGAGAAGAAGCTCACCAACATGCGGTCGTCCTCGGCCGACTCCTTCGAGGCGATCGTCCCGCCGCGCAAGCTCTCGCTGGAGCAGTCGCTGGAGTTCTGCCGCGACGACGAGTGCGTCGAGGTGACGCCGGAGGCCGTCCGCATCCGCAAGGTCAACCTGGACCAGCGCGAGCGCGCCCGCGCCGCCTCGCGCGCCAAGCACGGCTGACCGTGCGGCAGTACGGCTGAGCCGTACGTCCTCGTGTCGAACGGCCGTTGGGGTTCCGCCCCGGCGGCCGTTCGCCGTTCCCGGGGGCGGTGCGGGCCGCGCAGGGGCCCTCGGGGCGAGTCCTAGGGCTCCGGAGGGGCCGCGTCAATGCCTTTTCCCTGCCGAAGTGTTCGTATATCGACCGTCGCTCTCCGGAACGTGGGTTAACGGTCCGTTTCGCGGGTGTCTGTCTGTACTCAGTTTGTCCGGATTTCGGGCTTCGGGGTCTTGGCGATGTTGTCAAAACGAGACCCTTTAAGTGTGGTTTACGGCCCGGCTGTACTTAATAGTTGGCTCCATTGAGCTCGGGTCAATGGGTCACGCACTGTGGGGAGTGCGCCGACTCACGAGCACACTGGGGTACTTGGGGATCTCGCCGTCAGGGGTGTCGGTGGGATGCCGCGTATCCCTGTTGCGGTAACAAGTGAACTCATGAGGAGGACCCCATGCGTGGTGCCATAAGCACCGATCGGGTCGTGTCTGCGGTAGTGATCCCCACGGGGGCGGAACGACCGTGACAAGTCCAGCGCAGACCGAGGGCGTTGAAGCGTCCGCCGTCTTGGAAGTGGTTGCCCCGTCGAAGGACGAGGCTTCGTCGGCCAAGGACCCCGCCGGGCTCTCTCCCGGGCAGTTGATGTGGCGTCGATTCAAGCGTGACCGCACCGGAGTCGTCTCCGCTGTGATCGTCATCTTCTTCTTCGTCATCGCACTCCTCGCCCCGCTCATCGCGAAGGTGTACGGCAAGAACCCGTACACCCTCTACGGGCAGGAGACCATCGGGCTCCTCGACGAGTTCTCCATCCCGACCGGGTCGTTCGGCGGCATGTCCGGCGAATTCTGGTTCGGCATCGAGCCCATCCTGGGCCGTGATGTGTTCACGCAGCTGCTCTACGGCATGCGTACGTCCATCTACACGGCTCTGGCCGCGACGATCCTCATGGTCGTCGTCGGCGTGGTGGTGGGTCTGGTAGGCGGGTACTACGGCGGCAAGGTCGACTTCTGGCTCGGACGGTTCACCGACTTCCTGCTCGGTTTCCCCAGCCAGCTGTTCTTCATCGCGTCGATGCCCGTCGTCGTGGCGGCGTTCGTCAGCCCCGAAGAGGAGACGCCCACGGCGCTGCGCGCAGGCGCGATCATCGTGGTCCTGTCGTTCCTCGGCTGGATGGGCCTGTCCCGACTGATCAGGGCCGCGACCCTCTCCCTGCGCGAGCGGGAGTTCGTCGAGGCCGCGAAGATCGCGGGCGCTTCTCCCTGGCGGATCATCCGCAAGGAGCTGCTGCCCAACCTCGTCACCCCGATTCTCGTGCAGGCGACGCTGATGCTGCCCTCCACGATCCTTTCGGTGGCCTTCCTGTCCTACGTGGGTGTCGGCTTCGTCGAACCCACCCCGGACTGGGGCCGGATGTTCGCCATCGGCGCGAGCATCTACGAGCAGGACCCCGCGTACATGTTCTTCCCCGGGGTCGCCATGGTCGTCTTCGTCGTGGCCTTCAACCTGCTCGGTGACTCGGTACGCGACGCGTTCGACCCGAAGTCCGGTCGCTGACGTCATACCAGCGGGATAGCTGTCACCCCGCCGCCTTCGTGCGGTGTACCCGGACAGCACAGTTGGATCACTACTGACAGATAGGTACTCATCACCATGAGCATCTTTGGCACGCGCGCGGCACGTGCTGCCGTGGTCGCCCTGGCGGCCGGCTCGCTGGCGCTGACGGGTTGCAGCAGCAACGAAAAGGCCGGCTCCGAGTCCAAGGGACACAGCAAGGAGGAAGCCGCCAAGCAGGCCGCGGCCGTCTCCTTCGGTGACGCCAAGGCGTCGACCGGTCCGGCGGCCGAGGTCCCGGGCGCCAAGCCCGGCGGCACGATCAACATCTACCAGACGGACGACTTCTCGCACCTGGACCCGGGCCAGACCTACGTGAGCGACGGCCGTGCCCTCGGCCGCCTCCTCCACCGCGGTCTGACGCAGTACCAGGAGGACGACAAGGGCAAGCTCACCGTCGTCGGTGACATCGCCACCGACGCCGGCAAGACGACCGACGGCGGCAAGACCTGGACCTACACCCTCAAGAGCGGTGTGAAGGACCAGAACGGCAACGAGATCACCTCGGCCGACGTCCGTCACAGCATCGAGCGCCTGTACGCGCCGTTCATCAGCGACGGCCCGATCTACCTGCAGAACTGGCTCTCCGGCGAGGGCACCACGTACCGCAAGGCCCTGCCCGACGGTCCGTACAAGGGCAAGCACCTGCCGGACAGCGTGCTGGCGACTCCGGACCCGAAGACGGTCGTCTTCAAGTTCAAGGAGCCCCAGTCCGACCTCCCGCAGGCGCTCGCCATGGTCGGCTACTCCATCGTGCCGCAGAAGGCCGACACCAAGGAGAAGTACGACACCGCGCCGTCCGCCCTCGGCCCGTACAAGATCGCCGAGTTCAAGCCGGGCAAGTCGATGAAGCTCGTCAAGAACACGCACTGGGACCCGAAGACCGACTCGGTCCGCCACCAGTACGTCGACGGCTTCAACATCACGTTCAACATGGACGACGAGGCCCAGACCAAGGCCATCCTGGCCGACCGCGGCGAGGCCCAGAACGCCGTCCAGCTGACCGGCACGGTCGCCACGACCCAGGTCCGCAACGTCATCTCGAACGCCGAGGCGAAGAAGCGCACCATCCAGGGCTACCAGCCCTACGTCTGGCAGCTGAACTTCAACCTCGACCGGATGAAGGACAAGAAGGTCCGCGACGCCATCGCCCTGGCGATGCCGAACGCGAACGTCTTCCAGCCTGACGGCGGCGCGTACGGCGGCGAGATCGCCACCGGCCTGATCGCCCCCACCGTGCCGGGCTTCGAGAAGGACTACGACCCCTTCGGCAAGCTGAAGAAGCCGCTCGGTGACATCGAGAAGGCCAAGAAGCTGATCAAGGAGGCGGGCGCCGAGGGCAAGAAGGTCGTCTACGCCTACGCCAACACGCCGAAGCGCCAGCAGCAGGCCGTCGTCATCGAGAACGCGCTCACCAAGATCGGTCTCGACGTCCAGAAGAAGGAGATCGACGGCTCCACCTGGTACGAGCAGGTCGGCAAGGTCAACAACGGTCTCGACCTCTACATGACCGGCTGGGGCCAGGACTGGCCGTCCATGTCCACGGTCATCCCGCCGCTGTTCGACGGTACGCAGCTGCAGGACGGTTCGTCGGTGTACTCCCACATCAACGACCCGAAGGTGAACGCCGAGATCGCCCGGATCAAGAAGATCACGGACCCGGCCGAGGCCCAGAAGGCGTGGACCGCGCTGCACCACGACATCGTGGAGCGCATCAACCCCGCGGCGCCGCTGTACTTCACCAAGTCGCTGCAGATTCAGGGCTCCAACGTGGGCGGTGCGCGCTACTCCACCGAGATGAGCGTCATCGACGTCACGCGCCTGTACCTGAAGAAGTAACGACAGCTCAGGCAGGCCGGCTTTCCGGGGGTGTGCGCCCGGCGGAGCGCACACCCCCGGAGAACCCCGGCCCCCGCACGACCCCTCACAGCCGCCGTCCTGAGAGCAGCGACCAGCCATGCTTCGATTCCTTCTGCGCCGGACGCTCGGCGCAGTCCTGATCCTCTTCTTGATCAGCGCCTTCACCTTCTTCATGTTCTTCGCCATCCCGCAGGACCCCGCCCTGCTGGCATGCGGCAAGAACTGCACGCCCGACGCGCTGGCGATCATCCACAAGAACCTGGGCCTGGACCAGCCGGTGCCGGTGCAGTTCTGGAACTACATGGTCGGCATCTTCGTCGGGCGGGAATTCTCGGTCGGCCACTGCGCGGCCCCGTGCTTCGGTGTCTCCTTCGACAACCAGCAGATGGTGTGGGACACGATCATCGACCGTCTCCCGCTGACGGTCTCGCTCTCCCTCGGCGGCCTCGTGGTCTTCCTCACGGTCGGTCTCGCCGCCGGCATGATCGCCGCCTGGCGCAGGGGCACCGCGGTCGACAAGGTCTTCAGCGGCGGCTCGCTGGTGCTGTCCTCGCTGCAGATCTACTTCCTCGGCCCGGTCGTGATGGGCATCTTCGTCTACAGCACCGGCTGGCTCGACAAGCCGAAGTACGTGCCGTTCAGCGAGAGCCCCGGCGGATGGTTCATGGGTCTGCTGATCCCGTGGCTGGTCATGTCGGTGATCTTCACCGCCAACTACACGCGTATGGCCCGCTCCACGATGATCGAGCAGCTCCAGGAGGAGCACGTCCGCGCCGCCCGAGCCAAGGGCATGTCGGGCCGCTTCGTCTTCTTCCGCTACGCGTGGCGCGGTTCGCTGATCCCGATCGTCACCATCCTCGGCATGGACCTGGGCGCGCTGTTCGGCGGCGCGATGGTCACGGAGCTCACCTTCGGCCTGGCGGGCATCGGCCGCCTCGCCCGTGACTCGGTCATCGACAAGGACCTGCCGCTGACCATGGGTGTCATGGTCTTCAGCGCCGCCCTCATCCTCATGTTCAACATCATCGTGGACGCGCTGTACGCCATCATCGACCCGCGCGTGCGTCTGTCCTAGGAGAACGACCGTGACCACACTCACCAAGACCGAGGACGCCCCGGCCCCGACCGAGTCGGACGCGTTCCTGTCGGTGCGCGACCTGCGTGTCCAGTTCTCCACCGAGGACGGCATCGTCAAGGCCGTGGACGGGCTCTCCTTCGACCTCATGCGCGGCAAGACCCTGGGCATCGTGGGCGAGTCGGGCTCCGGCAAGTCGGTGACCAACCTGTCCATCCTGGGCCTGCACAACCCCCGCTCCACCACCATCACCGGCTCCATCGAGCTGGACGGCGAGGAGATCACCGACGCCTCGACCAAGCGGCTGGAGACGCTGCGCGGCAACAAGATGGCGATGATCTTCCAGGACGCGCTGACCGCCCTGTCGCCGTACTACACGATCGGCCGCCAGATCTCGGAGCCGTTCCGCAAGCACACCGGCGCCAGCAAGAAGGAGGCCCGCGACCGGGCCATCGAGATGCTCGGCAAGGTCGGCATCCCGTCGCCCGAGACGCGCGTCGACGACTACCCGCACCAGTTCTCCGGCGGTATGCGCCAGCGCGCCATGATCGCCATGTCGCTGGTCTGCAACCCCGCGCTGCTCATCGCCGACGAGCCCACCACGGCCCTCGACGTGACCGTGCAGGCGCAGATCCTCGACCTGCTCAAGGACCTCCAGCAGGAGTTCGGCTCCGCGATCATCCTGATCACGCACGACCTCGGCGTCGTCGCCAACATGGCCGACGACCTGCTGGTGATGTACGCCGGCCGGGCCGTGGAGCGCGGTTCCGTGCGCGAGGTGCTCAAGGCGCCCCAGCACCCGTACACCTGGGGTCTGCTCAGCTCCATGCCCCGCCTGTCGGGGGACGTCGGCGAGCCGCTGCGGCCGATCCCCGGTTCCCCGCCGAGCCTGCTGAACCCGCCGACCGGTTGCCCGTTCCACCCGCGGTGCGAGTTCCGGGACCTGGTCGACGGGGACCGCTGCGTGACCGAACGCCCGCTGCTGCCCGTGGGACGGGGCTCGGCGTGCCACATCGCGGCCGAGCGGAAGCAGCAGGTTTTCATCGAGACGATTCAGCCCCGGCTGGGCTGACGACCGGCGACTGGGGCTAAGACCATGAGCGAGAACAACACCACCAAGGACGCCGGCGAGGCGGTCCCGCAGCAGCGCGACCGGTCATCGGCCGAGCCGCTGCTGGAGACCAAAGGACTGACCAAGCACTTCCCGATCATGGGGGGCTTCCCCATCAAGCGGAAGGTGGGCGCGGTCCAGGCCGTCGACGGCGTGGACCTGGCCGTCTACCCCGGCGAGAGCCTGGGCCTGGTGGGCGAGTCCGGCTGCGGCAAGTCGACCACCGGCAGGCTCCTGACGCGTCTGCTGGAGCCGACCGGCGGCACCATCACCTACCGCGGCCAGGACATCACGCACGCCAAGCGCAGGCAGCTGGCGCCGATCCGGTCCGAGATCCAGATGATCTTCCAGGACCCGTACGCGTCGCTGAACCCGCGGCAGACCGTCGGCACGATCATCTCCGGGCCGATGGAGATCAACGGCATCAACCCGCCCGGCGGCCGTGAGAAGCGGGTCCGGGAGCTGCTGGAGATCGTCGGGCTCAACCCGGAGCACTACAACCGCTTCCCGCACGAGTTCTCGGGCGGTCAGCGCCAGCGCATCGGCGTGGCCCGGGCGCTCGCCCTGGAGCCGAAGCTGATCGTCGCGGACGAGCCGGTCTCCGCGCTGGACGTGTCCATCCAGGCGCAGGTCGTCAACCTGCTCCAGGACCTCCAGCGGGACATGGGCATCGCGTTCGTGTTCATCGCGCACGACCTCGCCGTCGTACGCCACTTCTCCGAGCGCGTGGCCGTGATGTACCTGGGCAAGGTGGTGGAGGTCGCGGACCGCGACTCGCTCTACAACCGCCCGCGCCACCCGTACACGCACGCGCTGCTGTCGGCCGTGCCGGAGGCGGACCTCGACACCGAGCGCCGGGAGCGCATCCGCCTCTACGGCGACGTGCCGTCGCCGATCATGCCGCCGTCCGGCTGCCGCTTCCGTACGCGGTGCTGGAAGGCGCAGGACATCTGCGCGAGCGAGGAGCCGCCGCTCGTCCGGGTCGAGGGCAACCGCGAGGGGCACCTGACGGCGTGCCACTTCCCGGAGGAGCCGACGACCGAGGCGCGCGGCGAGGACATCGTCCTCGACCCGGCGCTGGCGGCCCTGGAGGCCGAGGCGACGCCGAAGAAGACGGTGTAAGCACCCGCCGCCCGAAGGGCCCCGTACCGCCGCGAGCCACGGCGGTACGGGGCCCTTCTGCGTGCGCTTGCCACCCCTGCGGACGCGATGGGCGTGCGGGGCCGCCCGGTATGGGGTGGTATGTGGGTCCAGGCCGGGAGCGAGGACCGAGGAGCGGGCGAGGCCGAGGACCGAGGCCCCGGGGACCGACGACCCCCACGGGAGGCACCCCATGCGCGGAGCCACGCACGTCAGGTCGGCCGCATGCGCCGTGGCCGTCGCCCTCGCGGCGACCGCCTGCGGCGGTGGCGCCGCCGGCGGGGGCGCCGACGGGATCGTGCGCTCCTCCTGGGGCGACCCGCAGAACCTCATCGAGCCGGCCAACACCAACGAGGTCCAGGGCGGCAAGGTCCTCGACATGGTCTTCCGCGGCCTCAAGCGGTACGACCCCGAGACCGGCCAGGCCCACGACCTCGTGGCCGAGAAGATCGGGACGACCGACTCCAGGAACTTCACCATCACCCTCAAGCCCGGCTGGACCTTCAGCAACGGCGAGCCCGTCACCGCCCGCTCCTTCGTCGACGCCTGGAACTACGCCGCCCACCTCGACAACAAGCAGAACAACGCGCCCTTCTTCAGCGACATCGTCGGCTACGACGACGTCCACCCCGCCTCCGGCGCCCCCCGGGCCAAGACCATGAGCGGACTGGTCGTCAAGGACGACCGCACCTTCACCGTGGCCCTCAAGGACACCTTCTCCACCTGGCCCGAGACCCTCGGCTACCACGCCTTCGTCCCCCTGCCCCGCGCCTTCTTCACTGACCACGACGGCTGGCTGGACAAGCCCGTCGGCAACGGCCCCTACGCCGTGGAGTCGTACCAGAAGGGCTCCGCCATGAAGCTGCGCCGTTGGGACGGTTACCCCGGCCCCGACAAGGCGCACAACGGCGGCGTGGACCTCGTCGTCTACACCGACAACAACACCGCCTACACCGACCTGATGGCGGGCAACCTCGACCTCGTCGACGACGTACCCGCGCAAGCGCTGAAGAACGCGGCCGCCGACCTCGGCGACCGCTACATCAACCAGCCCGCCCTCATCCTCCAGACCCTCGCCTTCCCGATGTACCGGCCGGAGTGGTCCAAGCCCGGCATGGAGAAGGTCCGCCGCGGCCTGTCCATGGCCATCAACCGCGACGAGATCACCCGCCAGATCTACCAGGGGACCCGCACCCCCGCGAAGGACTGGACCTCCCCGGCCCTCGGCCGCGAGGGCGGCCACACGCAGCTGTGCGGCGACGCCTGCGCGTACGACCCCGCCCGGGCCAAGAAGCTCATCGAGGAGGGCGGCGGGCTGCCCGGCGGACGGCTGACGCTCACCTCCAACGTCGACACCGGCTCGCACCGCGCCTGGATGGACGCCGTCTGCAACAGCGTCAACAACGCGCTGGGCAAAGGCCCGGTCTGCACGGTCGACCCCGTCGGCACCTTCGCCGACTACCGCAGCCGCACCACGACCTTCCGCATGTCCGGCCCCTTCCGCTCCGGCTGGCAGGCCGACTACCCGCTCATCCAGAACTTCCTGCAGCCGCTGTACTACACCGGCGGCTCCGCCAACCACGGCAAGTTCAGCGACCAGCGGTTCGACGCCCTCGTCGACAAGGCCAACCGCACGACCGACCAGGCCCAGGCGGTCAAGGACTTCCAGGCCGCCGAGCGGATCCTCGCCGAGCAGATGCCGGTCATCCCGCTCTGGTACCAGAACGGCAGCGCCGGCTACTCCGAGCGCCTGAGCGACGTGGCCCTCAACCAGTTCAGCGTCCCCGTCTACGACCGGATCAAGGTCGGCTGACGCCCGCGCCCGCACCGCGACCGACACCGCCCGCGACCGACGACGACCGGAGCTCCCATGGGACGGTATGTGATCCGGCGGCTGCTCCAGATGATCCCGGTGTTCATCGGCAGCACCTTCCTCATCTTCTTCATGGTGTACGCCCTCGGCGACCCGGTCGCCGCCCTCTTCGGCGACCGCGAACCCGACCCCGCCACCGCCGCCCGCATCCGCGCGGAACTCCACCTCGACGAGCCCCTGTGGAAGCAGTACCTGCTCTACATGGGCCAGATCTTCCGGGGCGACTTCGGCACCGCCTTCAACGGCCGCCGGGTCACGGAACTGATGGCCTCGGCCTTCCCCGTCACCCTCCGCCTCACCCTCGTCGCCATCGTCATCGAGGTCCTCATCGGCGTCACCCTCGGCGTCGTCAGCGGCCTCAAGCGCGGCCGGCCCCTCGACACCGGCCTGCTCGTCCTCACCCTCGTCGTGATCTCCGTCCCCACCTTCGTCTCCGGCTACCTGCTCCAGTACCTGCTCGGCGTGAAGTGGGGCTGGGTGCGCCCCTCGGTCTCCCCGGACGCCCGCCTCGACGAGCTGATCCTGCCCGGCACCGTGCTGGCCCTGGTGTCACTGGCGTACGTCACCCGCCTGAGCCGGACGTCCATCGCCGAGAACATCCGCGCCGACTACGTCCGCACCGCCATCGCCAAGGGCCTGCCCCGCCACCGCGTCATCACCCGGCACGTGCTGCGCAACTCGCTCATCCCCGTCGTCACCTTCATCGGCGCCGACATCGGCTCGCTCATGGGCGGGGCCATCGTCACCGAGCGGATCTTCAACATCCACGGCGTCGGCTACCAGCTCTACCAGGGCATCCTGCGCAACAACGCGCCCACGGTCGTCGGCTTCGTGACGATCCTGGTGATCGTCTTCCTGGTGGCGAACCTGCTCGTCGACCTGCTGTACGCGGTCCTGGACCCGAGGATCCGTTATGCCTGAACCCGACCTCGACCGGCACGACGCCGTCGCCCCGACCGGCGCGGGCGGCGCCATGGACCTCGCCCTCAGCGAAGCGGGGTCGCTCCGCGCCGACGGCCGCCGCCCCCGCTCCCTGTGGAGCGACGCCTGGCACCAGCTGCGCCGCGACCCCGTCTTCGTCGTCTCCGCCCTCCTCATCGTCTTCCTCGTCCTGATCGCCCTCTGGCCGCAGATCCTCACCTCCGGCGACCCGCTCCGCTGCGACCTGTCCAAGTCGCAGCAGGGCTCGGCGCCGGGTCACCCGTTCGGGTACGACACCCAGGGCTGCGACGTCTACACCCGTACGGTGTACGGCGCCCGTGCCTCCATCACCGTCGGCGTCTGCGCCACCCTCGGCGCCGCGCTGCTGGGCAGCCTCCTCGGCGGGCTCGCCGGCTTCTTCGGCGGCTGGTGGGACGCGCTGCTGTCGCGCACCGCCGACGTGTTCTTCGGCATCCCCGTCGTCCTCGGCGGCCTGGTGTTCCTCTCCGTCGTCACCAGCTCCGCCGTGTGGCCGGTGGTCGGCTTCATCGTGCTGCTCGGCTGGCCCCAGGTCGCCCGCATCGCCCGCGGCGCCGTCATCACCGCCAGGGAGCACGACTACGTCCAGGCCGCCCGGGCGCTCGGCGCGGGCAGCGGCCGCATGCTGCTGCGCCACGTCGCGCCCAACGCCGTCGCGCCGGTCATCGTCGTGGCGACCATCGCCCTGGGCACGTACATCGCCCTGGAGGCCACGCTGTCCTTCCTGGGCGTCGGCCTGCGCCCGCCGACCGTCTCCTGGGGCATCGACATCTCCAACGCCGCACCCCAGATCCGCAATGCCCCGCACATGCTGCTGTGGCCGGCCGGGGCCCTGTCCCTCACCGTTCTCGCCTTCATCATGCTCGGCGACGCGGTCCGCGACGCCCTCGACCCCAAGCTCGGCTAGACGCCCCCTAGGGAGCCCCACCATGTCCGACACCCTGCTGGAGGTACGCGACCTGCGCGTGGAGTTCCGTACCCGCGACGGGGTCGCCAAGGCCGTCAACGGCGTCTCGTACGCGGTCGACGCCGGTGAGACCCTCGCCGTGCTCGGTGAGTCGGGCTCCGGCAAGTCCGTCACCGCGCAGGCCGTCATGGGCATCCTGGACACGCCGCCGGCCCGGATCACGGGCGGCGAGATCCTCTTCAAGGGCCGCGACCTGCTCACCCTCAAGGAGGAGGCCCGGCGCCGGATCCGCGGCGCCGAGATGGCGATGGTCTTCCAGGACGCCCTGTCGGCGCTCAACCCCGTGCTCACCGTGGGCGACCAGCTCGGCGAGATGTTCGTCGTCCACCGCGGCATGTCGAAGCGCGACGCCCGCGCCAAGGCCGTCGAGCTGATGGACCGGGTCCGCATCCCGGCGGCCCGAGAGCGGGTCGGCCAGTACCCGCACCAGTTCAGCGGCGGCATGCGCCAGCGCATCATGATCGCCATGGCCATGGCGCTGGAACCCGCCCTGATCATCGCCGACGAGCCCACCACGGCCCTCGACGTCACCGTCCAGGCCCAGATCATGGAGCTCCTCGCCGAGCTGCGCCGCGACCTCGGCATGGGGCTCATCCTCATCACCCACGACCTCGGCGTCGTCGCCGACGTCGCCGACCGGATCGCCGTCATGTACGCGGGCCGGATCGTCGAGACCGCGCCCGTCCACGACCTCTACAAGGAACCCGCTCACCCCTACACCGCCGGGCTGCTCGACTCGATCCCGCGCCTCACCCACAAGGGCAGGGAGCTGTACGCCATCAAAGGCATGCCGCCGAGCCTGCTGGACATCCCGCCCGGCTGCCCCTTCCACCCGCGCTGCCCGCGCGCCCGCGACGTGTGCCGCATCGACGAACCGCCGCTCCACGAGGTGTCCGACGAGCGGGGCAGCGCCTGCCACTTCTGGAAGGAGACCCTCCATGCCGCCGATTCTTGAGGTGCGCGGGCTCGTCAAGCACTACCCCCTCACCCGAGGCGTCCTCTTCAAGAAGCAGACCGGCGCCGTCAAGGCCGTCGACGGCGTCGACTTCATCCTGGACGCGGGCGAGACGCTCGGCATCGTGGGGGAGTCCGGCTGCGGCAAGTCCACCCTCGCCCGGATGCTCGTCAACCTGGAACGGCCCACGGCCGGGCGGATCCTGTACAAGGGCGAGGACATCACCCGGCTCTCCGGCCGCGCCCTGAAGGCCGTCCGCCGCAACATCCAGATGGTGTTCCAGGACCCGTACACCTCCCTGAACCCGCGCATGACCGTCGGCGACATCGTCGGCGAGCCGTACGAGATCCATCCCGAGGCCGCGCCGAAGGGCGACCGGCGCCGCAGGGTGCGGGAGCTGCTCGACGTCGTCGGCCTCAACCCCGAGTACATCAACCGCTATCCGCACCAGTTCTCCGGCGGCCAGCGCCAGCGCATCGGCATCGCGCGCGGCCTCGCCCTGCGCCCCGAGATCATCGTGGCCGACGAGCCGGTGTCCGCCCTCGACGTCTCCGTACAGGCACAGGTGATCAACCTGCTGGCCCGCCTCCAGGACGAGTTCGGCCTCAGCTACGTCTTCATCGCGCACGACCTGTCGATCGTGCGGCACATCTCCGACCGGGTCGGCGTGATGTACCTCGGCAGGATCGTCGAGACCGGCACCGACACCGAGATCTACGACCACCCCACGCACCCGTACACCCAGGCCCTGCTGTCGGCGGTGCCGGTGCCCGACCCGGCGGCGCGGGCGGCGCGGGGGGACCGGATCCTGCTCACGGGCGACGTGCCGTCCCCCGCCGACCCGCCCTCGGGGTGCCGGTTCCGCACCCGGTGCTGGAAGGCGCGCGACACGTGCGCCAAGGAGGTGCCGCCGCTGGCCGTGCCGGTGCCGCTGGCGCACCGGGAGGGCCCGGCGCGGCACGCCTCGGCCTGCCACTTCGCGGAGGAGAGACGGGTGGTGGCGGCCCCGGAACCACTCGCCTGACGGTCGCTCAGGGATTAACAGCCGGGTAACGGCGCGGAATTCGTTCCGATATACGGACACGCCAGCCTGGAGGGCGTACGGCCGTGCGGGTGCCGTGGACCGGCCGGGGCGCAGCGATGTCGCCCCGGCCGGTCGCCGTATCAGGACAGGCCCAGTGACCGCTTCAGGAAGTCCACCTGAAGCAGCAGCAGGTTTTCGGCCACTTGCTCCTGCGGCGTCATGTGCGTCACGCCCGTCAGCGGCAGCACCTCATGGGGCCGGCCCGCCGCCAGCAGCGCCGACGACAACCGGAGCGTATGGGCCATCACCACGTTGTCGTCCACCAGACCAT
The DNA here is from genome assembly GCF_044765045.1 of Streptomyces sp. NPDC093546. Lineage (NCBI taxonomy): Bacteria > Bacillati > Actinomycetota > Actinomycetes > Kitasatosporales > Streptomycetaceae > Streptomyces > Streptomyces sp. NPDC093546. The sequence continues at coordinate 6,605 of NZ_JBIWJG010000025.1, read as the reverse complement.
GGATGATCATCATCGGCCTGGCCGGCTCCTGCGGTGCCACCAGACCGTCGTCACCCACCAACGAGTTCGCCTCGTACACCTCCGGCGCCTCCTGCGGCATCCCGAGGTACCGCTCGGTGTAGTGCGTGTCGTACAGGCGCTGGTCGGTCACCGGCGCCCCCACCACCCCCGCGTGGAACACGTCCGGGCGCCGCAGCACGGCCAGACCGGCCAGCAGGCCGCCGAACGACCAGCCCCGGATCGCCACCCGGTCCAGGTCCAGCGGAAAGCGGTCCGCCAGCCCGTGCAACGCCTCGACCTGGTCGTCCAGCGTCAGCGTCAGCCGGTCCTTGACCGCCTTCTCCCAGGCGGGCGAGCGCCCCGGCGCGCCCCGCCCGTCCGCCACGATCACCGCGAACCCCTGGTCGGCGAACCACTGCGACGTCAGGTGCGCGTTGTGCGCGGCCAGCACCCGCTGCCCGTGCGGCCCGCCGTACGGGTCCAGCAGCACCGGCAGCGGCCCGTCGCCCTCCTCGTACGCGCGCGGCAGCAGCACCGCGCACGGGATGCGGTGCGGGCCCGACTCGGTGAGCGTCAGGCGCGGCGAGAGCACCGGCGTCTCGGCGTACGAGGCGATGTCCGCCACCGGCTTGCCGTCGCGCAGCACCCGCACGGTCTGCCCCGGCGTGCGGGGCCGCGACGACGCCAGGACCGTCACCGCACCGGACCGCACCGCCGAGTGGACACCCGGGCCCTCGGACACTCTTTCGATGCCGAGTTCATTGACCCGGTACACATGAATCTCGCCAATTTCCGGGTCCGGTCCGGGCGCCTCCTCGCCGGCCGACGCCTGGACGAGCACATCGTTGTCGCCGACGTCCAGCACGGCCCGCAGCTGCGTCTGCGCCCCGGTCAGCGCGCGGTCGCCCACCGCCAGCACCCGGGCCCCCGCCTCGTCCGCGATCCGCACCAGCCGCCCGTCCGGAGCCCAGGCCGGCACCCCCGGCAGCAGCTCCAGCCACACCGGGTCCTCGTCCACGTGCACCGTGCGCGTCGCCCCGGACTCCGTGTCCACCGCCAGGTACGCCTGCGTCCGCTGGTCCCGCGCCTGCACCAGCAGCAGCGGAGCGCCCGCCGACGACCAGTGCACCCGCGCCAGGTACGGGTAGCGCGCCCGGTCCCACTCCACTTCCGTACGGGACCCGTCCAGCCCCACGAAGCACAGCCGTACGTCCGCGTTGGCCGTCCCCGCCGCCGGGTACGCCACCTCGGACGGCTCCCGGTCCGGATGAGCCGGATCCGAGATCCACCAGCGCTGTACGCCGCTCTCGTCGACCCGCGCGACCAGCAGGCGGTCCGACTCCGGCGACCACCAGAAACCGCGCGAGCGGCCCATCTCCTCGGCCGCGATGAACTCCGCGAGCCCATAGGTGAGGTGCGCGCCCTCCGGTTCCGCCAGGGCCCGGTCGCCCTCCCCGTCCGCGCCGGTCACCCGCAGCGCGCCCTGCGCCACGTACGCGATGTGCCGGCCGTCGGGCGAGGGGCGCGGGTCGATCACCGGTCCGCGCGCGGGCAGTTCACGCGCCGTACCGGCGCGCAGCTCCGCCGCGTACAGCCGCCCGGACAGCGCGAACGCCACCAACTCCACGGCGGCGTCCACCGCGTAGCCGACGATGCCGCCGGCACCCTCCCGGCTGCGCTCACGGCGCGCCCGCTCCTCCGGCGGCAACTGCTCCTCGGCGCCGCCGAGCAGCGCTTCCGGGTCGGCGGCGAGGCGCTCGCGCGGCTCGCCCTCGAGATCGAGCAGCCACAGCTGGTGGGCGCGGTGGGTGGAGCCGGGTGAGCGGAGGAAGACGACCCGGTGTCCGTCGGGTGAGACGGTGAACGCCCGGGGCGCGCCGAGGGTGAAGCGCTGGGTCCTGGCGTACTGACGGGGGAACGAAAGCTGTTGCCTTGAGGTCTGTTGCCTGGAGGTCATGCGTCCGAAACTAGCGGTCGTGCGCCCCCATGTGCTGCCGTGCACCGATCGATGCGTGAGATCGGATAGTTATGATCCGTACGGCCAGATGGGTATGTACCCTCCGGCACATGCGCGCTGCCCGGTCCGACGTGAATATCTATGGAGGTGAACCGCCGTGGCACTCTCGATTTCGGTGGTTGTGCTGCTGGCGATCGTCGTCTTCCTGCTGATCAAGAAGTCCGGGCTGAAGGGCGGGCACGCGGCCGTCTGCATGCTGCTCGGCTTCTACCTGGCGAGCTCCTCCATCGCGCCGACCATCAGTGAGCTGACGACCAACGTGGCCGGCATGATCGGCGGCATCAAGTTCTGAGCGGCCCCTTGTGGCTGGTCCGTTCTAGGGTGTCCGTATGACGGAACAGCCCTCCCGTCGTCTGCTCCTGGTGCACGCGCACCCCGACGACGAGTCGATCAACAACGGCGCCACGATGGCCAAGTACGCGGCCGAGGGCGCCCAGGTCACCCTCGTGACCTGCACACAGGGCGAGGAGGGCGAGGTCATCCCGCCCGCCCTCGCCCATCTCGCACCCGACCGGGAGGACCGGCTGGGCCCCCATCGCGTCGGCGAACTGGCCGCCGCGATGAAGGAGCTGGGCGTCACCGACCACCGCTTCCTGGGCGGGCCCGGCCGCTTCCGCGACTCCGGGATGATGGGCGCCCCGCAGAACCACCGCGACGGCGCCTTCTGGCACACGGACGTGGACGACGCCGCGCCGTACCTGGTCGAGGTCGTCCGCTCCGTACGGCCGCAGGTGCTCATCACGTACGACCCCGACGGCGGCTACGGCCACCCCGACCACATCCAGGCCCACCGGGTCGCCATGCGCGCCGCCGAACTGGCCGCCGAGCCGGCCTACCGGCGCGACCTCGGAGACCCCCACGAGATCGCCAAGATCTACTGGAACCGGGTGCCGCGGGCGGTCGCCGAGGAGGGCTTCGCGCGGCTGCGCGCGGCCGGCGCCTTCCCGGAGGCGGCGGCGGTCGAGGACGTACCCGGTCTCGTAAACGACGCGCTCGCCGACGCGCTCGTCACGGCGGAGATCGACGGGAGCGCGTACGCGGAGCGGAAGGTGGCCGCGATGCGGGCGCACGCCACGCAAATCACCGTGGAGGGCGCGTTCTTCGCGCTGTCGAACAAGCTGGGACAGCCCCTCTTCACCACGGAGTACTACCAGTTGGCGCAGGGCCGCTCCGGCGCGCCCGCGGGGGAGCGGGAGCGCGACCTCTTCGCGGGGCTCGCGGGGCTCGCGGAAGGGGCCGGGGCATGAGCGCCGCACGCACCCTCTCGTACGCCGGACTCGCCGTCCTGGGCTTCCTGGTGGGCGTCGCGGGCTCGCTGGTCCAAGGCGGCTGGGTGCCGGGCGGGTTGCTGCTCGCGCTGGCGGGAACCGCGGGGCTCTTCTACGGCGCCCTGCGCCTCACCGGCACACCGGTGGGCGTCGGCGCGGCCGGGGCGGGATGGCTCGCCGCCGTCCTGCTGCTCAGCCGCGGCCGCCCGGAGGGCGACGGGGTCTTCGCGGGCGGCATCGTCGAGCTGGTCTACCTGCTGGGCGGCATGGCCGTCGCTGTGATGTGCGCCACCATGGTGCGTGTGCCGCCATCGGGCGGCCCGAGCGGCCGACTTGGCGTGTGACGTGCCCGGACCCGCCGGACTTCGTCCGGAATGACCGTTCCTGTTCTCCTGGGCGAGGGGTGCGTTCCGGCGGCGGCCAGTATGGTGGTGCGCGCCGCCGGGCGCCCGCGGGTGTGAGTGCGGGCGGCGGAGCCAACCGGGAGAACCTGCTTTGAGTCGTGAAACTGACAGTTCGTCCTCCGGCCCCCAGGGGCGCGGCGGAGCCGCGTACCCCTCGGGTACACCGCCGTACGGATCGCGCCAGTACGACGCTCCGGAGGAGGCGGCCCGGACCGCCGCGGAGCCGGACGAGCCCAGGACCGAGACCACGCTGACGACGCGCATCCGGATCAACATCCCGGGTTCGCGGCCGATCCCGCCGGTCGTCATGCGCAAGCCGATGAGCGAGGCGGAGGCCGGGGCCGGTGCCGCGGCCGCAGCCCCGGCGCGGGAGGCGGCGAGGCCGGAGCCCGCGGAGGAGGCGCCGAAGGCGCCGACGCAGGCGCAGGCCCAAGCCCGGGCGACAGCACCGGCGCAGGGACAGGGACAGGCCCAGGGTCAGGACAAGCCGGCGAGCGACTGGTTCGCCCCGCGCAAGCCGCCCGCACCGGCCCCCGAGCCCGCGCCGCCCGCAGCGTCCGCGCCGCCTGCCGCGTCCACGCCGTCCGCGCCGGAGCCGTCCGCGCCCGTGTCGTCCCTCCGGGGCCTCGTGGGGGTGGATGACGCGCCGCCGCCGTACTACGGCCCCGGCCCCAGCGGGCCGACCACCGGCCCGGCGACCGGCACCATGGGCGCGGTCCCGCGCATGTCGGACGACACCGCCGTACTGACGCCGCAGCCGCCCGCACCCGAGCCCGCGGAGCACGCCTACGCCCCGGCCCCGGCTCCGGGGGGCCCGGCGGGTCCGCCGTCGGGCGGGCACGTCTCCGGGGACACGTTGACCAGCGGCCTCCCGGTGGTCCCCGCCGACCACGGCGCGCCGTCCCCGTCCCCCTCGCCGTTCCCGGTGACGGGCCCGGCCCAGGTGGCCGCGACCCACGCCCCCGGGGAGCCCGCCGCCGCCCCGGCACCCGCGCGACCGGCCCCCGCGGCCGCCCCCGCCCCGAAGAAGAAGGGCCGCTCCAAGCTGGTCCTGCTCGGCGCGGGCGTCGTGGGCCTGGCCGGTGTGGCGTACGGCGCCGGCCTGCTCCTCAACCACGCCGAGGTCCCCAAGGGCACCACGGTCCTCGGCGTCGACATCGGCGGCGGTACGAAGGAGGAGGCGGTCCAGAAGCTGGAGACCGCCTTCGGCAAGCGCGCCACCGCCCCGCTCCAGCTGTCCGTGGGCGGCAAGAAGGAGGAGCTGGCCCCCGACAAGGCGGGCCTGTCCCTGGACGCCGAGGAGACGGTCCGCGCGGCCGCGGGCAGCGACTACAACCCCGTCTCGGTCATCGGCTCCCTCTTCGGCGCCGAGCGCGCGGCCCAGCCGGTGTTCCCGGTCGACGAGGAGAAGCTCAGCGTCGCCCTGACGGACCTGGCGGGCGCCTCCGGCTCGGCCACCGAGGGGACGATCACCTTCCAGCCGAACAAGCCGGTCGCGGTCCCGGGCAGGGCCGGCAAGTCGCTCGACGTCCCGCGCTCGATGATCTCGGTGCGCGACGCGTACCGCGCCCACGTCGAGACGGGCACGGAGAACGTCGTCGAGCTCCCCGTCACCACCAAGCAGCCGACGATCACCCAGGCCGAACTGGACCGGGCGATGAACGAGTTCGCCAAGCCCGCGATGTCCGGCCTGGTCACGATCAAGGCCGGTGGCAAGCAGATCCAGTTCGGTCCGGCCCGCTCGCTGCCGAAGATCCTCTCCATGAAGCCAGTCAACGGCCGCCTGGTCGAGGTGTACGACAAGAAGGCGATCAACGACCTGCTGGACGGCGTCTTCGACGGCGTCATGATCACCAAGGGCGACGGCCGCAAGCACCAGGTCTCCGCCGACGACGTCGCCCACGCCCTCCAGACGGCCCTGCTGGGCAAGACCCCGGCGGAGCGCACGGAGGAGATCGACCTCGGCGGCGAGGGCTGACCCGCCCGTACGGAGAGAGCCCCCGCCCGGATCGGGCGGGGGCTCTTTCGCGTGTGCGACAACGGCTTCGGCCGATCGGGTCGGCTTCCGCCCACTCCGCATGGCCGCCCCGCTCCGGCGGTACGGGTGGCCACATGAGCGTGACGAACCGCACCCTCCGTATCCGTGCCGTCGCCGCCGTGTGCGCCCTCGCCGGTTCCGCCGCGCTGGTCACCGCCTGCGGGGCCGAAGAGGCGACCCGGGCCGGGGCCGCCGCGCCCACCCCCACGCACGCGCCGCCGAGCCGGCCCTTCACCCAGGACCAGGCCGACCGCAAGGCCCTGGTCCCGGCGGCCAAGGTCCCCTGGGACAAGGCGGCCGCCACGGCGGTCGGCGAGGTGCCGCAGGGCAAGCTCGTGGAGATCGACCTCAAGCGCGCGACCGCCGCGAGCCCCAGCCCCGCCACGCCCAGCCCCGGCACCCCCGCCCCCGGCACGCCCTTGTGGGCCGCCGAGGTCGCCACCACCGACGGCACCGTCCGCACGGTCCACGTCGACGCCGTCACCGGCAAGGTGACCCGGTCCGAGGCCGACCGGGACCAGGACGCCGACGACAAGCGCGAGCTCGCCGACCGGCTCCGCAAGGCACGGCAGGTGCCCAAGCAGGCCGTCCAGACGGCCACCGACAAGAAGAAGGGCACGGTCACCGCCGTACACCTCGACGAGGACGACGCCAACAAGCTCATCTGGTCGGTCGACGTCGTCACGACCGACGACTGGTACAAGACGACGTTCGACGTCGACGCGACCAACGGCAAGATCCTGCGCGAGCACGTCGACCGCGACTAGCCCCGGCTCAGCACGGCCTAGTAGTGCTTTGTTAGCTGGTCTTGTCACGTGGGGTGTCTGGTAGTTCGCTGGCTGTATGAGGGCTGGGGAGCTTGCAGCGGTTCGGGGCCG
>NZ_JBIWJG010000024.1:0-43896 GCF_044765045.1 Streptomyces sp. NPDC093546 | reverse complement strand
TTCGGCCCTTTCTGATCCCACCCCCCCCCCGTCGCCCCCCCCGCTCCCGCCGCCCCCCCCCCCCCCGCCCGCCCCCCCCCCGGGGGGCGGGCCCCCCCGCCCCCCCCCCCCCCCCCCCCGGGGGGGGGGGGGCCGCCCCCCCGGGGGCCCCCCCCCCCCCCGCGGCTCTTGTTTCCGTGCCGGCGCATTGCCGGCCCGATCACGCGATCAGGCGGACTTCCGGCTGTCGCGCGGGTGCACGGCGATGTTCATGGCGCCGGAGCGCAGGACCGCCAGCCTTTCGGCCAGCACTTCCTCCAGCTCCTCGCGAGTGCGCCGCTCCATGAGCATGTCCCAGTGCGTACGCGCCGGCTTGCCCTTCTTCTCCTCGGGGCCGTCCCCGTCCACCAGAAGAGCCTGGCTTCCGCAGACCTTGCACTCCCACTCCGGCGGGATCTCCGCCTCGACCGAGAAGGGCATCTCGAAACGATGCCCCTTCTCGCATGCGTACTCCACCGCCTGGCGCGGGGCCAGATCGATGCCGCGGTCGGTCTCGTAGCTGGTCACCACGAGGCGCGTGCCGCGAAGAGCTCGCTCACTCATGAATCGTGCCTCCCGGGCTTGTCGCCCACAGGACAGGTGTCGCTGTCGTCGTCATCCGGTCAACGTCCGGTCGGCGGTAAAGATTCCCGTTGCGGGTCATGCGTCGCCCGTCGTGCCGCCCCTTTTTGTACCCACCAATGCCCGGTTTGTCACATCTGGCAGAAGATGTCACCCAGCGTCGTTGCTTCTTCGGCGCGCAGTAACGGTCCGCCTGGCAGGCCAAAGGCGTACACTACCGGACTTCGGCTCCGTGGCTAAATCCGGTCGGGTACCGGGTTCCCCACGGCGGCCACCGCGCGCCGGACGGGCACCCGCGCCAGCAGGGCGAAACCCAGCCCGAAGAAGACCACCAGCGAGATGATCGCGTCCCGGTAGCTGCCGGTCACCTGGTACGCCAGGCCGAAGACGAGCGGCCCCAGCCAGCTCAGCCCCCGGTCGCTCATCTCGTACGCCGAGAAGTACTCGGCCTCCTTGCCGCGCGGCACCAGGTGCGAGAAGAGCGAACGCGACAGCGCCTGGCTGCCGCCCAGCACCAGCCCGATCGCCGCCGCGAGCGCGTAGAACCAGACGGGCGCGCCGGCGGGCAGGAAGTACGCGGCCGCCAGGATCAGCGTCCACACGGCGAGCGACCCGAGGATCGTCCGCTTGGCCCCGTACGCGCGCGCCAGGCGTCCCATGCCGAGCGCGCCGGCCACCGCCAGGACCTGCACCAGCAGCACCGCCGTGATCAGCGTCGTCTGGTCCAGGCCCAGCTCCTCGGAGCCGTAGATGGAGGCCTGCGATATCACCGTCTGCACGCCGTCGTTGTAAATCAGGTACGCCAGCAGGAAGGACAGCGTGAGCGGATGGCGCCGCATGTCGCGCAGCGTCCCCATCATCTGGCGCCACCCCGACCCGACCGCGCCCTCGCCGCCGACCGTGCCCTCTCCGCCGGCCGCCGCCACCTGCCGGTCGCGCAGCCTGCGCAGCGGTATCAGCGTGAAGGCGCCCCACCACAGACCGGCCGACGCCAGGCAGATCCGTACCGCCTCCGACTCCGACACTCCGAAGGAGTCGTGCCCCGTGTACAGGACGAGATCGACGACCAGGACGAGCGCCCCCGACGTGTAGCCGAACGCCCACCCGCGCGAGGAGACCGCGTCCCGCTCATCCGGCTCCGCGATCTGCGGCAGATAGGCGTTGTACAGCACCATCGAGACGGCGAGCGAGGCGTTCGCCACGATCAGCAGGAACGCGCCCAGCAGATAGCGCTCCCCGTCCAGGAAGAACAGCCCCGTCGTCGCCGCCGCACCCAGGTACGCGGACGTCGCCAGCAGGGGCTTCTTGCGGCCCGTGCGGTCGGCCACCGCGCCGGCCAGCGGCATCACCAGCACCGCGAGGACGACCGACACGGACACCGCGTAGGCGAAGACCGAGCCCGCGCGGACCGGGATGCCCAGGGGGTGGACGAATCCGTCCGCATCGGCGGCCGCCTTGGCGACCGACGTCAGATACGGGCCGACGAACACCGTCAGCACGCTCGTCGAATAGACGGAGCACGCGAAGTCGTAGAAGTACCAGTCCCGTTGCTCGCGTATCCGGTCTGCCCGGTCGGCGGTTCCGACGGTCACGGCCGCCCCCCTCGTTCGTCCCCGTGGTGAGACGGCCCGGGCCTCAGACCCACACTCCCCGGTCGGTCAGCACCGTACGCAGCGTCTCCAGATGATCGGTCATGATGCCATCCACCCCAGGTCGAGCAGGGCGGCCATCCGTTCCGGATCGTTCACCGTCCAGACGTGCACCTGAAGGCCCCGTTCGTGCGCGGCCCTGATGAACCGCCGGTCCACCACCCGCACCCCGCCCTGGCTCTCCGGCACCTGCGCCGCCACCGCGCCCCTGCGCAGCGCGGCCGGGATCCCGTACGAACGCAGCCGCAGCCCCAGCACCCCGCGCACCCCGTACGAGGTGGCCAGCCGCGGCCCCGCCAGGCGTACGGCCCTGGCCACCCGGCCCTCGTCGAAGGAGCCGACGCAGACCCGGTCCCAGGCGTCCGCCTTCCGGATCAGCTCCAGCAGCGGCAGCAGGGCGGCCTCCGCCTTGACGTCCACGTTCCAGCGGGCCTCGGGGAACTCCTCCAGCAGCTCCTCGAAGAGCGGCAGCGGCTCCTTGCCCGCCACGCGGGCCTCGCGCACCACGCTCCAGGGCAGTTGTGCGATCCGGCCCCGGGTGTCCGTCACGCGGTCCAGCGTCGGGTCGTGGAAGGCGACGAGCCGGCCGTCGGCGGTGGTGTGCACATCGGTTTCGAAGTAGCGGTAACCGGCCACGGCGGCACGCCGGAAGGCGGCCACGGTGTTCTCCAGGCCGTCCGCGGCCCCGCCGCGATGGGCGAACGGTATGGGCGACGGGTGATCAAGGTAGGGATGGCGAGTCACCGCCGCAGTATGGCCCGCTTTGGTGTCCGGCCGGCTACCACCGTGCTGCTGCCCGGGGCCGCCGGGACGGCGAAGACGCGCAGGAACAGCTGGGCGAGCGGTCCGATCGCCAGGGCGTACGCCACCGTGCCCACCCCCACGGAGCCGCCCAGCAGGAACCCGGCGAGCACCACCCCGGCCTCGATGGCCGTGCGTACCAGCCGGATCGACCGGCCCGTCCGGCGGTGCAGCCCCGTCATCAGCCCGTCGCGCGGGCCGGGCCCGAGCCGGGCCGCGATGTAGAGCCCGGTCGCCACACCGTTGAGGACGATGCCGGCCACCATCATCGGGACCTGGGCCACCAGGCCGTGGGCGGTCGGCAGCACCGCCAGGGAGGCGTCGATGGCGACGCCGAAGACCAGCACGTTCGAGACGGTGCCGAGCCCCGGCCTCTGCCGGAGGGGGATCCACAGCAGGAGCACGACGACGCCGACGATCATCGAGACCACGCCGATCGACAGCCCGGAGCGTTCCGCCAGGCCCTCGTGGAGCACGTTCCAGGGCTCCAGGCCCAGCCCGGCGCGCACGAGGAGGGCGGAGCTCACGCCGTACAGGATCAGGCCGACGTAGAGCTGGACAAGGCGCCGCGGCAGACGCCGCCCGCGCAGGCCGCTCGTGAAGGTGATGGACAAGGTGTGCCCCCGGAGTGGTGGTAGTGGACTGGCTCATGTCACTCTGGGTGCGGGAATTGGACTCCAACCATGGCCAATTCCGGGAAGGTGGACTGAATTCCATGACCGAGTGGACCTCCGCAGTGGGCGCGGCCCAGCTCGCCCGGCAGCTGAGCGCCCAGCAGCCCCGTCCGGCCGGCCCCGGCGCCCGCAAGCCGCCCGCCTATCGCGCGCTCGCCGACGGCATCCGGCTGCTGGTCCTGGAGGGCCGCGTCCCCGTCGCCGCCCGCCTCCCCGCCGAGCGCGAGCTGGCTCTCGCCCTCGCGGTGAGCCGCACCACCGTCGCCGCCGCGTACGAGGCGCTGCGCGCGGAGGGCTTCCTGGAGTCCCGGCGCGGCGCGGGCAGCTGGACCGCCGTACCGGCGGGCAACCCGCTGCCCGCGCGCGGCCTGGAGCCGCTGCCGCCGGAGTCCCTCGGCTCCATGATCGACCTGGGCTGCGCGTCGCTCCCGGCGCCCGAGCCGTGGCTGACCCGCGCCGTCCAGGGGGCGCTGGTCGAGCTGCCGCCGTACGCCCACACGCATGGCGACTACCCGGCCGGGCTGCCCGCGCTGCGGCAGATGCTCGCCGACCGGTACACCGCCCGCGGCATCCCGACCATGCCCGAGCAGATCATGGTGACGACGGGCGCGATGGGCGCCATCGACGCGATCTGCCACCTCTTCGCCGGCCGAGGCGAGCGCATCGCCGTCGAGTCGCCGTCCTACGCCAACATCCTCCAGCTGATGCGCGAGGCGGGCGTCCGGCTGGTGCCCGTCGCGATGGCCGAAGGCCTGACCGGCTGGGAGATGCCCCGCTGGCGCCAGGTGTTCCGCGACGCCGGGCCCCGCCTCGCGTACGTCGTCGCCGACTTCCACAACCCCACCGGCGCCCTCGCCGACGAGGACCAGCGCCGCCAGCTGGTGGACGCCGCCCGCTCCGCCGGGACGGTGCTGGTGGTCGACGAGACCATGACGGAGCTGTACCTGGAGGAGGGGCTCCGGATGCCCCGCCAGGTCTGCGCCTTCGACCCGGGCGGCAGCACGGTGATCACCGTGGGCTCGGCCAGCAAGGCCTTCTGGGCCGGCATGCGCATCGGCTGGGTCCGCGCGGCGCCCGACGTGATCCGCTCCCTGGTCGCCGCCCGCGCCTACGCCGACCTCGGTACGCCGGTGCTGGAGCAGCTGGCCGTCACCTGGCTGATGAGCACCGGCGGCTGGGAGGAGGCGATCGGCCTGCGCCGCGCCCAGGCGCGCGAGAACCGGGACGCCCTGGTCGCGGCGGTCCGTAGGGAGCTGCCGAGCTGGGAGTTCGACGTCCCCCTCGGCGGCCTCACCCTCTGGGTCCGCACCGGCGGCCTCTCCGGCTCCCGCCTCGCGGAGGTCGGCGAGCGGGTGGGCGTCCGCGTCCCCTCGGGCCCCCGCTTCGGCGTGGACGGCGCCTTCGAGGGCTACGTACGGCTGCCGTTCACGGTGGGCGGCCCGGTCGCCGACGAGGCGGCGGCCCGTCTGGCGGCGGCGGCCCGGTTGGTCGAATCCGGCGCCCAGGGAAGCCCCTCCGGCGAAGCGCCGCGCACGTTCGTCGCCTGACGCGGAGGGGGCTCCGCCTGGCCGCCTCTCAGCCGGTCGTCGTCTCCCGGGGCCTGCCCGCGAGGTGCTGCAGCCGCACCGTGTCCACGGTGCTCTGCGGCTCCGGGAGCAGTTCCAGCACCGCCTGCCGGTGCGCCTCGCTCGTCGCGTCGTCGTACGGGTCGGGCGTCGCCGGCACCTGGAGCCGCAGGACGGGCCCCGTGCCCAGCCGCGCGTACCCCCTGCCCGGCGGCACGCTCGGCGGGGGCGTGGTGTGCGGCGCGGCGCCGAGGACCGCCTCCACCTGCTCGCGGGAGGCCGGGCCGAGGACGATCCGCGCGCGCGTGTGGGTGCGTACGGACTCGGTCAGCGCGTCCACGCCGTCGAACTGCTCCGCCACGACGACGGTGACCTGCACCGCCCTGCCGTGCCGCAGCGGCACCTGGAGCAGCTCCTGGGGGTCGGTGCGCCCGTCGGCCGCCGCCAGGTGGCCGAAGACGGCCGGCCGGTCGACCAGGATCCACAGGGGCCGCTTGGTGTCCTCGGGGGCCGGGCGCCCTGCCTGCCGGGCCCGGTTCGCCGCGATCAGCCGTCGCTCGGTCTCGTGCGCCGCCCACTCGAGGCTGGTCAGCGCCCCGGCGAGCCCGCACTCGACGCCCAGCACCCCGGCGCGCCCGGTCAGGCAGGCGTACTCGCCGGTGCCGCTGCCGTCGACGACGACCACGTCACCGTGGTCCAGCGCCTGGAGGGCGAGGGAGCGCAGCAGGGACGTGGTGCCGCTGCCGGGGGCGCCGACGGCGAGTAGGTGCGGCTCCGTCGAGCGCGGCCCCGTCCGCCACACCACGGGCGGCGCGTCGCGCCGTTCGTCGCCCGCGCGGACGGGCATGGTCCGCTGCACCGCGTCGTCGTCGGTGAACCCCAGCACGGTCTCACCGGGCGCGGTCACGAACCGCTGCGCCGCGATGGTGGTCGGCAGCGCGGGCAGCACCCTCATGAGGAGCTGGTTCTCCTCCTCGTACCACTGGAAGAGGTACTCGCGGCCGCGCCCGGACTTGGCGTGCAGCAGGTGCTCGATCCGGGCCCGTGCGGCGGCGTCCCCGTCGGGGAAGTACGCCGGGTAGGCGATCCGCAGCCGCGTCGGCCGCCCGTCCGCGTCGAAGTCGAAGTCGCTGAGGGCCTTGCTCCACTCCCCGCCGTGGGCGAAGAGCGGAGCGGGGTCCTCGGGTACGGAGAAGTGGGGCACCAGGGCCTCGTAGAGCGCCTTCAGCCGCTCCTTCTCCGCCTCGTCGGGCCCGGTCTTCACGACCGGGCGCTCGCGCCCGTGCCACGCCGCCGCACCCATCACCGACACGAGCGCGAGCAGCGGCCCGTACGGCGCGAGGGCGACGACCAGGACGCAGGCCGCGGCGAGGAAGAGCGCGGGACCGCGCCGCTCCTTGGGGGTCGCCGCCCACTTGGCGCGCCCCGCCGCGGCCAGCCTCCGCAGACCACGGGTGATCGTGATCAGCGGATGGAGGACGTCCGTGGCGCTGTCGGTGGCCGTTCGGGCCATTTCCCGGCTCCGTGCGATCCGGTCGCTGCCGATGCTCAGCACGCGTCTGCTCAGCACGCGGCTGCTCGGAATGCGGGGGAGTGGTCGCCGGGCCACGTCGTACTCCTGGGGGCCTGAAGGGATGGAAGGGGTCGTGGGCGTCGGCGTCAGAACTTGATCCCGCCCAACAGGCTGGCGAGGCTCGCGCCGCCCGCGGTGATGCTCGGGGCGATGGCGGTACCCGCCAGGTAGAAGCCGAAGAGGGCGCAGACGAGGGCGTGGGAGGCCTTGAGCCCGTCCTTCTTGAAGAAGAGGAAGACGATGATGCCGAGCAGTACCACGCCGGAGATGGACAGGATCATGAGGTTCTCCTGGGTGAGGGGACAGTCACCTTGAGTACTTCCAAGCTCACAACAAGTATCTATGCGACAAAAGATGCAAATGGGTGAAATGTCGGTCTTTTCACTTGAGCGGCGTACACCGGACGTGCACCGGGCTCCTGTCGTCCCCGCCGGGACCGCCTTCCGGTGATCTTTCCCACGGCCTGGCAGGGTCGGCCCGAGGCACGGGCAGTACCCTGTCGGTTCACTTGCACGGCGACCCGCCGTGCGTACTGGTTCCACCCGAGTCCGCGCAGGTCAGCACGGCCGGCGCGGGTGCGGGTCAATGACGTGAAAGGCGGTCCGTCCGATGAGTGAGACTCCGGACCCCGAGGTGATCGAGCTGGCGTCCAGGATCTTCGACATGGCGCGCCAGGGGGACGCCGAGACGCTCGCCGAGTACGTCGACGCGGGCGTGTCCCCCAACCTCACCAACGACAAGGGCGACTCCCTCGTGATGCTCGCCGCCTACCACGGCCACGCGGGAGCCGTGGAGGCCCTCCTCACCCGCGGTGCCGACCCCAACCGCGTCAACGACCGCGGCCAGACGCCCATCGCGGGAGCCGTCTTCAAGGGCGAGGACGACGTGGTGCGCGCCCTGCTGGCGGCGGGCGCGGATCCGGAAGCGGGAACTCCGTCCGCGGTGGATACCGCCCGCATGTTTGGGAAGGCGCACCTGCTGGAGCTGTTCGAGTCCCGGTGAACGGGCACTGAACTCCAGGCGAGAAGGGTGCCGTAAATGTGGTCGCGGTGGCGAAATGGCTGGGTCATCATGACGTCGGGCCCGCAGGGGGCCACCGACGAGAGGCAGAGGAAGATGGTCGACACCAAGCGGAAGACGACGAGCGGCTCCACATGTTGCTGCGCGGCCTAGGTACCCACCGTTCACCGGGGACCCCCGGTTGCGTCGACAGCTTGATGTGAGGCATTTTCCATGTTCGATCCGGTCATAGCGCCGAGCGGTACGCTGCTCGGCCTGTTGCAGAGGGGCCGCGGCGACGGCACGCTGCACGCGCTCGCCGCGCCACGCGCGGAAGCCCTCGCCGCCCTCAACCACTGTGTGCTGAACGACCCGCGCCAGGACTGGCAGGTCGAGAACCGCTCCCTCTACTACGCGCGCCTCTACCTGGATCTGCACGGTGGACTCGACGCCGTCGAGGCCCACCTCTTCAGCCCGGAGGATCACCTCGACACGGACGAGTCCCGCACCGGACTCGCCCTCGCCGTACTGGGCCACCTCGCCTCGTACGGCCGTGAGGACGCCCTCGCGCTGCTGCGCGGGTACGCCGCGACCGGCGCCAACTGGACCTGGGCCCTCGACGAGCTCGCGCTGCGCGACGACGACTCCGCGCTGCGCGCCCTCGCCGAGCCCGTGCTCGCCCGCTTCCCGGCCACCCCGGAGGGCGACGCCGAGCTCGCCGCCGCCGTACGCGACGCCTTCGAGCCCCGCCCGTGGCGGCTGTGGGCCGAGGACCGGCGGGACGCCGTCGGCGCCCGGGTGCGCGCCGCCCAGGAACGCGGCTGCTTCGACCGCTGGCAGCGCCAGATGCGCCCCACGGGCCCCCGGCCAGGCTGGAGCGTCCAGGCGGTCTTCGACTGGGCCCAGGAGGGCCTGGAGCGCGGCTCCGTGCTCCACGTGCCCGCCGCCCGCTGCCTCACGGCCGTCGCGGGGCCCGAGGACCGGGCCCTGATCCTCCAAGCCGCCCGCAGCGGCTCGGACGGCGCCCGCTGCGCCGCCCTGCACTACCTGGCGGAGGCGCGGGACCCCGCCGTCCTGGACCTGGTCGAGGCCGCCGCGGGCGACGGCTCCCGTACCGTCGCAGAAGCCGCCGTCGCCGCCTTCGAGCGGATGTGCGGCGAGGCGGCCGTCGACCGGGCACGCGGCTGGGCCCAGCGGCCCGACGCGCTCGGCAGCTCGGCGGCCGGCGTGCTCGCCTCCCGGGGCGGCGCCCAGGACGCCGCCCTGGTGCTCGGCGCCCTGCGCGAGGCCGTACGGACCCACGGCCCGGACGCGCCCGCCCTCTACCCGCTCGTCGACGGGGCCGGCCGGCTCGGCATCGCCTGCGCCGCACCCGTCCTGCGCCACATCTACCGGGAGACCGCGGCCTCCCAGCTGCGCGGCCGCACGGCCCGCGCCCTCGCCGCGACCGACCCCTCCTTCGCCACCGGCTTCGCCGTCGAGTGCCTGTGGGACTGCGAGGAGACCACCAGGGAGATCGCCGCCCTGCACGCCGAGACCGGGGACGTACGCGTCGCCGAACGGCTGCGCCACCTCGCCGCCGACCCGGCGGAGGAGGACGAGGTGCAACTGGCCGTGCGCAGCAGGATCGGACCGGACGCACCCACCGGCTGACCGCCCGGGGGAAACGCCCACGGGACGTTCTCCGCGCGGAAAGATCCAAGTCGGGCCCACCACCCCGGGCCTGACGACAACACTCGTATACGTGTCCACAGCCGTATGCGTGTCGTCATCGTCACCGAATCCTTCCCGCCCGACGTCAACGGGGTGGCGCACCGCGCCCTCCAGACCGCCCGGCACCTCGCCCTGCGCGGTCACGAACCCCTCGTCATAGCCCCGGCGGTGGCCACGGGTACCGCCGGGGCCGACGGGGCCGGCTGCGCCCTGCCCGGTGGTACGGGTGCCTCCCTGCCGCTGCCCGGCTACCCACAGGTCCGGGTGGCCCTGCCGAGCCGGCGGGTGGCCGCGGCCATCGCCGCCCACCGCGCCGACCTGGTGCACCTGGCCGGACCCTTCGTGCTCGGCGTGCGGGGCATGGCGGCCGCCACCCGGCTCGGCCTGCCCGCCGTCGCCGTCCACCAGACGGACCTGGCCGGATACGCCCGCACCTACATGGGCGCGGGCGAAGGCGCCGCCTGGCGGCGGCTGCGCGCGGTGCACGGCGCCGCCGTACCGCACCCTCGCGCCGTCCACGGCCGCCGTCCGCGACCTGGAGGCCCACGGCGTGGAGCGCGTACGGCTCCGGCCGCGCGGCGTGGACACCGCGCGGTTCCGGCCCGGGCTGCGCGACGAGGCCCTGCGCCGCGGGCCGGCGGAAACGTTCGTCCTGTCCGCCCTGGAGGCCCTGGCCTGCGGCACGCCCGTCGTCGCCAGCGCGTCGTCCGCGCTGCCGGAGGTGGTGGGCGGCGCGGGTGCCGCAGCCGGGGACGCCGGGCCAAGGACGCCCTGGCGGCGGCGCTCGCCGCCGTGTCCCCGGGAGCCGTCGCCTCCGGTGCCGCGCCTCGCAGACCCTGCCCCCGGACGGGCCCCTTGCCAGAATGGGGAGATGAGCGGGCGCTGGGAGTTCTGGATCGACCGGGGCGGCACCTTCACCGACATCGTGGCCCGGCGCCCCGACGGGCGCCTGGTCACGCGCAAGCTGCTCTCGCACGACCCCGAGCGCTACCGGGACGCCGCCGTCGCGGGCATCCGGCTCCTGCTCGGGCTCCGCCCCGGCGAACCCGTACCGGCGGAGCGCGTCCACTCCGTCAAGATGGGCACCACGGTCGCCACCAACGCCCTCCTGGAGCGGCGCGGCGAGCCCACCGTCCTCCTCGTCACCGAGGGGTTCCGCGACGCCCTGCGCATCGCCTACCAGAACCGGCCGCGCATCTTCGACCGGCGCATCCTGCTCCCCGAGGCCGTGTACGACCGCGTCATCGAGGTCCCCGAGCGCATCGACGCCCACGGCACCGTCGTACGCCCCCTGGACCTCGCGCCCGTGCGCGCGGGGCTGGAGCGGGCCCGCGCGGACGGGCTGCGCAGCGCCGCGGTGGTCCTCATGCACGGCTACCGCCACCCCGGCCACGAAGTGCGGACGGCCGAGGCGGCGCGCGAGGCGGGCTTCGCGCAGGTCAGCTGCTCGCACGAGGTGAGTCCGCTGATCAAACTCGTGCCACGCGGCGACACGACCGTCGTCGACGCCTACCTCTCGCCGATCCTGCGCCGGTACGTCGACGAGGTCGCGGCCGAGCTCGCCGGCGTACGGCTGATGTTCATGCAGTCCAACGGAGGGCTGCGGGAGGCCGCGCACTTCCGCGGCAAGGACGCCGTGCTGTCCGGCCCGGCGGGCGGTGTCGTCGGCATGGCCCGCACCTCCGAACAGTCAGGCTACGGGCGGGTCATCGGCTTCGACATGGGTGGCACCTCCACCGATGTGTCGCACTACGCCGGCGCGTTCGAGCGGGAGCTCGGCACCCAGGTGGCCGGGGTGCGGATGCGCGCGCCGATGATGAGCATCCACACCATCGCGGCGGGCGGCGGCTCGGTCCTCCACTTCGACGGCCGCCGCTACCGGGTCGGCCCCGACTCGGCCGGCGCCGTCCCGGGGCCCGCCTGCTATCGGCGCGGCGGCCCGCTGACCGTGACGGACGCGAACGTCATGCTGGGGCGGGTGCAGCCGGACCACTTCCCGGCGGTCTTCGGACCGGACGGGGACCAGCCGCTCGACGCCGACGCGGTGCGCGAACGCTTCACCGCACTGGCCGAGGACGTACGGCACCGCACCGGAGTCCCCCGTACGCCCGAGGAAGTCGCGGCCGGCTTCCTGGAGATCGCCGTCCTCAACATGGCCAACGCCGTCAAGAAGATCTCCGTCCAGCGCGGTCACGACATCACCCGCTACGCCCTGACCAGCTTCGGCGGAGCCGGCGGACAGCACGCCTGCGCGGTCGCCGACGCCCTCGGCGTCGACACCGTCCTCGTCCCACCCCTGGCCGGGGTCCTCTCGGCCTACGGCATCGGCCTCGCCGACGCCACCGCCATGCGGGAGCGGTCCGTCGAGGCCGAACTGGACGCGGCCGCTCACGCACACGTGCGCGACCTCTGCGCCGAGCTCGCCGCACGCACCAGGGAGGAGTTGCGCGCCGACGGGCTGCCCGACAGCGCGATCGGCACCCACGCGCGCGTGCTGGTGCGTTACGCCGGGACCGACGCGAGCCTGCCCGTTCCGCTCGGCTCCGTCGAAGCCGTACGGCAGGCGTTCACGGCGGCGCACCGCGCGCGGTACGGGTTCACCATGGACAAGCCGCTGGTGGTGGAGGCCGTCTCGGTGGAGGCGGTCGGACGGGCCGGTCCGCACGGACCGGTGGCCGCCGAAACCGCCCACCGTACGGGCAGACTGGAACCGCGTGCGACGGTGCGGATGTTCGTGAACGGCGAGCCCCGCGACACCCCGCTGTACCGGCGCGAGGACCTGCGGCCCTCCGACACCGTGCCCGGCCCCGCCATCATCGCCGAGGCCGACGCCACGACCGTCGTCGACGACGGCTGGCAGGGCTCCGCCACCGGCACCGGCCATCTGCTGCTGACCCGCGCCCGCCCCCGGCCGGGCCGGACGGCCGTCGGCACGGACGTCGACCCCGTCCTGCTGGAGGTCTTCAACAACCTCTTCATGGCGATCGCCGAGCAGATGGGCGTCCGCCTGGAGAACACCGCCCACTCCGTCAACATCAAGGAGCGGCTCGACTTCTCCTGCGCCCTCTTCGACGCCGAGGGCAACCTCATCGCCAACGCCCCGCACATCCCGGTCCACCTCGGCTCGATGGGCGAGTCCATCAAGGAGGTGCTGCGCCGCAACCGCGGCACCCTGCGGCCCGGCGACGTGTACGCCGTCAACGACCCGTACCACGGCGGTACGCACCTGCCGGACGTGACCGTCGTGACGCCCGTCTTCGGGCCGGCGGGCGCTCTGCGGTTCCTGGTGGCCTCCCGGGGCCACCACGCCGAGATCGGCGGCATCACCCCGGGCTCCATGCCCGCCTTCAGCCGCACCATCCAGGAGGAGGGCGTCCTCTTCGACAACTGGCTGCTCGTACGGGACGGACGCCTCCGGGAGGACGAGACCCGGCGCCTGCTGACGGAGGCGCCGTACCCCTCCCGGGACCCGGACACCAACCTCGCCGACCTGCGCGCCCAGATCGCCGCCAACGAGAAGGGCGTCGAGGAACTGGAGCGCATGGTCGACCGGTTCGGCCTCGACGTCGTCCACGCCTACATGCGGCACGTACGGGACAACGCCGCCGAGTCCGTACGCCGCATCGTCGCCGGGCTGCGCGACGGCGCGTGCCGCTACGAGACGGACGGCGGGGCCGTCATCCAGGTCGCCGTGCGCGTCGACCGCGAACGGCGCCGCGCGGCCTTGGACTTCACCGGCACGTCCCCGCAGCAGCCCGGCAACACCAACGCGCCCACGTCCGTGGTCATGGCGGCCGTGCTGTACGTCTTCCGGACGCTGGTCGAGGACGACATCCCGCTCAACAGCGGCTGCCTCGAACCCCTGGACGTGCTCGTCCCGGACGGCTCCATGCTGGCGCCCGCCCACCCGGCGGCCACGGTCGCCGGGAACGTCGAGACCTCGCAGGCGGTCACCGGGGCGCTGTACGCGGCGCTCGGCGTCCAGGCGGAGGGCTCCGGCACCATGAACAACGTCACCTTCGGCAACGACCGCGTGCAGTACTACGAGACGGTGGCGAGCGGCTCGGGCGCGGGCGACGGCTTCGACGGGGCCGACGCCGTCCAGACCCACATGACCAACTCCCGGCTCACCGACCCCGAGGTCCTGGAGTGGCGCTACCCGGTCCGGGTGGACGGCTTCGCCGTGCGGCCCGGCAGCGGCGGGCGCGGCCGGTGGCGCGGCGGCGACGGCGTCGTGCGCCGCATCCGGTTCCTGGAGCCCATGACGGTGGCGCTGCTGACCGGACACCGCAGGGTGCCGCCGTACGGCATGGCGGGCGGCGCGCCGGGCGCCCTCGGCGAGAACGCCGTGGAACGCGCCGACGGCACCGTCGAACGGCTCGGCGGGGTCGACGTGGTGGACGTCCGCCCCGGCGACGTCCTGGTCGTCTCGACACCCGGGGGCGGCGGCTACGGGACACCCCCGGACTGAACCACGAACCGGACCGGCGTCCCCGGCACGGCCTGCGCCGCGGCCGCCAGGTCCCGCTCCCGTACCACCGCCACCACCGGATAGCCACCGGTCGTGGGGTGGTCGGCGAGGAACACCACGGGCCGCCCGTCCGGCGGGACCTGGACCGCGCCCAGGACCATGCCCTCACTGGGCAGTTCGCCGGGCACGGCACGCTCCAGGGGCGGGCCCTCCGTGCGCAGCCCTATCCGGTTGCTCGCGGGGGACACCCGGTAGGGGGCCGTGGCCAGGGTGCGCAGCGCGGTGTCCGCGAACCAGCCGTGGCGCGGGCCCAGGCGCACCCGCAGGACCAGCTCCCGTGGCGCGCCGGGCCAGGGCGCGGCGTCGTACAGGGCCGTCGCCCCGGACGGCGCCCGGCCCAGCGGCAGCACGGCCCCGTCCCGCAGCGGCGCGGGGCCGAGACCCGAGAGCAGGTCCGTGGAGCGGCTGCCCAGCACCGGCTCGGCGGCCACGCCCCCGGCGAACGCCACGTAGGAGCGCAGACCGCGCACCGCCGCGCCCACCTCCAGCACGGCACCCGCGGGCACGCGTACCGCCGCGCCCCAGGCCGCCGGCCGCCCGTCCACGGTCACCGGGCACGGCGCGCCGCCCACCGCGACGGTCACCGCGCACCGCGGCCGTACCGCGCAGCCGTTGACGGTCGTCTCCAGCACCGCGGCGTCCACCGGATTGCCGACGAGCCGGTTGACGAGCCGGCTCGCGTACGGATCGAGGGCACCCGAGCGCGGCACACCCAGGTGGGCGTGGCCGAACCGCCCCTGGTCCTGCACCGTGGTCAGCGCCCCGGCCCGGACGACCGCGAAGGCACGGTCGGTCATCTGCCCCCCAGGCGGTCGCCGGGGCCGGACTCGGGAAAGAACCGCACCCGGGTGCCCGGCGACAGCAGCGCCGCCGGCTCCCGCGCCGGGTCCCACAGCACCAGGTCCGTCGTCCCGATCAGCTGCCAGCCGCCCGGCGAGGAGCGCGGGTACACACCGGTGTACGCGCCCGCCAGCGCCACCGAGCCGGGCGGGACGGCGGTGCGCGGCGTGGACCGGCGCGGCACCTCGTACCGCGCGGGAAGGCCGGTCAGATAGCCGAAGCCCGGCGCGAAGCCGCAGAACGCCACCCGGAACTCCACCCCGGAGTGGATCCGCGCCACCTCCTCGGGCTCCACGCCCCACAGCGCCGCCACCACCGCCAGGTCCGGGCCGTCGTACCGGACGGGGATCTCCAGCAGTGGGTCCGCGCGCGTGTGCAACGGCTCCACCTCCCATCGGGCGACCTGTTCGGCGAGGCGCCCCGGGTCCTCCACGCCGTCGAGCAGCACGGTCCGCGCCGCCGGCACGATCTCCCGTACGGCGGGGAGCGCGCCGGACGCACGGCGGCGCAGCACCTCGGCGTGGAAGGCCTGCGCCTCCTCGCCGCTGCCCAGCTCCACCAGCAGGGCCCGCTCGCCCACGGCCAGCGTCCTCATACGAACGCCTCCACGCGCACACCCGACTCCTCCAGGCGGGAACGGACCTCGCGCGCCAGCTGCACCGCGCCCGGCGTGTCGCCGTGCAGGCACAGGGAGCGGGCGCGGACCGCGACCTGCCGACCGCACCGGGAGACGACCTTCCCGAGCGTGGCCATGGACACGGACCGCTCCACCACGGCCGCCGGATCGGTGATCACGGCCCCCTCCTCGCGTCGCGGTACGAGCGTCCCGGCGGCGGTGTACGCGCGGTCCGCGAACGCCTCCGCGACGACGGGCAGCCCTGCCTTCCCCGCCGTCTCGTGCAGCCGGGAGCCCGGCAGCCCGAGCAGGGGCAGCCGCTCCCCGGTCAGCAGCACCCCGTCGACCACGGCCCGGGCCTGCTCCTCGTCGTGGACCACGCGGTTGTAGAGCGCGCCGTGCGGTTTGACGTACGACACGCGTGTCCCGGCGGCTTTGGCGAACACGTCCAGGGCGCCGATCTGGTAGGCCACTTCGGCGGCCAGCTCGTCGGCGGGCACGTCCATGGAGCGCCGCCCGAAGCCCGCCAGGTCGCGGTAGGAGACCTGGGCCCCGATCCGTACCCCCCGCTCGGCCGCCAGCGCGCACACGCGCCGCATGGTGACCGGGTCCCCGGCGTGGAAGCCGCAGGCCACGTTGGCACTGGTGACGACGGAAAGGAGCTGTTCGTCGTCCGTGAGGCGCCAGCGGCCGAAGCCCTCACCGAGGTCGGCGTTGAGGTCGATCGAGGACCGGGTCATGGTGATGTCTCCTTGGGATGGCGTCAGGCGAGCTCGCGGCCCCGGGTCTCGGGCAGCCCGAGCAGGGCCAGGACGGCGATGCCGTACCCGACCGCGCCGAACACCAGCGCACCGCCCACGCCCCAGCTGTCCGCGAGGAAGCCGACCAGCGTCGGGAAGAAGGCGCCGACCGCGCGGCCGGTGTTGTAGGTGAACCCCTGCCCGGTGCCGCGCACCGCCGTCGGATACAGCTCCGCCAGGAACGAGCCGAAGCCGCTGAAGATGGCCGACATGCAGAAGCCGAGCGGGAAGCCGAGCACGAGCAGCAGCCCGTCGGCGCCGGACGGGATGTTGGTGTAGGCGAGGATGCACAGCGCGGACAGGAAGGCGAAGATCACGATGTTGCGCTTCCGGCCGAGCCGGTCGGTGAGGTAACCACCCGTCAGGTACCCGAGGAAGGCGCCGGATATCAGGAAGGTCAGATAGCCGCCGGTGCCGATGACCGTCAGTCCCCGGTCGTCCTTCAGGTACGTCGGGACCCAGGTGGCGAGGGTGTAGTAGCCGCCCTGGACACCGGTGGACAGCAGCATCGCGAACAGCGTCGTCCGCAGCAGCCCCGCGCGGAAGATCGCGGTGAAGGAACCGCGCTCGCGGCTCGCCGCGCGGACCTGGGCGACGTGCGGCGCGTCCTCGACGTTCCTGCGGATCCAGATCACCAGAAGGGCCGGCAGCGCACCGGTCCAGAACATCACGCGCCACGCGGTGTCCGGGTCGAGGAAGTGGAAGACCAGCGTGTAGACGATGACCGCGAGCGCCCAGCCGGCCGCCCACGCGCTCTGGATGCCGCCCAGCGTGCGGCCGCGGTGCTTCGCGGAGGCGTATTCGGCGACCAGGATGGCGCCCACCGCCCACTCGCCGCCGAAACCGACGCCCTGGAGGGCGCGGAAGACGAGCAGCGTCTCGTAGTTGGGCGCGAAGCCGCACAGGACGGTGAAGAGCGCGTACGTGACGACCGTGATCATCAGCGCCTTCACCCGGCCGATCCGGTCGGCGAGGATGCCGGCGAGCACGCCGCCGAGCGCCGAGACGACGAGGGTGACGGTGGTGAGCAGTCCGGTCTGACCGCTGGTGAGGCTGAAGTAGGCCGATATCGCCACCATGCTCAGCGGCAGCGTGAAGAAGTCGTAGGAGTCCAGCGCGTATCCGCCGAACGCGCCGCCGAAGGCGCGGCGGCCGCGCGGCCCGAGGGCGCGCAGCCAGGCGAACGCGCCGGTGTCCTCGGGCTGTTCGCCCTGGGTGGCGTGAGGGGTCTGGGTCGTACTCATCGGCACCTCGCAGAGAGGGGAGGAGCGGAGCCGTGCGGTTCCCACAAGGTAGGGGATTGTTGAACGATCCGACAAGGGGGTTGTCCTCAGTTCCGACCTGAGGTTTTCCTTCTACGATGAGCGGGCCGAGGGCGGTGACGGTGCGGGACGGCGGGACGGCGAGAAGAGGTGCGTGGTGGGTGCGACGGGCTCCGAGGCGGCCGGCGGACTGGCGGACGACCGTGCGCTGCTGGGACGTACGAGCACGGCCGAGCGGGTCGCGGACATCCTGCGCACCCGCATCGCCGAGGGCTTCTTCCGGCCCGGCGCGCGGCTCTCGGAGGACAGCATCGCCGGCGCGCTCGGGGTGTCGCGCAACACCCTGCGCGAGGCCTTCCGGCTGCTCACCCATGAACGTCTGCTCGTCCACGAGCTCAACCGTGGTGTCTTCGTACGGGTCCTCACGGTCGACGACGTCGTGGACATCTACCGCACGCGGCGGCTCGTCGAATGCGCCGTCGTCCACGGCCTCGGCAAGCCGCCGTTCGAGGTCCACGGTCTGACCCTGGCGGTCGTCGGTGGGGAGCGGGACGCCCGCGACGGCGACTGGAAGGGCGTCTCCACGGCCAACATCCACTTTCACCGCGAGCTCGTCGCCCTCGCGGGCAGCGCGCGCACCGACGAGCTGATGCGCTCGGTCTTCGCCGAACTCCGCCTCGCCTTCCACATGGTGGACGACCCTCGCGCCCTCCACGAGCCTTATCTCATGCGAAACCGGGAGATTCTGGACGCTCTGCGCGCCGGTGAGCGGGTGAAGGCGGAGCGGCTCCTCGCGGACTACCTCGACGACTCCCGCGACCGGCTGGTCGACGTCTACGCACACCTGGTCGACGCGGACGCCGCCCCCGGCGCCTGACGCGCACCGGCCCCGGGGGAGGTGCCCGGGGCGGCCGGAGCGGGGCCGTCTGCGCCGTTTCGACCGTTGTCAGTGCGAGGACCTAATCTGTGCAACGTGACTTCGCCTGTCTCGACGGATTTCGCTCCGCCCCAGCTCAGCGCGGGGCCGAGGCCTGCTCAGGGCCCGGCCGCCGACGAAGGGCTGGCGCGGCGGCTGCGTGCGCTCGCGTGCACCGCGCCGCTGCACGACCTGGACGCCCGCAAGGCGAACCTGGCGGGGGAGTACTCGGTCTACGGCATGGCGGAGATCGCGCTGGCCGCGATCGACCTCGTCACGCTCAACATGGACTTCGACACCGGCGCCGACCACGAGCAGATCGTCGCCCGGCTGCTGCCCCGGGTCGCCGCCCAGGCTCCGCAGCGGCCCGCCGCCGAGCACGAACGGGTCGCCCGCTGGGTCCTGGAGAACCTGATCAACGTCGGCAGCGTCGACCGCGGCTTCCGCGCCGTGTACGGCATGTTCGGCCCCGACGGCGTCTACGTGCGCCGGGACTACGACTTCAAGCTCATCGAGGAAGTCCCCGGCTACGGCGGCACCGTCTACCTCCGCACCACCGACGAGGCGGTCAACGTCCTCGTCGGCGCGCTCGACACGGACGTCACCAGCGCCCAGATCGCCGCCGAGGTGAAGCTGGAGGTCCTCATCAGCCGCGGCCGCCTCGCCGACGCCCAGCTCGCCGCCGAGCAGGCGCGCTACCGCACCGTGCAGTACGCCGAGACGCTCCGCAAGACGCTGGAGGCCACCCGGCGCAACGTCCGCGCCGTCGACTGGCTCGAGACCGTGCCGGACATGATCGAGGAGGCGCTCGCCCACGTCGCCGACCGGTACCGCCACGAGAACGCCATCCTCACCAACATCCGCAAGGCGCGCGACGAGGCGGAGGACCAGGAGCACAAGCGGCGCGCCGCCGAACTCGTCGACATCGTCAAGGACTGCATCCGCCGCCACACCCAGCTCCAGTCCCGGCTGCTGGAGGCCGGTCCGCTGTTCCGCGCCGAACAGGACCGGCAGGCCTTCGCCACCCCCACCGCCCGCGCGGGCCTCGACCTCTACGGCCAGCTCGTCGCCCCGCTGCTGCCGCTGCCCCTCGAGCAGTCCATCCGCGTCACCGACGCCTACTTCGCGCACGGCACCGGCCTGCGCACCCCCGCCTCCGTCCGCCTCGGTGACCTGGTCGACCTGCTGCTCACGCCGCCGCTGGAGCGCGAGCACCTCGGCGCCGAGATGCCCGAGCCGGACCTGATCGCCACGCCGGACGACAGCCGCTTCAGCGAGGAGCAGCTCACCGCCGCCATGGAGCTGCTCGACCTGGAGCACGACGCCCCGCGCCGGCTCTCCGGACTGCTCGCCGACGCCCGCCGCCGCGACCCCGAACTGCCGTACCTGGTCGCCCTCCTGGCGATCCACGCCGCCAGCCCCCCGGTCGGTACGGCTTACCGGCAGGGCGAGGAGCGGCTGCTGTTCGCCGTCGACGACGGCACCGAGCTGGACGACCCCGAGTTCGGCGGCGCCGACCTGATCGTCGGTACGGCCCTGCTGGACGCGGCGGGCATGGCCGCGGACCGCACGGACGCGACATGACGCGCCGCCCCGCGCCGCAGCGGCGGCGGCCCCACCCCCGTACCCCGCACCACCCCGCCCCCAGCAAGGAGCCCCAGCCGTGAGCGACCACCACGCAGAGCACGCCGACGCGTGGAGCGAGCCCGACGCCCCGCAGGCGTCCGAGCCCGCCGCCTCCGGCACCGTCACGCCCGCCGACGCGGCCGACGCCGCCCGGCTCGTCTCCTTCGGTCTCCAGCCCAAGCTGCTCCCCGCCCGCGACGCCGAGTACGCCGACCTGCTGCGCCGGTACCGCGAGGAGCCCGCCTTCGCCCGCCTCGCCGACGCCGTCGCCACCGGCCTCGGGCTCATCGTCCTGGAGGTCTCCCCGCGCGCCGGCATGGCCGTCACCGCCGGCGAGGACTCCGTCTTCGCCGTCCGCATGGGCGACTACGCCCGCCGTGCCTCCACCGACTCCGCCGACCGGTTCCTCCACGGCCTCGCCCACCTCGCCGTCGCCGCCCTGGCCTTCCCCCGCCCCGAGGACCTCGCCGACGACACCTACATCGGCCGCATCACCGTCAACGGCGTGGACGCCTTCGTCCGCCAGGCGTGCCGCCGCCTGGAGGAGCGCGCCGAGCAGCAGGGCGAGAACACCGACCCGGCCACCGACGCCCCCGGCCTGGAGGCCGCCTGGCGCATCTACGCCCGGCGCAGCGCCACCGGAGCCACCAAGGACGCCCGCCGCCTCGCCGGATCCACCACCGGCATCATCGGCAAGGCGGTCGCCTTCCTCACCGAGTCCGGCTTCCTCCAGCGCACCGGCGACGAGGGCGGCGGCTCGTACCGCACCACCGCGCGCTACCAGCTCCAGGTCCGGGACATGGCGGGCAGCGCCGCCATGGCCGAGCTGCTGGAGCTCGGCGTCGTACCGGTGAGCGACGGCTCCGCCACCCTCCTGCCGCCGCCCGACGGAGACGATCTCGACCTCGTCGCCGACGCCGGCCTGCCCTTCCACGCGTAACCCAGACCAGAAGCGAAAGTCCGCCGCCATGTACGAGCTGTCCCGGGTCCGCCTCTACTCCATCGGGCCCGCCGGTGCGCGCTACGCCGACACCGTGCTGGACCTGCGCGGAGTCGGCGCGCCCGTGCCCCACCCCGCCCCCACCCAGGCGGAGTTCTTCGAGGAGGAGCCGGTCGGCCCGCCGCGCCGCCCCGCCCCCGCGGGCGTGCTCTTCCTGGAGAACGGCGGCGGCAAGTCCGTCCTCCTCAAGCTGATCTTCTCGGTGATGCTCCCGGGCCACCGCAACACCCTCGGCGGCGCCAGCTCCGGCGTGCTGCGCAAGTTCCTGCTCGCCGACGACTGCGGCCACGTCGCCCTGGAGTGGCAGCACACCCTCACCGGCGAACTGGTGGTCGTCGGCAAGGTCAGCGAGTGGCGCGGACGGCAGGTCTCCAACGACCCGCGCAAGTTCGCCGAGGCCTGGTACTCCTTCCGCCCCGGGCCCGGCCTCAGCCTCGACTCCCTCCCCGTCGCCGAAGCCACCTCCGTACGCCCGCCCGCCGAAGGCGTCTCCGGCGCCCAGGGCCGCCGCCGCACCATGAAGGGCTTCCGCGACGCCCTCACCGAGGCCGGCAAGGCGTACCCCCACCTGGAGGTGTACTGGGAGGAGATCCACGACCGCTGGAACGAACACCTCGGCGACCTGGGCCTCGACCCCGAACTCTTCCGCTACCAGCGCGAGATGAACGCCGACGAGGGCGAGGCCGCCGGCCTCTTCGCGGTCAAGAAGGACTCCGACTTCACCGACCTGCTACTGCGCGCGGTCACCGACACCCGCGACACCGACGGCCTCGCCGACCTCGTCAGCGGCTTCGGCAACAAGCTCGGCCGCCGCGCCGAACTCACCGCGGAACGCGACTTCACCGCCGGCTCCGTCGACCTCCTGGGCCGCATCGTCGAAGCCGCCGACACCCGCGCCCGCGCGCGCGACGTCCACGCCGGAGCCGAGCGCCGCACCCGTACGCTCGCCCGCCGCCTGTCGGCCCGCGCCGCCGAGGAGCGTGGCCGCGCCGCCACCCTCGCCGAGCAGGTCACCACGGCCGCCGACACCGTCACCGAGGCCGAGCAGGCGCGCGCCCGTGCCTCCCTCATCGCCGCCGAACTGGCCTACCGCCACGCCTCCCTGGCGCTCACCGCCGCCGAGAAGGGCGCCGCAGCCCAGCGCCGCGAGCTCATCGACGCCCGCACCCTGCACTCCGCCTGGCAGGCCACCGAAGTGGTCCTGCGCCACCGCGCCGCCGCCGACCGCTCCGCGCGCGTGTCCGCCGCCATCCGCGAGGCCGAGCGGGACGCCGCGCCCGCGCTCGCCGCCCGCGCCAAGGCCGCCGCCGACCTCGTACGGGCGCTGCACGCCGCCGCCGAGGACGGCGAGCGGCAGGCGAACGAGGAGGAGGAGCGGTCCGCCGCCCTCCAGGAGGCGGCCGAGACCGCCCACCGCGACGCCACCGCCGCCGCCACCGAGGCCCAGCGCGCCCGCAGCGAGGCCGGCCACCTCCGCCAGCGCCTCGCCGAGGTCGAGCAGGAGACCGCCGAAGCCGTACGCGCCGGATGGCTCGACGACACCGCTCCCGACGCCGACCCGGCCCGGGCCGCGCTCGCCGCCAGCGACGCCGAGAAGACCACCGTCGCCGCCTGGGACGCGGCCCGCGAGGCCGCCCGCGCCGCGGCCGAACGGGCCCGCGAGGCCGCCGCCACCGAGTCCCGCGCCGAACTGGCCGCCGCCCGCGCCGCCGACGCCGCGCAGGCCGCCGAGAACGCCTACCAGGCCGAGCGCCGCGCCGCCGCCTCCATCGCCGCCGAGGAGCGCCTCGCCGAACTGCTGAGCCTGCCCGGGGCGGCCCCGTCCGCCGCCTCGGTCGTCCCGGCGCCCCGCCGCGGCGACGGTGACTCGTCCGACGAGGACGCTCCCGCCAACGCCGGCGGCCCCGGAACCGGAACCGGAAGCCGCCCCGCCGACCAGGGCCCTCTCACCGCCGAAGAGCTCGACCGGTACGCCGACGAGCTGCGCGACCTCCTCGACCAGGGCATCGCCGCCGCCGAGCGCAAACTCTTCGAGCTGCGCACCGCCGCCGCCGACGACTCCCGCATCCTCGGCGCCCTCGGCGACGGCGGCCTGCTGCCGCCCGGGCCGGACGTCCTCGCCACCGTCGAGTTCCTCGGCGAGCAGGGCATCCCCGCGCTCCCCGGCTGGCGCTACCTCGCCCAGGCCGTGGACCCCGCCGACCACGCCGCCGTCCTCGCCGCCCGGCCCGAGCTGGTCGACGGTGTCGTGATCACCGACCCCGTCTCGTACGCCAGGGCCCGCGAGGCCCTCGCCGGCGCCGCCCTGCTGCCGCGCTCCGCCGTCGCCGTCGGCACCGCGGCCGCGCTCCTCGCGCCCGTGCCGGGGCCCGCGGACACGGACACGGACGTGTTCCTCGTGCCGCCGAACCCGGCCATGCACGACGAGCACGCCGCCGACGAGGAGCGCCAGGCCCTGCGCGCCCGCGCCGCCGCCCGCGACGAGGAGATCCGCGCCCTCGCCGCCCGCCTCACCGGCGACCGCTCGCTCGCCGCCCGCATCGGCTCCTGGCGCGCCGACTGCCCGCCCGGCATGCTCACCGAACTCGCGGAAGCCGCCGCCGCCGCGCGCGTGGCCGCCGAAGCGGCCGAGGCCGCGCTCGCCGAAGCCCGTACCGTACGGGCCGAGGCGGAGGAGGCGGCCGCCGACGCCGCCCGCGTACGCGACGAGCGGCAGGACGCCGCGCAGCGCGCCCGGCGCGTCGCCGACGCCCTCGCCGGCCTCGCGTTCCGGCTGCGCGAACGGACCGGATGGCAGACCCGCCTGCGCGAACTGGCCGACGAGGCCGCCGAGCACGAAGCCCGCGCCCAGACCTGCCTGGAGCGGGCGCGCGCCGCCGACGAGGACCGCCGCGCCGCCCAGCGCGCCGCCGACGACGCCCACCGCACCGCCCGCGCCCTGCGCGCCGAGCGCTCCGAGATCGCCGGCGCCCCCGAGAACCTGCCGGAGGAGGACGGCGACGCCCCGCGCGTACCCCTGGCCGCCCTGCGCGAGGCCTACCGCGCCGCCTCCCAGCTGTACGAGAAGGTCGGCGTCGGCGCCGACCTGCGTGCCGAACAGGCCCGCGCCGAGAGCGACAAGTCCGCCGCCCTCGCCGAGCTCGACCGTCTCACCAACAAGGTCCGCACCCGCGCCGAACAGCTCCTCCAGAGCACCGACGGCGCCGACGGCCCCTCCCGCCAGGCCGCCGCCGCCCGCGCCGAGTCACTCGTCCAGATGCTGGAGACCCGCGCCTCGGAGGCCAGCGAGAAGCTCGGGCGCCTGCGCGGCGAGGCCGAACGCCTCGCCCCCGCGGACGGCGAGTCGCACACCGAGCTCCCCGAGGAGCTCCTCCCCACCGACGCCGACCACGCCCAGTCCCTCCTGCGCTCCGCCACCGCCGACCTGGCCGCCCGCACGGACGAGCTCGACGCCGCCCGCGCCTCGCACGCCCGGCTCGTCCAGGCGCACCACGCCGCCGAGGACGCCGCCGGCGGCTTCGACGAGACGGCGGCGCTCCTGCGTGACCTGCTGCGCGACCACGCCGCCGAGGAGGAGCCCCAGGCCCCGGAGCCGTACCCCGGCAGCCTGGAGGAGGCGCGGCAGTCCGCCGCCGAGGCCCGCCGCTCCCTGCGCGGCTGCGCCCAGGACCTGTCGGCCGCCGAGGCCGCCGTACGCGAGGCCTGCGACGTCCTCATCCGGCACGCCAACTCCACGCGGTACGAGCAGGTCCGCACCCCGGCCCGCCAGCAGATCCGCGAGCTGCCCGCCGCCGCGCTGCCGGAGCACGCCGCCAAGTGGGCCGAGGCGTTCGCGCCCCGGCTGCGCGTACTCACCGACGAGCTGGCCCAGCTGGAGCGCAACCGCGACTCCATCGTCGACCGGCTGCGCGGACTGGTGGAGTCCGCGCTCACCACCCTCCGCTCCGCCCAGCGCCTGTCCCGGCTCCCCGAGGGCCTCGGCGAGTGGTCGGGTCAGGAGTTCCTGCGCATCCGTTTCGAGGAGCCCGACCAGGCGACGCTGACCGATCGGCTCGGCGAGGTCATCGACGAGGCGACCAGCGCCGCCGTCAAGAAGAACTCCGACCTGCGCCGCGACGGCATGTCCCTACTGCTGCGCGGAGTTCAGGCCGCCCTCCAGCCCAAGGGCGTGGCCGTGGAGATCCTCAAGCCCGACGCGGTGCTGCGCGCCGAGCGCGTACCGGTCGGGCAGATGGGCGACGTCTTCTCCGGCGGCCAGCTGCTCACCGCCGCCATCGCGCTCTACTGCACGATGGCCGCCCTGCGCAGCAACGACCGGGGCCGCGACAAGCACCGCCACGCGGGCACGCTCTTCCTCGACAACCCGATCGGCCGTGCCAACGCCACGTACCTGCTGGAGCTCCAGCGGGCCGTGTCGGACGCGCTGGGTGTCCAGCTGCTGTACACGACGGGTCTGTTCGACACGACCGCGCTCGCCGAGTTCCCGCTGGTCATCCGGTTGCGCAACGACGCGGACCTGCGCGCGGGGCTGAAGTACATCAGCGTCGAGGAGCACCTGCGCCCCGGGCTGCCGCAGCAGACCCAGGCGGGCGAGACGGCGGTGCACGGCGAGATCACGGCGACGCGCATGTTCAAGCGCACGCCGGTGCCCGATCCGGCGCCCGAACCGGCGCCCGCCGCGGACTAGCCGCGGAAGCGCCACCGGGCCGGTGCCCGGCACCTGCCGGGCACCGACGCCCGGACAGGCCGGGTCCGGCGCGCGTCAGGCCCGCGAGAGGGTTCCCGCGCCCTGCCGCCCCCGGCCGGAAGCGGAGCCCGCACCGGAACCGGAGACGGAACCGGAGCCCGCACCGGCCTCCTCGCCACCTAGCCGTATGCGCGCCGCCTCCCGCGCCGCACGCGCCTGCGCGCGGGCCGCCCGTCGGGCCATGCGCCGCTCACGCCGCAGCTCCCGCGCCGTGCTGCTCGGCACGGAGACGACACCATGGCGCTGGTTCCACACCTGCCGGGTGACCCACACGTCCGCCGCCGCCCACGTCGCCACCACCGTGCTGGCGATGCTGCTCAGCACCATCGGGAACGCCAGCCAGGAGCCCGCGAGCGTGCACAGGAACGCCACCGTCGCCTGTATCAGCGTCAGCGAGGCGACGAGCACGGCACGAACCGCCGCCGTACGGACCGGATCAGGCAGCCTGCGCCGCGTCGCCGGTTCCTCCACCCACAGTTCCCGCCGCCCCGTAGCCGTCGTCGTCCCCGAGTCCCACCGCTCCGTCGTCATCGCAACCGCCACTCCCCACAACCGACCGTTTTCAGGGTGGCTGCCCGTCATGAGCCGCTTTACGCCGACAGTTCCGCGCCTCCCCTGTTCGTAGACGTACGGCCGGCGGCGAAGATTCCCCGCGGAACACACAGTTCCAGCCAACCGTTACCGCCGGGCACATGTCGCCCCGCCAGGGACCATCCACCGCAGAGCGGAGTGCCAGGGCCGCGAATACCCGGGAAACCCATGATCGACGCCCCGTTCCACGGCTGAAAATCGCCCGGACGCACCTTCGAGATGCCTGCGATGCAGTAGTAGGCTCGCGCCGTTTGTTGATGTGTTGATGTGTACACCCGCGCCGGACGGCACCCTCACCGGTCGGGTCCGAGCTGGGGGAGGCCATGCGCTTTCGCGGGAAGTCGATCCGCAGGAAGATCGTGGCGTTGCTGCTCGTGCCGCTCGTCTCCCTCACCGGACTGTGGGGGTTCGCGACACTCCTCACCGGCCGGGAGGCCGATCAGCTCCTCGACGTCGGCTACATCGTCGAAAAGGTCGGTTACCCCCTCGAGGACACCGTCCGCGTCATCCAGCAGGAGCGTCGCCAGACCCTCGTCTATCTCGCCGATCCACGCGCGTCCGACGCCCTCCCCACGCTGCGCCGCGAACAAGCCGCCACCGACCGGACCATCGCCCGCATCCGGGCCAACGCCGCCGACTCCGGCGTCATCGACGCCCTGCAGCCCCAGGCGGCCCGTCGGCTGAGCGCGCTCCTCCAGGCCTTCGACGGCCTCTCCGGACTGCGCCGCTCCGTCGAGAACCGCGCCGTCGGCCGCATGCAGGCGCTCGAGTTCTACAACCGCCTCGTCGACCCCTGCTACACCTTCCTCCTCAACCTCCACGCCCTGGAGAACGTGGAGATGGACAAGCAGGGCCGCGCCCTCGTCGGCATCGTCCGCGCCCGCGAGATGCTCTCCCGCGAGGACGCCCTCGTCTTCTCCTCCCTCGTCAACAGGCGCTTCACTGCCGAGGAGATCCGCGCCCTCACCGACCTCGTCGCCCAGCGCCGCCTCTTCTACGAGGTCAACCTGGAGGTCCTGCCCGGCTCCGAACGCGAGGTCTTCGAGCAGTACTGGCGCAGCCCCGCGACCGAGCCGCTGCGCGACGCCGAGGAGGCGCTCATAACCGCCGGCGCCACCGACACGCCCCGAGCCGTCCAGGCGTCACACTGGCGGGACGCCGCCACCCCGGTCCTGAACCACCTCGCCTCGGCGAACACCGAGGCAGGCGACCGCTACCAGGACCGCGTGCAGCCGACCGCGTACAACGTCCTGCTCAAGGCGGGGATCGCCGGCGTCCTCGGCTTCCTCGCCCTGCTCGTCTCGATCATCGTCTCCGTCCGCATAGGCCGCGACCTCGTCCGCGACCTGCGGCGGCTGCGCAAGGAGGCCCAGGAGGTCTCCGGCGTACGGCTGCCGAGCGTGATGCGCCGCCTGGCCGCGGGCGAACAGGTCGACGTCGAGACCGAAGTGCCGCAGCTGGAGTACGACAGGGACGAGGTCGGCCAGGTCGGCCAGGCCCTCAACACCCTTCAGCGCGCCGCCGTCGAAGCCGCCGTCAAGCAGGCCGACATGCGCCGCGGGGTCTCCGAGGTCTTCGTCAACCTCGCCCGCCGCAACCAGGTGCTGCTGCACCGCCAGCTCACCCTCCTCGACACCATGGAGCGGCGCACGGAGGACACCGACGAGCTGGCCGACCTGTTCAAGCTGGATCACCTGACCACGCGTATGCGCCGTCACGCCGAGGGCCTGGTGATCCTCTCCGGAGCCGCCCCCTCCCGCCAGTGGCGCAAGCCCGTCCAACTGATGGACGTGGTACGGGCGGCGGTCGCCGAAGTCGAGGACTACGAGCGCATCGAGGTGCGCAGGCTGCCGCGCATCGGGGTCAGTGGTCCGGCCGTCGCCGACCTCACCCACCTGGTCGCCGAACTCCTGGAGAACGCCACGGTGTTCTCCCCGCCGCACACCGCGGTCCAGGTGCACGGCGAGCCGGTCGCCAACGGCTTCACGCTCGAAATCCACGACCGCGGGCTCGGCATGACCCCGGACGCGCTGCTCGACGCGAACCTGCGCCTCGCCGAGACACCCGAGTTCGAGCTCTCGGACACCGACCGGCTCGGCCTCTTCGTGGTCAGCCGGCTCGCCCAGCGCCAGAACGTACGGGTGTCGCTGCAGCCCTCCCCGTACGGCGGCACCACCGCGGTCGTCTTCATCCCGGCCGCGCTCCTCACCGAGGCGCCCGAGACCCAGGGCTCGGGCTTCCGGCTCGACCGCAAGAGCGGCGACCGCAAGGCCGTCGACCGCAGGAGCGTCGACCGCAGGGGCGCCGATCGCAAGGCGGTGGACCGCGGGGCAGTCGACGGCCACACCGACGAGGTCCCGCCCCGGCGCGCGGCCCTCTCCCAGGTGCCCTCGGGGCTCGACACCTCCCTGCTCGACGCCTCCCTGCTCGACGGCCCCGTCGAGCTGGAGCCGCCGGTCGGCGCCCTGCCCTTCGACGACGCGCTCACCGGCCCGCTCACCGGCCCCCTCGGCGGCATCGGCGACATCGACGAGACCGAGAGCGAACGCGGCGGACTGTTCCGCCCCAGGACCCCGCTGCGCCCGGTCACCGGCCGCTCCGCCGCGACCTCCGAAGAGACGCAGCACCACCAGGCCGCCGACCACGCCCCCGAGCGACCGGCCGGCGCTACCGTCTCGCTGCCCCGCCGCAAGCCCACGGTCCCGACCCTGATCGCGCACCGGGGCCGGCGCCTCGACGAGCGCGGCCGCGCCCACCCGCCCACCGAGGGCACCGCGGAGCAGGGCAGCCGCGGGGCACCCGGCTCCGACCCGGAGACCACCCCGCTGCTCGGCGGCCTGCCCCGCCGCGTACGGCAGGCCAGCCTGGCCCCGCAGCTGCGGGAGACCGCCGACCGGTCCGCCGCAGAGCGCGCCGAAGGCGGCACCGGACGCGTCGCCGAAAGCGACATCGAGCGAGGCAGCGAGCGCGACGCCGAGCGCGACGCCGAAGCAGTACGCACCCGCATGGCCGCCATGCAGCGCGGCTGGCAGCGCGGGCGCCAAGAGAACGCCGAGGGCGACGCCCCGCCGGCGCTCCGCGCGCTCCGCGGTGAGACAGCACCACGAACGACACCCGAGGGGGACGGTCCATGACCGCACCGAACGCCGCAGCAACCACGACGACCGGCTCAGCAGCCTCAGCAGGCGCAACCGGCTCGGCAGGCTCAGCCGGCCAGCTCAACTGGCTCCTCGACGAACTCGTCGACCGCGTCGGCTCCATCCGCAAGGCGCTGGTGCTCTCCAGCGACGGACTGCCCACCGGCGCCTCCAGGGACCTGAGCCGTGAGGACAGCGAGCACATGGCGGCCGTCGCCTCCGGATTCCACAGCCTCGCCAAGGGCGTGGGCCGCCACTTCGACGCCGGCCGGGTCCGGCAGACCGTCGTCGAGCTCGACGACGCCTTCCTCTTCGTCACGGCGGCGGGCGACGGCAGCTGCCTCGCCGTACTGGCGGACGCCGACTCCGACGTCGGCCTCGTCGCGTACGAGATGACGCTGATGGTCAAGCGGGTGGGGGCCCACCTGGGGACGGCGCCGCGGACCGGACTGACCGCAGGAGGATAACGGGGGATGCGATGAGTGACGCAGCAGGGCAGCACAGCCGGCACAGAGGCCGGACCCGCCGTGAGCCGCACCACTGGTTCGACGACGACGCGGGCCCCGTGGTCCGCCCGTACGCGATGACCCGCGGCCGTACCAGCAGCGCCACCCGCCACCGCCTCGACCTGATCGCGGTGGTCGTCCCCGAACCCGCGGCCGAGGACCCCGGCCGCGACCAGACGCTCTCCCCGGAGCACGTGGAGATCGTCGAGCGGTGCAGCGACTTCCCCCAGTCCATCGCCGAGCTCGCCGCCGGACTCGACCTCCCCGTCGGGGTGGTCCGCGTCCTGGTCGGCGACCTCGTCGAGGACGAACTCGTCCACGTAACCCGTCCCGTTCCGCCGGCCGAACTGCCGGACGTGAACATCCTGCGTGAGGTGATCAATGGCCTTCGGGCGCTCTAGCTCCCGCCGCGCCGAGCGGCCGGTGGTCGAGCCGGTGACACTCAAGATCCTCGTCGCGGGCGGGTTCGGAGTGGGCAAGACGACCCTGGTGGGCGCGGTCAGCGAGATCCGGCCGCTGCGCACCGAGGAGACCCTCAGCGAGGCGGGCCGGCCCGTCGACGACCTGCGCGGCGTCGAGTCGAAGTCCACCACCACCGTCGCCATGGACTTCGGGCGGATCACCCTCCGCGAGGACCTGGTGCTGTACCTGTTCGGTACGCCCGGACAGGACCGCTTCTGGTTCCTGTGGGACGAGCTCGCGCAGGGCGCGCTGGGCGCGGTGGTCCTCGCGGACACCCGCCGCCTGGAGGACTGCTTCGCCGCCATCGACTACTTCGAGCGGCGGGGCATCCCCTTCGCGGTGGCCGTGAACCGCTTCGAGGGCGCGCCCGCGTATCCCGCCCGGACGGTACGGGTGGCGCTCGACCTCGACCCCGAGGTGCCGCTCCTGATGTGCGACGCGCGCGAGCGGGAGTCCGTCAAGGAGGTGCTGGTGGCGGTCGTCGAACACGCGTTGACCCTCGCCGACCGGCAGCGCGAGCCGGCCGCCACCTGACGACCGCACGGCCGTCAGGTGGCGGCACGCGGGCGGGGTCAGTGCCCGGCCACCGAACGCCGCGCCACCGGGAAGTCGAAGTACGTGTCCGGGAACGGCTCCGGCTTGTAGGTGAAGTGCCACCACTCCTCGGGAAGGTTCACGAATCCCTGGGCGGCGAGGGTGCTCTTCAGCAGCTGCCGGTTCGCGCGCTGCACCCCCTGAACGCGGGGATCGTCCGTGTGGGACAGCGTGTCGAAGCAGTCGAAACCCGTCCCCATGTCCAGGGAGTTGTCGGGGAACCGCTCCTCCTGCGGTGCGTAGCACGGCACCAACGTCTCGCCGGGCACGTACGGCCGCGTCGGCGGGGCGGGCAGCTTCACGATCGTGAGGTCGACCGTCGAGCCGCGGCTGTGCCCGGACTTCTCGGCGATGTAACCGTCCGCGAAGAGCCGCGACTTGTCCACCAGCGGATAGAACTCCGCTTTCATCCGCTCGTCCCGGAGATCCTTCGCCCACCGGACGAAGTGGTCCACGGCGCGCTGGGGCCGGTAGCAGTCGTACACCTTCAGGGAGTACCCCTGCCGCAGCAGCCGCACCTGAGCGCGGTGCAGCGCCTGCGCGGCCGGCCTGGTCAGGATGCACAGCGGCTGCCGGTAGCCGTCCACCGGTTCACCGACGAAGTTGTGCGCCGTGGTGTAGCGCATCTCCTGGATGATGGTCGGATCCACGGAGCGCAGCGCCACGAACTCCTGCGGTGCCTTGGGCTCGGGCGTGGCCTGGGCGGCGGGCGACGCCGCCGCCACGGAGAGGAGCGCGGTGGCGGCCGCCACGAGCGCGCGGAGAGCGGTACCGAGTCGTGTCATGCCCACGGATCTACCAGCTCGGGCCGGGCCGGAACAGCCCGCCCCGCTACAGCCGGCCTCGCTACAGTCCGTCTGTGAAGGACTCCCACTGCGGCGCCTGCGGCGCGCCCTACCCGTCCGGGGCCGGCTGGCCCCGCACGTGCGCCTCCTGCGGCGACACCGCCTACCGCAACCCCCTGCCGGTCGCGGTCGCCCTGCTCCCGGCGACCGACGCGCGCGGGACCGGACTCGTCGTCATCACCCGCACCATCGGGCCCCATCGCGGGGGCATCGCCCTGCCCGGCGGCTTCATCGACCACGCGGAGGACTGGCGGGACGCGGTGGTACGGGAGTTGCGGGAGGAGACCGGTATCCGCGCGGCCGCGGCCGACGTCCGCCTGGCCGACGCGATGAGCTCACCCGCGGGCCACCTGCTGCTCTTCGGTCTCCTCCCCGTACGCCCCGCCGCCGGACTGCCGCCCTCCGCCGCCACCGACGAGACGTCGGGCCACCACCTCCTGTACGCACCGGCGGAGCTCGCGTTCCCGCTGCACACCGCGGCCGTACGGAACTGGTTCGCCGGCCGTTACGGGACACCCACCGGGTGAACCCGCCCAGGCCGTACGGATGCCTACCAGCGGTCCAGTGACCGAAGAGCCGCCTCGTCCGCGCTCCGGTCCGCCGTCAGCGCCGGGTCGCTGCCCGTGTTGCCGTACTCCTGGACGGAGTAGTTGCCGTTCTGGGTGTCCACCCCGCGGTCGCCGACCGCCGAGGCGGTGGAGGCGGAAGCACCGAGCACGGCCGCGGCCAGTCCGGCGGTGGCCAGCACCTGCTTGATCATGGTCTGTCCCTTTCGTCGAGCGGCCCGGCGCCGAGTGGCCGGGCCCGCCCTACGTAACGCCCCACCCGGCGCCCGTGTGCGTGTCGTTCACCCGTTTGCCGTCATACCGGGCTCGGGACCCGACGCCCGGAGGGCGGCGCCCTCACCCCGCCGCCGCACCCAGCCCCCGGACCCTCACCCGTCGCCCCTCCACCACCCGCGCGCCGTCGTCCGTCACCCGCTCCACCTGGACCCCGCCGTCCACCAGCCGCGTCGTGTACCGCTCCACCTCCGCCCGCTCCCAGCCGTCGCCCGCGTCCCGCACCACCAGACCACCGCCCGTGCGTCCCGCCGCGGGCGCCCACAACTCCAGTTCCTCGGCGCCGTCCTCACCCCGTACGGGAATCACCGCCCCACCCCGCGCCAGCACCGGGATACGCGACAGCGGCGCGTCCAGCAGGACCTGCCCCGGCCCGTCGTACGCCCGGCCCGTCGCGGTGTCGTACCACCGCCCGCGCGGGAGCCGTACGGCCCGCCGGTCCATGCCGCGCGCCATCACCGGCGCCACGAGCAGCGCGTCGCCCAGCAGGAAGGCGTCCTCGCAGTCGCGCAACGTGCGGTCCTCCGGGGAACCCCACCACAGCGGCCGCACATAGGGCGCCCCCGTGAGCCGCGCCAGATGGGCCAGCGTCACGAAGTACGGCCGCAGCCGCTCCCGTTCGGCCAGCGCCACGCGCGCGTACCGCAGCACCCGCGGCCCGAACTCCCACGGCTCGCGCACACCCGCGTCGATCGCCGAGTGCGTACGGAACAGCGGCAGCCACGCCCCCAGCTGGAACCAGCGCAGGAACAGCTCCGGCGACGGGATTCCGTCGAACCCGCCCACGTCGGGCCCCGAATACGGCACCCCGCACAGGCCCAGCCCCAGCACCAGGGAGAGCGAGGCCCGCAGCCCCGGCCACCCCGTCGACACATCGCCCGACCAGGTCCCGCCGTACCGCTGCATCCCCGCCCAGCCGGACCGCGAGAAGAGGAACGGCCGCTCGTCGGGCCGCAGCCGCAGCAGCCCTTCGTGGCCGGCCCGGGCCATGGTCAGGCCGTACACGTTGTGGGCCTCGCGGTGGTCGCCGCCCCTACCCTCCAGGGCGTGCCGTGCCGAACGGGGCAGCGTCCTGTCACCGAAGGCCGCGAACGACACCGGCTCGTTCATGTCGTGCCACACCCCGGAGAAGCCCTGCGCGAGCCGCTCCTCGTACAGGCCGCCCCACCACTCCCGTACGGCGGGATCGGTGAAGTCCGGGAACACGCACTCGCCCGGCCACACCAGCCCCCGCACCTCACCGCCCCTCCCGTCCCGTACGTACGCCCCCGAGGCGCCGACCGCCCGCCCGCTCTCGTACACGGCGTTGCCGCGCTCCGCCCTGACCCCCGGGTCGACGATCGACACCAGCCGCACGCCCCCCTCCGGCAGCTCCCGCAGCTCCCGCGCGAGGCCGGGCAGGTCCGGGAACCGCTCCCGGTCCACCGTGAACACCTGGTGGTCCCGGTAGTGGTCGATGTCCATGTGCAGCGCCGACAGCGGAAGGTCGCGCTCCCGGTAGCCGGCCACCACGCGCCGCACCTCCCGCTCCGTGCCGAAGCCCCACCGCGCGTGCTGCGGCCCGAGGGCCCACGACGGCGGCAGCGCGGGCGCGCCGGTCAGCGCGGTCCAGCCGTGCAGCACCCGCGCGGGGGTTCCCACCACGACCCAGCAGCGCAGCGGGCCGCCGCTCATCCGCACCTCGCTCGCCCCCGGCCGGTCGTGCCCCGACCCGGCGCCCTCCTCGCCCTCCCGCAGGGTCACCAGCCCGTCCCAGGAGTTGTCGTGGAACGCCAGATGGGTCCCCGCGTCGGACACCACCAGCTGCACGGGCATGGTGATGTAGAGCGGGTCGTCACCGGGCCCGAAACCGCCGCCGGGATCGGTGTTCCACAGCCGGTACGTGCCGTCCCGCAGCCGCGGCCCCGACGCCCGCCCGCCCAGCCCGAAGAACCGCGCGTCGGCCGGCACCTGCGAGCGCTGCACCCACCGCACGGGAGCCCCGGCCGGGCCCGCCGAGTCTCCTGCCCGGGCCCCGTCCACCGGCTCCCACCACCGCGGCGGCAGGTCCCGGCGCAACATGACACCCCCCGGCGTACGGACCTCCACGGCGCCGTCGCGCGACACCGCCACCGTCACCCGCTCGGACACCACCCGCCAGCCGCCGTCCGTGTCCGGCTCCAGTACGGCGCGCTGGTCCGGCTCCGGTGGGTCACCGGCCAGCGCGTACGAAGGGAGGGGCTCGGCCCCGTCCCAGCCCCAGAAGACCGTCCCGCCGGCCGTCACCCACACCCGCAGCACCGAGCGGGCGAACCGCACCACGCCGCCGCCCGGCAGCGGCTCCGCCCCCTGGACGGCCCCCGGTGTCCGCGCCCGCTCGGCGCCGCGCGGCGGCAGCCCCCACGCGTCCGTACGGCGCTGCCGCCACGCCGAGCGCACGGCACGCAGGCCCCGTACCGTCGAGAAGACCTTCACCGAACGCACCAGATCACGACCGTCCATGCGGCTCACCCTGCCACCCGTCCAGGCGCGAGG
Source organism: Streptomyces sp. NPDC093546 (assembly GCF_044765045.1). Taxonomy (NCBI): domain Bacteria; kingdom Bacillati; phylum Actinomycetota; class Actinomycetes; order Kitasatosporales; family Streptomycetaceae; genus Streptomyces; species Streptomyces sp. NPDC093546. The sequence continues at coordinate 8,496 of NZ_JBIWJG010000024.1, read as the reverse complement.
GAGGGCCGTTCAACTGCCGTTCACCCGTGGTGGGACCACATATTCAACCGCGCGACCATGGGCGGCGAACCCTGGTGCGAACAACGATCACATGGCATCGTCCCTGTCAGCCGCGTCACGCGCACACCCCGCACGTGCGCGCGACCCACGCAGACCCGCGTACAGGGACGTACAGCCAGGGAGCAGCCCCATGACCACAGAGCACGCGCAGCCCGAGCCGCTCTGGCAGCCCGACCAGGACCGTATCGCCACCGCCGCGGTCACCCGCTTCCAGGCCTGGGCCGCCGAACGGCACGGCGCCCCGGCCGACGGCGGCTACCCCGCGCTGCACCGCTGGTCCATCGAGCACCTCGACACCTTCTGGCAGGCGGTGGCCGAGTGGTTCGACATCCGCTTCTCGACGCCGTACGAGCGCGTCCTCGGCGACCGCTCGATGCCCGGTGCCCAGTGGTTCCCCGGCGCCACCCTGAACTACGCCGAGCACGCCCTGCGCGCCGCCGCCGACCGCCCCGAGGCGGCCGCCCTGCTCCACGTCGACGAGACCCAGGAGGCGACGCCCATCAGCTGGGCGGAGCTGCGCCGCCAGGTGGGCGCCCTCGCCGCCGAGCTGCGCGCCCTCGGCGTACGCCCCGGCGACCGCGTCAGCGGCTACCTGCCCAACATCCCGCAGGCCGTCACCGCCCTTCTCGCCACGGCCGCCGTCGGTGCCGTGTGGACCTCCTGCGCCCCCGACTTCGGCGCCCGCAGCGTGCTGGACCGCTTCCAGCAGGTGGAACCGGTCGTGCTGTTCACCATCGACGGCTACCGCTACGGCGGCAAGGAGCACGACCGCCGCGACACCGTCGCCGAGCTGCGCCGCGAACTGCCCACCCTGCGCGCGGTCGTCCACATCCCGCTCCTCGGCACGGACGCCCCCGAAGGCGCCCTGGACTGGTCCGCCCTCACGGCGGGCGACGCGGAACCCGTCTTCGAGCAGGTGCCCTTCGACCACCCCCTGTGGGTCCTGTACTCCTCCGGCACCACGGGCCTGCCCAAGGCGATCGTCCAGTCCCAGGGCGGCATCCTTCTCGAACACATCAAGCAGCTCGGCCTGCACTGCGACCTCGGCCCGGAGGACCGCTTCTTCTGGTACACCTCCACCGGCTGGATGATGTGGAACTTCCTCGTCTCCGGCCTGCTCACCGGCACCACGGTCGTCCTGTACGACGGCAGCCCCGGCTACCCGGACACCGGCGCCCAGTGGCGCGTCGCCGAACTCACCGGGACCACCCTCTACGGCACGTCCGCGGCGTACGTCATGGCCTGCCGCAAAGCCGGCGTCCACCCGTCCCGCGACCACGACCTGTCCCGCGTCACCTGCGTCGCCACCACCGGCTCCCCGCTCCCGCCGGACGGCTTCCGCTGGCTCCACGACGAGGTGCGCGACGACCTGTGGATCGCCTCCGTCAGCGGCGGCACGGACGTGTGCAGCTGCTTCGCCGGCGCCGTCCCCACCCTCCCGGTCCACGTGGGCGAGCTCCAGGCCGCCTGCCTGGGCACCGACCTCCAGGCCTGGGACCCGCAGGGCAAGCCCGTCACCGGAGAAGTGGGCGAGCTGGTCGTCACCCAGCCCATGCCGTCCATGCCCATCCACTTCTGGAACGACCCGGACGGCAGCCGCTACCGCGACAGCTACTTCGACATGTACCCGGGCGTCTGGCGCCACGGCGACTGGATCACCCTCACCGACCGCGGCTCGGTCGTCATCCACGGCCGTTCCGACTCCACCCTCAACCGGCAGGGCGTCCGTATGGGGAGCGCCGACATCTACGAGGCGGTGGAACGCCTCCCCGAGATCCGCGAATCGCTCGTCATCGGCCTGGAGGAGCCCGACGGCGGCTACTGGATGCCGCTCTTCGTCCACCTCGCCGAAGGGGCCGTCCTCGACGAGGACCTGATCGACCGCATCAAGCGGACCATCCGTACCGAGCTGTCCCCGCGCCACGTACCGGACGAGATCATCGAGGTGCCCGGCGTCCCGCACACCCTCACCGGCAAGCGCATCGAGGTCCCGGTCAAACGCCTCCTCCAGGGCACGGACCTGGCCAAGGCCGTCAACCCCGGCTCCGTGGACAACCTCGACCTGCTCCGCTTCTACGAGGGCCTCGCGCGCAGCCGCGCCGCCCAGGGCGGGAAGACCGGCTGACTCAACCGCCGTACATGGCCTCGGACTCGCCCAGGACGCCGGCGAAGTCCGAGGCCAGCCGCGCCGCGGCGGCCGGCTCCAGTGTCGCCGTCGTGATCCGTACGGCGGTGGGCGCCGCGATCCGGAAGCGGGCTCCCGCCGCCACCCACCAGCCGTACGAACGCAGTCCGTTGACGACCGCCGACTCGTCGCGCACGGGCACCCACACGTTCAGGCCGCTCGCCCCGTGCGCCGCGATCCCGCGCCGCGCCAGCTCCCCGAGCAGCGCCTCACGCCGCTCGGTGTACGCCTCCTCGGCCCGCCCCACCAGGCGGGCGACCTCCTCGTCGGCCAGCAGCCGCGCCACCGTCTCCTGTAGGACGTGGCTCACCCACCCCGAGGTCAGCAGCATCCGCCCGTCGTGCCGGGCCAGCGTCGTCGCGTCACACGCGAGCCCGGCCCACCGAAGGTCGATGCCCAGGTGCTTGGAGACCGTGCGCACCTGCGCCCAGCGCGGCAGCCCCGCGGCCGCCAGCGCGGCGCACGACGGCGCCCCGGAGACGTCCGCGTTGTGGTCGTCCTCGATCACCAGCACCTCGGGGAACCCGGCCAGCACCTCGACCAGCGCGTCCCGCCGCTCCCGCGTGAAGTACCCGCCCCTGGGGCTCTGTCCGCGCGGACTGCACACCAGCGCCCGTACGCCCGCGCGCAGGGCGGCCCGCAGCGCCCCGGGCAGGATTCCCGCGTCGTCCACCTCGACCGGAACGATCCGCAGGCCCAGCGCCGGAACCAGGTCCAGCAGGTGATGGAACCCCGGGTCCTCCACCGCGACGGAATCGCCCGGCTTCAGCTCCGTGGACAGCAGACGCGCCACGCAGTCGAGGGCGCCGTGCGCGAAGGTGACGTGCTCCGCCGGCACCCCGTCCCGCGCGAACCACGCGCGCGTGAGCTCCTCCAGCGCCGCCAGCCGCGGTGACCCCCGGTGCGATCCGGGCACGGGGCCCACCGGTGACGGAGGCCGGAGCTCCGGGAGGAACGCCGGGTCCGGATAGCCACCCGCGAGATCGCGCACCCCCTCCGGCACCCTGGGCGGCCGCCGCGACCCCACCGACGGCGCCTGCGCGACCACGGTCCCGCCCCGCCCCTTGGTCACCACGATCCCGCGCTGCCGCAGCTCCTTGTACGCCGTCGCCACCGTCCCGGGGCTGACGCCCAGGTCGTCCGCGAGTCGCCGCACCGGTGGCAGCGCGGCACCCGGCCCGAGGCCCCCGCCCGCCACGGCCCGCTCGATGGACGCGGCAATCCCCTTGGCCGTCGTCCCGCCGATCCCATATTGTGCTGCCACGTACTCAACTATGTACCAATACATAATCGGGGTCAAGGGGGACACGGTGAACCAGCACCGTCACCGCACCGCACCCGCCACCCGCGGGCGGAACCGCATCCACATCCCAGGCGGCCGCGACGGCCGCCGCATGCTCGTCGTCACCCTCATCGACAAAACCGGCACCGGACTCTGGGCCACCGCCGTCGCCCTCTACTTCACGCAGGTCAGCGGCGCGTCCGTCGCCCAAGTCGGCATCCTCATCGGCGTCTCCGGCGCCATAGGCATCGCCGGCGCCCCCCTCGCCGGACGCCTCGCCGACCGCTTCCCCGTCACCCGCGTCCTCATCGGCGCCCAACTCCTGCGCGCCGCCGCCCTCTTGGCCCTCCTCACCACGGACAGCTACACACTCCTGCTGCTCTACTCCGCCATCGGAGCCCTCCCCGACCGAGGCTCCAACGTCCTCGGCAAGCTCTACGCCGCACGCGTCGCAGGCCCCGAACGCACCCGCTACCAGGCCGTCACCCGCACCGCCGCCAACATCGGCTGGGCCCTCGGCGGCCTCGCCGCGGCAGCCGCCCTCACCATCGGCACCACCACCGCCTACCAGGCCCTGCTCGTCGGCAACGCCCTCTCGTACGTCGTCATCGCCGCGCTCACCCTCCGCTGCGCCGAACCCCCGTCCCCCTCCCGCGTAGCCGCCGCCTCCACCACGTCCGCCGCCACCCCCGCCCACCCCTCCACCCCCTGGCGCGACCGGACCTTCCTCCTCTACACCGCCACCGAAGCCGCACTCTTCCTCGACGACGCGATCCTCCAGGTCGGCTTGCCCCTGTGGATCGTCCACGCCACCGACGCCCCCGTCGGCCTCGCCCCGATGCTGCTGGTCCTCAACTCCGTCCTCGTGATCCTCTTCCAGGTCCCGCTCGCCCGCTTCGGCACCACCCCCGCCGCCGCCCGCCGCCTGCTCATCCCGCTCGCCTGCCTCTTCATCACCGGCTGCCTCGCCCTGGCGGCCTCCGCGACCGGCGGCACCTGGACCGCCGTCACCGCCCTCATCGCGGCCGCGATCGTCCTCACCTTCGTGGAGATGCTCCACGCCGTCGTCTCGTGGGAACTCTCCGTCGCCCTCGCCCCCACCGACGCCCAGGGCGCCTACCTCGGCGTCCACGGCCTCGCCGCCTCCACCCAGCGCAGCGCGGGACCACTCCTCGTCACCACCGTCATCGCCACCGGCCCACTGGGCTGGCCCCTCCTGGGCGCCGGCTATGCCGCCCTCTGCCTCGCCCAGCGCCGACTGGTACGCGACCGACTGCCCGCAGCCGCGTTGTCAGACCCCTCGGTTACGGTGAGTGAGCACCGATGAACCAGGGGGATTCATGGCACACACCCGGAGCACCACCGCGATGCGGCGCGCCCTGCGCCGCGAAGTCCCGAGCACCGTCGGCCTGCTCGCGGACGAACAGGACTTCACGGCCATGCGCCGCTACCGCACCTTCACCTTCGACGACCACGCGACCTACCTCCGCCAGGTCGAAGACCTCCTGAGAAGTCTCGCCTCCCAGGGCGGCCACACCACCGTCACCCTCTTCGACCCCGAGGACTACGCCGCGTACTGCGCGGAAGCAGGCCTCGACCCCGACAGCCCCGCCAGCCGCAGCCGCTTCACCGCCGAAGTCGCCGCGACCGGCGCCGGCCTGGCCTACACCGGACAACCCATCGACCGGCTCGTCCCCGCCCTCATCAACAAAGCCGTACGCCACGCCACCTGGGAGTACGCCACCATGCTCCTCGCCGACGCCGGAGAGTGCGCCCGCTGCGGCCAGGACATCGGCCGCGACGCCTTCGACCGGGCCTCCCATCTCCTGTACCGCCTGCTCCAGGAGGCCGGACCCGGCGTCCACCACATCGTCTGCAGCATCCCCGCGCGCGAGGAGCAGCTGCTGGCCGTGCTCCACGCCGAGCGCCCGGACACCGGCCCCACCCTGCTCGACTCCTCCGAAGGCGCCGAGTTCGCCACCGTCCTCGCGGTGGGCATCGCCCTCGAAAGCCCCGGCGGACTGGTCCTGCGCACCACCACACCCGCCGCCCCCGACCGCGTCCACGGCTGGCGCCTCGACCGCGGCCGCCTCATCCCGCTCAGCGCCGCCGAGGTCTTCAACGCCTACTGCACCGACGCCGACACCGGCGAGCCTCTCTCCCCGGAGCCCAACGTCGACTACCTCGCCGGATTCGACATCACCGGAGGTGACGACTTCCCGGCCCCGCACCACTGACCGCGCAAGCGGAAGGGGCTTCCCCGCCACCGCGGGAAAGCCCCTCCACCCTCCTTGCGTCCGCGTCTACTCGCCGGACAGGACCGCCTGCGCGGCCAGCCGCGCCTCCTCGGCGGTGTCCGCCGCCCGCGCCGCCGCGGCCGCCCGCTCGCACTGCGCCAGCGTGTGCTTCGCCAGCGTCGCCCGCACGTACGGAATCGAAGCGGCGCCCATCGACAGGGAGGTGACCCCGAGACCCGTCAGCACACAGGCCAGCAGCGGATCCGAGGCGGCCTCGCCGCAGACACCGCAGCTCTTGCCCTCGGCCCGGGCGGCCTCCGCCGACAGCGCGACCAGGTCCAGCAGCGCCGGCTGCCACGGGTCCTGCAGCCGCGACACCGCACCCACCTGCCGGTCGGCGGCGAACGTGTACTGCGCCAGGTCGTTCGTGCCCAGCGACAGGAACTCGACCTCCTGCAGGATCGAACGCGCCCGCAGCGCGGCGGACGGAATCTCCACCATCGCACCGAACTTCGCCCGCAGCCCCGCCTCACGGCACGCGTCCGCGAACGCCTTCGCGTCCGTGCGGTCCGCCACCATCGGCGCCATGACCTCCAGGTACACCGGAAGCCCCTCGGCCGCCTTGGACAGCGCGGACAGCTGCGTCCGCAGCACCTCCGGGTGGTCCAGGAGCGCGCGCAGACCCCGCACGCCGAGCGCCGGGTTCGGCTCGTCCGCCGGCGTCAGGAAGTCCAGCGGCTTGTCCGCGCCCGCGTCCAGCACCCGCACGACGACCCGGCCCTCGGGAAACGCCTCGAGCACCTTCCGGTACGCCTCGACCTGCTTGGCCTCCGACGGCGCCTGCTTGCTGTCGTCCAGGAACAGGAACTCGGTACGGAACAGACCGACGCCCTCGGCACCGGCCTCCACGGCCGCCGGCACATCGGCCGGCCCGCCCACGTTCGCCAGCAGCGGCACCTTGTGCCCGTCCGACGTCGCGCCCGGACCGGTCGCCGCCGACAGCGCCGCCTTGCGCTCGGCGGCCGCCCGCTCCAGCTCGGCACGCCGATCGGCGGACGGCTCGACGAAGACCTCACCGGTGCTGCCGTCCACCGCGATCACGGTGCCCTCCGCCAGCTCCCCGGCACCCGGCAGCGCCACCACGGCCGGCACACCGAGCGCCCGCGCCAGAATCGCGCTGTGGCTGGTCGGCCCGCCCTCCTCGGTCACGAAGCCCAGCACCAGCGACGGGTCCAGCAGCGCCGTGTCGGCCGGAGCGAGATCCCGCGCGATCAGCACGTACGGCTCGTCACTGTCCGGAACACCCGGCATCGGCACACCCAGCAGCCGTGCCACGATCCGGTTCCGCACGTCGTCGAGGTCCGCGACCCGCCCCGCCAGGTACTCCCCGGCACCGGCGAGCAGCGCGCGGTACGCGGCGAACGCGTCGTAGACCGCCCGCTCGGCCGTGCTGCCCACAGCGATCCGACGGTCGACGTCGGCCATCAGCTCCGGGTCCTGGGCCATCATGGCCTGCGCCTCGAGCACGTGCTGTGCCTCGCCGCCGGCCAGATTGCCGCGCGCGATCAGATCCGCCGCGACCGCCTCCACGGCCTGGCGAGCACGCCCCTGCTCGCGCTCCGCCTCATCGGCCGGAATCTGCTTGGCCGGCGGCTCCAGGACTGCCGTGCCCATGTGCCGAACCTCGCCGATCGCCACACCGTGGCTGACGCCGACGCCTCGCAGCGTTGTCTCCATTACACCTGTCTCCGATTGAGTGGCGGCCCGCCGCCACCACGTTCTGAATGTCCGACCCGTCGCCGCCCGGAGGACGGCGGCCCGCTCACTGCCAGGTGAAGAGAGACTCTCCGGCCTTCACGTCGCCGTCCTCACGGAGCCCGCCGAGCGAGTCGGCAGTGGCCTCCAGGGCCACGATCGGACAGATCGCGGACTTGCCGGCCTCCTCGACGGCCGCCGGGTTCCACCGCACGACGGCCTGCCCGCGCGACACGGTGTCCCCCTTGTTCACGAGCAGCTCGAAGCCCTCGCCGTTCAGCTGCACGGTGTCGATGCCCAGGTGCGTCAGTACGCCGTGCCCCTCCGAGTCCACGACGACGAACGCGTGCGGGTGGAGGGAGACGACCACGCCGTCGACGGGGGAGAGCGCCTCGGAGGGCTCACGTACGGGGTCGATGGCGGTACCCGGCCCGACCATCGCCCCGGAGAACACGGGGTCCGGCACTGCGGCGAGTCCGATGGCCCGGCCGGCGAGCGGCGACGTCACGATGGTCATGGGGAGCCTCCCAGGGGGCGGAGATTCTGCGTCGCCGTCACTGCCTGTCCCGGACGGCGTACTGTCAGAAGCGTATGTCATAAGAAGTCCCGGTTCCGCCCGAGAGGTCCAGATTCAGGGCCCTCGGGAGCACCGGAAGCGATTTGCCTCAACTACCGGCTGCAGGTAGGGTCGTACACCTGCTTGACCCCGACGCGACAGTGAGTCGTAGGTCGTCGGCAGCACCTATCAAGCCGAGATCCTAACTGGTCTACACCAGTGGTCTACACCTCTGCGTCGATCGCCTCCGGGCGGTGGTCAGAGGGCCGGAAAAAGGCTGGTAGTGTTTGACCCCGCCGGAAAGGGAAACGCGAAAGCGAAGAACTGCCCGGCAGCCCGCTCCAGCGGGTGGCAGAAACGGAAAACGGATCTGCTAAGCTGGAAACACGAAAGACCGAAGGGAAGCGCCCGGAGGAAAGCC
>NZ_JBIWJG010000023.1:0-69275 GCF_044765045.1 Streptomyces sp. NPDC093546 | reverse complement strand
ACGTGCAGGGCGTCCCGGTCCGGGTCGGCGTAGACGGCTACGCTCGCGATCCCGGCGTCCCGGCAGGCACGGGCGACACGGACAGCGATTTCGCCGCGATTGGCAATGAGCACCTTGCGCACGAAGGCTCCTCGAATACGTCACGAACATCGGGCACGGAACAGCACCGCTCGAAACAGCACCGCTCGAACGTATAGGCGTCCGTTCCGTGCATCGGCCATCCGCCGGTAATCACCGGCGTGTCCCACGGGACCGGCGGATGACCTTCCGCTGAAGGCCCGGCGCCGCGCCGCGGCGTCCGCGCCCCGGGTTCCCGACGGGTTACCCGGTCATGACGAACGGCTGGAAACGTTCGCGCACGGCACGACACTCGTGCGGATTTTCCGATGTTCAGGTCTCATGGAGGCATGCGATCATGACCGAATTCTCCCGGCGCGGGCTGATGCGGGGCGCCGCGGCGACCGGTGGCGCCCTCGCGCTGCCGGCCCTCGCCACGACCCCGGCCGTGGCCGCCGCCGTCGACGGGATCGACGGCGCCGAGCACGCCGTGCGGGCGACCCCGGCCATCCACGTCACCCCCGCCGACCCGCGGTACAAGGGCCTCGTGTCGGGCTCCAACCAGCGCTGGGTCGGCTCGCCCGACTACATACGCGTGGTCCACAGCGCTGACCAGGTCGTCGCCGCCGTCCAGGAGGCCGTCGACCGCAAACTGAAGGTCGCCGTGCGCAGCGGCGGGCACTGCGACGAGGACTTCACCGCCAACCGGGACGTCCGCGTCGTGATCGACATGGCGGGGATGAACGCCATCGACTACGACCCGGCCATGAACGCCATCGCCGTGGGCCCCGGCGCGCTCCTCGGCTCCGTGTACCGCACGCTGTACAAGCGGTGGGGCGTCGTCCTGCCGGGCGGCACCTGCCCGACGGTGGGCGCCGGCGGCCACATCACCGGCGGCGGGTACGGGGCGCTGTCCCGCTCCCGCGGCCTGACCGTCGACCACCTGTACGCGGTGGAGGTCGTCCACGTCGGTGCCGACGGGCGGGCCCGCAAGGTCGTCGCCACCCGTGAGCCGGGCGACCCGAACCGTGAGCTGTGGTGGGCCCACACCGGTGCGGGCGGCGGCAACTTCGGCGTCATCACCCGCTACTGGCTCCGCTCGCCCGGCGCCACCGGCACCGACCCGTCGAAGCTGCTGCCGCAGGCGCCGACCGAGGTGCTGCTGTCCGACGTCAGCTGGTCCTGGAGCGACCTCGACGAAGCGAGCCTCACCCGGCTGCTGCGCAACTTCAACGCCTGGCACGAGGCCAACTCGGCGCCCACCTCGCCCGGCCGTCACCTCTTCAGCCAGCTGAAGATGATGCACAAGGCGGCCGGCTACTTCCGGATGAGCACCCAGGTCGAGGCGTCGGTGCCGGGCGCCGAGCAGCTGCTCGACGACTTCCTCGCCGCGGTCACCGAGGGCACCGGCGTCCCGTACCACGTGGGCGACCGGTACCGGGCGCCCTGGCTGTACGCGGTCACCGAGTGGTCCGGCTTCGTGGAGGCCGCCGTGCCGCGCTGGAAGGCCAAGTCGGCGTACGTCCGCAAGACCATGCCGGACGAGCAGCTGAAGGCGGTCTACCGGCAGCTCACCCGCGACGACTACCCCGGCCCGTACGGGATGATCGCCGTCGTCGGCTTCGGTGGCAAGATCAACGAGGTGGCGACCGCCGACACCGCCACCGCGCAGCGCGACTCCTTCGCCAAGATCCTCTACTGCAGCCTGTGGAGCGACCCGGCGGACGACGCCGAGCAGACGGCGTGGGTGCGCGAGGCGTACGCGGACGTGTACGCCACGACCGGCGGCGTCCCCCGCACCGGCGGCGTCAACGACGGCGCCTACATCAACTACGCCGACGCGGACCTCGCCGACCCGTCCCTCAACACCTCCGGCGTGCCCTGGCACCAGCTGTACTTCAAGGACAACTACCCGCGCCTCCAGCGCGTCAAGGCGAAGTGGGACCCGAAGAACGTCTTCAGCCACCGCCTCTCCATCCGCCTTCCGTAACCCCTGTTCCTTCAAGAACCACGAAGAGGCCCCGCCGGCCGAAGCCGGCGGGGCCCTTTCGCGGGCGGCCCGGGGTTACGGGGCCGGGAAGTGGTTCTCCTCGATGAAGAAGCGGACGTACTTCTCGAAGAGGTCCTGCGTCAGGGCCGGGATCCCGATCCCCGTGCCCTCCAGCGCCCGTTCCGTCTCCGTCGTGTCGATCGGCGGGTAGAAGCCGTCCGTGTCGGACGTCATCATCTCGAAGGCGTCCAGCAGCGGCAGCAGCGCGTTGTCGCCCGACGTCACCGTCGACGTCCAGGAGTCCCAGTCGACCTCGTCCAGCTCGTAGCCGAGGGCGCGCAGGTACTGGGCGCACTGGGTGAGGGCCAGGGAGCCCTGGTTGAACAGGTGGTACGTGCCGCCGGCCGCCTCCGGGCGGGCCGCGATGCCGGTGATGGCCGCGCTGACGTAGTCGACGGGCAGCAGGTGGAAGCGGCCCTCGACGCCCTTGGGCACGGACCGCGCCTGCACCAGGCCCTTGAGCGTCAGCCACACGAAGTCCCGCGTCTGGCACGCGCCGTTGACCTGGTCGCCGGAGATGACGTCCACCCGGTACACCGACACCGGAAGCCCGCGTTCCCTGGCCACCTCGATGACCTGCTCGGCGACCCACTTGGAGCGCAGGTAGCCGCTCGCCAGCCGCTCGGCCGGGCCGGTCGGGTCCGTCACCTTCAGCGGCACGCCCGGCTCCCGCACGCCGTTGAACACGCCGACCGTCGACACGTAGTGCACCGGCACCGTGCGGTGGCGGGCCGCCAGCCGCAGCACCTCCTCGGTACCGCCGACGTTGGCCGCCTTCAGCGTCTCGTACGGCAGCAGCCAGTGCACCCGCGCACCGTTGTGGTAGACCACGTCGACGGTACGGGCCAGCTCGTCGAACGCCTCCTCGGTGAGCCCGAGGCGCGGCTCGGCCAGGTCGCCGCGGACGACGGCGATCCGCTCCGGGTCGATGTCGTCCCACACCCGGTACCAGCGGGCGTTGTCCCGCAGCCGCTCCAGCGCCGCCACGTCGTCCTCGCCCCGCACCAGGCAGTGCACGCGCGCCGTGGTGCTGCGCATCAGGTCGCGGAGGAGGAACGCGCCGAGGAAGCCGGTCGCGCCGGTGAGGAGGATGTCGCGCGGTGCGTCGGCCGCCACGACCACCTCGCCGGCCGGCCGGACGTCGTCGGCGAGCCGCACCTCGGCGGCGAAGTCGACGCCGCCGCGACCGCCGCCGGGCCCGTCCGCCGGGGCCAGCTCCGCCACCACCTCGCCGTGCAGGAACGCGGCGAGCGCGGCGGGCGTCGGGTGGTCGAACACCAGCGTCGGCGGCAGCTTCAGGCCCGTCGCCGTACCGAGCTGGTTGCGCAGCTCGACGGAGGTCAGCGAGTCGAAGCCGAGCGCCGAGAACGGCTGGTCCGTCGGCACCCCGGACGCGTCCGCGTGGCCCAGCACCTCCGACACGCGGCCCAGCACCAACTCCAGCACCGCCGTCCGCTGCTCCTCCTCGGAGAGCCCGGCCAGCCGGTCGGCCAGCGACTCCGTGGAGACCTCGGTGTTCTGCGCGGTCCGCCGCCCCGACGAGCGGGCCAGCTTCTGGAGGAGGACCGGCACCTGCACCTGCTCCCGCAGCGTCGCCAGGTCCATGGGGGTCGCGGCGAGCGTCGCGTGCCCCGTCGTCATCGCCAGGTCCAGCAGCGCCGGGCCCTGCCCCGACTCGACGGGCCGGAACCCGCCGCGGGCGATGCGCTTGAGGTCGGCCTCGTCCAGGTGCCCGGTCATGCCGCTGGTCTGCGACCACAGGCCCCAGGCGAGCGAGGCCGCCGCCAGTCCGCGCGCCCTGCGGTGCTGCGCGAGCCCGTCCAGGAAGTGGTTGGCCGCCGAGTACGTCGACTGGCCGGGGCCGCCGACGACCGCGGCGATCGACGAGAACAGGACGAACGCCGACAGGCCCATGTCCTGCGTCAGCTCGTGCAGGTGCCACGCCGCGTCCACCTTGGGCCGTAGCACCGCCGCCAGCCGCTCCGGGGTCTGCGAGCCGATCAGCCCGTCGTCCAGCACACCGGCCGTGTGCAGCACACCGGTCAGCGGGCGGTCCTCCGGTACGGACGCCAGCAGCGCGGCCAGCGCCTCCCGGTCGGCCACGTCGCACGCGGCGATCGTCACCTCGGCGCCCAGGGCCCGCAGTTCCGCCTCCAGCTCGGCCGCGCCCTCGGCGGCCGGGCCGCGCCGGCTGGTGAGCAGCAGGCTCCGCACGCCGTGCTCGGTGACCAGGTGCCGGGCGAACAGGGCGCCCAGGCTGCCCGTACCGCCGGTGACGAGCACCGTGCCGTCGGGGTTCCAGGAGCCGGTGGTGCCGGACGCCGACTCGGCGACCCGGCCGAGCCGCGGGACGTGCACCCGCCCGCCGCGCACCGCCGCCTGGGGCTCCCCGGCGGCCAGCACCGCCGACAGCGCCGCCGCCGACGAGGACTGGCCGTCCAGGTCGACGAGGACGATCCGGCCCGGGTTCTCCGACTGCGCGGACCGCAGCAGGCCCCACACCGCGGAGGCGCCCAGGTCGGTGACGTCCTCCGTGTCGGTGACGGCGACGCCGCCGCGGGTGAGCACCACCAGCCGGGTGTCGGCCAGCCGCTCGTCCGCCAGCCACCGCTGGACCAGGTCCAGCGCGTCCCGCGCGACCGCGTGCGTGTCCGCCGCCACGTCACCGGAGGTCCCGGCGGCGCCGTCGGACATCGCGCCCAGCGGCGCCAGGACGACGTCGACGCGCTCACCGGCGGCGACCGCCGCCGCGACCGCGGCCACGTCCGCGAGGACGCGGCCCGCGGTGAACGGGCCCTCGCCCAGCGCCGCCCAGTGCTCCGGCTCGTCCGCCGGCATCAGCGGATAGTGGGCCCAGTCCACGTGGAACAGCGCGTCCCGGTTCCGGGCCAGGGCGTTGGACAGCTCGCCGACGGCGATGGCCCGGCACGCGACCGCCGACGCGGTCGCCACCGGCTGCCCCGCCATGTCCGCGAGCTGCACCTCCAGCGCCCCGTCGGCGCCCACGGCCAGCCGTACGCGCAGCTTCCGGGCGCCGGTCGCGTGGAGCCGTACGCCGTGCCAGTCCGTCGAGATCCACACCGCGCCGGCCGGGCTGCTGCCGTACGTGGCCAGGCAGGAGGCGGCCAGCGCGACCTCCAGCAGCGCCGGGTGCAGCCCGAAGCCCTCGACGCCGGTGCGGCTCTGCTCGGGCAGGCTCACCTCGGCGTACACCTCGTTCTCGCCGACCCGCCACACCGCGTCCAGGCCCCGGTACACCGGCCCGTACTCGTAGCCCTGCGTGGCCAGCTTCTCGTAGGCGTCGTCCAGCGGCACCTCCTCGGCACCGGCCGGCGGCCACTGCGTGAGCGCGAACGGGACGTCCGGGCCGCGGAAGCCGAGGTGCCCCCGGGCGTTGAGGCTCCACGGCACGTCGGCGCTGTCGGGCCGCGAGTAGATCGACACCTCCCGGCGGCCGCCCGCGTCCGCGGCGCCCACGCTGACCTGCACGTGGATCCCGCCCTTCGCGGGCAGCACCAGCGGGCCGAGGATCGACAGGTCGTCCAGCACGGTGCAGCCCAGCTGGTCGCCGGCCCGCACGGCCATCTCCACCAGCGCCGTCGCCGGCACCAGCGTCTGCCCCAGCACCACATGGTCGGCCAGCCACGGATGGGTCCGCACCGACAGTCGGCTGGTGAACAGCGTCTGCTCGACGCCCGCCACGGTCACCGCTGCGCCCAGCAGCGGGTGCTCCGCCGACTCCAGGCCCAGGTCCGCGGCCTCGGCGACCACGCCCGTGGTCTCCACCCAGAACCGCTCGTGCTGGAACGCGTAGGTCGGCAGGTCGGTGTGGCGCGCTCCGGTACCGGCGTAGAAGCCCTGCCAGTCCACCGGGACGCCCGCCGTGTGCAGCCGGGCCACCCCCGTGACCAGGGCCTCCGGCTCCGGGCGGCCGCGCTGCAGCAGCGGCACCGCGGCCTCCGGGCCCACGTCGGCGGTGTCCCGCACCAGCGTGGTCAGCACCGCGTCCGGGCCCACCTCGGCGAACGCGGTCGCGCCCAGGCCCTGCAGCGCCGTCACCGCGTCGGCGAAGCGGACGGCCTGGCGGACCTGGTCGGCCCAGTAGGCGGGGGTGCGCAGGTCGTCGCCGGTGGCGAGGCGGCCGGTGAGCGTCGAGACGACCGGGATCCGCGGTTCGTTGTACGTCAGTTCGGCGGCGATGCGGCGGAACTCATCGAGCATGCCGTCCATGCGGGGCGAGTGGAAGGCGTGCGAGACGGTCAGCCGCTTCGTCTTGCGGTCGAGCCGCCGGAAGTGCGCCGCCACGTCGGAGGCCGCCGCCTCGTCGCCCGAGACGACCACGGACGTGGGCCCGTTGACGGCGGCGATCGACAGCCGGTCCCCGACGTCCTTCAGGAGGGGGAGGACTTCGTCCTCGGTGGCCTGGAGGGCGATCATCGTGCCGCCGGTGGGCAGCTCCTGCATCAACCGGGCGCGGGCGGCGACCAGTCGGGCGGCGTCGGGCAGGCTGAGGACGCCGGCGATGTGGGCGGCGGCCAGTTCGCCGATGGAGTGGCCGGCGACGTAGTCGGGGGTGACGCCCCAGGACTCGACGAGCCGGTAGAGCGCGACTTCGGTGGCGAAGAGCGCGGGCTGGGTGTAGCCGGTCTGGTCGAGTTCCTCACCGGTGGCGATGATCTCACGCAGCGGTTTGTCCAGCAGCGGGTCCAGCTCCGCGCAGACGGCGTCGAAGGCCTTCGCGTAGGCCGGGTAGGCGTTGTACAGCTCCAGGCCCATGCTGCTGCGCTGTGCGCCCTGGCCGGTGAACAGGAAGGCGGTCTTCCCGGCGGTCTTCGTGCCCTGCGCCACGTGCGGCGCCGACTCGCCGGCGGCCAGGGCTCGCAGCCCCGCCAGCAGTTCGTCCCGGTGCGCGCCGACGACCACCGCGCGCTGCTCCAGCGCGGAGCGGCCCGTACCGAGCGAGTACGCCACGTTCAGCGGGCACACCAGCTCCGAGTCCCGCTCCAGGTGGTCCAGCAGCCGGCCGGCCTGCGCGGTGAGCGCCTGCGCCGTCTTCGCCGACACCACCCAGGGCAGCAGCGGGTGCGTGAACGCGGCCTCGCCGTCGCCCGACGCCTCCGCGGTACCGGCCAGGTCCTCCGCCGCCGGCTCCTCCAGGATCACGTGCGCGTTGGTGCCGCTGACACCGAACGCGGAGATGCCCGCCCGGCGCGGCGCGCCCGTGTCCGGCCACGGCCGGGCCTCGGTCAGCAGTTCGACCGCGCCCGCCTCCCAGTCGACCATCGGGGTCGGCGTGTCGACGTTCAGCGTCCGCGGCAGGATGCCGTGCCGCATCGCCTGGATCATCTTGATGACGCCGCCCGCGCCGGCGGCCGCCACCGTGTGCCCGATGTTCGACTTCAGCGAACCCAGGTACAGCGGCCTGTCCTCCGGCCGGCCCCGCCCGTACGTGGCCAGCAGCGCCTGCGCCTCGATCGGGTCGCCCAGCCGGGTGCCCGTACCGTGCGCCTCCACCACGTCCACGTCGGTCGCGGACAGCCGGGCGCCGGCCAGCGCCTGCTGGATGACCCGCTCCTGCGACGGCCCGTTGGGCGCGGTCAGCCCGTTGGACGCGCCGTCCTGGTTGACGGCCGAGCCGCGGATCACGGCGAGCACTCGGTGACCGTTGCGGCGCGCGTCCGACAGCTTCTCCACCAGCAGCAGGCCCACGCCCTCGGACCAGGCGGTGCCGTCGGCGGCGGCCGCGAACGACTTGATGCGGCCGTCCTCGGCGAGCCCGTTCTGCCGCGAGAAGTCCACGAACCCGCTCGGGTTGCCGGACACCGTGGCACCGCCGGCCAGCGCCAGCGTCGACTCGCCCTTGCGGACCGACTGCACCGCCAGGTGCAGCGCCACCAGCGACGAGGAGCAGGCCGTGTCCACCGACACCGCGGGCCCCTCGAAGCCGAACGTGTACGCGATGCGGCCCGAGGCGACACTGCTGAGCTTGCTGGTCATCAGGTAGCCCTCGAGCTCCTCCGGGCCCTCCAGGCCCAGGTAGCTCTGCTCCACGACACCGGCGAACACGCCCACCGGGGTGCCGCGCAGCGTCGCCGGGTCGATGCCGGCCTGCTCGAACGTCTCCCAGGCGGTCTCCAGCAGCACCCGCTGCTGCGGGTCCATCGCCAGCGCCTCACGCGGCGATATGCCGAAGAAACCCGGGTCGAAGAGCGCGGCCCCGTCGAGGAAACCGCCCTTCTTCGTGTACGACTTGCCCGGCTTGCCGCGCTCCGGGTCGTAAATGGCGTCGATGTCCCAGCCGCGGTCGGTGGGCCATTCGGTGATCCCGTCGGCCTCGTCCATGACGAGCTGCCACAGCTCGTCCGGGGACGTCACCCCGCCGGGGAAGCGGCACGCCATGCCGACGATGGCCACCGGTTCCTCGTTGCCGGCCTCCAGCTCGGCGAGCCGCTGCCGGGCCTTCTGGAGATCGGTGGTCACCCATTTCAGGTACTCCACCATCTTCTGTTCGCGTGCGGACGCCCCGTCCTTGCCGGCGTCCTGACCTGACGTCTGAGGTTCATGGGACATGCGTGATCAACTTCTCCTCGGGCTGGTTCGTGGGGTCATCAGTTCGCGCTGCGACCGAGCTGGTTGTCGATGAAGTCGAAGAGGTCCTCCGCGGTGGCCGCCTCCAGGGCCTCGGCCACCTCCTCGTCCTGGCCGTTCTGCGCCGCGGTCTCGTTGAGCCGCGAGAGCAGCGTCTGGAGCCGTACGGAGACCGCCGTGCGAGCGGCGGCGTCGTCGCCCAGCTCCGCCAGGGCCGCGTCCAGCCGGTCCAGTTCGGCCAGCAGCGGCTGGGACGCGCCCGAGCCGTCGCCCTCCGGCGCCACCTCGGCCACGATGTGCTCGGCCAGCGCCTCCGGGCTCGGGTGGTCGAACACCACGGTCGCGGCCAGCCGCACCCCGGTCCTGGCGTTCAGCCGGTTCCGCAGCTCCACCGCCGTCATGGAGTCGAAGCCCATCTCCTGGAACGCGCGCCCCGCGTGGACCGCGTCGACCCCGGAGTGCCCCAGCACCGCCGCGACCTCCGTACGCACCAGGTCGAGGACCGTCTGCCGGCGCTCCACGGCCGACAGCCCGGCCAGCCGCCGCGCCAGCGACTCCACCTCGCCGCCGCCCGACCGGGCCACCCGCCGGCCCGCCACCCGCACCAGCGACCGGAAGGCCGGCGGCACCTGGCCGTGCGCCCGCATCGCGGACAGGTCCACGGGCAGGGCCACCACGGCGGCCGTGCTGTCGGCGAGCGCCGAGTCGAACAGCGCCGTGCCCTCCTCCGGCGACACGGGCCGGAAACCCTCGCGGCCGAACCGCGCCAGGTCGTTGTCCGTCAGGTCCCCGTTGATGCCGTAGCTCAGGCCCCACAGGCCCCAGGCGATCGACGTCGCCGCAAGCCCCCGGGCCGCCCGGTGGCCGGCCAGCCCGTCCAGGAACGCGTTGGCCGCCGCGTAGTTGGACTGCCCCGGCCCGCCGATCACGCCCACGCTGGACGAGAACAGGACGAACGCGGACAGGTCCAGGTGCTCCGTCAGCTCGTGCAGGTACCAGGCCGCGTCCGCCTTCGGGCGGAGCACCGCGTCCAGACCGTCCTCGGTCAGCGCCGGCACCAGCCCGTTGTCCAGGACCCCGGCCGTGTGCACGACACCGCGCAGCGGATGCGCGGCCGGTACGGCGGCCAGCGCGGCCGCCAGCGCCTCGCGGTCGGCCACGTCGCACGCCGCGAACGTGACCCGCGCGCCCAGCGCCGACAGCTCCGCCTCCAGCTCGGCCGCACCCGGCGCCCCGGCCCCGCGGCGGCTCAGCAGCAGCAGGTGCCGCACGCCGTGCTCGGCGACCAGGTGCCGGGCGAACAGGCCGCCCAGGGCGCCCGTACCGCCCGTGATCAGCACGGTGCCGTCCGGGTCCCAGGCCGTGGCCCGGCCCGTCGTACCGCCTCGCGCGTCACCGACCGGCGTACGGCGCAGCCTCGGCAGCAGCACCGCACCGCCGCGCACCGCCGCCTGCGGCTCGCCCGAGGCGACCACCGCGGACAGCAGCTCGGCCGTGGCGTCCGGCACCTCGTCCAGGTCGACCAGCGTCAGCCGGTCCGGCGCCTCCGCCTGGGCCGACCGCAGCAGCCCCCAGACGGTCGCCGCGGCCGGCTCGGGCACGCCCTCGGCGCCCGTGTCGACGGCGCCGTGCGTCAGGACCACCAGCCGCGTACCGGTGAGGCGCGGCTCGGCCAGCCACTCCTGCACCAGGCCGAGCGCCCGCCGCGCCGCCGCGTGGGCGGCGCCCACCACGTCGTCCGTGGCACCCGCCGCGAACCGGGCCAGTACGGCGTCCACCCCGGCCCCGGCCTCCACGGCCTTGCCGACCGCGGTCACCTCGTCGAACACGGGCACCTCGGCACCCGCGACGGCAGCCGCGACGGCGCCCGCCGCGTCCAGGCCGTCCCCGTCGAGCACGCCCCAGTGGAGCGGCGCGTCCGGAGCCGGCAGCGCGGCACGCTCCCAGTCCAGTTCGAACAGCGGCCGGGCCGCGTCCGCGGCGGCCCCGCTGAACGCCGTGTCCGGCACGTCCCGGAAGACCAGCCGCCCGATCGTGACGACCGGACGGTCCTCCGCGTCGGCCAGCACCACCGCGACCGCGTGCGCGTCCACCGCACCGCCGGCCTCGGCGTCCGCCTCCTCGGCGGCCTCGGGCAGCTCGACCGGCGCGACCCGTACGCGGACGGCGGTCGCGCCGCTCGCGTGCAGCCGCACCTGCTCCCAGCGCGCCGGCACCCGGGTGGTCCCCGGCTCGCCGTCGCCGTCGCCGGCGACCGCGGTCACCGCGGCCTCCAGCAGTGCCGGGTGCAGCTCGTAGCGGGCGGCGTCCGGCAGCAGGTCCTCCGGCAGCCGCACCTCCACCGACGGGCCGTCCGACGGCACGTGCGCCGACGGGCCCTCCGGCGTGTCCGCACCGGCCGGCACCAGGAAGCCCCGGGCGTGGACCGTCCACACCGCGTCCGCCCCGGCGTCCTCGCCGCGGCTGTGCACGGTGAACGGCCTGCGGCCGGACGCGTCCGCCGGGCCCACGCCCAGCTGCAATTGCACCGCGCCGTCCGCCGGCAGCACCACGGGCGCCACCAGGTCCAGCTCCACCGAGCCCGGCAGGCCCAGCTCGTCACCGGCCCGCACGGCCATCTCGACCAGCGCGGACGCCGGCACCACCGGCGCGTCGAACACGGCCTGCTCGGCCAGCCACGGGTGCGTACGCGCCGACAAGCGACCCGTGAACAGCGTCTGTTCGGCTCCCGCCACGGTGACCGCCGCACCCAGCAGCGGATGACCGGTGGCGGCCAGGCCGTACCCGGAGTCCCCGCCCCCGGCGGTACCGGTGAGCCAGAACGCCCGGTGCTGGAACGCGTACGTCGGCAGCGCCACCGGACGCGGCTCCGCCTCGGCACCGGAACCCGCGAACAGCGCCCGCCAGTCGACGCGCACGCCCCGGCTGTGCAGCACTCCGAGGGCTGTCACGAGCTGGTGGGCTTCGGGGCGGTTTTTGCGGAGGGTGGGGGTGGCGTCGGCGAGGGGGCTGAGGACGGCGTCGGGGCCGATTTCCAGGAGGGTGGTGGCGCCGTGGTCGTGGAGGGTTGCCACTGCGTCGGCGAAGCGGACGGCTTGGCGGACCTGGTCGGCCCAGTAGGCGGGGGTGCGCAGGTCGTCGCCGGTGGCGAGGGTGCCGGTGAGCGTCGAGACGACGGGGATCCGCGGTTCGTTGTAGGTGAGTTCGGCGGCGATGCTGCGGAATTCGTCGAGCATGCCGTCCATGCGGGGTGAGTGGAAGGCGTGCGAGACGGTCAGCTGCTTGGTCTTGCGGCCCAGGTTCTGGATATGTGCGGCGACCTCGATGGCGGCTGCCTCGTCGCCGGAGATCACGACCGAGTCGGGCCCGTTGATGGCCGCGATCGACAGCCGGTCCCCGACGTCCTTCAGGAGGGGGAGGACTTCGTCCTCGGTGGCCTGGAGGGCGATCATCGCCCCTCCCGTGGGCAGCTCCTGCATCAACCGGGCGCGGGCGGCGACCAGTCGGGCCGCGTCGGGCAGGCTGAGGACGCCGGCGATGTGGGCGGCGGCCAGTTCGCCGATGGAGTGGCCGGTGACGTAGTCGGGGGCGACGCCCCAGGACTCGACGAGCCGGTAGAGCGCGACTTCGGTGGCGAACAGGGCGGGCTGGGTGTAGCCGGTCTGGTCGAGTTCCTCACCGGTGGCGATGATCTCGCGCAGTGGCTTGTCCAGCAGGGGGTCCAGTTCGGCGCAGACGGCGTCGAAGGCCTTCGCGTAGGCCGGGTAGGTCTCGTACAGCTCCAGGCCCATGCCGGTGCGCTGTGCGCCCTGACCGGTGAACAGGAAGGCGGTCTTCCCGGCGGTCTTGGTGCCCTGCGCCACGTACGGTGCCGACTGCCCGGCGGCCAGGGCCCGCAGCCCCGCCAGCAGTTCGTCGCGGTCGGCACCGGTCACCACCGCGCGGTGGTCGAACAGGGCGCGCGTGGACAGGAGCGAGTGCCCCACCGCGGTCAGGTCGAGCCCGTCCCGTTCCTCGGCGTATGCCAGCAGCCGCGCGGCCTGGTCGGACACCGCCTCGGGCGTACGGCCGGACAGCGCCCACGGCGTGACCGGCAGGGCGACGGCGGGAGCGTCCTGCGCCGCGTCGGCGGCCGGGGGCTCCTCCAGGACGACATGGGCGTTGGTGCCGCTGATGCCGAACGACGACACCGCCGCGCGCCGTGGCCGTCCCGGCGCCTCCCACGGGCGGGCCTCGGTCAGCAGCTCGACCGCGCCCGCCTCCCAGTCGACGTGACTGGTCGGCCGGTCGACGTGCAGGGTCTTCGGCAGGACGCCGTGCCGCATGGACTCGATCATCTTGATGACGCTGCCGACACCGGCCGCCGCCTGGCTGTGGCCGATGTTCGACTTGAGCGAGCCCAGGTAGAGCGGCTGTCCCTCGGGCCGGTCCTGGCCGTACGTGGCCAGCAGGGCCTGCGCCTCGATCGGGTCGCCGAGCCTCGTGCCCGTGCCGTGCGCCTCCACCACGTCCACGTCGCGCGGCTGGAGGCGGGCGTTGGCGAGGGCCTGGCGGATGACCCGCTCCTGGGAGGGGCCGTTGGGCGCGGTCAGGCCGTTCGACGCGCCGTCCTGGTTGACGGCCGTGCCCCGGATGACGGCGAGCACCTGGTGGCCGTTGCGGCGGGCGTCCGACAGCCGCTCCACGAGGAGCAGACCGACGCCCTCGGACCAGCCGGTGCCGTCGGCGGCCGCCGCGAACGGCTTGCACCGCCCGTCGGGCGCCAGGCCGCGCTGCCGCGAGAACTCCACGTACGAGGTCGGGCTCGCCATCACGGTCACGCCGCCGGCCAGGGCGAGGTCGCACTCGCCCGAGCGCAGGGCGCCGGCCGCCATGTGCAGGGCCACGAGCGACGACGAGCAGGCCGTGTCGACGGTGACCGCGGGGCCTTCGAGGCCCAGCGTGTACGACACCCGGCCGGAGGCGACGCTGCCCGCGTTGCCGCTGGCGAGGTAGCCCTCCAGGTCCTCGGGGACGCTGTCCAGCTGGGAGCCGTAGTCGTGGTACATCACGCCGGTGAACACGCCGGTACGGCTGCCGCGCAGCGACGCGGGGACGATGCCGGCGTTCTCCAGGGTCTCCCACGCGGCCTCCAGCAGCAGCCGCTGCTGCGGGTCGGTGGCGAGCGCCTCGCGCGGCGACATCCCGAAGAACTCGGGGTCGAACCGGTCGGCGTCGTGCAGGAACCCGCCGCCCCTGGCGTACGTGGTGCCGGTGTGCTCCGGGTCGGGGTGGTACAGGTTCTCCAGGTCCCAGCCGCGGTTGGACGGGAACTCGGTGATGGCGTCGACGCCGTCGGCGACGAGCCGCCACAGGTCCTCGGGCCCGTTGACGCCGCCGGGGTAGCGGCAGGCCATGCCGACGATCGCGATCGGCTCCAGCGACGAGGAGTCGGCCGTCACCGCGGCCGGGGCCGCCTCGGGCGCCGAGCCGAACAGCTCCGCGTCCAGGTGCGCGGCGAGCGCCGCCGGGTTGGGGTGGTCGAAGACCAGCGTGGTCGGCAGCCGCAGCCCGCTCACCTTGTTGAGCTGGTTGCGCAGCTCGACGGCGGTGAGGGAGTCGAAGCCGATCTCCTGGAAGGCCCGTTCGGCCCCGATCGCGGCCGGGTCGGCGTGGCCGAGCACCCCGGCCACCTGGGCGCGCACCAGGTCCGTGAGCGCCTGCCGGCGCTCGTCCGGCGACAGGCCCGCGAACCGCTGCGCCAGCGGCGACCCGGCGTCCCCGCCGCCCGCCGCCGACGCGGCGGCGGCGCGGCGCGGAGCCGCGGGTACGAGCCCGCGCAGCAGGAGCTGCGGGTCGTCCTGCCGGCGCAGCGCGGCCGTGTTGAGCCGGGTGACGGCCAGGACGGCCTCGCCCGTGGTGGGAGCGGCGTCGAACAGGTCCATCGCGTCGTCCGACGACAGCGGCAGCAGGCCCGTGCGCTCGATGCGCTTCAGGTCCGTCTCGTCGAGGCCGCCGCTGATGGTGCTGGCCTCGGCCCACAGGCCCCAGGCGAGACTGGTGGCGGGCAGGCCGTGGGCGCGGCGGTGCTGGGCGAGCGCGTCGAGGAAGGTGTTGCCCGCGGCGTAGTTGGCCTGGCCCGCGTTGCCGATCAGACCGGCGATCGACGAGTACAGGACGAAGGCCGTCAGGTCCTGGTCCTTGGTCAGCTCGTGCAGGTTCCAGGCCGCGTCGACCTTCGGCTGGAGGACCTTCGCCAGCCGTTCGGCGGTGAGCGACGACAGGAGCCCGTCGTCGAGGACGCCCGCTGTGTGGACGACCGCGGTCAGCGGCTGGTCCGCCGGGATTCCGGCCAGTACCGCGGCCAGCGACTCCCGGTCGGCGGCGTCGCACGCGGCCACCGTGACCTGCGCGCCCAGTCCGGTCAGTTCGTCCCGCAGGTCGCGGGCGCCGGGGGCGTCGATGCCGCGGCGGCTGAGGAGCAGCAGGTGCCGCGCCCCGTGCCGGGTGACCAGGTGCCGCGCCAGGACGCCGCCGAGGGCGCCGGTGGCGCCGGTGACGAGGACCGTGCCGCCGTCCCAGCGCGGCCCCTCGGCCTCCTCGGCGGCGGCGGTCGTCGTACGGGCCAGCTGCGGCGTCAGGACCGTCCCGCCTCGGACCGCGAGCTGGGGCACGTCGGGGGAGACGTGCCGCGGGTCGAGGATGTCCGTGTCGACGTCGACCAGGACGATACGGCCCGGGTTCTCGCTCTGGGCCACCCGGACCAGACCCCACACACCGGCGTGCGCCAGGTCCGTGACGTCCTCGCCGTCGCCGGTCGCGACCGCGCCGCGCGTCGCCACGACCAGGGTCGCGTCGGCCCGCCGCTCGTCCGCCAGCCACGCCTGGAGCGCCGCCAGCGTGTCGCGCAGCAGAGCGTGCGCCGCCCCGGCCACGTCGTCGGAGCCGTACGCCGGGGCCGGCGCGTACACGACCGTGCCGGTCCCGGCCGGGACCTCGGCCGGCGACGCGTACCGCGGGGCGCCCTCGACGGCGACCCCGCCGACGACCGCCCAGTCCGACGCGTCCACCGGCGCCGCCGCCGGCGCTCCCGCCGACCACACGACCCGGAACAGCCCGTCCCGCGCCGTCGACGCGGCCTCCCGCAGCGCCTCCTTCGACAGCGGCCGCAGCAGCAGCGACTCGACGGACGCCACGGGGGCGCCCACCGTGTCCGCCACGGCGAGGGACACCGTGTCCGCGCCCGACGGGGTCAGCCGCACACGCAGCGCCGTCGCGCCCGACGCGTACACCCGCACCCCGGACCAGGAGAACGGCAGCATCGCCGCGCGGTCCGCGTCGGCCACGCCCGGCAGCAGCGGGTGCAGGGCCGCGTCGAGCAGCGCCGGGTGCAGCAGGAACCGCCCGGCGTCGCCCCGCGCCTCCTCCGGCAGCACGACCTCGGCGAACAGCTCGCCGTCCGCGCCGCGCCACAGGCGGCGCAGGCCGCGGAAGGGGCCTCCGTACGCGTACTCCTCGTCCAGCAGGCGCTGGTACACGTCCGTCAGCTCGACCTCGGCGGCACCGGCCGGCGGCCACGCCACCAGGGCGGTGCCCTGCTCGGCGGGAGCGGCGGGTGCCAGCGTGCCCCTGGCGTGCAGCGTCCACGGGCCGGCGTCGCCGCCCGCGTCGCCCTCGCGCCGGGAGTACACCTCGATCGCCCGGTGCCCGCCGGCCGCGCTGTCCCCGTCGCGCACGACGACCTGCACCTGTACGCCGCCCTGCTCGGGCAGCACCAGCGGCGCCGACAGGGTCAGCTCCTCCAGGCGCGCGCAGCCCAGCTGCTCGCCCGCGCGGACCGCCAGCTCCACGAAACCGGTACCCGGCAGCAGCGCCGTACCGGCCACGGCGTGGTCCGCGAGCCACGGGTGCGTGGCGAGCGACAACCGGCTCGTGAAGAGCGTGTGGTCGCCGTCCGCCAGCTCCACGGTGGCACCCAGGATCGGGTGTTCCGTCGCGTGCAGGCCGAAGCCGGAGGCGTCGGCCGGGGCGTCGGTGGCGTCCAGCCAGTAGCGGTCGCGCTGGAAGGCGTACGTCGGCAGGTCGACCGGCTCGCCCCGGCTCCCGCCGAGGAAGCCCTCCCAGTCGACGCGCACGCCCCGGCTGTGCAGCACTCCGAGGGCTGTCACGAGCTGGTGGGCTTCGGGGCGGTTCTTGCGGAGGGTGGGGGTGGCGTCGGCGAGGGGGCTGAGGACGGCGTCGGGGCCGATTTCCAGGAGGGTGGTGGCGCCGTGGTCGTGGAGGGTTGCCACTGCGTCGGCGAAGCGGACGGCTTGGCGGACCTGGTCGGCCCAGTAGGTGGGGGTGCGCAGGTCGTCGCCGGTGGCGAGGGTGCCGGTGAGGGTGGAGACGACGGGGATGCGCGGTTCGTTGTAGGTGAGTTCGGCGGCGATGCGGCGGAATTCGTCGAGCATGCCGTTCATGCGGGGTGAGTGGAAGGCGTGCGAGACGGTCAGCTGCTTGGTCTTGCGGCCGAGATCGCGGAAGTGCGCCGCCACGTCGGAGGCCGCCGCCTCGTCGCCGGAGACGACGACCGAGTCGGGGCCGTTGATCGCGGCGATCGAGAGGCGGTCGGCCTGGTCGGCGAGGAGGGGGAGGACTTCGTCCTCGGTGGCCTGGAGGGCGATCATCGTGCCGCCGGTGGGCAGCTCCTGCATCAACCGGGCGCGGGCGGCGACCAGTCGGGCGGCGTCGGGCAGGCTGAGGACGCCGGCGATGTGGGCGGCGGCCAGTTCGCCGATGGAGTGGCCGGCGACGTAGTCGGGGGTGACGCCCCAGGACTCCAGGAGCCGGTAGAGGGCGACTTCGGTGGCGAAGAGCGCGGGCTGGGTGTAGCCGGTCTGGTCGAGTTCCTCACCGGTGGCGATGACCTCGCGCAGCGACCGGTCCAGCAGCGGGTCCAGCTCCGCGCAGACGGCGTCGAAGGCTTCCGCGTAGGCCGGGTAGGTGGCGTACAGCTCCAGGCCCATGCCGGTGCGCTGTGCGCCCTGACCGGTGAACAGGAAGGCGGTCTTCCCGGCGGTCTTGGTGCCCTGGGCCACGTGCGGTGCCGACTGCCCGGCGGCCAGGGCTCGCAGCCCCGCCAGCAGTTCGTCCCGGTCGGCACCGGTCACCACCGCGCGGTGGTCGAACAGGGCGCGCGTGGACAGGAGCGAGTGCCCCACCGCGGTCAGGTCGAGCCCGTCCCGTTCCTCGGCGTACGCCAGCAGCCGCGCGGCCTGACCCGCCAGGGCATCCGGCGTACGGGCGGACAGCACCCACGCGTTCACCGGCAGGGCGGCCGCGCCCGGCTCGTCGGGGGAGCCCTCGGCGGGAGCGGCCTCCTCCGGGTCCTCGATCGGCTCTTCGATCACGACGTGCGCGTTGGTGCCGCCGAAGCCGAACGACGACACACCCGCGCGGCGCGGCGTATCGGTCTTCGGCCACGGGCGGGCCTCGGTCAGCAGCTCGACCGCGCCCGCCTCCCAGTCGATGCGGGACGAGCGCTCCTCGGCGTGCAGCGTCCTCGGCAGGACGCCGTGCCGCATGGCCTCGATCATCTTGATGACGCCGCCGACACCGGCCGCCGCCTGGGCGTGGCCGATGTTCGACTTGAGCGACCCCAGCCACAGGGGACGCCCCTCGGGCCGGTCCTGCCCGTACGTGGCGAGCAGGGCCTGCGCCTCGATCGGGTCGCCCAGGGCCGTACCGGTGCCGTGGGCCTCCACGGCGTCCACGTCGCGGGGCTGGAGGCCGGCGTTGGCGAGGGCCTGGCGGATGACGCGCTCCTGCGACGGCCCGTTGGGGGCGGTGAGGCCGTTGGAGGCGCCGTCCTGGTTGACGGCCGAGCCGCGGATGACGGCGAGGACGCGGTGGCCGTTGCGGCGCGCGTCCGACAGCCGCTCGACCAGCAGCATGCCGACGCCCTCGGCCCAGCCGGTGCCGTCGGCCTGCTCCGAGAAGGACTTGCAGCGCCCGTCGGAGGCGAGCCCGCGCAGCCGCGAGAACTCGATGAACGCGGTCGGCGTCGACATCACCGCGGCACCGCCCGCCAGGGCGAGGTCGCACTCCCCGGAGCGCAGCGCGTTCACCGCGAGGTGCATCGCCACCAGCGACGACGAGCACGCCGTGTCGACCGTGACGGTGGGGCCCTCCAGGCCGAACGTGTAGGCGAGCCGCCCGCAGGCGATGCTGCCGGCGCTGCCGCTGAACAGATAGCCCTCGTTGCCCTCGGCGGGCAGGTGGGGCCGGGAGCCGTAGTCGTTGTACATGAGGCCGGTGAACACGCCGGTACGGCTGCCGCGCAGCGACGCCGGGTCGATGCCGGCCCGCTCGAAGGTCTCCCAGGTCGTCTCCAGCAGCAGCCGCTGCTGCGGGTCGACCGCCAGCGCCTCGCGCGGGGACATCCCGAAGAACTCCGGGTCGAAGCGGTCCGCGTCGTGCAGGAAGCCGCCCTCGGTCGCGTACGACGTACCGGGCTCGTCCGGGTCCGGGGCGTACAGCCGCTCCAGGTCCCAGCCGCGGTTCGTCGGGAAGCCGCCGACCGCGTCCACACCGTCCGAGACCAGGCGCCACAGGTCCTCGGGGCTGGTGACGCCACCGGGGTAGCGGCAGGCCATGCCGACGATCGCGATCGGCTCCTGGGCCTTGTCCTCGACCTCGCGCAGGCGCTTGCGCGCGTCCCGCGCGTCCGCGATGGCCCGCTTGAGGTACTCCCTCAGTTCTTGCTCGTTCGCCACGTGTACTCAGCTCCCCGACGTGATGTGGCTCGGTGGTGAAAGGTCGTTGTGTGCGCGTCGTCGCGCCTCGGTGTCCGCGGCGCGTCGTGGCGCCCCGGTGTCCGCCGCCATCGCGCGGCCTCAGTCCAGGTCGTCGAGGAGCGCGAACAGCTCCTCGTCGGTCGCCGTGTCCAGGTCCCGGTCGGCGGCCTCGTCGCCGTCGCCCGCCGCCGCTGCGGCCAGGTCCAGCAGCTCCCTGAGCCGGCCGGTGATCTCCTGGAGCGCGTCCCGGTCGGCCGCGGCGACCGACTGGATGGAGTCCTTCAGCCGGTCCAGGTCCGACAGGACCGGCGTCGCCGCCGACACCTCCTCGACCGTGATCTGCTGCCGCAGGTACGCGGCGAGCACGGCCGGGTTCGGGTAGTCGAAGACCAGCGTGGACGGCAGCCGCAGCCCGGTCGCCGCGTTGAGCTGGTTGCGCAGCTCCACGGCGGTGAGCGAGTCGAAGCCCAGCTCCTGGAAGGCCCGTTCGGCGTCGACGGCGGAGGGGTCGGCGTGCCCCAGCACCGCGGCGACCTGACCGCGCACCAGGTCCGTCAGGGCCTCCATGCGCTGCTCCTCCGGCAGCGCGCCGAGGCGCTCCGCCAGGGACGGCCCGCCCTCGCCGCCCGCCGCGGCCGCCGTGCCGCCCGCCGCCGCGGTACGGCGCGGGGCGCTCGGCGCGAGGGCCCGCAGGACGGCCGGGAGCCGCTCGGGCTGCCGGCGCAGCGCGGCCGTGTCGAGCCGGGTGACGGCCAGGACGGCCTCGCCCGTGGTGGGCGCGGCGTCGAACAGGTCCATCGCGTCGTCCGACGACAGCGGCAGCAGACCCAGCCGGGCGAGCCGGCGCAGGTCGGTCTCGTCGAGGCCGCCGCTGATGGTGCTGGCCTCGGCCCACAGGCCCCAGGCGAGGCTGGTGGCGGGCAGGCCGTGGGCGCGGCGGTGCTGGGCGAGCGCGTCGAGGAAGGTGTTGCCCGCGGCGTAGTTGGCCTGGCCCGCGTTGCCGATGAGGCCCGCGATCGACGAGTACAGCACGAAGGCCGTCAGGTTCTGGTCCTTGGTCAGCTCGTGCAGGTTCCAGGCCGCGTCGACCTTCGGCCGCAGGACCTTCGCCAGTCGCTCCGGCGTCAGCTCCGTGAGCACCGTGTCGTCGAGGACGCCCGCCGTGTGGACGACCGCGGTGAGCGGCCGGTCCTCGGGGATTGTGGCCAGTACCGCGGCCAGCGACTCCCGGTCGGCGGCGTCGCACGCGGCCACCGTGACCTCGGCGCCGAGCCCGGTGAGCTCGTCTTGCAGGTCGCGGGCGCCGGGGGCGTCGATGCCGCGGCGGCTGAGGAGCAGCAGGTGCCGCGCCCCGTGCCGGGTGACCAGGTGCCGGCCCAGGACGCCGCCGAGGGCGCCGGTGGCGCCGGTGACGAGGACCGTGCCGCCGTCCCAGCGCGGCCCCTCGGCCTCCGCCGCCCCGGCCGCGGTGCGGGCCAGCTGCGGCGTGAGGAGCGCGGTGCCGCGCACCGCGGCCTGCGGGACGTCGGGGGAGACGTGCCGCGGGTCGAGGGCGTCCGTGTCGCGGTCGACGAGGACGATGCGGCCCGGGTTCTCGGTCTGGGCCACCCGGACCAGACCCCACACACCCGCCCGGACCAGGTCGGTGACGTCCTCGCCGGCACCGGTCGCGACCGCGCCGCGCGTCGTCACGACGAGCCTGCCGTCCGCGAAGCGCTCGTCCGCCAGCCACGCCCGCACCGTGGCGAGGGTGTCCCGCAGCGCGGCGTGGGCGTCCTCCGCCGTGTCCGCGCCCGCCCCGGCGGGCGGCGCGTACACCACGGTGTCGGCCCGCTCGACGGTGTCGAGCCCGGTGTGCCGGGACGCGCCCGGCACGGTGACGTCGCCGAGGACCGCCCAGCCGGAGGCGTCCACCGTGCCCGCCCCGGCGGGCCGGGCGAGCGGCGTCCAGACGACGCCGAACAGCCCGTCCCGGGTGGTCGCGGCCGCCTCGCGCAGGGCCTGTGCCGACAGCGGCCGCAGCAGCAGCGACTCGACGGTCGCCACCGGGGCGCCCGTGCCGTCCGCCACCGTCAGCGCCGCCTCCAGCGCGTCGGTGTCCTGGCCGGACACCGCCAGCCGCACCCGCAGCACCGAGGCGCCCACGGCGTGGACCGTGACCCCGGACCAGGAGAACGGCAGCCGCGCCTGGCCCTTCTCGTCGGCGACGCCCGGCAGCAGGGTGTGCAGGGCCGCGTCGAGCAGCGCCGGGTGCAGCAGGAACCGCCCGGCGTCGCCGCGCACCGGCTCCGGCAGCGCGACCTCGGCGAAGATCTCGCCGTCGCCGCTCCACACCCGGCGCAGCCCGCGGAACGCCTCCCCGTACTGGTAGCCCAGGGTTTCGAGCCGCTCGTAGACGTCGCTCAGGTCCGCCTCGACCGCTCCCGCCGGCGGCCACGCCGTCAACGCGGCGCCCGCGGCCCCGGTCGCGGGGGCGAGCGTGCCGGAGGCGTGCGCCGTCCAGGGGCGCTCCCCGGACTCGTCGCCGTCGTCGGGTCGGGAGAACACCTCCACGGAGCGGCGGCCCGCCCCGTCGGCCTCGCCGACCACCACCTGCACCTGTACGGCCCCGTCCTCGGGCAGCACCAGCGGCGCCGACAGCATCAGCTCCTCGACCCGCTCGGCGCCCAGCCGCTCACCGGCCCGCGCGGCCAGCTCGACCAGGCCCGTGCCGGGCAGCAGCACCGTGCCGTGCACGGCGTGCTCGACCAGCCAGGGGTGGCTGCGCCGGGACAGCCGCCCGGTGAACAGGTGCTCGTCGCGGTGGGCCACGCCGACCGCCGCACCGATCAGCGGGTGCTCGGTCGCCGCGAGCCCGAGACCGGCCGCGTCGGCCGGGGACCCGGCGCCCTCCAGCCAGTAGCGGTCGCGCTGGAAGGCGTACGTGGGCAGCGGCACCGTGCGGGCGCCGGGGAAGACCGTCGACCAGTCGGGCGACGCACCCCGCAGGCGCAGCCGTGCCAGCGCGCCCATGACGGTCTCCTGCTCGGCGCGGTCCCGGCGCAGCGCCGGCACCAGCAGCCCGGCCTCCCGCTCCAGGCAGGACTGCGCCAGCGCGGTGAGGACCCCGTCCGGGCCCAGCTCCACGAAGTCCGTGACGCCCTCGGCCTCCAGGCAGCGCACGCCGTCCAGGAAGCGCACCGCCTCCCGGATGTGCGTGGCCCAGTAGTCCGGCGAGGTCAGCTGCTCGGCGGTGGCGAGCGTGCCGGTCACGTTGGACACGACCGGGATGCGCGGCGGATGGAACGTCAGCTCCGACGCCACTTCCCGGAACTCGTCCAGGACCTCCTCCATGTGCGGCGAGTGGAAGGCGTGCGACACCGGCAGCCGCTTCGTGCGGGCGCCCTTCGCCCGCC
Source organism: Streptomyces sp. NPDC093546 (assembly GCF_044765045.1). Classification (NCBI taxonomy): domain Bacteria; kingdom Bacillati; phylum Actinomycetota; class Actinomycetes; order Kitasatosporales; family Streptomycetaceae; genus Streptomyces; species Streptomyces sp. NPDC093546. The sequence continues at coordinate 46,428 of NZ_JBIWJG010000023.1, read as the reverse complement.
ACGCCGCCGTCAGTTCGTCGACCGCGTCCGCGTCACCCGAGATCACCACCGAGTCGGGCCCGTTGACGCCCGCGATCGCCACGGCGTCGCCGTACGGCGCGAGCGAGGCGCGCACCTCCTCCTCCGTGGCCTGCACGGCCGCCATGGCGCCGCCCTCGCGGGCCGCCTGCATCAGCCGGCCGCGCTCGGCGACCAGGCAGCAGGCGTCCGCCAGGTCCAGGACGCCCGCCAGATGGGCGGCCGTCACCTCGCCGATGGAGTGGCCCAGCAGATAGTCGGGGGTGATGCCGTGGTGCTCGAACAGGCGGAACAGCGCCACCTCCACCGCGAACAGCGCGGCCTGCGTGAACGCGGTCTGGTCGATCAGCGCCGCGTCCGCCGTCTCCGGACGGGCGAACAGCACGTCCTTCAGCGGGCGGGCCAGCTCCGTGTCGAGGTGCGCGCACACCTCGTCCAGGGCCCGCGCGAACACCGGGCTGTTCTCGTACAGTTCGCGGCCCATGCCGAGCCGCTGGCTGCCCTGACCGGTGAACAGGAAGGCCCGCTTGCCGGGGCGCGCCGCGTGCCCGCGCACCACACCCGCCGGCGTGCCCTCACCGTCGGCGAGGGCGGCCAGGCCGCGCAGCAGCTCCTCCCGGTCCCGGCCGACGACCGCGGCGCCCTGCTCCAGGACGGCACGCTCGGTGGCGAGGGACAGGCCGATGTCGGCCACGGACACCTCGGGGGCCTCGGTGGCGTACCGGTGCAGCCGCGCCGCCTGGGCCCGCAGGGCCGCCTCGTCCTTGGCGGTCACGATCCACGGCACCACCGCGGGCGCCGCCTCTTGCGGGGCGGTGCGCGGGGCGGCGGACGGCGCCGGCGGGGCCTGCTCGATGATCACGTGGGCGTTGGTGCCGCTGATGCCGAACGAGGACACACCCGCGCGCCGCGGCCGACCCGTCTCGGGCCAGGGGGTCTCCTCCGTCAGCAGGGCCAGCGCGCCGGAGTCCCAGTCCACGTGCGGGGACGGCTCGTCCACGTGCAGCGTCCTGGGCAGGACGCCGTGCCGCATCGCCTCGATCATCTTGATGACGCCGCCGACCCCGGCCGCGGCTTGGCTGTGGCCGATGTTCGACTTCAGCGAACCCAGGTACAGGGGACGCCCGTCGGGCCGGTCCTGGCCGTACGTGGCCAGCAGCGCCTGCGCCTCGATCGGGTCGCCGAGCCGGGTGCCGGTGCCGTGCGCCTCGACGGCGTCCACGTCGCCCGGCCGGAGCCCGGCGGTCGCCAGCGCCTGCTGGATGACCCGCTCCTGGGACGGCCCGTTGGGCGCGGTGAGCCCGTTGGACGCACCGTCCTGGTTGACGGCCGTGCCGCGGACCACCGCGAGGACGCGGTGGCCGTTGCGGCGCGCGTCCGACAGCCGCTCGACCAGCAGCAGGCCGACGCCCTCGGACCAGCCGGTGCCGTCGGCGGCCGCCGCGAACGACTTGCACCTCCCGTCCGGCGACAGGCCGCGCTGCCGCGAGAACTCCACGAACGTGTTCGGGCCGTTCATCACGGTCACACCGCCGGCCAGGGCCAGGTCGCACTCGCCGGAGCGCAGCGCGTTCGCCGCCATGTGCAGGGCCACCAGCGACGACGAGCACGCCGTGTCGACGGTGACCGACGGGCCCTCCAGGCCGTACGTGTACGACAGCCGGCCCGAGATGACGCTGGACAGGTTCCCGGCGAGCAGGAACCCCTCGAACTCCTCCGGCGCGGCCGGCAGGCGCGACGCGTAGTCGGCGTACATGGCGCCCGTGAACACGCCGGTGCTGCTGCCGCGCAGCACGCCCGGGTCGATGCCCGCGCTCTCGAACGTCTCCCACGCCGTCTCCAGCAGCAGCCGCTGCTGCGGGTCCGTCGCGGTCGCCTCACGCGGCGAGATACCGAAGAACTCCCGGTCGAACAGGTCCGCGTCGTGCAGGAACCCGCCCTCGCGGACGTACGAGGTGCCCGTGCGCTCCGGGTCCGGGTCGTACAGGGCGTCCAGGTCCCAGCCGCGGTTCACCGGGAACCCGCTGATCGCGTCGGTGCCCTCGGCGACCAGCCGCCACAGCTCCTCCGGCGAGGACACCCCGCCCGGGTAGCGGCACGCCATGCCGACGATGGCGATCGGCTCGTCCGACACACCTCGCGTCCGCGTCTTCGCCGCGGCGGCCGGGGCCTTCGCGGCGGACACCCTGGTCAGCAGGTACGCGGCCAGCGCCGCCGGTGTCGGGTGGTCGAACACGGCCGTCGCGGGCAGCCGCAGCCCCGTGGTGGCCGCGAGCCGGTTGCGCAGGTCCACGCCGGCCATCGAGTCGAAGCCGATGTCGTTGAACGCCCGGTCCGGCTCGACGGCCGACGCGCCCGCGTGCCCCAGCACCCCGGCGACCGTGGCCCGCACCAGGTCGAGGACCGCCTCGCGGCGCTTCTCCTCGGGGAGCGCGGCGATCTGCCGGCCCCAGTCCGTACCGCCGCCCGCGGCCGTCTCGGCGGCGCGTGCCGCCGAGCGCCGCGTACGGGTCCGCACCAGGCCCCGGTAGAGGGCCGGTACGGGCTCCGCGCCGCCCGCGAACCGCGCCGGGTTCAGGGCCGCCGGGGCCAGCAGCGGCTCGTCGCCCGCCAGCGCCGAGTCGAACAGGGCCAGGCCCTGCTCGGGCGTCAGCGGCGACATCCCGGCCCGGCTCCAGCGGGCCAGGTCCGCGTCCGTGAGGGACGCGCCCATGCCGTGGCTGCCGTCCCACAGGCCCCAGGCGAGCGCGGTGGCCGGCAGGCCGACGGCGCGCCGGTGCGCGGCCAGGGCGTCCAGGAAGGTGTTGGCGGCCGCGTAGTTGCCCTGCCCGGCGGTGCCGGTCAGCCCGGACACCGACGAGAACAGCACGAACGACGCCAGGTCCTGACCCTTCGTCAGCTCGTGGAGGTGCCAGGCCGCGTCCACCTTCGGCCGCAGCACGGTCGCCACCCGCTCCGCCGTCAGCGACTCCACGGTCCCGTCCGCCAGCACACCGGCCGTGTGCACCACGGCGGTCAGCGGGTGCGCCGGGTCCACCACGGCGAGCAGCCGCTCGACCGCCGAACGGTCCGCGGCGTCCGCGGCGACGACCGTCACCTCGGCGCCCAGCGCGGACAGTTCGGCGACCAGCTCCGCGGCGCCCGGCGTGTCCGGGCCGCGCCGGCTGCTCAGCAGCAGGTGCCGCACCCCGTACGCGGTGACCAGGTGCCGGGCGAACAGCGCGCCCAGCCCGCCGGTGCCGCCCGTGACGAGCACGGTGCCGTCGGGGTCCAGCCCCCGGCGCTCCGCCGCCCGCGCGCCGCGCCCGGCGCGGGCCAGGCGCGGCGCGTACAGGGCGCCGTCGCGCACCGCCAGCTGCGGCTCGCCCGCCGCGCCCGCGGCGAGCGCCGCGACCGGCACGGCCGCGTCCGCCGTGTCCACGTCGATCAGCAGCACCCGGTCCGGGTGCTCCGACTGCACGGAGCGCAGCAGGCCCCACACCGGGGCCGCGCCCAGGTCCGTGACGTCCTCGCCGGGCAGCGCCGCGACGGCGCCCCCGGTGACCACGGCGAGCCGCGCGTCGGCGAACCGGTCGTCGGCCAGCCACCGCCGCACCAGCTCCAACACCCGCACCGTCGCGTCGTGCGCCGCCGCCGGGGTGCCGTCCGCGCCCGCGGCGCCGGACACCCGCACCACCGCCAGGTCCACGCCGACGGCCGCGTCCAGGTCGTCGCCGACGACCCCCCACGACGGGTCGGCCTCGCCCTCGGGCGCCGCCACCGGCGCCCACTCCACCGTGAACAGCGCGTCGTCCACCGGGCCGGCCGCCGCGGACGACAGGTCCTCGCGGGCGATCGGCCGCAGCACCAGCGACTCCACCTCGGCGACCGGGGCGCCGGTGGCGTCCGCCAGGCTCAGCCGGTAGCTGTCCGCGCCGAGCGGCGTGATCCGCAGCCGCACCTCGGCCGCGCCCGTGGCCCGTACGTCGATCCCGGACCAGGCGAACGGCAGCCGGATCCGGTCCGACTCGCCCTCCACGGCCGCGTCCAGCACCAGCGGGTGCAGTGCCGCGTCGAACAGCGCCGGGTGCACGGCGAACCGCGCGGCGGCCTCGGCGTGCTCCTGCGGCAGACGGATCTCGGCGAACAGCTCGTCACCAGCCCGCCACATCGCCCGCAGCCCCTGGAACACGGGGCCGTACCCGTACCCCAGCGCGGCGAGGCGCTCGTACACACCGGTCAGGTCGGCCTCCACCGCCCCCTCGGGCGGCCACGCCGTCCGGCGCTCGGGCTCGTCCGCCGTCTCCACGGCCGGGGCCAGCGCGCCCGCGGCGTGCCGCGTCCAGGCGCGGGCCGCGTCGTCGCCGAGGACCGCGCCCGTGTCACCGGTGTCGGGGCGGGCGTGCACCGAGAACGGCCGCACCCCCGAGGCGTCCGCCGCGCCGACCGTCACCTGGACGCGGACCGCCGCACGCTCCGTCAGCGGCAGCGGCGCCTCCAGCGTCAGCTCCTCCACGCGCGGCACGCCCAGGTGGTCGCCGGCCGCCGCGGCCAGCTCCAGGAACGCGGTTGCCGGCACCAGCACGGTCCCGCCGACGGTGTGGTCCGCCAGCCACGGGTGGCCCCGCAGCGACAGGCGGCTGGTGAACACCGCCTCCTCGCGGTCCGCCAGGTCCAGGGTCGTGGACAGCAGCGGATGCCCGGCCGGTTCCAGCCCGAGGCTCCGCGCGTCCGCCGGCACCGACGGCGCCAGCCAGTAGTGCTCCCGCTGGAAGGCGTACGTCGGCAGGTCGACCGCTGCGGCCGAGCCGGCGCCTCCCGTGAAGAACGACGCCCCGGCCAGCGGCGCGCCCGCCGCGTACGCCCGGGCCAGGCCCTCGACGAGCGTGTCGCCCTCCGGCTGCCCGGCCCGCAGCAGCGGCACGGCCGTGACGTCCTCCAGGGCGCCGCGCGTGAGCGCGGTCAGCACGGCGTCCGGGCCGGCCTCCACGAACACGGTCGCGCCCTGGGCGGCCAGCTCGCGCACCGCGTCCAGGAACCGCACGGTGGCCCGGATCTGCCCGGTCCAGTAGTCCGGCGAGGTCAGTTCGGCGTCCGTGGCCCTGGCCCCCGTCACCGTGGACACGATCGGGATGCGCGGCGCCCGGAACGTCACCTGGGAGGCGACCTCGCGGAACGCGTCGAGGATGTCGTCCATGTGCGGCGAGTGGAAGGCGTGCGACACCGTCAGGCGCTTCGTCCTGCGGCCGCGCTCCCGCCACTCGGCCGCGATCCGCTCCGCGGTCTCCGCGTCACCGGAGATCACCACCGAGTCGGGCCCGTTGACCGCGGCGATCGCCACCGCGTCCTCGTGCCCGGCGAGCGAGGCGGCGATCTCCGCCTCCTGGCCCTGCACGGCGATCATCGCGCCACCCACGCGGGCCGCCTGCATCAGCCGGCCCCGGGCGGCGACCAGCTTCGCCGCGTCGTCCAGCGACAGGACGCCCGCCGCGTGCGCGGCGGCCAGCTCGCCGATCGAGTGCCCGGCCAGCAGGTCCGGGGTCACCCCGTGGTGCTCCAGCAGCCGGAACAGCGCCACCTCGACGGCGAACAGCGCGGGCTGCGTGTACGTCGTCTCGTCGACGAGCGCCGCGTCCGGGCCCTCCGGGTCCGCGAACACGACCTCGCGCAACGGCCGCTCCAGGTGCGGCGCGAACGCCGCGAACACCTCGTCCAGCGCCGCCGCGAACACCGGGTGGCGCTCCGCCAGCTCACGGCCCATGCCGACCCGCTGGGCGCCCTGACCGGTGAACAGGAACGCGGTACGGCCCGCCTGCGCCGCACTGCCCGTCACCACGCCGGGCGCCTGCTCCCCGCGGGCCAGCGCCGCCAGACCGGCCAGGAACCCGGCACGGTCCGCGGCGACCACGGCCGCCCGCTGCTCGAACGCCGTGCGGGTGGTGGCCAGCGCACGGCCCACGGCCGCGTCGCCCGGCGCGCCGTCGCCCGCCGCGTACGCCCGCAACCGTTCGGCCTGGTCGCGCAGCGCGGCGGAGTCCCGCGCCGACAGCAGCCACGGCGCGGGCAGCGCCGGCGCGGCGAGGCCCGCCGGCTCCCCGGCCGGGGCGGCCGCCTCCTGCGGGGCCTCCTCGAGGACGACGTGGGCGTTGGTGCCGCTGATGCCGAACGACGACACCGCCGCGCGCCGCGGCCGCCCGGGCGCCTCCCACGGGCGCGCCTCGGTCAGCAGCTCCACCGCGCCGCGGGCCCAGTCGACGTGCGGTGACGGCTCGTCCACGTGCAGCGTCCTCGGCAGGACGCCGTGCCGCATGGCCTGCACCATCTTGATGACACCGCCGACACCGGCCGCCGCCTGGGCGTGGCCGATGTTGGACTTCAGGGAACCCAGGAACACCGGCGCGCGGTCCTCCCGGCCGCTGCCGTACGTCGCCATCAGCGCCTCGGCCTCGATCGGGTCGCCGAGCCGGGTGCCGGTGCCGTGCGCCTCGACGGCGTCCACGTCGGCCGTGGTCAGGCCCGCGTCGGCGAGCGCCTGGCGGATGACCCGCTGCTGCGACAGGCCGTTGGGCGCGGTCAGGCCGTTGGAGGCGCCGTCCTGGTTGATCGCGGAGCCCCGGACGACGGCGAGGACGCGGTGGCCGTTGCGGCGCGCGTCCGACAGCCGCTCCACCAGGAGCATGCCGACGCCCTCGGCCCAGCCGGTGCCGTCGGCGCCCGCCGCGAAGGACTTGCAGCGGCCGTCGGGGGCGAGGCCGCGCTGCCGGGAGAACTCCACGAACATGCCGGGCGAGGACATCACGGTCGCGCCGGCCGCCAGCGCCATGTTCGTCTCGCCCGAACGCAGCGAGCGGATCGCCAGGTGCAGCGCCACGAGCGACGACGAGCAGGCCGTGTCGGCGGTGACGGCCGGGCCCAGCAGGCCCAGCTGGTAGGCGATGCGGCCCGACATCACACTGGCGGTGCTGCCGGTGAGGACGCTGCCCCGGACGTTCTCCGGAGCCTCGTACATGCGCGGCCCGTACTCGAGGGCCGTGGCGCCCACGAAGACGCCCGTGCGCGAGCCGCGCAGTGCCTCCGGGTCGATCCCGGCCCGCTCGATCGCCTCCCAGGCGGTCTCCAGCAGCAGCCGCTGCTGCGGGTCCATCGCCAGCGCCTCACGCGGCGAGATGCCGAAGAAGCCGGCGTCGAACCGGCCCGCGTCGTGCAGGAACCCGCCGTGGCGCACCGCGCTCTTGCCGGGCCTGTCCGGGTCGGGGTCGTACAGGTCCTCGTCCCAGCCGCGGTCCGTGGGGAACTCCGAGACCGCGTCGACGCCCTCGGCGACGATCCGCCACAGGTCCTCCGGGGAGGCCACGCCGCCGGGGTAGCGGCAGGCCATGCCGACGATGGCGATCGGCTCGTCGGCGTCGACGGGGCGTACGAACGTGTCGACGGCGCCGGCCGCACCCAGCAGCTCCGCCTCCACGAACGCGATCAGCGCCTGCGGCGTCGGGTGGTCGAACAGCAGGCTCGTCGGCAGGTCGAGACCGGTCGCGCGGGCGAGTGCCGCGCGCAGTTCGGTCGTCATCATCGAGCTGAACCCGAGCTGCTGGAACGGCGTGCGCAGCTCCAGGCGCTCGTCGTCGCCGTACTCCAGGACGGCCCGGACATGCCCGGTGACCAGCTCGGCCACGGCCCGCCGGCGCTCCTCGCCGGACAGCGCGGCCAGCCGCTCGCCGAGCGCCCCGCGCGGAACGGCGGCGACCGCCTCGTCCCGTACGCCGCCGTCGACGGCGGCGGGCAGGAGCGCCTCCTTGCGGGTGGTCGCGTCGAACCAGTGGCGCCGCCGCTGGAACGCGTACGTGGGCAGGGCGACGCGCCGGCCGCCCCACGGCCCGTGCACCGCGGCCCAGTCGACGTCCGCGCCCCGCGTGAACGCCGTCGCCACGGCCGTCAGGACCGTACGCGCCTCCGGCCGCCCGGCGCGCAGGGTGGGGATGGCACCCGAGAGCGGGCTGAGGACGGCGTCGGGCCCGACCTCCAGGAGGGTGGTGGCGCCGAGGTCGCGGAGGGTCGCGACGGCGTCGGCGAACCGCACCGCCCTGCGGACCTGTTCGGACCAGTAGCACGGGGTGCGCAGGTCGTCGCCGGCCGCGAGGCGGCCGGTGAGGGTGGAGACGACCGGGATGCGCGGCTCGTGGTAGGTGAGGCCCTTGGCGACCTTGTGGAACTCCTTGAGCATGGCGTCCATGCGGGGGGAGTGGAAGGCGTGCGAGACGGTGAGCCGCTTGGTCTTGCGGCCGAGGCCGCGGAAGTGCGCGGCGACCGTCTCCGCGGCGTCCTCGTCTCCCGAGATCACCACGGAGTCGGGGCCGTTGACGGCGGCGACGGACAGGCGGTCGGCCATCTCGTCGACCAGCGGGAGGACTTCGTCCTCGGTGGCCTGGAGGGCGATCATCGCCCCGCCCGTGGGCAGCTCCTGCATCAGCCGGGCGCGGGCGGCGACCAGCCGGGCCGCGTCGGGCAGGCTCAGCACGCCCGCGATGTGGGCGGCCGCCAGTTCGCCGATGGAGTGGCCGGCGACGTAGTCGGGCGTGACGCCCCAGGACTCCAGGAGCCGGTAGAGGGCGACTTCGGTGGCGAAGAGCGCGGGTTGCGTGTATCCGGTCCGGTCCAGTTCCTCACCGGTGGCGATGACCTCGCGCAGCGGCCGGTCCAGCAGCGGGTCCAGCTCCGCGCACACCGCGTCGAAGGCGTCGGCGTACACCGGGTGGGCGGCGTACAGCTCCAGGCCCATGCCGGTGCGCTGCGCGCCCTGACCGGTGAACAGGAACGCGGTGCCGCCCGGGGCGGCCGTCCCGTCGCCGTCCGCGCGGACGACCGCGCCCGACGGGCGGTCCTCGGCGAGCGCCCGCAGCCCCGCCACCAGCTCGTCCCGGTCCGCGCCGACGACGACCGCGCGCTCGGCGAAGACCGTACGGCTCGTCGCCAGCGACAGGCCGACGTCCACCGGCCGCGGCGCGTCCTCCTGCGCGGCGAACGCGGCGAGGCGCCCGGCCTGGGCGCGCAGGGCGTCCTCCGAGCGCGCCGAGACGACCCAGGCAAGGGACTCGGGAGTGTTCTCCGGACCGGCGGCGGGCGCCTCGGCCGCAGGCCCGGACGGAGCCTCCGCCACCACGACGTGGGCGTTGGTGCCGCCCATGCCGAAGGAGCTGACACCCGCCACCAGCGGCCGGTCCGGACGCGGCCAGGCCGAGTGCGCCCGCTGCACGGCCAGACCCAGCTCGTCCAGCGGGATGGCGGGGTTGGGCGTCTCGAAGTTGAGGCTGGCGGGCAGTTCCCGGTGCGCGATGCTCAGCAGGGTCTTGATGAGCCCCGCGATACCGGCGGCGCCCTCCAGGTGGCCGATGTTCGTCTTGACGGAGCCCACCAGCAGCGGGTCACCGGGCGCGCGGTCCGCACCGAGCGCGGCGCCCAGCGCGGCCGCCTCGATCGGGTCGCCGACCGGCGTCCCCGTGCCGTGCAGCTCCACGTACTGGACGGTCTCGTCGGGGCCCAGCGCGGCCCGCTCGTGGGCCAGGCGCAGCACCTGCTCCTGGGCGTCGCGGCCGGGCACCGTCAGGCCCTCGGTGGCGCCGTCGTTGTTGACGGCGGTGCCGCGGATCACGCCGTGGATCCGGTCGCCGTCCGCGAGGGCCGCCGACAGCGGCTTGAGCACGACGACGCCACCGCCCTCGCCGGGCACGAAGCCGTTGGCGCGGGCGTCGAAGGTGTACGACACGCCGTCGGGGGAGAGGGCGCCGAAACGTTCCTCCGTGAGGGCGTTCTCCGCCAGCAGGTTGAGGTTGACACCCGCCGCGATCGCGGTCGTCGACTCGCCGGTGCGCAGGCTCTCGCACGCCAGGTGCACCGCGACGAGCGACGACGACTGCGCGGAGTCCACCGTCATGCTCGGCCCGTGCAGGCCCAGTTGGTACGAGACCCGGTTGGCGATGACGCCGCGGTTCACGCCCGTCATCGTGTGCTGCGTGACCGCGTCGGCGCCGTACTGGTACAGCAGGTTCGTGTAGTCGTCGCGCAGCGTGCCGACGAACACCGCGGTGGACGTGCCGCGCAGCGTCGCCGGCACGATCCCGGCGTCCTCCAGCGCCTCCCAGGTCAGCTCCAGCACCAGCCGCTGCTGCGGGTCCATCGCGGCGGCCTCGCGCGGCGAGATGCCGAAGAAGCCCGCGTCGAAGTGGTCCACGTCGGGCAGGAACCCGCCGCGCCGGGCGCCCTCACGCGCGCCGGGGGCAGTGCCGGGGGCCGCGTCCGCGGGCACGTCCCAGCGGCCCGGCGGCACCTCCGTGACGGCGCTCCCGCCCTCGCGCAGAAGCGTCCAGAACTCCGCCGGCCCCGCCGCACCGGGGAACCGGCAGGACAGCCCCACGACAGCGATCGGCTCCCCGGGGCCCGCGTTCGCGGCCTTGCCCGTGGGTGCTCCGGCTGCTACAGGATTGTTCTCACTCGTCACCACGCTCGGCTGCCCTTTCATGGCTGTGTCGCTCCATGGACCACTCGGTGAACTCCCCGGCGGATGAATTCCGCGGGCACTCGCGGCGCCTGCGGAAAGTGCCCGGAGTTCGTCGCGCGAGTTTTGTACGAAACCTTGAAAGCTGATGCTCAAAAGGCTAATGAGGCAGGGTTTTCGAACAGTCACGCGACGGTAACTCCCCGGCGAGGGAAGGCCGATGACCCGCGCGTTGCCGCGCGATGGGCGGCCGGTGGAACGTGACTGGATACCTTCTTACGCGGGCTCACGCGATACGAAGTCACGGCATTCTTCAGCGAGTTCGTCGTGGCCCCGCCCCCGGGAATCCAAAGCGAATTCAAGGAGATCGACGCCATGATCAACGATCGGGAAGGCCGCGCGATAGTGCTCGGCGGCAGCATGGCGGGACTGTTCGCCGCGCGGGCGCTGTCCGAGACCTTTGCCGAGGTGCTCATCGTGGACCGCGACGAGCTCACCGGCCCCGGCGACCTGCGCCGCGGCCTGCCGCAGGGCCACCACCTGCACGGGCTGCTGGCCCGCGGCCAGCAGATCACCGAGGAGTACTTCCCGGGGATCACCGAGGAGATGAGGGCCGACGGCGCCCAGACCGGCGACGTCGCCGGCGACGTCCGCTGGATCATCAACGGCAAGCGCCTGGTGCAGGTCGAGTCCGGCCTGGTCGCCCTCACCTCCAGCCGCCCCTTCCTCGAGCGGCACGTCCGCGACCGGGTGCTGGCGCTCGACGGCGTCGGCGTCCTGGAGAACGCCACCATCCTCCGCCTGCGCACCGAGGCCGACGGCCGCGAGGTCACCGGTGTCGTCGTCACCCGCGACGGCGCCGAGGAGACCCTCGACGCCGACCTCGTCGTCGACGCCACCGGCCGCGGCTCCCGCACGTCGGTCTGGCTGGAGGAGCTGGGCTACGAGGCCGTGCCCGAGGAGAAGCACAAGATCGGCCTCGGCTACACCACCCGCTACTACCGCGTGCCCGACGAGGCGTTCGAGGGCAACATCTCCATCAACACCGTCGCCTCCGCCGGCATCCCGCGCGGCGCCATCTGCCAGAAGATCGACGGCGGCCGGGCCATCGTCACCGCGTACGGCATCCTCGGCGACCACCCGCCCACCGACCCCGAGGGCTTCCTCGGCTTCATCAAGTCCCTCGCCGCGCCCGACATCTACGAGGTGCTGCAGGTCTCCGAGCCGCTCGACGACCCGGTCGCCTACAAGTTCCCCACCAACCTGCGCCGGCACTACCAGCGCATGACGGACTTCCCGGCCGGCCTGCTCGTCATCGGCGACGCCGTGTGCAGCTTCAACCCCAGCTACGCGCAGGGCATGACCGTCGCCGCGATGGGCTCGCTCGTGCTGCGCAAGCACGTCGCCGAGAACCGCCGCCCGGACGCCCTCGCGTACTTCCGCGACCTGGCGACGGACGCGATCGACGGCTGCTGGGAGATGGCCGTCGGCGCCGACCTGAGCTTCCCCGAGGTCGAGGGCGAGCGGACCCCCGAGGTCCAGGCGGCCCACGCCTTCATCGCCCAGGTCCAGGACGCCGCCGCCCGCGACGCGGCCGTCGCCCGCGCGTACTCCCGCGTCATCGGCCTGGTCGACGCGCCGTCGGTCCTCCACGCCCCGGAGATCGAGGCCGCCCTCGCCGGACCGCGGAACTGACGGGCGGCGACCACCATGCAGATCACCCTGGACGACCTCGTCTTCGACGTCGCCGTCGACGGACCGCTCGACGGTGAACCGGTCCTGCTGCTCCACGGCTTCCCGCACAACAAGGAGTCCTGGACCGAGACCGCCCCCCTGCTGCACGCGGCCGGGCTGCGCACCATCGCCTTCGACCAGCGCGGCTACTCGCCCGGCGCCCGCCCCGCGGACGTCGACGCGTACCGGCTGCCGCACCTGGCCGCCGACGCGCTCGGCGTCCTCGACAGCCTCGGCGTCACGACCGCCCACGTCGTCGGACACGACTGGGGCGCCGCCGTCGCCTGGTACTTGGCCGCCAAGCGGCCCGACCGGGTGCGCACCCTGACGGCGCTCGCCATCCCGCACCTGGACGCCTACCAGCACGCGTACCGCGTCGACGAGGAGCAGCAGCGCAGCTCCCAGTACGTGAAGTTCCTCGTGTCGGACGGCGCCGCCGAGCACTTCCTCGCCGACGGCGCCGCGCAGCTGCACGCCTGGTTCACCCAGGCCGGGGAAGGTGTCCTGACGGACGCTCAGATCGAGCGGTACGTCACGACCCACACGCGTCCCGGCACCCTCGACGCGGCCCTCAACTGGTACCGCGCCAACGACCTCCTCGGCGACCCGCTCGACTTCGGCCCGGTCACCGTGCCCACCACGTTCGTCTACAGCCGCACCGACACGGCCGTCAGCGAACTGGCCGTCGAGCGGACCGCCCAGCACGTCACCGGCCCCTACCGGCTGGTGACCCTGGAGGAGACCTCGCACTGGCAGCCGCAGCAGGACCCCACCACCATCGCCGCCGAGATCCTCGCCCGCGTGCGGGCCCACGGCACGCCGGAGTCCGCGCCCGCGGCACCCCCCGCGACGTACTGATCCATCTGGCAGAAGAAGGGACCCCCTCTACTCATGTCCTCCAACACCGCACCCGCGGCGGAGTTGCGGGCCGGACCACGCGAATGGTTCGGACTGCTGGTGCTGCTGCTCCCGGTGACGCTGATGACAGCCGACCTGGGTGTGCTGTGGCTGGCCACCCCGTACCTCGCGGCCGACCTCCAGCCCAGCAGCTCCCAGCTGCTGTGGACCACCGACATCTACGGCTTCATGACCGTCGCCTTCCTGGTGGTCATGGGCACGCTCGGGGACCGGCTCGGCCGGCGACGGCTGCTGATCCTCGGCTCGATCGGCGTGATCGTCTCCTCGCTGCTCGCCGCCTACGCGACCAGCCCCGAGATGCTCATCGTCGCCCGCGGCCTCCTCGGCGTGGCCGGCGCCGCCGTCCTGCCGTCCACCCTCTCCCTGATCAGCCACATGTTCGCCGACGCCAAGCAGCGCGCCACGGCGATCGCCATGTGGGTGACCTCCCTCTCGGTCGGCATCGCGATCGGCCCCGTCATCGGCGGCGTCCTGCTGGACGTCTGGTGGTGGGGATCGGTGTTCCTCATGGGCGTGCCGGTCATGCTGGTGCCGCTGCTCCTGGCGCCCGTGCTGCTGCCCGAGTACCGCGACCCGAACCCGGGCCGTCTGGACATCGCCAGCGTCGTGCTGTTCCTCGCCGCGATCCTGCCGATCGTCTACGCCGTGAAGAAGTTCGCCGAGGACGGCTGGTCCACCGTCAACCTGGCCGCCATCCTCGCCGGTGTCATCCTCGCGGTGGTGTTCGTCCGCCGGCAGAACGGCCTCGAGTCGCCCCTGCTCGACATGCGCCTGTTCCGCATCCGCGCCTTCACCGGCGCGCTGCTGACGCTGCTGTTCGGCATGATGGCGCTCAACGGCGTCGAGTACCTGGTGCCCCAGTACCTGCTGGTCGCGGGCGGGCTGTCCCCGCTGGCGGCCGGACTGTGGCTGCTGCCCGGCGCGGTCGGCCTCATCGTCGGCTCCCAGCTGACCCCGGTGCTCGCCAAGCGGATGCGCCCGGCGTACGTCATCTCCGTCGGCCTGCTCGTCACGCTGGCCGGCTTCGCCCTGACCGCCGCCGCCGACGGGGACCGGGACGGTGTCGTGCCGGCCTCGATCGGCCTGGCGATCGTCATGTTCGGTGTCGCCCCGATCAGCGTCCTGGGCACGGCCCTCGCCGTCGGCTCGGCGCCGCCGGAGAAGGCCGGTGCCGCCGCCGCGACCGGGCAGACCGCCTACGACCTGGGCCTGGCCCTGGGCATCGCGGTCACCGGCAGCGTCGCCGTCGCCGTCTACCGCGGCGACGTCGCCGAGTCCGCCCCGGCCGGCATCCCGGCCTCGGCCACCGAGGCCGCGCGCGACTCGGTGGGCGGTGCCACCGCCGCCGCGGAGTCGCTCCCGGCGGAGCAGGCGAGCCAGCTCGTCGCTGCCGCACGCGACGCCTTCACCGCCGGGTTCCACATGACCGCCTGGGTCAGCGCGGGGCTCGCGGTGCTGACGGCCGTCATCGTCCTCGCCCTGCTCCGGCAGATCCCGGCGATCGGCTCCGAAGCCGCGCCGGAGGCAGCCGGGACCCCGGACGAGGCCGACGGGCAGACCGGTGCGGGGGCGTCCGCGGGCGCCCGCGAAGAGACCGTCACCACGGCCTGAGGGGACGACAGATGACCGAGAGCACCACTGCGCACGCCGCGGGATCGGAGTACGCCGAGCCGTTCCTGCTCGAGGTACTCGCCTCCGGCGGCCTCGACGCCGAGTACGTCCGCGGCGAGGGCAACACCCTCTATCTGCGCGGCGAGAACGGGGACGAGATCCCCGTCCTCGACTTCGTCGGCGGCTACGGCTCGCTGATGCTCGGGCACAACCATCCCGAGATCAACGCGTACGCCAAGGAGCTGCTCGACGGCGGGACCCCCGTCCACGCGCAGTTCTCCCGCCACCCGTACGCCAACGACGTGGCGGCCGTCCTCAACCGGATCATCCAGCGGGAGCGCGGCGACGACGAGTCGTACTACGCCATCTTCGCCAACAGCGGCGCCGAGGCGAACGAGGCGGCCATGAAGCACGCCGAGCTCGACCGCGGCCTGCGCGTGGCGGCGCTGGCCGAGGAGATCGACGGGCACATCACGGAGGTGACCGCGCGGGTCGCCGACGGCACCGCCGTCCTGCCCGCAGGCCTCGCCGACTCCGCGGAGGAGCTGGCCGCCGAGGTGCGCCGCCGCAACGAGGCGCAGTTCGCCCGGCAGCCGCTGTTCCTGGTGCCCGAGGGCGGGTTCCACGGCAAGCTCGCGGGCAGCGTCCAGCTCACCCACAACGAGGTCTACCGGCTGCCGTTCCGGGCGCTGGCCGCGCAGGCGCGGTTCGTGCCCCGCGACCAGCCGGGGGCGCTGCGGAAGATCGTCCAGGAGGAGCGGGCGACCGTCCTCGACCTGGCGGTCGAGGGCGGCGAGGTCCAGCTCGTGGAGCGGGACTTCCCGCTGTTCACGGCGTTCGTGCTGGAGCCGGTCCTCGGCGAGGGCGGCATCCACGAGCTGACCCCCGCGTTCGCGCGGGAGGTCCAGGAGGTGTGCGCCGAGACCGGGATCCCGCTCGTCATCGACGAGATCCAGACCGGCATGGGCCGCACTGGCACCTTCCTGGCCGCCACGCGGCTCGGTCTGAAGGGCGACTACTACACCCTCGCCAAGAGCCTCGGCGGCGGTATCGCCAAGGCCGCGGTGATGCTGGTCCGCAGGCCGCTGTACCGGGGGCAGTTCGAGCTGGCCCACAGCTCGACCTTCGCCAAGGACAGCTTCTCCTGCTTCGTCGCGCTGAAGGTGCTGGAGCTCATGGAGGCCGACGGCGGTGCCGTCTACCGCGCGGCCGCCGAGCGCGGGGAGCGGCTGCTCACCATGCTGCGGTCCGTCCGGGACGACTTCCCCGAGGTCGTCAAGGACGTCCGCGGACGCGGTCTGATGCTCGGGCTGGAGTTCCACGACCAGTCGGGAGCGGCGGCCGAGCCGCTGCGGCAGGTGGCGCTGAGCGGGTTCTTCGGGTACTTCGTGGCCGGACACCTGCTGCGCGCGCACCGCATCCGCGTCTTCCCGACGTCCAGCGCCGTCAACACCCTCCGCTTCGAGCCGTCCGTGTACCTCACGGACGAG
Organism: Streptomyces sp. NPDC093546; assembly: GCF_044765045.1. Lineage (NCBI taxonomy): Bacteria > Bacillati > Actinomycetota > Actinomycetes > Kitasatosporales > Streptomycetaceae > Streptomyces > Streptomyces sp. NPDC093546. The sequence goes on along the minus strand of NZ_JBIWJG010000023.1, from coordinate 30,189 downwards.
GAGATCGGCCGGCTGGAGACGGGGCTGCGGGACGTGTGTGCCGTCATCCGCGACACCGACGGGGCCGACCTCGCCCCTCGGTGATCCATTAACAGACCGCCCGGTCTTGTTTTCCGGGTGAAGATCGCGCCTCCGCCCCGCCGTACGCACAAAAATCGCACATCGTGGCTACCGGATCCCGGTGGTCGGCAGCACTCCAGAGGGCTCGGACACTTCCCCCGTCCGGGCCCTCTGGCCTGCTGTTTTACGGTTCCGTCAGGGCTGTTGCGGCGGCCGCCGCCCCTGCCTGGGCGGCCTGCTCGCATAGTCGGTGGGCATAGGTCCTTTGACAAACCGGACTGCTGGTTTGTAATCTCACCGGCAAGTAGCAGGGCCGTCGGCTCGGACTTGGGGGAGACATGCGCTTTCGGATGCTGGGACCGCTCGAAGTCGCAACGGACGACGTACCGGTCCCCCTCGGGGGGACGAAACAGCGCGCGACCCTGGGCTATCTCCTGCTCCAGGCCAACCAGGTGGTCCCGACCAGCCGGCTCCTGTCGGCCCTCTGGAGCACCGACAACGCTCCCGCGACCGCCCGCAAGATCCTGCAGAACGCGATCTGGAGCCTGCGCGGCCTGCTGAGCACACACGCCCCGGCCCGCGGACCCTCCGCGGAGCTCGTCACCCGCGTACCGGGCTACATGATCTGCGTCGAACCGGACCGGGTCGATCTGCACCTCTTCCGCATGTGGGTCGCGCAGGGCCGCGCCAAGCTGGCCGCCGGCGCCCCGGACGAGGCCCTCACCCTGCTGTGCCGCGCGCTGGAGCTGTGGCGCGGCCCCGTCCTCGCCGACCTCGTCGAGATCGGCATCATGTGGCCCGAACTGACGGCCGTGCAGAACGCCCGCCTCGACGTCCTCGAGGACTACTTCGAGGCCCGGCTGAGCTGCGGCCAGCACTACGCAGTCATCGGCGAGATCGAGGCCACCGTGGAGGCGGAGCCGCTGCGCGAGCGCAGCTCCGGCCAGCTCATGCTCGCCCTGTACCGGTGCGGCAGACAGGCCGACGCCCTCGGCGTCTACAACCGCATCCGGGCCACCCTCATCGAGGACCTCGGCCTGGAGCCCGGGCACGAACTGCGCCGCCTCCAGCAGGCGATCCTCGCCCAGGACCCCGCCCTCGACCTCCTGGACGCCCCGCTGTTCGGCGGCGGCGCCACCCTCCGGCCCGGCCCGGCCGCGGCCGCCGACGGAGGCGCCGCGGCCCGGGCGGAGAGGCACCGTCCGCTCACCACGGTGTCATCCGCCGCGGCCGCCCGGGACCCCGGCCGGGCCGCACCGCCCGCCCTCCGGGCCGGCGCCCCGGCCGCCCCCGTCGCGGCCGCCGCCCCGGCCCCCGCCCGGCTGCGCCCCCTGACCGGGACGGGCACCCCCGGCCTCACCCCGGGCGCCGCCGCCCGGCAGGGCCGCGTCAACGGCGGCCCGCCCACTCCGCTCGCCGAGCGGACCGCCCCCGGCCGGCCGGTCGCGGCGCGCGTCGTGCCCCCGCCGCACGGTCCGCGCGCCGGAGCAGTCCAGACCCGTACGGTCCCGGCCGCCCGGCCGGTCGCCGCACGCCGTCCCGTCCCCGGACAGGGCGGTCGCACCGATCTGGTGACGGAGCGTCAGCGCCTGAGCGTCCTCCTCGCCCGCACCCGGGTCCCCGTGCCCGCGCCGGGCGGCGGCCTCACGGCGTACCCCGAAGAGGTCATGGACGAGCTGCTGGAGTGCGCCAGCGCCACCGCCCAGCGGCAGATCGAACGGTTCGGCGGCGAGCCCGTCGCCACGATCGGTCCGGTCACCCTCGGCGTCTTCCGCACCGAGAGCGACGACAGCTCCGCCATCCGCGCCGTCCGCGCCGCCGCGGCCCTGCGCGAGGCCCTGGCCACGGCCGTGCCCGGCGGCGGCGCCGGCGCGTACCCGGCCGGTCCGCAGCCGCGCCGCGGCGCCGTCCTGCACGCCTCCGTCGCCACCGGCCAGGCGCTCGTCCGCTTCCGGCCCGGGGAGGCCGTGCCGCCCTCCGTCAACGGCGCCCTCCTGGACCTGTGCCAGGGCCTGTTGAGCACCGCCCCCGCCGGCACCATCCAGGTCTGCGACGCCACCCGCGCGGCCACCGCGTCCGCCGTCGCGTACACCCCCGTGGAAGGGCAGCCGCGCACCTGGCGCGCCGTCGACGTCCTCGCCCACACCCGCTCGGCGCGCGTCCGCGCCATGTGAGCGGCCCGCCGGGGCGCCGGCCGAGCCGGCGTTCCGGCATCTCAAACGGACCACACAAATGGAATTGGCCAGGGGTTACCCGACGGTGGGAACTGGCCGATAACGTTCGGCGCCATTGGGGCTGAACGTCATGAAATCCACGCCACCTCCGCGTGAGGAACGGCTGTGGTTGTCGAGTTCCGTACCCATGCGGTTCGAACCCACACCCCCACAGCGATATCCGCAATTCCCGGACAGCACATCCTCACGGAGGTACACCGCAATGACCGGACTTTCTCGCCGGGTGTTCCTGCGAAACAGCGCAGTAGCCGGCGGCTCCGCCGCCCTGGCTCTCCCGGCGATCGGCGGCTGGGCGGGTGAGGCGTACGCCGACACGCCCACCCCGGCCGAGGACGTCGCCGGCGAGGCGCTCGTCAAGGTCACGCCCGACGACCCGCGCTACGCCTCGCTCGTCACCGGCGCCAACGGCCGCTGGATCGGCACGCCCGCGTACGTCCTCGTCGCCAAGACGGCCGACCAGGTCGTCCAGGCCGTGCAGGAGACCCTCGACCAGGGCCTGCGCTTCACCGTGCGCAGCGCGGGCCACTGCTACGAGGACTTCACCGCCAACCCCGAGATACGCGTCCTCATCGACGTCTCCGCCATGACGGAGATCGGCTACGACGCGACGCGCCGCGCGTTCGCCATCGGGCCCGGCGCCCGGCTCGGCAACGTCTACCAGACGCTCTACGACAACTGGGGCGTCACCCTGCCGGGCGGCACCTGCCCGTCCGTCGCCGTGGGCGGCCACGTCCCCGGCGGCGGCTACGGCCCGCTGGCCCGCTCGCACGGCGTCACCGTCGACCACCTGGCCGCCATCGAGATCGTCGTCGTCGACGCCAACCGCAAGGCCCGCAAGATCGTCGCCACCTCCGCCCAGGACGACCCGAACCGCGAGCTGTGGTGGGCCCACACCGGCGCGGGCGGCGGCAACTACGGCATCGTCACCCGGTACTGGTTCCGTACCCCGGGCGCGACCGGCGCCGACCCGGCCGCGCTCCTGCCGAAGGCGCCCCGAGAGCTGATCCTCTCCGAGGTCGCCTTCTCCTGGACCGGCATGACCGAGGCCGCCTTCAGCAGGCTGCTCTACAACTTCTCGGCGTGGCACGCGGCCAACCAGTCGCCCACCGCGCCGTACGCCAAGCTGTTCAGCGCCCTCAAGCCCCGGCACCGCTCGGCCGGCGAGTTCCTGATGACCACCCAGATCGACTCGGCCGTGCCGGACGCCGACCGGCTCCTCGACGAGTACCTCGCCGCGATCGTCGCCGGCACCGGCCTGACGTACCGCGTCGACACCCGCAAGCGCGTCGACTGGCTGTACAACGTGCTCAACTGGCCCGGCCTCGGCGGCAGCGGCTTCGAGGGCAAGGGCCGCTTCAAGGCCAAGTCCGCCTACCTGCGCAAGCCGTTCCCCGCGGCCCAGCTCAAGGCGTTCTGGAAGCACCTGACCCGCACCGACTACAACAACCCGGCCGCCCTCGTGGAGATCGCCGGCTACGGCGGCCGGGCCAACCAGCTCGCGTCGACCGCCACGGCCACCGCCCAGCGCGACTCGATCATCAAGATGCTCTTCATCGACCTGTGGGCCACCGAGGCCGAGGACGCCCAGAACATGGCCTGGGTGCGCGAGTTCTACCGCGACGTGCACGCCGCGACCGGCGGCGTCCCGCGCCCCGGCGGCGTCAACGACGGCGCGTTCATCAACTACGCCGACTCCGACCTGGCCGACCCTGCGCTCAACACCTCCGGCGTCCACTGGGGCACGCTCTACTTCAAGGACGGCTACAGCCGCCTCCAGACGGCCAAGCGCACCTGGGACCCGAACAACCTGTTCCGCCACGCGCTCAGCATCCGGCCCTGACCCCAGGGTCCCCGGCTGACGGAGCGGGCCTTCGGACGGCGAGGCGAACCCTCGGCGACCGGAGGCCCGCTCCGGCGTTCCCCGGCCGAGGGCGCAAAAAGAGCCGCCCCCTCCCCCCGTGCGAAGGGGGAGGGGGCGGCGGGCTTCCGCGTGCGGAACGGAAGAAGTCCCCTCAGTACCGGATCGGTCAGATGCCCAGGCCGGAACCCCCGCTCGCGTCGATGTTCTGACCGGTCACCCAGCGGGCGTCGTCCGAGGCGAGGAAGGACACCACGTCGGCGACGTCGTCCGGCTGGCCGACCCGGTTGAACACCGAGAAGCCGGCGGCGTGGGCCTTGGCGGCCGGGTCGGCCATCCACGGGTGGATGTCCGTCTCGATGGTGCCCGGCGACACCGCGTTGACGGTGATGCCGCGGGAGCCCAGGGTCTGGGCCAGCGTCAGCGTCAGGACCTCGACGGCGCCCTTGGAGGCCGCGTAGGAGGTCATGCCCGGGAAGGCCACCTTGGTGACACCGGAGGAGATGTTGATGATGCGGCCGCCGTCACGCAGGCGCTCCAGGCCCTTCTGGATGATGAAGAACGGGGCCTTGGCGTTGACCGCGAACACCCGGTCGTAGTCCTCCTCGGAGACCTCGTGGATGAGGCCCGGGCCGGCGATGCCCGCGTTGTTCACCAGGATGTCCAGGCCCGGGGTGTCGGAGTACTGGCCGATCCGGGCGTCGAACTCCTCCCACAGGGCGGCGGCGTCACCCGGGACACCGAGCTGCGACTGGAAGGCGAAGGCGCGGCCGCCTTCGGCCTCGATCGCGGTCACCGTCTCCTTGGCGGCGGCCTCGTCGCTCGAGTAGGTCAGCGCGACCAGCGCGCCCTCCTTCGCCAGCCGCTTGGCGATGGCACGCCCGATACCCCGGCTTCCACCGGTAACCAGTGCCGTCTTGTTCGTGAGGGCAGTCATGCAGGCAACTCCCAATTCTCTCGACCGTGGCGACCTCTGATGCCAGGGCCGCGAATGCGATCGTCCTCCGGTGCCCTCATCGCCCGCCCATTCCCGGCCCATCGCCCGGTCTGCGCACGCGATTGCCGAATTAGTCTCCGGCCATGACCTACGAACCCGTTCTCGTGATCGGCGGCACCGGAAAGACCGGGAGCCGCGTCGTACGGCAGCTCACCGAACGCGGCGTACCGGTGCGCTCCGCGTCCCGCAACGCCGAGCACCGCTTCGACTGGCTGGACGAGTCCACCTGGGGCCCCGCCCTTGACGGGGTCCGCGGCGTGTACATCGTCCAGCTCGACGGCGCCAACAAGACCGGCGCGTTCGTCGAGGCGGCGGCCCGCGCCGGGGTGGAGCGGCTCGTCCTGCTGTCCGCGCGCGGCGTGGACACCCCCGGCTACTACGGCTCCGCCACCGAGACAAGCGAGGACTTCCTCGCCGGTGAGGCCGCCGTCCAGGGCAGCGGCCTGGACTGGACGGTGCTGCGGCCCGGGTGGTTCGCCCAGAACTTCAGCGAGGGCTTCTTCAACGACGGCGTCCTCGCGGGCGAGTTGCGCCTTCCCGCCGGTGACGGCGCCGCCAGCTGGATCGACGTCGAGGACATCGCCGCCGTCGCCGTCGCCGCCCTCACCGAGAAGGGCCACGCGGGCCGTACGTACGAGCTGTCCGGTCCCGCGCCCGTGACGCTCTTGGAGGTCCTCGACCTCATCCGGGAGGCCACCGGCCGCACCGTCCGCTACACGCCGCTCACCGCCGACGCGTTCATCGCCGAGCTCGTCGGGCAGGGTGTCGCCAAGCCGGACGCCGAGCTGTGGACCGCGGCCATGCACCCCATCGCCCAGGGCTACGAGCGGAAGGTCTCCGACGGCGTCCGCGAGGCCCTCGGCCGTGAGCCGCGCGCCTTCGCCGCCTACGTGGCCGACGCCGCGGCGGCCGGAGCCTGGCGCGCCTGACGCGCCGGGGGAGCGGCCGCGCCCCGCCCACGGCGGGCGCGGCCGTTCACGCGGTCCACCGCACCGCGGGAGGCCTGACGGTGGTGCAGCGGACGGCGGTTCAAGGCAACCTCAAGAAGACCTGTAGCGGAATTTCCCACTATGAGTGGTATGCCGAGGCACGCACCCGGCGCACGGTGTTCCGCGCCGCCCGGCGCGTCGACGAGAACCACCTTCCCCCGCATCTGGAAAGGACAGGCATGAGCATCCTTGAGGAACAGCCGCCCAGCCCCTCGACCGCGTCGATGCTCGGGCGTGTGGCGGAGCTGGCGGACCTGCGCGAGCAGGTGCTGGCCGGCCCCAGCGCGCAGGCCACCGAGGCGCAGAAGAAGAAGGGCAAGCTCACCGTCCGCGAGCGGCTGGAGCTGCTGTTCGACAAGGGCACGTTCACCGAGACCGAGCCGTTCCGCCGGCACCGCGCCACGGGCTTCGGCCTGGAGGCGAAGAAGCCGTACAGCGACGGCGTGGTGACCGGCTGGGGCCGGGTCGACGGCCGCACCGTCTTCGCGTACGCCCACGACTTCCGCATCTTCGGCGGCGCGCTCGGCGAGGCGCACGCCCAGAAGATCCACAAGCTGATGGACCTCGCGGAGAAGGCCGGCGCCCCGATCATCGGGCTGTGCGACGGCGCGGGCGCCCGCATCCAGGAGGGCGTCACCGCTCTCGCCGGCTACGGCGGCATCTTCCAGCGCAACGTCCGCAACTCCGGTGTCATCCCGCAGATCAGCGTCATCATGGGCCCCTGCGCGGGCGGCGCCGCGTACTCCCCGGCGCTCACCGACTTCGTCTTCATGGTGCGCGGCACCTCGCAGATGTTCATCACCGGCCCCGACGTGGTGCAGGCGGTGACCGGCGAGCAGATCACCCAGGACGAGCTGGGCGGCGCCGACGTCCACGCCGGTACCTCCGGCGTGGCCCACTTCGCGTACGACGACGAGGAGCACTGCCTGGAGGACGTGCGCCACCTCCTGTCGTACCTGCCGTCCAACAACCGCGAACTGCCCCCGTCGGAGCTGTCCGACGACCCCGCGGACCGGCGCACCGAGGCGCTGCTCGACCTCGTCCCCGCCGACCCGAACCGGGCCTACGACATGCACGCCGTCATCGAGGAGATCGTCGACCACGGCGACTACTTCGAGGTGCACGGGCGCTGGGCGCCCAACATCATCTGCGCGCTCGCCCGGCTCGGCGGCCAGGTCGTCGGGATCGTCGCCAACCAGCCGCAGACGCTGGCCGGCGTCCTCGACATCGAGTCCTCGGAGAAGGCCGCGCGCTTCGTCCAGATGTGCGACGCCTTCAACATCCCGCTGGTGAGCCTGGTCGACGTGCCCGGCTTCCTGCCCGGCGTCGACCAGGAGCACGGCGGCGTCATCCGGCACGGCGCCAAGCTGCTGTACGCGTACTGCAACGCCACCGTGCCGCGCATCTCCCTGGTGGTGCGCAAGGCGTACGGCGGCGCCTACATCGTGATGGACTCCCGCTCCATCGGTACGGACATCGCGCTGGCCTGGCCCACCAACGAGATCGCCGTGATGGGCGCCGAGGGCGCGGCGAACGTGGTGTTCCGCCGCGAGATCGCCGCGTCCGACGACCCCGACGCCACCCGCGCGGCCCGCATCGAGGAGTACCGCCGGGAGCTCATGCACCCGTACTACGCCGCGGAGCGCGGCCTGGTCGACGACGTCATCGACCCCGCCGACACCCGTTCCGCGCTGATCGGCGCGCTGGCCATGCTGCGCGACAAGCACGCGCCGCTGCCCACGCGCAAGCACGGCAACCAGCCCCAGTGACGCCGGACGACCGGCCGGCCGAAGGAGGAACCATGGCGGTACGAGCGGTGAGCGCGGTGAGCGATCTGCCGGAGGAGGCCACCAGCCAGGTGTGGCGCATCACGGGCGGGTCGCCCACCGCCGAGGAGGTGGCCGCGGTGGCGGCGGTCCTGTCGGCGGTGCTGGCCGCCCGCGCGGAGGAGTCGGTCCGCGAGGCCCGGGAGCGCGACGGCGGCCGCCGCCGCAACGGGGCCCCCTGGCTTCCGGCGGCGGCCCGCCGCAGGGCGGCCACGTCCTGGGCGGGCCGCCCTGCCCCGACCTGGCGCGACGCGGCCTGACCGTTTCGGTCGCGCCGCACCACAGCAGCGGAGCCGTACCCCGTCCGCCGGGGTACGGCTCCGCTGCTGTGGTCATGCGTCCGGCGGGCGTCAGACGGGCTCCGGGCGTCAGACCGGCTCCCGGACCGGCGGCTCCTCGCCGCCCTCGGCCCGCACCCGCCCCGCCAGGTGGTCCGCCGCAAGCCGCGGCAGGAGCAGCCGCCACAGCCGAGTGCACGTGCGCCGGTCCCACCACCGCGGGTCCGTACGGCCCAGGGCCTCCAGGCCGACGGTGGCCGCGGCGACGACGGTCGTCGCGTCCTCGGGCTGTACGCCGTCGGCGAGCGCGCCCCGGCGGGCCGCGACGGACAGGCCCTCGTCGATCCAGTCCACCCAGTACTGCCGCAGGTCCGAGCGGCTCTTCCAGGTGGCGTCCGCGCTCAGCCCGAAGCCGGCCCGCAGGATCACGTCCCGCTGCAGCCGCACCACGAGGGCGTGCGAGGTGTCCACCAGGGTCTGCAGGCTGCCGTCCGCGTCCCCGTCCGCCTCCGCCTCGGCGTTCTCGCTCCAGGGGTCGGCGATGCCGCGCAGGATCGCCATCGCCTCGACCTCCACCTCCTCCGCCAAGGCGCCCTTGTTGACGAAGTGGAAATGCAGTGCGCCGTTGCTCACACCGGCGCGGCGGCTGATCGACGTGAGGGAGGACGGGGCGAACCCCTCCTGGTCGAACACCTCGGCGGCGGAACGAATCAGCGCTTGGCGCGTACGAGCCGCCCGCTCCTGTTTCGTCATGTCGTGCTCCGTGGTCACAGTGGTCGGACGGGGAATGGGCGCGGGACGCCAGTGTAGGAAACCGCGCAGGCGGTTTGTTAGTCTCCCAGTAACCTGGCTGGAACCCCATGGTCCGATGCGTACAAATCGCTGCTCACGGTAAGCGGAAACCGTCGTACCGGTCATCCCCCGCTCATTGTGCGGTCACTCCCCGGTACCGCCGCCAGGCGATCTCATGGGGTCCACAAGCGCTCTGCCGGACGATTGCCCGGGTCTCCCCGGGTGAGCCCTCACCCGGGCGAGTGACAGAGCGGTGAGGGGAGCACGATATGGCCAGTAATTGGTTCCGGCGATTCGGCGCGGAGGTGCCCGGCAGCGGGGTACGCCTCGTCTGCTTCCCGCACGCCGGCGGGGCCGCCAGCGCCTACCTCGGCCTCCAGCGGGAACTGGCCCCGGCGTTCGACGTCCTGGCCGTCCAGTACCCCGGCCGGCAGGACCGCCGCGCGGAGCCGCCCGTCGACGACATCGGCCGGCTCGTCCAGGCCCTGGCCGACGAGGTGGAACGCGAACTCGTCCCCGGCGCGGCCGCGGTGGACGCGCCCCGCCCGTACGCGTTCTTCGGCCACAGCATGGGCGCCGTCCTCGCCTACGAACTCGCCAGGGAACTCGACCGGCGAGGGGTCCCCGGGCCCTGCCACCTGTTCCTGTCCGGCCGGTTCGCGCCCACCCCGCAGGGCAACGACACCGACCGGCTCGACACCGACGAGAAGATCCTCGCGATGATCCGCCGCCTCGGCGGCACGGTCGGCGCCGTGTTCGACGACCCCGACGTGCTGGAGATGGTGATGCCGCCGCTCCGCGCCGACTACCGGGCCATCGGCACCTACACGTGGCGCCCCGGCCCGCCGCTGGACACGCCGCTGACCGTCCTCGTCGGCGACCGCGACCCGGTGGTGCCCGTCGACGGCGCCGCCGGCTGGTGCGAACACACCACCGCGTCCGCCGAGGTGCACGTCCTGCCGGGCGGCCACTTCTACCTCGACCAGCGCACCGCCGACGTGGCCGGCATCGTGCGCGGCGCCCTCGCCCCGGCCCAGGCCGGACCCGGTGCCGACCGCCTCCCCGCCACGGCGGACGCCTCCTGATGCCGGAGCCCGCCCTCCCGCCGCCGGCGACGTCCTCCAGCGGCCGCGGACGCCTCCTCGCGGTGAGCGACCTGCACGTCCGGCACGCCGAGAACCGCGAGGTCGTCAACCGCCTGCGCCCCGGGAGCGACGCCGACTGGCTCCTGGTCGCGGGCGACGTCAGCGAGTCGGCCGACGAGGTCGTCCGCACGCTCGACCTGCTGCGCCGCCGTTTCGCGCACGTCGTCTGGGCCCCCGGCAACCACGAGTTGTGGACCACGCCATCCGACCCGGTACGGCTGCGCGGCGAGGAGCGCTACCGCCATCTCGTCGCACGCTGCCGCGACATCGGCGTCACCACCCCCGAGGACCCCTACCCCGTCTGGGAGGGCGAGGGCGGCCCGGTGGTGGTCGCGCCGCTGTTCCTGCTGTACGACTACACGTTCCGGCCGCCCGGCACCCGCACCCGCGAGGAGGCGCTGGAACGGGCCGGGGACGCCGGTGTCCTGTGCACCGACGAGATGTACCTCCACCCCGACCCGTACCCCAGCCGCGAGGCCTGGTGCCGGGCCCGCGTCGCCGCCACGGAGGCGCGGCTCGCGGCGCTGCCCCCGGACCTGCCGACCGTGCTGGTCAACCACTTCCCGCTGGTCCGCGAGCCCACCCGGGTGCTGCGCTACCCCGAGTTCGCCCTGTGGTGCGGCACCGAGGCCACGGAGGACTGGCCGGTCCGCTTCCGCGCGGCCGCCGTCGTCTACGGCCACCTGCACATCCCGCGCGTGATCCGGAAGGACGGCGTTCCGCACGTGGAGGTGTCGCTCGGCTACCCGCGCGAGTGGAAGCACCGCGCCACCGCACCGGCCCTGCCCGTACCCGTCCTGCCCGTACCCGTCCCGTCCGCCCAGGGGGAGAACCGTTGATCGAGGAACTGCTGCCGCCGTCGGTGGCCGTGGTCGCGGCGTACGACGACGAAGGTCCGGCCGGGGCACCGCCCGCAGCCGCGCCGGCCCTCGACGCCGACGGGCTCTACCCGGAGGAGGCGCTGCTCGTGGCGCGCGCCGTACCCAAGCGCCGCCGTGAGTTCGCCACCGTACGGCGCTGCGCCCGCGCCGCGCTCGCCCGGCTCGGCGCCCCGCCCGCGCCGCTCCTCAAGGACCCCAGGGGCGCGCCCGGCTGGCCCCCCGGGTACGTCGGCTCCCTCACCCACTGCGCCGGCTACCGGGCCGCCGCGGTGGCCCCCGCCGACCGGCTCGCCGCCCTCGGCGTCGACGCCGAACCGCACCTGCCGCTGCCGGACGAGGGCGTCACGGAACTGGTGGTCCGGCCCGAGGAGCGCGCCCGGATCGGCGCGCTCTCCGCGCGCCGCCCGGACGTCCACTGGGACCGCCTCCTCTACAGCGCCAAGGAGAGCGTCTACAAGGTCTGGTACCCGCTCACCCGCAGCTGGCTGGACTTCCAGGACGCCTCGCTCACCGTGGACCCCGACCGCGGCACCTTCACGGCGACCCTCCTCGTCCCGGTGCCCGCGCCCGGGCCGGGGGGCGCGGCGCCGCCGCCGGCCACGCTGCGCGGCGGCTGGCTCGTCCGCGACGGCCTGATCGTCACCGCCATCGCCCTCGAGCACTAGGTCGTGTTCCCTTCTGATGGGTCCGCAGTGAGCACCCCGGCGAACAATCGGAAACGGCCGCTCGGTTCGTACGGGCGTCCGGATCCACCACCACGGGGCAGCGCGCCAGGACAGGAGCATGAGACGTGCGGTTCAACCTCATCGGTCCGTTCGAGATCGTCGCCGACGACGGCAGCGTCCACCTCCCCACCACCCCCAAGGTGTGCCAGACGCTCGCCCTGCTCCTCAGCCGCCCCGGCGAACTCGTCCCGGTCGACTCCCTCATCCGCGAACTGTGGGGCGACTGCCCGCCCCGCAGCGCGCCCGCCACCGTGCAGACGTACGTCCACCAGGCCAGGCGCGTGCTCAACGAGCACCGCCTCGCCTCGCGCGGGAGCCAGCCGCTCATCACCCGCCCCCCGGGCTACGTGCTGGAGGTGGACCCCGAGGACGTGGACATCACCGTCTTCGAGCGGCTCGTCACCGGGGCCAGGGCGGCTCTGGAGGACGACCGGCCCGAGGCCGCGGCCCACGACCTGGGCGCGGCGCTCTCCCTGTGGCGCGGCCCCGTCCTGTCCAACGTCCCCGCCGGCAAGGTCCTCGAAGGGCGCATCGTCTATCTGACCGAGCTGCGCATCCGCGCCCTCGAACTGCGCATCGAGGCGGAGGACCGGCTCGGCCGCCTCCGCGAGGTCATCCCCGAACTGCGCGCCCTGGTCCACGACTACCCCCTCAACGAGTGGTTCCACGGCCGGCTGATCTGCGCACTGCACCGGGCCGGCCGCCGCGCCGAGGCCCTGGAGGCGTACCAGGCCCTCTACCGCATTCTCGACACCGAACTCGGCCTGGAGCCGTCCCTCGAACTCCGGCGCCTGCACGCCGAACTGCTCCACACCGGCGGTTCCGGCGCCGGGCCCGCGGTGTCGGAACGGAGGGACGGCCGCCCGGCCGTGGCACCCCTCTGGATGGCGTCCTTCGCCGTCTGACCGCCGCCGCCCGCAGCACCTGCCTCCCGCCTGAACCGTTCCGCTCGGCGCCCCGTACCCCTGCCGAGAAGCACCCTGCCGAGAAGCACCCCGCCGAGAGGCACCCGCCGCCCCCCCACGGCCGTCCCGACCCGCTCACCACAGGAGTCCCGCACATGCCGACGTCCGACCTCTCCCCGCTCGCCGCCCCGCCCGGTACGGCCCAGATCGGCGTCACCGGCCTGGCCGTCATGGGTCACAACCTGGCCCGGAACCTCGCGCGCAACGGCTACCGGGTGGCGGTGCACAACCGGACGGCCGCCCGCACGCGCGCGCTGGTCGACGACTTCGGCCACGAGGGCGCGTTCGTCCCGGCCGGGAGCGCCGCGGACCTCGTCGCCTCCCTCGAACGGCCCCGCCGCCTCGTCGTCATGGTGCAGGCGGGCGCCCCCACCGACGCGGTCGTCGACGAGCTCGCCCAGCTCCTGGAGCCGGGCGACATCCTCATCGACGGCGGCAACGCCCACTACGACGACACCCGCCGCCGCGAACAGGCCCTGCGGGCCCAGGGCATCCACTTCGTCGGCATGGGCGTCTCCGGCGGCGAGGAGGGCGCGCTGCACGGCCCCAGCCTGATGCCGGGCTGCTCCGACGAGGCGTACGCCGCGCTCGCCCCGCTCCTGGAGACCATCGCCGCCGACACCCCCGACGGCACCCCCGCGGTCGCCCACATCGGCGCCGACGGCGCCGGGCACTTCGTCAAGATGGTCCACAACGGCATCGAGTACGCCGACATGCAGCTCATCGCCGAGGCGTACGACCTCCTGCGGCGTGTCGCCGGCGCCTCGCCCGCCGCCATCGCCCGGACCTTCCGCACCTGGAACGAGGGCCGCCTCGACTCGTACCTGATGCAGATCACCGCCGAGGTCCTGGACCACACCGACGCCGCCACCGGCCGCCCCTTCGTCGACATCGTGGACGACCGCGCGGGCCAGAAGGGCACCGGCCGGTGGACCGTGCAGACGGCGCTGGAGCTCGGCGTCCCGGTGTCCGGCATCGCGGAGGCCGTCTTCGCCCGCACGGTCTCCGGCCACACCGCGCTGCGCGAGGCCGCGAGGGACCTGCCCGGGCCCGCCCGCACCGAACTGCACCCGCACGACGCCGAGCGGTTCACCGCCCAGGTCGAACAGGCCCTGTATGCCTCCAAGGTGATCGCCTACGCCCAGGGCTGGCACCTGATCCGCACCGCCAGCCAGGCGTACGGCTGGGAGATCGACCCCGGTGCCGTCGCCCGCATCTGGCGGGCCGGCTCCATCGTGCGGGCCGCCTTCCTCGACCGGATCGCCGACGCGTACTGCCGCGGACCCGCACTGGCGGGGCTGCTCGCCGACAAGACGTTCGCCGCCGAGATCTCCGAGGCCCAGTCCGCCTGGCGCACCGTGGTGGCGACCGCCGCCCGCTCCGGCGTCCCCGCCCCCGGCTTCGCCGCCGCGCTCGCCTACTACGACGCGCTGCGCGCCGACCGGCTGCCCGCCGCGCTCATCCAGGGCCAGCGCGACTTCTTCGGCGCGCACACCTACGGGCGTACGGACCGGGAGGGCGCGTTCCACACCCGCTGGGCGGAGGACCGCGCCGAACAGCGGGCCTGACGGACCGTATGAACATCCCGCCCACCGGGGTACGCGTACGCACGTCGCACCCCGCCCCCACCCCCCACCCCTCACACTCCTCCACGACGACAGGGACGCAGATGCCATCGACCGCCACCGCCCTCCAGGCCACCACCGCCTGGCTCGAGTCCGTCGAAGCGGACATCCTCCGCCGCAACCCCGGCGAGCCGGAGTTCCACCAGGCCGTACGCGAGGTGCTGGAGACCCTCGCGCCCGTCGTGGCCGCCCGCCCCGAGCTGCGGGACGCCCGGCTGGTCGAGCGGCTCGTGGAGCCGGAGCGGCAGCTCGTCTTCCGCGTGACCTGGCAGGACGACCGGGGCGACATCCAGGTCAACCGCGGCTTCCGGGTGGAGTTCAACAGCGCCCTGGGCCCGTACAAGGGCGGCCTGCGCTTCCACCCCTCCGTCAACCTCGGCATCGTCAAGTTCCTCGGCTTCGAGCAGATCTTCAAGAACGCCCTCACCGGCCTCGGCATCGGCGGCGGCAAGGGCGGCAGCGACTTCGACCCGCGCGGCCGGTCGGACGCCGAGGTCATGCGGTTCTGCCAGGCGTTCATGACGGAGCTCCACCGCCACCTCGGGGAACACACCGACGTGCCCGCGGGCGACATCGGCGTCGGCGGCCGCGAGATCGGCTACCTCTTCGGCCAGTACCGGCGCATCACCAACCGCTGGGAGGGCGGCGTGCTCACCGGCAAGGGCACCGGCTGGGGCGGCTCGCTGATCCGCACCGAGGCCACCGGCTACGGCAACGTGCTCTTCACCGCCGAGATGCTGCGCAAGCGCGGCGAGGACCTGGCCGGCCAGCAGGTGACCGTGTCCGGCTCCGGCAACGTGGCCCTCTACACGGTGGAGAAGGCCCAGGCCCTGGGCGCGGTGGTGCGCACCGTGTCGGACTCCGCGGGGTACGTCGTGGACGACAAGGGCATCGACCTCGAACTGCTCAAGCAGGTCAAGGAGGTCGAGCGCGGCCGCGTCAGCGACTACGCGGCCCGCCGCGGCGCCTCGGCCCGGTACGTGGAGGGCGGCAGCGTCTGGGACGTCCCCGCCGACGTGGCGCTGCCGTCCGCCACACAGAACGAGCTCAGCGAACGGGACGCGACGACGCTGGTCCGCAACGGCGTCAAGGCCGTGTCCGAGGGCGCCAACATGCCCACCACGCCCGAGGCCGTACGCGTCCTGCGGGACGCGGGCGTCGCCTTCGGCCCCGCGAAGGCGGCCAACGCGGGCGGCGTCGCCACCAGCGCCCTGGAGATGCGCCAGAACGCGTCCCGCGAGGCGTGGCCCGCGGCTCGCGTCGAGGACGAGCTGGCCCAGGTGATGCGGCGCATCCACGACACCGCGTACGAGACGGCGGAGCGCCACGGCCGGCCCGGCGACTACGTGGCGGGCGCCAACATCGCCGCCTTCGAGCGCGTCGCCGACGCGATGCTCGCCCAGGGCGTCATCTGACCCCGCCCGCTCCGGCGAGCGCCGGCCGCCGCGTACGGGCGGGGGCGGCGCACGCCGTGGCTCCCCAGCGCAGCAGGGCGGAGCCGACGTTCATGCCGCCGCCGAACCCCGCCAGGAGGACGACATCGCCTTCCGCGAGCAGGCCCTGGCGGTGGACGAGGTCGAGGGTGATGGGGACCGAGCCGCTCCCGGTGTTTCCGTAGCGCCTGAGGGCGAGGTGCAGGGCGGCCCGGTCCAGGCCCAGTTCGGGCCAGACCTCGTGGAGCATCACGCCGTTGGCCTGGTGCGGGATGAAGTGCTGCACCTCGGCGGCCGGGACGCCGGCCTTGTCCAGGAGCTGGTGGAGGGCGCCGGGGAGGTTCTCGTGCACGAAGCCGCGTACGCCGCGTCCGTCCATGCGGAAGAAGTGCTGCCCGGCCCGGACGCTCTCGGTGGACGGGGGGATGCGGCTGCCGCCGGCCGGGACGCTGATCAGACGGTGCTGGTCGCCGTGGGTGATCAGGCCCGTCTCCAGAATGCCCCGGTCCCGCCCGGCGGGGCCGAGGACGACCGCTCCGGCGCCGTCGCCGAAGAGGATGCAGGTCTTGCGGTCGGTGTAGTCGAGGATGCGGGAGTAGATGTCCACGCCGACGACCAGGCCATATCCGTCGCCGCCCGCGAGCAGCCGCTCGGCGACCGTCAGCGCGTACACGAAGCCGCTGCACACGGCGTTGACGTCGAAGGCGGCGGCGTTCGTCGCCCCGATCGCGCCTTGGACGATGCTGGCCGTGGCGGGCTGCGGGTGGTCCGGCGTCGACGTGGCGAGCACGATGTAGGACAGCTGCTCGGGACGCAGGCCGGCCTGGGCGAGGGCGTTGCGTGCCGCGTGCGCCGCGAGGTCGGAGGTCGCTTCGTGGCCGGCGGCTCTGCGCCGCTCGTGTATGCCGGTCTTGCGGACGATCCACTCGGCGGTGACACCGGCGTTCCCGGCGATCTCCTCGTTGGTGACGACCGTGCTCGGGACGTAGGAGCCGGTGCTGACGATGCCGATGGTGCTCACGATCTCTCCTCCAAGCAAGGCCGCCCGCCACGGGTGGCGGGCAGCGGGGGGTGACGGATTCAGTGGGCGTCGACCAGCGAGAGGCGGCGCCAGCCGTGGCGCGCGGCGTGGCCGGCGAGCGTCGTGTCCTCGCCGACGGCGACCGGGTGGCCGACGGCGCGCAGCATCTCCAGGTCGCTGATGTGGTCGCCGTACGCGGACGAGGCGCTCAGGTCGATGCCGGCGACGGCGCCGGCGGCCCGGACCATACGTCCCTTCGTACCGCCGATCATCGGTGTCAGGATGTCACCGGTGAACTGGCCGCGGTGGACGAGCGGTCGGGTGCCGAAGGCGCGGTCGGCCCGCAGCCAGTCGGTGATCGGGTCCAGACAGGCGAAGAAGGAGCCCGAGACGAGGAGGATGCGGTCGCCCGCGTCCTTGTGCCGGTGCAGCTCCTCGACCACGTCCGCGTGGAACAGGCCGCCCTCCTCCAGTTCCCGCTCGAACCAGAGGAGGCCCGCGGCGCGGACGTGCCGTACCTCCTCGCCCGCGTAGTAGCGGTAGTAGGCGCGGTTGATGGACTCGCGCGGCATGCCGAGGGCCGCGGCGGACGCGAGCTCGCCGGACAGGCGGGCGTACGTGCTGTCGGGTTCGCCTCGCAGGGAGAGGTAGAACTCGAGGAACCGGAACATGCTCTTGACCCGGATGAGGGTCTCGTCCACGTCGAAGAACGCGGCGGTGCGCTGGGTCATGTGCTCTCTCTCGTGTCGGTGTGCGGGTGCGGGGTGTTCAGCGGCCCTGGAGCCGGCCGAGGGAGAGGCTGAACTTGCTGATCGGCTCCCCGCCCTGGAGCGCGCTGAGGTTCACGACGATCTGCTCCGCGAGGTCCCGGGACGTCAGGGACTCGGTCTGGAGCGTGCCGCCCTGGGTGTAGTAGACCTCCGGGCTCTCACCGCGGCGGCTCTCGACGAAGGCGCTCATCGTCGTCTTCTCGTCGAGCTCGCCGAACCGGGTGAAGGTGACGCTGAGGTCGGTGAGCAGGGTACGCGCGGCCGATATCCCGCACAGGTCCAGGGCGGTGAAGAGCGCCAGCTGGCGGGCGGCCTCGGCCAGAACCATCCCGGGGATGTGGTCCTGGGGGTGGTCGAACATGCTCGGGTGGCCGCCCGGGACGTGCAGCGTGGCCGTGGCCATCGCGTCGGACGTGTCGGCGTCGAGCAGGACGACATTGTCCGGGGAGCAGCGGCCGACCAGGGTCGGATCCACCAGCGTGCCGGTGATCCGGCCGAGGGGCGAGGCCGAGGAGGGCAGGGGGCGGCCGTTCCGGTTGGCGGTCCGCAGGCGGACGTAGCTCTCCGGGCTCTTGAAGCGGAGGCCGACGGACGCCTGACCGATCATCACCTCGCCCACGGACATCCGGACCTCGTAGTCCAGGCCGACCGTACGTCCGTCGCGCTGCTTGACGTTGCCGGTGCGGATGTCCATGCGGACCGGGAACGCGGCGTCGCCGACCGTGGTCAGCTCCGGGTGGGCCAGGTGGATCCGCAGGTGCGTGAGGATGAACTTGTGGCTGCGCGGGACGTCGAAGAACGCGTGCGCGCCGGCGAGCGCCGCCTGGCGGGCGGCCTCCAGTAGGAGGATCGGGTCGTAGCTGTGCGGCCGGAGCATGTGGTCGCCGTAGTACGCGTGTGACCGGGGGAGCTGCGCGGCGGCCAGGTAGCCGCCCGGGGCGGGGCCCTGCCGGAGGTCGGTGACGAAGACCTCGCCCAGGCTGTCGCGGTGGACGAGCTCGCGGTCGATGGTGCGCTCGAAGGAGAGGTCCTCCGGCGGCTGGTGCGCGGTCGCGTCCGTGCGTGTCGGTGCAATCGCATCAGCATCAATCGAATCAATCGAATCAATCGAAACGGTCGTCATGGAAGGCCACTCCGTTGGGTCTGCGCTCGATGGGGGTTTCGACGGCGTGCGAGGCCGCGGCGTGTTCCAAGGGCAGCGAGGCACGTCAGCCCTGTATAGATCAGATCTCTTATATCTGTCAAAGGGCATATGTCGTCGGGGTGTCGGGTGGTCATCGGACTTCGCTGAACCAGCAGGGCACTGGTTGTTAACAGGTATCGCATGTTGCTATGTTCTCTGTCAGGCATCAGATGTCTTATGGTTTGATCACGCTGAACGAAGCTGAACGAAGGAGCCCGTCATGCCCGCCGACACCCTCGTGGTGACCGAGGTCCCCGTCCTGGAGGACTCCGTCGAGAGCGCCATCGAGACGTGGCGCAAGCACAACGCCGCCCACCCCGCCCCGGGCCGCTCCCTGTACCGCGCACTGGAGGGCGACACGCTCCTCGAACTGCTGCCGGTCGCCGGCCTCGGCGCCGTCGCCGGTCTGCGCGACCAGTGGCAGGAGCTGTGGACGGCGCTGACCCCCGTCCTCGCGGGCGACTTCCGCCGCCAGGTCCTGGAGTTCGTGGAGGCGCCCAAGAACACCGACGACCTGATCCCCGACACCGCGTACCTCCAGATGCGCCACGTCGAGGTCAAGCCGCCCGTCTTCGAGGCGTACCGGGAGTGGCGCGACCAGACGATCTTCGACGTCGTCCGCGGCGCCGACGAGGTCGAGGTCTTCCTCGCCTACCACTCCGTCCTGAGCACCGAGCCCGGCGTCATGTTCGTCTCCGGCTTCAACGCCGAGCCGGCCGCTTACACGGCGGTTTTCACCGACGAGCGCTACCAGGAGATCGTCCGCCAGGCCGGCGACCGCTACATCACCGGCGGGGAGCGCGGCCTCTACACCAAGATCTACGCGCGCGTCGACGCCGAAGCCTGACCGTCAAGCACAGAAGGAGACACCGGCGTTGAACCGGTCTGAAGCCTCCCCGCCGGTCCGGGCGCCGGTCATCGGAGCCGTATCCACCTGCCTGGTCGTCGCCACCGTCTACATGACGCCGCCGGTCTTCCCGCAGATCGCGCAGACGCTCGGGGTCGATCCGGTGGACGCCCGCCTCGCGTTCTTCTTCGTGAGCCTGGCGTACTCCCTGTCGTTCTTCGTCTTCGGACCCCTGTCGGACCGGTTCCAGGCGAGATCCCTCGCCCTGTGGGGGACGGCCGCGCTGGTCGTCCTCCTCGTGGCGGCCTCCCGGGCCACCACCTTCGGGGTGTTCATCGCGCTCCTCGCGGCGGCGGGGGTGGCCGCCGCGGCCATCCCCGCCGCGACCCTGGCGCTCATGCCGCGCATCGCCCCACCGGGCAAGGCCGGC
This sequence comes from Streptomyces sp. NPDC093546, assembly GCF_044765045.1. NCBI lineage: Bacteria > Bacillati > Actinomycetota > Actinomycetes > Kitasatosporales > Streptomycetaceae > Streptomyces > Streptomyces sp. NPDC093546. Next base: position 10,130 of record NZ_JBIWJG010000023.1, on the reverse strand, counting down.
GCGTACTTCGGCGTCGTGATCGCCGCGTCGGTCGCCGGGATCACCGTGGGGCGCTCCGCCACCGGCATCGTCGCCGGCTGGCTCGGCTGGCGGAGCGCCATCCTGCTCCTCGCGCTGCTCAACGCCGCCTGCCTCCTCGCGCTCGCCGCCCTGCCGCGCACCGACGTGGCCGGGCGTCACACCACCGCGCTCAGCGCGTACGGGCAGGCGCTGCGCATGTTCACCCGGGGCCGCGTGGTCCGGCTGCTCCTGGTCGGCGCCCTGCTGTTCTTCGGCTACCTGGGGGCCGTCACGTTCCTGACGTACCGGCTCGTCGGTCCTCCGTTCGGCCTGGGCGCCTCCGCGATCGGCCTGATCAGCGCCATCGGACTCGGGGCGCTGTTCGGAGCGCCGCTCTCGGGTGCGCTGGTCTCGCGGGTCGGCGCCCGCGCGGTCGTCCTCAGCGCGCTGCCGACCGCCCTCGCCGGTGTTCTCGTCCTGGCCGTGGCCCCCAGTACTCCACTGGTCGCCCTGGGGCTGCTGCTGGTGTTCCTCGGGGTGTTCTCCTGCCAGCCGGCCGTTCTCGTCCTGCTCTCGCAGGCCGTTCCCGAGCACAACCGCGGAAGCGCCTCGTCGAGCTACATGCTCACCTGCCTGTGCGCCGGCAGCCTCTCCACGGTGGCGCTCGGCCCGGTCTGGCGCGGCGGGGGATGGACCGGGGTGGTCACCACCGCCTGTGTGTCGATCACCGCGGCCATCCTGCTCGCCCTCTTCACCACCCGCCCCGCCCGCCCGAGCGGCGACGGTCCCGCCGCCGTGACCGTACCGACCGACTCCACGACCACGAGCAGGAAGTGAGGCCACCCATGGGCCATGTCCGCGACTACGACCTCAGCCTCACCACCCAGGGGCCCACCTATCCGCCCAGCGAGGTGATGGACGAGCACGGCGACTTCATCGTCATCGGCCGCGTCAACCGGGCCGGTCACGACGGGCGGACGCGGTCGGAGTGGGGCGCCGCCATCGTGGCGTCCGACAGCCCGCTCCCGCCGTTCGGGGAGAACCGCCCCTACACCATCGTCAAGGAACTCCCCCTCGATCCCCGGGCGTTGAGCCAGGAGGACCGGGCGCGCGTGCTCCACACGCTGCCCCTGCCGCTGCCCTGCGCCAACTACCCCATGGTCTTCGCCCCCGAACAGTGCCCGGAGGCGGACCTGGTACGGCGGCCCAGCCATTCGTTCCACCAGGTGCCCATCCCCGACCTGCGGCCGCAGGACGGCCCCAAACTCACCGAGCCGGTCACCCTCGGCCAGTGGGTCCGGGCCCAGGGCCGCCTCGAAGTGAGTCTCACGCACGACGCACGCGCGGCCCGGTTCTTCTTCGAGTTCGACGGACTCGTCCCGAACAGCGTGTACACGATCATGTCGCTGCGCGAGCACGACCTGAACCCGGCCGCTCCCACCCGCCCCGGGCCGCTCGGCGTCCCCAACGTCTTCGTCACCGACGACACCGGCAGGTCCACCTACCAGGCCGTCATGCCGCATCCGTTCCCCGCGCCCGGCACCCCCGGCGGCAACCGCATCGTCAACATCGTCGTGCTCTTCATGAGCTACCAGCAGAGCTACGGCGGCGCGATCGGCTGGTTCGGCCTCGGCGGGGACATCCACGCCCAGCTCAAGCTGCGGCAGCCCGGTTTCCAGGAATTCACCACCCTGCCCTGACTGCCTGCCCGAACCTCACCCGACCTTCGACTCAGGAAGGATCTGACGTGGCCAGGTCCAAGACGGCCGGCGGCGTCGCCGGCGGTGTCATCAACGCGGTCGCCGGCGGAGGCATGTTCGCCGTCGCCAAATCCGGGTTCGACCACCTCGACCCGTTCCACCTCGTCTCCGCCCGGTTCGTCGTCGCGGCGCTCGTCTTCGTCGTCCTGCTCGCGATCAAGGAAGGGCTGGGTGCCCTCGGCTTCGACGGCCGCATCCTCAAGCTGTGGTGGCTCGGCACCATCGGCTTCGCGGGGTTCAACCTCTTCGTGTACGTCGGCCTGCAGACCATCCCCTCCCAGAGCTCGGCCCTCGTCATCGCGACGATGCCGGCGCTCACGGTCCTCGCCGTGTGGGCCCGCAGCCGGAAGCGGCCCCACGCCGCGACGCTGGTCTTCGTCGCCGTCGCCCTCTTCGGGGTGGCGCTCGTCCTCGGCAACGGCAACCCCGTCAGCGTGGTGACTGGAGGCGTCGGCTTCGGCGGACTCCTGACCCTCGTCGGCGCGGCGGGCTGGGTCTTCTACAGCACCGGTGCGGCGGCGGACTTCCCCGACTGGTCGCCCCTGCGCTACACCACGATCACCTGCCTCCTGGGCACCGTCAGCATCGTGGTGATCACCGCGGCCGCATCCCTGATGGGGTGGATCCCGGACGCCGCGCTCGGTGACTACACCGCCTCGTGGTGGCAGATCCTCTACATGGCCATCCCGGCCAGCGTGATCGCCATGCTCGGCTGGTTCACCGCCCTGCGCACCCTCGGCCCGGCCAACGGAGCGCTCTTCGTCAACCTCGTACCGGTCACCGCCTTCATCGTGCAGGCGTTCCTCGGCCATGTGCCGACCGGACCCGAGATCGCCGGTATCTGCCTGGTCATCGGCGCCCTCGTCGCGTCCAACTTCCACAGCCGCCGCCGGGCCGCCAAAGACGCCGGCGCAGCCGCCCCGAAGTCCTCGACCACGGACGACCTCCCCGTACCCGCCGGGAGATAGGAGGACCGACCCATGACATGCACCCCCGGAACTCCCGGAAGCCCCGGATTCACCCGTCGCATACGCACCAGGTGGTCGCGGTTCGCCGTCGCCTACCATCGCCGCAGCTCCGCCGTCCTCAGGATCAGCGTCGGCGTCCTCTTCCTCTGGTTCGGCGTCCTGAAGTTCCTGCCCGCCATGAGCCCCGCCGAGGACATCGCCCTCCACGCCATGAGCGTGATGACGTTCGACACCGTCCCGCCCGAGGTGTCACAGCCGCTGCTCGCCACCATGGAGGTGGCCATCGGGCTCGGTCTGGTCACCGGGGTCCTGCTGCGCCTCGCGCTCGCGGTCTTCTTCGTCCATATGCTCGGCGTCTTCTCGACGCTCTTCCTGCTGGCCGACGAGGCGTGGTCCTCGGCGCCGTTCGTCCCCACGATGGACGGTCAGTACATCATCAAGAACGTCGTTCTCGTCGCCGCGTGCCTCGCCGTCGCCACCACCGCGGCCGCCACGGAACCCGCCGAGGCCCGGGAGCAGCCCGCGGCGCAGGAGTCCGAGCCGCAGGCGCCCGCCGAGGAGGCACCTCTCACCGCGGGGACCGCCGCCCGCTAGCCGGCACCCCAAGAACTCCCTGCGCGGCGCCGCCCGCGACCGGCCTCCGGCCGCCGGCACGCCACCCGGGGGATCCCCCATCCAACGCACATGTTCTGGAAGGAACACCATCATGAGCAGGGTTCAGTTGATCCAGCCCGCCGACGCCCAGGGAGAGTTCAAGGACGCTCTCGACACCGTGCAGAAGGGCATGGGCACCGTTCCCAACCTGGCCAAGGCGCTGGCCAATTCCCCCGCCGTGCTGAAGGCGTACCTGGCCCTCTCGGGCGCCGTCGGCGCCGGGCTCCCGGCCCCGGTGCGCGAGCGTGTCGCCCTGGCCACCGCCGAGCACAACGGCTGCGACTACTGCCTCTCGGCCCACACGTACATCGCCGCCAACGCGGCGAAGCTGCCGGATTCGGAGATCGCGGCGGCCCGGGAGGCGAAGTCCGAGGACGCCGCCCACCAGGCGGTGCTGACCTTCGCCAAGTCGGTGCTCACCAACCGCGGCCACGTCGCGGACGCCGAGCTCGACGCGCTGCGCGCCGCCGGCTACGGCGACAAGGAGATCGTCGACCTCGTCGTGTCCATCGCGCTCAACATCCTGACGAACTACTTCAACCACGTCGCGGAGATCCAGATCGACTTCCCGGTCGTGCACACGAAGCCGCAGGACTAGAGGCGCGCATGCGCCGAGGGCCCGCGTCCCGCTCCGGGGCGCGGGCCCTCGGGCTGCGGCCGCGAACACCGAGGGGAACCGTGGAGGGGGACGTGAAGGGAATGCGCGCCAGGCGGCCGAGAGGCCCGATGGAACCGGTCGGCCGGGACGGACTGGTGGTGGCGGAGGTCGCGGGCAGGCTGCTCGCCTCCCTGCCTCGCCGCGATCAGCGCGTGAAGGGGGAGCAGTACGTCGAAGGACTGCTCAGGGTCCCGGGGCGCAAGACCATGCGCGCCATCGCCGCCGTGGCCGGAGGCGGCGCCGCGGAGCAGAGCGTGCACCACTTCATCAGCAAGTCGTCGTGGGACTGGTCGCCGGTCCGCCGCGACCTGGGCCGGTTCGTCGACCAGGCGCTCGCGCCGCAGGCGTGGGTGGTGCATCCCCTCGCCATTCCGAAGTGGGGCCGGCACAGCGTCGGCGTGCAGGAGTCCTACGTCGCCTCACTCGGCCGCGTCGCCAACAGCCAGCAGGCATACGGCGTCTGGTTCGCCGGCGCGTCCGTCAGCGCTCCCGTCGACTGGCGCCTGCTGCTGCCGCGGGGGTGGGTCGCGGACGCGGAGCGGCGCCGGCGGGCGGAGATCCCGGACGGGGTGCCGGCGGTCGACGCGGACAGGGCCGTACTCGACGCGGTCCGGCACGCGGCGGACACCTGGGGGCTGCGGCCCCGGCCCGTCGTCGTCGACGGGCGTCAGGTCGAGGACGTCGTCCCGCTCGTCGAGGGCCTTCGCGCGGCCGGCCTTCCCTTCGTCGTACGCATCCGGGAGTCGACCCCGCTCGCCCCGGCCGACGCCCCGTTCGCCGGGGGCCGGACGAGCGCGCCGCCGGCCCGGCGCATCGCGCAGGGAGCCCGGCCCGCCGCTCTGCCCGTCCGGTGGACGGAACGGGGAGCGGCGGGGGAGCGGCACCCGTTGGTGGCACGCGTGCCCGTGGTGCTGTCCGACCCGAACCGCCGTACGCCCGACCGCACGCCTCTCGCCCTCGTGGCCGCCTGGCCGGACTCGAAAGCGGTCGGCGCCGAGCTGTGGCTGTCCAGTCTCTTCGCGGCCACACCCGGCGAGATCCTGCGTCTGGGGCGCCTCGTGCGCCGGGTGGAGGACGACATGGAAGCGATCGGCGGCCGCGTGGGCCTGAAGGACTTCGAAGGGCGCTGCTACGGCGGCTGGCACCGGCACGTCACGCTCTGCTCGATCGCCTACGCGATCGCGGCGATCGGCCGACCCGAGCGCTTGGAGGGCGAGTTGCTCAGCGCCTAGCCGCGCGCGTACATGAAGGTTTGTGAGGGGGGAGGGTGCCCATCGGCACCTTCCCCCCTCACGTCATGCCGGGTGCGCCTCGCCCCCGCGGCCTCGACATGACAAAGAACAAACCGATCCGGGCGGCCTGCCGCGCCAGAACATCGTCTTTCGTATACCCATCAGAGACTTGATCCCTCGGTGAGGATAAGCGGACAAACACTTGCTTGAGTGGATAAAGACAGCCGGCGGCTGACTGCGGAGCGTCTCAACTGCTGGAAAGCGGCGGCTCTTTGAGCACGCTCCGTGACGAGCGCTGAACGCTTGTCCGACCTATGTTTCTCGCACCGAACACGTCAGCGACCAGTCGCCGGAGCCCGTCGGGGCGCGGCCAGTCGTCGCGAATTCCTCCCGGGAGACACCATGAGTCTTGCCATGAAGTCGATGCGCCGTGGCCGGAGCGTCGGCATCTCCACGGCCGTCGCCACCGCGCTGCTCGGCACCGGGGCGCTCTCCGTGAGCCCCGCCTCTGCGGCGGACACGGTGGACGCGACCCCGGCGACCGCGGAGGCGAAGGCGGCCGGCGACAACCTCGTCATCCAGTGGAACAAGGCCGCCTACGACGCCCAGGTGACCGCAGCCAAGCCGACCAACAACCTGACGCGCCCGCCGCTCGGCAGCCGGACCTTCGCCACCCTGCACACCTGCATCTACGACGCCTGGGCCGCGTACGACGCCAAGGCGGTCGGCACGCAGCTCGGTGACGACCTGCGCCAGCCGTGGTTCAAGCGGACCGAGGCCAACCGGAAGGCCGCCCTCAGCTACGCCGCCCACAAGGCGCTGATCGGAATCTTCCCGGACCAGAAGGCCACCTTCGACGCCAAGCTGCAGAGCCTCGGCTACGACCCCGCCAACACCTCCACCGACATCCGCACGCCGGCCGGTGTGGGCAACGTCGCCTGCGGCGCCGTCCTCAAGGTCCGTCAGAACGACGGCTCCAACCAGCAGAACAACTACGCCGACACCACCGGCTACCAGGCCGCGAACCCGGCGCAGGACATCAACGCGTTCGACAAGTCCAAGGTCGCCGACCCGAACCGCTGGATGCCGCTCACCACCAACGGCGTCACCCCGGCGTTCGCCACCCCGCAGTGGGGCAAGATCACGCCGTTCGCCGGCACCAACCCGGACGACTACCTGCCGCCCAAGCCCCCGGCGTACGGCACCCCCGAGTCCGAAGCCGCCATCAAGCTCCTGATGGAGGAGAACGCCAACCTCGACGACCGCAAGAAGGTCATCGCCGAGTTCTGGCTGGAGCGCGCCGAGACCCCGGCCGGGCACCAGAACCAGTGGGCCCAGTTCGTCTCCCACCGGGACGGCCACACCCTCGGCGAGGACGTGAAGATGTTCTTCGCGCTGAACCTCGCCATGGGCGACTCCGGCATTGCCGCCTGGAACAGCAAGGTCGTGCACGACTACGCCCGCCCCCTCTCGATGATCCGCTACGACCAGGCCGGCAAGACGGTCCGCGGCTACGTCCCCGGCAAGGGCACGCAGGAGATCGACGGTTCGCAGTGGCGCTCGTACGTCACCACGCCGGCCTTCGCCGCGTACGTCTCGGGTCACGCCGTCTGGGGCGCCACGGCCGCCGAGTCCCTCAAGCTGTGGACGGGCAGCGACGCCTTCGGTGACTCCTTCACCTTCAAGGCCGGCACGTCCACCTTCGAGCCCGGGGCCACGCCCGCGGCCGATGTCACCCTGAAGTGGGACACCTTCACGGAGGCGGCCGAGGAGGACGGCATGTCCCGCATCTACGGCGGTGTCCACTGGCCGTTCGACAACACCGAGGGTCAGAAGCTCGGTCGCGCCGTCGCGAAGGACACCTTCGACAAGGCGATGCAGTACATCAACGGCACCGCCTGACCGTGACGTGCGGCCCGTCGCCCCGGGGCGACGGGCCGCGCTGCCGGGTCGGCACCGGCGCCGAGAATCCCCCGCCAGGCGCCTCGTTCCCCGACCCGAGCACATGGTGAAGACCTTGCCCACCAGGGCAAGGTCTTCACTGCGTTACGAGCCTGCGGCGATGGCTCGCCCCCGGCAGGAGGGGGCGGAGTCAGCGAACGGTGGACTTGCGCAAGGGGGCGGACGCGGCGCCGGCGAGGGCGCCCGAGCAGCGCTCCAGGCTGGAGACGAGCTGCTGGGCCTCGGCCTGGGAGAACTCCTCGGTCAGCCGCAGCTCGACCTCGGTCACGGCGTCGTCCGCCTTCGCCAGCAGGTTCTGCCCCGTCCGGGTGAGCCGCGCCTCGAGGATGTGGCTGTGCACCGGGTGGGGCTTGCGCTCCACCAGACCCCTGCCTTCGAGCGTCGCCAGGACGGACGACATCGTCTGGGGGGTGACCATGCAGCGGCGGGCCAGAACGGCGCCCGAGAGGCCGGGCTCCTGGGAAAGCGTCAACAGCACGCTGTATTGGGGCACGTTCAGCTTGAAGGGCCGCAAGCAGGCGTGCTTGGCGGCGCTGAGTTCCTGCTCCACCCGCTTCAGGTGGTGGCCGAGTCGCTGGTCAATGGGAAGCCGCATGGGGATACCTTAATGTCAGGTGTCTTACGAGTATACGACCCCGACCAATTATGGCCTGATCGGAATCATCGTTCTCCCTCGGCTGCGCATCACGGGCTGTGACGGTGATGTCGGGCAGCGTGGCCGAGTGTGCGGGGGGCGGGTGGCCCATGGGCCCGCCGTGCTGTGGTGTGGCCCGTAAAGGGCCAGGTCACGGCAGGGCGCGGGGAAATGGCGCGGGGCGCCTCGGGCCGTGTCCGGGTGAGGCCGGAGCGTGCCGCGGACGCCGGGCACGCCGCACTGGGGCCGGGCGGCGGTGTTTCCGTGTGGCGGCGACATCTCGTGCCCTCGCCGTTTATGCGCCTCGAAAGTGTCGGCGGTGAAAGTGAAGAGTGAAGGAAACGGGGTGGTCCCAGCCGTCCGCCCCCATTCCATTCCTTCGAGATCCCGTACCGACCGGGGCCCCATTCGAAAAGTCGCGACATCTCGCGCGGGTTGCGGGCCTTTATGTGGATGTCTGTCCCCGGTGCGGTTCCGAACCAGGCGAGTGGGGGTGGAGAGGGCTCGGTGTGGGCGCGGGCGGGGAGGTGGTGCGGCCTGCTCACCGGGGTCGCCGGAGCGGCCTCGCGGGAGGGGCGGAATTCAACTTTCCGTTTCCCGGTGGGTCTCGCGCGACGACGTTCGATCCGGTTTATTCGCATGAAAAAATGCGGTCACTATTGGAGGAAGTGAGGAAAGCAGCCGCGGCTGAGTGTCGTTGACAAGCGGGCTTGTGAACGACTTGAATGGGCCTGCCCGGGGGGGCAGGGTGGGCGGGGGAAGTGGCAGCTCGAAGTGGCCTCCATCAAATTTCTGGTCTCACTTCGAGAGGTCCATCACTATGCCGAAGGCCGTGGGGTCGTCACCGTCGATCGGTCGAAGTCCGTCCGCGCGCGAGCTCGAGGACATGCTGCACACCGCAGCCACCGTCCCCTCTCTGCGCGCGAAGTACGCACACCTCCTCGGACTCTCCCGGCCGGTGAGCCTGTCCGAAGTGCCCGTTCTCACCCAGGCCGAGTACCACGAAACCGTCCGGCAGCTCCTGGAGAACCCCCGGCATCGCCAGGGCGCGATTCTCTCCGCCGGCGGGGGAACGCTCACGCACCCCGAACTGAGCATGCTGCCCGACGACATGTTCGCGCCGCAGCTGCTCGCCCGGTGGAAGCCCCTGGGCAACGGCGACGTCGTGGCCAACCTCTTTCCGGCCGGTCGGCTTCAGTCCGCGTTCCACTTCTTCAACGTTTACGCCGCCCTGTGCGGCGCCACCACGGTGCCCATCGGCCACCTGAACGACGACGAGCTCGGGCAGTGGCTCGACTTCCTCGAGAACCGGGGCGTCACGGCGCTGGCCGCACCCTCGGCCGTCATCGCGCGCGTGGTCCGGACGGCCGTCGCCTCCGGGCGCGCCCTGCCGTGGCTGCACAAGATCCTCCTCAGCAGCAGCGGTGATGTCACCGGCACGGCGGATCTCGTCGGGCGCCATCTGCCGCAGGCGAAGATCTGGGCCCTGTACTGCTCGCCCGCCTCCGGCCCCATCGGCCACAACACGCCCGCGTGCCCGGCCGACACGTTCCACGTGCTGCCGCATCAGTACGTGGAGGTCGAGGACGAGCGGCTCATCGTCACGAACACGCACGCGGACTCCACCTTCCCGCTCCTGCGGTTCCAGACCGGCGGCCTGGGCGAGCTCGTCACCTGCACCTGCGGGCGTACGGAGCCGACCGTGCGCCTGCGCGGCCACTCCGGCGCGGCGCTGACCTTCCGGAGCCGTACCTTCGAGGCGGCGGAACTCGTCGCGCTGGCGTGCGCAGAGGACGACGTGGCGGAGGCCCAGGTCACCCTGGTCAACCAGGGGACGGCCGAGGAGCAGCTGTGCCTCACTGTGCGCCTGCGTCCGGGCGTCCCGGCCGACGAGTACACCTGCGGGTGGATTCGCAGCCAGGTACTCGGCCGCCACCTCACGCTGCGGGGCGCGGTGGACGAGGCGCCGGACTCCTTCGAAGTGATCGCCGTGGACCGGCTCTCCGGAGCCGCCATGGTGGGCGGTGCCCCCGCCCTGGTCATCGCCGAAGAGGCCCCCGACTCCCTCTTCCGGTACGAAGAAGCCAGCTGAACCCGCACATCTCACCACGGGGTGCCCGGTCCCGACCGGGCACCCCTTCGTGTGCGCCGTGGCCGCCCTCACCGGCTAGGGGGTGTCCGGAAAGTCATGGGAGCCAGAGTCGGAGGCAGGCGAGGGTGACCATGGCTTGGTAGTGGACGGCTCGTTTGTCGTAGCGGGTG
>NZ_JBIWJG010000022.1:0-81125 GCF_044765045.1 Streptomyces sp. NPDC093546 | reverse complement strand
GCCGGCCCCCCCACTGGGGGGGGGGCGTTGGTTTTTGCCCCCCCCCCCCCCCCCCGGGGGGGGGGGGGGGGGGGCGGGGGGGGGGGGGGGGGCCACCCGGGGGGCCCCCCCCCGGGGGGGGGGGGCCCCCCCTTCTGTCACGTCTCGTGCCCAGTGGCGCCCGGCCGGTGCGCGGCCGGCGCCAAGGGGGGCTTACTTGCCCTTGGCGGCTTCCTTGAGCTTCGAGCCCGCGGAGACCTTCACGCTGTAGCCGGCCGGGATGTTGATCGGCTCGCCGGTCTGCGGGTTACGAGCGGTGCGAGCGGCACGGTGGGTGCGCTCGAAGGTCAGGAAGCCGGGGATGGTGACCTTCTCGTCGCCCTTGGCGACGACCTCACCGATGGTCTCGGCGAGCGCGGCCAGCACGGCGTCGGCGTCCTTGCGGGTCACCTCGGCGCGGTCGGCCAGGGCGGCCACCAGCTCACTGCGGTTCATGTTCTTACTCCCGTGTTCTTTCTGCCTGTGAGGCGTGCCACGCGGCGGAGCCGCATGTTGGGCACAGCGAAGCCGATGCTGCCAGGGCCCTTGGACAGTCCCCGGACCCGGGTCTGCTGTCAGACCCTCGCGCCCGAATACGCATCCTGCCCCCACCAGCGGCGGGAAAGCCAATCCGGCACCCTCCGGAGTCACACGAAAAGCGCCACTGGCCCGTCCTGGTGACGTTGGGTCGATCATGCGGGACTCCCCGGAGCCGAATCGCCACCCTAAAGGCCGAAAGGGCAGCTGTACGGCTCCCGGCCCGCGCGGCGCGCCGCGAACTCGGCGGGAACTCGGCGCGCCGGCTCCCGAGGGGTCCGGCTTTCGAGGGTCAGACCGACGACGGCGCGCTGGAGGGCACCGTCGTGCCCGCCGCCTTCGCGGCGTCGCGCACGGCGCCCGCGACGGCGCCGGCGACCTTGTCGTTGAAGACCGACGGGATGATGTAGTTCGCGTTGAGCTCGTCCTCGGTGACGACCCCCGCCAGCGCGGTCGCCGCCGCGAGCATCATCTCGGTGTTGACGGTGCGCGACTGGGCGTCGAGCAGACCTCGGAAGACGCCCGGGAAGACCAGCACGTTGTTGATCTGGTTCGGGAAGTCGGAGCGTCCGGTGGCGACAACTGCCGCCGTCTGGCGGGCGATTGCGGGGTCCACCTCGGGGTCCGGGTTCGCGAGCGCGAACACGATGGCGTCGTCCGCCATGGCCGCGACGTCCTCGCCGCCGAGGACGTTCGGGGCGGAGACGCCGATGAAGACGTCCGCGCCGACGACGGCCTCCTTCAGGGTGCCGGTGACGCCCTCGGGGTTGGTGTTGTCGGCGATCCAGCGCAGCGGCGAGTCGGGGTCGGCGGAGACGAGGTCCTCGCGGCCCGCGTGCACGACGCCGTGGATGTCGGCGACGACGGCGTGCTTGACGCCCGCCGCGATGAGGAGCTTGAGGATGGCCGTACCGGCCGCACCGGCGCCGGACATGACGACGCGTACGTCGCCGATGGCCTTGCCGACGACGCGCAGGGCGTTGGTCAGGGCGGCGAGGACGACGATGGCGGTGCCGTGCTGGTCGTCGTGGAAGACCGGGATGTCCAGGGCCTCGCGCAGCCGCGCCTCGATCTCGAAGCAGCGGGGCGCGGAGATGTCCTCGAGGTTGATGCCGGCGAAGCCGGGGGCGATGGCCTTGACGATCTCGACGATGGCGTCGGAGTCCTGGGTGTCCAGGCAGATCGGCCAGGCGTCGATGCCGGCGAACCGCTTGAAGAGGGCCGCCTTGCCCTCCATGACGGGCAGCGCGGCCTTGGGGCCGATGTTGCCGAGGCCCAGCACGGCGGAGCCGTCCGTCACGACGGCGACGGAGTTGCGCTTGATGGTGAGGCGGCGGGCGTCCTCGGGGTTCTCGGCGATCGCCATGCACACGCGGGCGACGCCCGGGGTGTAGATCATGGAGAGGTCGTCACGGTTGCGGATGGGATGCTTGCTCGCCATCTCGATCTTGCCGCCGAGGTGCATCAGGAACGTACGGTCGGAGACCTTGCCGAGCACGACGCCCTCGATGGAGCGCAGCTTGCCGACGATCTCGTCGGCGTGCGCGGTGGACGTGGCGGCGATCGTGACGTCGATCCGCAGCTTCTCGTGGCCGGATGCGGTCACGTCGAGGCCGGTGACGGAGCCGCCGGAGGACTCCACGGCCGTGGTGAGCTGGGAGACCGCGGTTCCGCTCGCGGGCACCTCCAGCCGGACCGTCATCGAGTACGAGACGCTGGGCGCCGTTGCCATGGCCGAGTTCCTCTTTCCCTAGCTACGTTGCTGCGCCGCGCCGGCGGGTGGCCGGGCGGAGCCCTCCGATGGTCGCACCTACCTGTGAGTAACAGGTAATAGCGGTCATTTAGTTTACGGAGTTTTCGGAAACTAACTTCCACCATACGAGAAAGTGACCTCTTGGCGGAAGCCCCAAGATCCACGGACCCAAAAAGCAGCAGGCCCGTGTCATCGTCTGAAGACACGGACCTGCTGCTCATGAACGTGAAGGGTGGCACCGACCCGCCATGCTCGCCTCGCGGCAAGTGGTCGCTCGAAGCGACTAAGGTTGGGCCCGGGGGCTTGGATCGAGCCGGTGCCACCCCCAGGCTAACAAACCACCCCGGAAAGTGACTCCCCTCCGGCCGGTTGACGGCGAAACGCCGCGCGGATCAGTCCCTGAGCAGGTCCGGAACCCCGTCCGCGTCCGGGTCGTCGCGCCGCCCGGACACCACCGTCAGCTGCTGCGTCGCCCGGGTGAGCGCCACGTACAGCACCCGCAGCCCGGCCGGCGACTCGTCGGCGATCTCCGCGGGCGAGACCACGACGGTCGCGTCGTACTCCAGGCCCTTCGCCTCCAGGCTGCCCAGCGCCACCACCCGGTCGCCCAGCTCCTGAAGCCAGCGCGCCGCCTGCCGGCGCCGCTCCATGGCCACCACGACGCCCACGGTGCCGTCCACGCGGTCCAGCAGCCGCCGCGCCTCCTCCCGTACGAGCTCGGCGAGGTCCCCGCCGTCCGGCAGGGCCACGAAGCGAGGCTCCACGCCCGTCGAGCGGACCGCGCGCGGCGCCTCCATGCCCGGCATGGCGAGCGCCAGCACCTTCGAGGCGAGCTCGGCGATCTCGGCGGGGTTGCGGTAGTTCACGGTCAGCTCGAAGCGGCGGCGCGGCCGGGTGCCGAGCGCCTCGTCGCGTGCCTCGGCGGCCTCGTCCGGCAGCGGCCACGACGACTGGGCCGGGTCGCCGACCACCGTCCACGTGGCGTGGCGGCCGCGCCGGCCCACCATGCGCCACTGCATGGGCGTGAGGTCCTGCGCCTCGTCGACGATGACGTGGGCGTACTCGGTGCGCTCCTGCGCCAGCCGCTCGGCCCGCTCGCGCTGCGTCTCCTCCCGTACGGGCATGAGCTCCTCGAGGCCCGTGAGCTGGTCCAGCGGGTCGAGCTCCCGCTTCCTGCGCGGGCGCGCCGGGGCGCCGAGGATCGCCTGGAGCTCGTCCAGCAGGGCCACGTCGTGCACGGACAGCTCCGTGCGGCGCAGCGAGCGGGCCAGGCGCCGCACCTCGCCCGGGTTGAGCACCCGGCGGGCCCAGCGGCCCAGCCGCTTCTCGTCGGCCATGGCGTCGAGCACGCGGCGCGGCGTGAGCTCGGGCCACCAGGCGTCGAGGAAGGCGATGAAGCTGTCCTCGGTCGTCACGTCCTCGTCGAAGGAGGAGCGCAGCTCGGCGGCGAGCTCGGGGTCGCCCGGGTGGCGCGAGGTCGCGCCCGACTTGGCGTACAGCGCGTCGAGCAGCAGCTTGCGCGCCCGCGGGCGCAGCAGGTTCACCGGCGCGGTGCCGCCGAGCGCGTTGTGGCGGATCCGGTTCAGCTCGTCGGCCTCCAGCTCCAGGCGCCGGCCGAAGGCGACGACCCGCAGCCGCTCGGGGGCCCCGCCCTGCTCCAGGGCCCCGCGCGCCGCCTTCCGCAGCACCTTGAGCATCCGCGAGGAGCCCTTGACGCGGGCGACGGCCGGCTCGTCGTACACCGTCGCCTCGGCGCCGTCGACCAGGCTGCCGACCGCGCGGATCGCCACCTGGCCCTCCTCGCCCAGCGACGGCAGGACGCCCTCGGTATAGGCGACCAGCAGCGGCGTCGGCGAGACGATCAGGATGCCACCCGCGTACCGGCGACGGTCCTGGTAGAGCAGGTAGGCGGCGCGGTGCAGCGCGACCGCCGTCTTCCCGGTGCCGGGGCCGCCCTCGACGTACGTCACGGAGGCGGCGGGCGCGCGGATGACGAGGTCCTGCTCCGCCTGGATCGAGGCGACGATGTCGCGCATGGTGTGGCTGCGGGCCTGGCCGAGCGCGGCCATCAGCGCGCCGTCGCCGATCACCGGCAGCTCGGCGCCGTCCAGCGTCGCGGTCAGCTCGGGGCGCATCAGGTCGTCCTCGACGCCGAGGACCCTGCGCCCCTTGGAGCGGATGACGCGGCGGCGTACGACCCGGCCCGGCTCGACGGGCGTGGAGCGGTAGAAGGGCGCGGCGGCGGGGGCGCGCCAGTCGATGACCAGCGGGGAGTAGTCGGCGTCGAGGACGCCGATGCGGCCGATGTGGAGGGTCTCCCCGATCTCGGCCGTGTTGTCCGGTCTCACGGCGTCGTCGGCGGGCTCGACGGAGGTGTAGGCGCCGTCGGGGCCCTTCTTGCCGTGCTTGCCGCGCAGCAGGTCGATGCGGCCGAAGAGGAAGTCCTCGTACTCGTTGTTCAGCCGGTTGAGGTGGATCCCGGCGCGGAACACCTGCGCGTCGCGCTCGGCGAGCGCGCCGGGTGTCCCGACCTGGCCGCGCTGGGCGGCGTCGTTCATCAGGAACTCCGCCTCGTGGATCTTCTCCTCGAGGCGGCGGTACACCTGGTCCAGGTGGTCCTGTTCGATACCGATCTCGCGGTCGCGGATCGTATCGACACCACCGACGGCTTCCTGCGCGGCCACCGAGGCCCCCTTCTGACGTGCATTGGGCAGCCGTCGAGCCTACGCCAGGGGGACCGTGAATGTCAGGCGGGTACCGTCACGAGCCGGTTCCCTTCGAACGTCCGCACCTCGAAGTGATCGATGTCGTCGCGCTCCATGGCGGCGCCGCCGTGGACGTACAGCGGGTTCCTGGCCGCCTTGTCGGGGCTGTCCGGGATGCCGTACCCCCACTTCGGGACGGACCAGGAGGTGATGATCTCCTCCTCGCCCGTCTTGGAGACGGCGATCAGATTGCACTTGAGCGGGCCCTTGACGTTCTTGAGCTCCAGCACGGTGTGCGTGCCCCAGGCCTTGCGCTCGGTGCCGACGGTGGCGCTGACCTTGGTGGCGGCGTCGGTGGCGGACTCCTTCTGCTCCATGTGGTGGAAGAAGGCGTCCTCGGCCGGGCTGGTCGGATGGGGGTCGAGGGCGACGGCGGGCCGCCGGTCGTCGCCGGAGGACGTGACGACCACCGCGGTCGCGGGCCCGGCGATGATCAGGGCGGCCGCGGCGGCGATCAGGTAGCGCGTACGGCGGCGGCGCTGGGCGCGCTTGGCGGCGACCTCGTCGACGATCCGGTCGAACAGCTTGGTCTCGCCGCCGCGCAGCGGCTCCGGCATGGGCAGGCGCACCGGCTGGGCGGACGGTCCGGGACCCTCCGCGAGCATGGCCAGCATGGGCTCCATCCCGGAGAACTCCTCCAGGTGGTGGGCGCACACCGGGCAGCCGGCCAGATGCACTTCGAAGGCGGTGGCCTCGGCGTCGTCGAGAATTCCGAGCGCGTACGCGCCGACGGCGTCGTGCACCGACTCGTTCTCGTACGTCGTCATGCCGAGATCCCCCTCTCCTCCAGCGCGAGCTTCATGGAACGCAGTGCGTAGAACACCCGGGACCGGACGGTCCCGCTGGGTATGCCGAGCGTCTCGGCAGCCTCGTTGACCGTACGCCCCTTGAAATAAGTCTCGACCAATACTTCCCGGTGGGCCGGGCTCAAATCGTCGAGCGCGTCAGAGAGCGTCATCAGCCACAACGCCTTGTCGATCTCGTCCTCCGCGGGCATGACCTCGAGCGGCGACGGGTCGACCTCCTGCGGCCGGGCCTGCCGGCTGCGGTGGCCGTCGATGACGATGCGCCGGGCGACCGTCACCAGCCAGGGTCGGACGGAGCCGGTTGCCCGGTTGAGCTGACCGGCGTTCTTCCAGGCACGGATGAGTGTCTCCTGTACGACGTCCTCGGCGCGCTGGCGGTCGCCCGCGACGAGACGCAGTACGTAGGCGAGCAGGGGGCCGGCGTGTTCACGGTAGAGCGCACGCATCAACTCCTCGTCCGGGACGGAGGTGTTGTCGTTGCGTGGCGGCACAGCGCGATGCCGGGCCCGATGCGCTCCCCGACGGTCATCGGCCACGGCGGCATCCTTGCGCACCTGCACCTCCCGGTCGAGACCCTGTCTGAGTCGTTGTCGTTCATGACTACGGAGGCGGGCGGGATTCTTCTCAACGCGCGCAGATTCTTTTTTCGTTCGCGGGTCCGGCTACGCCTCCGGCGGCGGGTCGTCGTGGAGAATCCGCTGGTAGAGGTGGTGATCGCGCCACGCGCCGTCGATGTGCAGATAGCGCGGGGCCGTTCCGATCCGCTCGAACCCGCTCTTGGCCAGGGCGCGTTGGGAGGCGGTGTTGTCGAGGACGGTCCCGGCCTCGATCCGGTGCAGCCCGAGGTCCTCGCGGGCGGCCCGGCACACCTCGCCGACGAGCCGGGTGGCCAGCCCGCGCCCGGTGTGCGCGGCGTCGACCCAGTAGCCGAGGAAGGCGCTGCGGAAGGGGCCGAGCGCGATCCCGGAGAGCGTGGCGCAGCCGACGACGTCCTCCCCGTGGAAGGCGAGCCACGTCCGGCTGCCGGGCGCGGTGAGCCGGGCGCGCTGCTCCTCGGCGGTGTAGTACGCGTCGGGCCTGCGCGGCTCCCAGGGGCGCATGTGCGCGCGGTTGCGGGCGAGTGCGGCGGCGAGCGCGGGGGCGTCGGCGGGGTCGGCGGGGCGGAGGAAGATCGTCACGCCGCCACCGTAAGTCCTCTTGAAAGGGCTTAACGGTCCGCGTACTTGGCGTCGCCGCCGGGGTCCAGGGCCAGCCGGTAGCCGCGCTTGACGACCGTCTGGATCAGCTTCGGCGCGCCGAGGGCCGCGCGGAGGCGGGCCATCGCCGTCTCGACGGCGTGTTCGTCGCGGCCCGCGCCCGGCAGCGCGCGCAGCAGGTCGGCGCGGGAGACGACCCAGCCGGGGCGGCGCGCGAGCGCGTGCAGGAGCGACATGCCCGCCGGGGGCACGGGCCGCAGGTCGCCGTCGACGAGGACGGCGTGGCCCCGGATCTCGATGCGCCGCCCGGCGACGGGCAGGGTCCGGGCCCGGGCCGGGAGCTCCTGGCACAGCAGCTGCACCAGCGGCCCGAGGCGGAACCGCTCGGGCTGCACGGTGTCGATGCCGTGCGCCTGGAGCGGCAGGGCGGTGACGGGTCCCACGCACGCGGCGAGCACCCCGTGGTGCAGCGCGTCGAGCAGCTCGGGCAACAGGCCCCGGCTCTCGGCGCGGGCCAGCAGCGAGGCGCCCGCCGGCGCGCTGGTGAAGGTCACCGCGTCCAGGGAGCGGGCCACGGCCGCGTCGATCAGCCGGTCCAGCGGCGCGAGGTCCTCGGGCGGCATCCACCGGTAGACCGGGACGACCACGACGTCCGCCCCGGCGTCCCGCAGTGCCTCCACGAAGCCGGGCAGCGGCTCGCCGTGCAGTTGGAGCGCGATGCGCCGCCCGGTGATCTCCTGGGCGAGGAGCCGCTCCAGGACCTCGGCCATGGAGTCCGAGGCGGGCGACCAGTCCTCGGTGAGCCCGGCGGCCCGGACCGCGCCCTTGACCTTGGGGCCCCGGGCCAGGACCTGCGCGCCCCGGAGGCGGGCGAGCAGGTCGTCGCCGTATCCCCAGCCGTCCGCGGCCTCCAGCCAGCCGCGGAAGCCGATCGCGGTGGTGGCGACCACGATGTCGGGGGCCTGGGCGATGAGGCCCTTGGTGGCGTCGAGGAGCTCGGCGTCGTCGGCGAGCGGCACGATCCGCAGCGCCGGGGCGTGCAGGACCGACGCGCCGCGGCGCTGCAGGAGCGCGCCGAGCTCGTCGGCGCGGCGGGCCGCGGTGACGCCGACCGTGAAGCCGGCGAGGGGGCCGTGGGCGGGACCGTGCGGGGGAGCCTGCTCTTGCTCGTGCATGACACCAGAGGGTGGCAAGGGTGCGTGACGGTCCTGGTTCGCCGATATTTCTCCCCCGTTACGGACGTCCCCGGCAGTCATGTCCCGCTCACACCTCGGAGTAGCTGAGCTGCCGCTGCGCCGGGACCTCAGCCGGACGGCGAAGGTATACCGCCCAGGTGACGGTCAGGCAGGCCGCGTAGTAGGCGAGGAAGGCGACGAAGGCCGCGGTGCCGGTGCCGCCCGCCTGGAAGGACTGCCGGAAGGCGAGGTTGATGCCGAGCCCGCCGATCGCGCCGACCGCGCCGATCAGGCCCATCGCGGCGCCGGAGAGCCGGCGCCCGTACGCGTCGGCCTCCTCGTTCGCGAGCCCGAGCCCGTACGCCTTCCGCGTGAAGACCGCCGGAATCATCTTGAACGTGGAGCCGTTGCCGATGCCGCTGAGCACGAAGAGCGCGGTGAAGCCGACCAGGAAGACGGGGAGCGACTCCGTGACCGAGGCGTAGACGACGACCCCGGTGGCGGCGGCCATGCCGGCGAAGGTCGTCAGGGTGATGCGGGCGCCGCCGTGCCGGTCGGCGAGGGCCCCGCCGAAGGGCCGGATCAGCGAGCCGAGGAGGGGCCCGAGGAAGGTGAGGGACGCGGCCTGGAGCGGCGTACGGCCGAACTGCGTCTGGAGGACGAGCCCGAAGGCGAAGCTGTAGCCGATGAAGGATCCGAAGCAGCCGATGTAGAGGAAGGCCAGGATCCAGGTGTGCGGGGCCTTGACGGCCTCCTTGACGGCGCCGGTGTCGTTCTTCACGGGCGCCAGGTTGTCCATGTACAGCGCGGCGCAGACGGCGGCGACGACGATCAGCGGGATGTAGACGCCGAGCACGATCCGTGGGTGGGCCGCGCCGGCGACGCCGATGACCAGCAGGCCGACGAGCTGGACGACGGGCACGCCGATGTTGCCGCCGCCCGCGTTGAGGCCGAGGGCCCAGCCCTTGCGGTGGAGCGGGAAGAAGGCGTTGATGTTCGTCATGGAGGAGGCGAAGTTGCCGCCGCCGACGCCCGTGAGCGCGGCCACGAGGACGAAGGTGGTGTACGAGGTCCCCGGCTCCATCACCGCGAACGCCGCGCCCGTCGGCAGCAGGAGCAGCAGCGCGCTGAAGACCGTCCAGTTGCGGCCGCCGAAGCGGGCGACGGCGAAGGTGTACGGGATGCGGATCACCGCGCCGACCAGCGTCGCCACCGCGATCAGGAAGAACTTGCCGGCGGGGTCGATCCCGTACTCCGGTCCCATGAAGAGGACCATCACCGACCACAGCGTCCACACGGAGAACCCGATGTGCTCGGAGAAAACGGAGAAGTACAGGTTGCGCCGGGCGACCCGCTCCCCCTCCTCCCGCCAGAAGGTCTCGTCCTCGGGGTCCCACCGCTCGATCCACCGGCCGCGCATCGCGTACCTCCGCTGCTGTCGTCAGGTCCTGCCGTCCTGAATCCCGTCAGGACCCGACGCTAGGGAGGATGCGTTTCAGCCCGGTCATGTGACGTGACCGGGCTGAAACCTTGCTCTCACCGGCCGTGAAGGACGGCGGTGAGGAAGACCGTCGTCCGTTCACCTTGTGCCGCGCATCTGCAGCAAGTCCTCCCGGGGGAGCCAGGAGCCGGGGGGCGTGGTCAGCCATCCCTCCCGCTCGGCGAGTTCGGCGGCCGCCGCGCGCAGCGCGTCCACCCCCGGGTGCTTCAGCCCCTTCCGCCACACCAGGGAGACGGGCGAGAGCGGTACGGGGCGGACGAGCGGCCGCAGCACCGTGCCGGGCATGACCGGAAAGTCCACGCCGACCAGCACGGGTGTGCGGTGCTTCTCCATCACGCGCCGGAACTCCTCGTGGCCGATGGCCACGGGCGCGGGGGGCGCGATCCTCACGCCCGTGCCCTCGAAGAGGCGCTCCGCCAGGTCGGTCCACTCCCGGGTCCCGGGGTTGCCGGCCCCGGCGTACACGGACTCCCCGGCCAGCGCCGCCACCTCCACCTCGGCGCGCCCGGCGAGGACGTGGTCCTCCGGCACGAGCACGGCCATCGGCTCGTACCGCACGGGCTGTGCCGACAGCCGGGCGCGGACGGCCGGTTCCAGGCCCGCGAACCGCCCGAAGGACACGTCCAGTCCCCCGGCGAGGATCTTGGCGGCCGCGCCGGTCAGCCCGCTCTCGAACCGGGCCATCAGTTCACAGTGGGGCGCCAGTTCGCGGGCGCGCACCAGGACCCTGGCGGTGATCATCCCGTCGCTGTTGAGGTCCACGAGCAGCGGCCGCGCCTCGTCGGCGAAGGCCGCGCCCAGCTCGTCGTACGCCGCGAGCACCGCCTGCGCGTACGGCACCAGCCGCTCGCCGTCCCCGGTGAGCGCCACCTGCCGCGTGGTCCGTACGAACAGCTCCGTGCCCAGCTCCCGCTCCAGCCGCCGGATGTCGCGGCTGAGCGCCTGCTGGGCGACGTACAGGCGGGCCGCGGCGCGGGTGAAGTGGAGTTCGTCGGCGACGGCGACGAAGGCGCGCAGGAGTCGGGGGTCTATGTCGTGGGCCACGCGCCGAATTTACAACGCAGGTGCGTCAATCGGTCCCCATCAGGTGTTGGACCGCCGGACCCGGTGGCGGCGAGGCTCACGCCATGCCGCACTCCACCCTTTCGACCACCCGGCCCCTGCAGCGCTACGCCCGGCTCTTCGCGCTGCCCGGCACGCGCGCGTTCACCGTCGGCAACCTGATCGCACGGCTGCCCATGGGCATGTTCAGCGTGAGCGCCGTCATCATGATCGCCGGGGCCTACGGCTCGTACGCCCTCGCCGGGGCCGTCACCGCGACCGGCCTCGCGGCCACGGCGGTCGTCGCCCCGTTCACGGCGCGGCTCGTCGACCGGTACGGGCAGGCGCGCATAGCCGTGCCCGCGACCCTGGTCGCCGCCGTCGGGCAGCTCACCATGGTGTTCTGCGTCCATGTCCACGCGCCCGCCTGGACGCTGTTCGCCGCGTACGCCGCGACGGCCACGATGCCCAACACCGGGGGCATGTCCCGCGCGCGCTGGGCCCACCTGTACCGGGACGACCCGGCGGCCGTCCACACCGCGAACGCCTTCGAGCAGGCCGCCGACGAGCTCTGCTTCATGCTGGGCCCGGTCCTGGCGGCCTTCCTGTGCGCCGCGCTGTTCCCGGAGGCGGGCACCCTGACCGGCACGGTGCTGCTGGTGACAGGCGTCCTCATCTTCGCGGCGCAGCGCGCCACCGAGCCGCCCGTCACACCGCGCACGGACCGGGCCCGCACCCCGCTGCGTACGCCCGGCATGCCCGCGCTGCTGGCGGTGTTCCTGGCGACGGGCGCGGTCTTCGGATCGATGGAGGTCGTCACGCTCGCCTTCGTGGACGGCCCGTCGGCCGGCCTCGTACTGGCCCTCCAGGCGGCCGGCTCCTGCGTGGCGGGCCTGGTGTACGGCTCGGCGGCGGAACCCGCCGGCGACGTCCGCCGCCGCCTGCTCGGCTGCCTCGCCGCGATGACGGCCCTGATGTCCCTGCCCCTGCTCGCGGCATCCGGCACGGGCTCCCTGCTCGCCCTGGCGCTCGCCCTGCTGCTGGCGGGCATGGCGACGGCGCCGACGATGGTGACGGGCATGACCCTGGTCCAGCGCCTGACCCCGGCCGGGCAGCTGAACGAGGGCATGACCCTGGCCGTGACGGCCCTGCTGGGCGGCATAGCGGCGGGCTCGGCGACCGGCGGTTGGATGATCGAACACGCGGGCGCGACGACGGCGTCCACGGTCCCGGTCGCGGCGGCGGGCCTGGCACTGCTGCTGGCGCTGACGCTGACGCGCAAGAGGGGGTGACCGGGGGCAATTTCCCGTACTGGCCGGTCGTGATGCGAGGGCGCGGCATGATGTGGTCCACGTGATCAATGGCGCCGGGCCCCCGGCGGAGCCCCCGCACCCCTGCTACCGGCCCGAACAGGAGCCCCGTGTCCGACAGCACCACGCCCCTCCCCCCGGCACCCCCGGCCATGCCCCCCGGCCCGCCGCCCGCCAAGCCGCCCCGGCGCCTTACGGCCGGCGCCCTCAAGGCGATCGCCGCCACCGTCGCGGTCGCCTCCCTCGTCACCACCGCGGTCTTCACCGGCCTCATATGGGCGCAGCACTCCGACACGGTTGCCGAGTACGAGGGGCAGCACCGCCTCTACACGTGCGCCAGCGCCCACGCCGACCCCAAGACCTGGGGCGAGGACACCGACGGCCTGAACTGTCACGAGCTCTACGACATGTCCAAGAAGGCCTGGGACGACACCTACGGCGTCAACCACCCCGCCAACCGCCCGTCCGACGAGGACGAAGACGACGACACCGGCACCGGCACCACGGGCATGACGTACGAGGAATGCCTCTCCGACCCCGACACCACCCTCGCGGACTGCAAGGCCCTCTCCGACGCGCCGTGACCGACCCGGTCCCCGACCCCGCCATCCTGGCGGGGCCGAGCCGCTACGCCGCCTTGAGCGCGGCGACGTGCCGGGCCCGCTCCTCCAGGTCGCGCGCCGCGTTGAGCCCTCGGTAGTGGGGCAGCTCCTTCAGCATGGTCCTGAGGTGCGCGTCCCCGCGCGCCGACGAGACCACCATGTGCTCGTCCAGAAAGGCGCCCCATGTCCGGCAGGCGGCCTCCACGTGCCTCATGCGGAACTGCCGCTCGGCGATCACACCGAGGCAGTGCAGGCGCCCTTGCCGCTCCTGCGGCGACCGGGCCGCGTTGGACCGCCGCAGCGCCTGGACGGACCCCTCGCCGTCACCCAGGCACCAGCGGACGTGTGCCTCGTGGAAGTGGAACGCGGCCTCGTCGTACCCGCCGACCGCGTCCCGCCGGTTGTCCGCCCGCGCCAGTGCGGTCTCCGTCTCCCCCAGCCGGGCGAGCGCCGCCCGCCGGTCCTTCACCATCGCCGAGGCGTGCGCCTGCTGCCCCCGCAGGAACGCCACCAGGCGTGGCCCGGCGGAAGGCGCGGCCTCGGCGGCGGAGTCGGCCAGCTCCAGCGCCTTCTCGCCGTACCCGAGGTGGGAGGCCTGAAGTGACATGCCGCGCAGAGTACGGCAGTACGTGACGTGGTCCTCCGCCTCACCCGCGAGCTTCAGCGCCTCCAGGTAGTAGCGCTGCCCGAGCCCCTGCTTCTCCTCGTACATGGCCATCCATCCGGTGAGGTACACGAGGTCCGCGGCAGCCGCCCGCATGTCCCTCACCACCCGTTCCGTGCCGGAGGCCCGCAGGTAGGTGCCGACGGTGTTGGTGAGGAACGCGGCCGCCATCGGGCGGGCGTGCCCGGCGCCGATCTCGTCCAGCATCTCCGCCACCTTGTCGGTCATCTTCCGGACGGTTTCCACATCGGAGGCGCCGATGCGCACCGTACGTCCGGCAGCCGCCGCCTCCACCCGTCCGGCAACGTCTTCGAACGACGGCACCACCAGGGTGACCGCGTACATCCCGGTACCCAGGACGCTCCGCCTGGACGGGTCCATATCCGCGCGGCTCAGCTCCACCACCCCGGTCACCACGTCGGGATCCTCTGCCGGACCGGCCTCCCAGCCGAGCTCCGCCGACGTCACGGGGCGCCGGAGGGCCCGTGACAGCGCCTCGGCGACCGCCGGCCGGGCCTCGGGCCTGGGCACCGAGCCCTTGATCCAGTGCGACACGGTGGTCTTGTCGTAGTGCAGGGACAGCCCGAGTTCCCTGCCGGCCAGGTTGACCCGGCGGGCGAGCTGCGCGTTTCCCAGTCCGGCCTCGGCCATCAGCCGCGACAGGGACTGGTTCGGTGTTCGCGTCCGTGCTGCCATGCGAGGAACCCCCAGCGTTCAACCGGTTCAACCTGTGGGCCAGTGTGCTCCGTTCTCTCCGGGGCCGTACCCGAGTTGGATGAATGACAGCCGTTCGGAACCCGCCAATTGCGGCAGCACCACTCAACGAGGTGACCCACGAATGACGACGACGGACGTATCCCGTCCCGCACTGCCCCTTCGCAACCCCGGCGATGCCCTGTCCGCCCGCACGATGGCCATCGCCGAACACGGTTGGCACACCTTCGTTCAGCGGCACCGGCCCGCAAGCGAGGGCACCGAGACCGCGCCGGTACGGACGGAGGAGTGAACAGGATGCAGACACCCCGCGTCTCCGCCCCCCTCCGGGTCGGAGACACCGTCACCGGCCGTACGTACGTCTCTCCCGAGGACAAGGGCCAGGAGCAGCCCCAAGAGATCACCGGCACCGTCGTCCAAGTCGGCTCCGGCTTCGCGGGAGTGGACGCCGAGAAGGCGTTCGTCTGGGTCAGGCTGCCGGACTGCACAGAACGCAAGTGCCTCATCCGCGATGTCCGCCGAGCGGACGAGCGGTCCCTCAAACGCTCGTACGGCCCTGCCGGCCCATGGACGTCGTCCGCCACACCCACCCCTATGAAGGAGACACCGTGACAGTGACAAGTCCGTGGGCATCCCGCCGACTCCGGCCGTACCCGACCACGGTGAAGCTGCCGTTCAGCACCGTGGAGATCGACCCGGCCACCCAACTCGGCGTGTTCCGCGACAGGCACGGCCGGGTGGTCGACATGGGCAGGCACGGAACCAGTTGCGCCACGGAGACCTCCACCTCGACCAACCTCGATTCCCAGCCCGACCAGGGCCATGACCAGGACAACCAGCAGGACTGATGGACGTGACCGAGGAGAGGCCGGTCCTGGTGGCCACCGAGTCGGCCGACATCACCGCCGACATGGTGATCGCCCACCTCAACCGGCGTGGGGTGCCAGTGGTCAGGTTCAACCCCGCCGACATGGGCGACGGCCGCCTCACGGTCTCGGCCCGGTTCGGTACCTGTCCGGTCCCCGTGGCCGGACAGGTCCGTACCCCGTCCAGGGCCGCCGCCCTGGAGCGCATCCGGGCTGTGTACTGGCGCCGGCCCGTGTGGCCCGCGTTCGAGGGCCTGGCCGACGCCGACGCACGGTTCGCTGCCGCCCAGGTCCGCCATGGGCTCGGCGGCACCCTCTATGCCGTGGACGGCGTGCGGTGGGTCAACCACCCGCTCCGGAACGCCGCCGCCGACTACAAGCCCGCACAGCTCGCCCTGGCCCAACGGCTCGGTCTCACGATCCCCCCGACGCTGGTCACCAACGACCCGGACGAGGCCCGGGCGTTCATCGCCGCCCACGGACAGGTGATCACCAAGACGCTCAGGTGGACCCCGTACGAGCGCGACGGTGTCGGTCTCACGAGCTGGGCGGAGCCGGTCACCGCCGAGGAGGTGGACGACACACTCCGGATCACGCCACACCTTTTCCAGGTTCGCGTGGACAAGGTCGCGGACCTCCGGGTCCAAGTTGTCGGCGGGCACGTGTTCGCGGTGCGTATCGAATCCGGTCTGCTGGACTGGCGGAGGGACTACTCCGCGCTCACCTACTCCGTCGTGGACCTCCCGGACCGCCTCGACCGGACACTGCGCCACTACCTGGATCGCTTCGGTCTGGCCTCCGGGTCTTTCGATCTCGCCGTGGACCGCGACGGCGTACCGCACTGGCTGGAGCTGAACCCGAACGGCCAGTGGGGGTGGCTGGAGGAGAGAACCGGCTTGGAGATGGCCGCCGCGTTCGCCGCATTGCTCAGTGAAGGAGACCTTGATGCCCCTGCCCGAAACCGCCGCTGACCGGCGCGCACTCGCCGACCGGCTGGAGGCGGCCGGAGCCCTGCGGAGCCCGCAGTGGCGGGCGGCGGTCGAAGCCGTGCCCCGTGAGCTGTTCCTCAATCCCGGCGTTTTCCTGCCCGCCGGAGGCGGATATTGGCGCCCAGTCACCGCGCTGGGCACCGACCCGGAGGACTGGGCGGAGATCGCGTACAGCGATCGGTCCCTGGTCACGCAACTGGACGGGCACCTCACCGCCGACCAAGCCGTCGGCCCGGTCAGCGGAGTGCCCACGTCGTCCTCCACCACCCCGGTCACCGTGGTGTCCATGATCGAGGACCTGGAGGTGGAAGACGGGCACTGCGTGCTGGAGATCGGTACCGGCACCGGTTACTCCACGTCCCTTCTGTGCCACCGCCTCGGCGAGGACAACGTCACCACCATCGAAGTGGACCCCCAGGTGGCCGCCCGCGCCGACGCCGCCCTGGAGGAGGCCGGGTTCTCCACGTGGACCGTGTGCGGTGACGGACTCCTCGGCCACCCCCGCCGCGCGCCCTTTGACCGGGTGATCGCCACCTGTGCCGTGCGCCGCATCCCTTACGCCTGGGTCAGACAGACGAAGCCCGGCGGCCTCATCCTCGCGACGGTCGGCTCCTGGGCGTACGGAACCGGCCTCGCCAAGCTCACCGTGAACGAAGACGGCTCGGCGGAGGGCAGCGTCATCGGAAAGTCGTCCTTCATGCACGCCCGGTCCCAGGCCCCCCAGCCGCCGGCCGGTGATCTGTCGGCCCGTACCGCCTACGCCGACAGCGAGCGGGCGGTGAAGGTGCCCCCGACCGTGCTGGAGGAGTGGATGCCCGCCTTCCTCGCCCAGCTCGCAGCGCCCGGCGCTCATGTCGTCCGCGCCACCGGCGGAGACGGCGACCGGCACCTCTACGTGTTCGATACCGAGCGGGAGTCGTTCGCCGCCTTCATGGAGCATGGTTCCGGCTGGACCGTGCGGCAGGGAGGCCCCGTGCCCCTTTGGGACGACATCGAGCGGGCGCTCATGGAGTGGCGGCAGGCGGGGAGCCCGGGCATCGAATCCGTACGGCTCCGCATCACGCGCGGCGCCCACACCTACGCGATCGGTGATCACACGCGCCTGCGCTGGGAGCACCGAGTCGTCTGAGGACCGGCCCCGGGTACGACGAAGGCCCGGCCGTCATGACAACGGCCGGGCCTTCGCTCACATGGGATGTCGGGGTCCGGGGGTGTGTGGCCCCCGGGGCTCCGGTGAGTGGAGATGGCGGGAATCGAACCCGCGTCCAACGGTGCAGAACCAGGGCTTCTCCGTGTGCAGTCCGCTGCGCTTTTCTCGGCCCCGGAGATCACGCGGACAAGTCTCCGACGGGCTCAGTCACTGTTTGGTTTCCCTCTACACCCCGTGACCGGGCCTAGAGGTTTAGTTCCCTAGCTGATGCCAGGATCCGGGTCGGGAACAGCCCCGGGCTGACACTTCGCAAGCTCGCTACTTAGGCAGCGAGGGCGAAGGAATCGCGCTTGGTGTTGGCGATTATTGGTTGCGACATATGGTTTACGAGATCATTGCCGCTTCCTCGACACGCTTCCCCTGCTTCGACATCCGCTGTCGAAACCGATCATCCCCATGTTGATTTTTCAATCTGCGCCCCTGCCATGAGAGGCAGGTGCCATCGTACGGGATCAACGCCGGACGGTGCCAGCTTATTTCCCGCGGCCCGTGACGCGCGTCGCATGAGTCAGCCCCGCTGGCGGCGCCGGACCGCGGAGATCGCGCGTTCCGCCTCGCGGCGGTCCTGCTTCTCGCGGAGCGTCTGGCGCTTGTCGTACTCCTTCTTGCCCCGCGCCAGGGCGATCTCGACCTTCGCCCGCCCGTCCTTGAAGTACAGCGACAGGGGCACGATCGTGTGGCCGGTCTCCTGGGACTTGGACTCCAGCTTGTCGATCTCGACCCGGTGCAGCAGCAGCTTCCGCTTGCGCCGCGCGGAGTGGTTGGTCCAGGTGCCCTGGCTGTACTCCGGTACGTGGACGTTGTGCAGCCACGCCTCGTGGCCGTCGATCTGTACGAAGCCGTCCACCAGCGAGGCCCGCCCCTGGCGCAGCGACTTCACCTCGGTGCCGGTCAGCACCAGACCGCACTCGTAGGTGTCCAGGATGTGGTAGTCGTGCCGCGCCTTCTTGTTCTGCGCGATCAGCTTGCGCCCTTTTTCCTTAGCCATAGTGCGGCCATTTTCGCACTACGAGGGGGTACCGAGGCCACTCAATACCGTGCGCGCCCGCTCCTCCGCGCGGCTCGGCGCCGTCACGTCGGGGGTGATGCCCCGCCCGTCGACGGCGTGCCCGGCGGGGGTGCGGTAGTGGCCGACGGTCAGCTCGGCGACGGACCCGTCCGGGAGTCGGCTGGGCATCTGCACGGCCCCCTTCCCGAAGGTCCGGGTACCCACCGTCACCGCGCGGCCCCGGTCCTGGAGGGCGCCGGCCAGCAGCTCGGCCGCGCTCATGGTGCCGCCGTCCACGAGCGCCACCAGGGGCCGGCGGGTGTCGCCGCCCGGCTCGGCGTACAGCGCCTTCTCCTCGCCGTGGAGGTCGTACGTGGCGACCAGCCCGCCGTCCAGGAACGCGGACGCGACGGAGACCGCCTCGGAGACCAGGCCGCCGCTGCTACCGCGCAGGTCCAGCACGACGCCCGCGCCGTCGGGCGCCTCGCGCACCGCCCGCCGGACCCGCTCGCCCGTGCCCTTGGTGAAGGCGGACACCTTGATCCGTACGATCCGCGCGGCGCCGTCACCGTCGGCGAGCGGCTGGACGGTGACGTCCTCGGTGGCCAGCCGCGCGCGGCGCAGGGTCTGGGTCCACCCGCGGGTGCCGCGCTCCAGCCCGAGGACCACGGGCGTACCGGCGTCGCCGCGCAGCAGGGCGACGACCTCGGAGACGGAGCGGCCCCCCACCGGGCGGCCGTCGACGGTACGGAGGCGGTCGCCCGGTTTCAGGCCGGCCTCGGCGGCCGGGCCGCCGGGCTGGACGCGGGCGACCTCGACCCGGCCGTCCTCGTCGCGCCGGGCCGACAGGCCGACGCCGGTGTACGCGCCGTCGAGGGCCTGCTCGAACTCCTCGTACTCCCGCCGGTCGTAGACCGCGCCCCACCGGTCGCCGCTGCGGCTGACGACCTCCTCGGCGGCCTTGGCGGCGGACTTGCCGTCCGCCATGGCCTCCCTCGCCGCGCGGGCGAGCTCCTCGCGGTCGACGGTGGACGGCTTCTCCGCGGAGCGCGCCGCCGAGCGGGCCGCGGGCCGCGGCTCGGGCGTGCGCTCCTCGTCCTGCGGAAGGCAGTTGGTGACCGCCGCGGCCGCGACGACGGTGGCGAAGACGAATGTCAGGGCCGCCCCGCGGCTGCGGGCGCCGCGGGGCCGGGTACAGAACTCGGGGCCCAGCATGGCGCCCACTCTAGGACAAGCGAAGGGCGCCGCACGGTGGTTGACCGCACGGCGCCCCGGGGCAATCGTCACACCTTCAGGTACTTGCGCAACGCTATGGCAGCGGCCAGGGACGGCATCAGCAGGCCGATGACCACGACGAACGGCAGCACCGCGAACACCGCGTCCCAGCCGATGAAGTTGACCAGCGGCATGGACTCGGCGAGCCGGAGCCCCGCGTCGATGAGGAAGTACCGGCCCACCACCAGCAGGACGCAGGCGACCACACCGCCCAGCAGGCCCGCGACGGCGGCCTCCATGATGAACGGCATCTGGATGTAGAAGCTGGAGGCGCCGACCAGCCGCATGATGCCCGTCTCGCGACGCCTGCTGAACGCCGACACCCGCACGGTGTTGACGATCAGCATCAGCGCGATGACGAGCATCAGGCCCATGACGCACAGCGCGGCGACGTTCATGCCCTTCATCATGTTGAAGAGGTTCTCCAGGATGCCGCGCTGGTCCTGGACGGAGTGCACCCCCGCCCGCCCCGCGAACGCCGTGGCCACCACCTGGTACTTCTCCGGGTCCTTGAGCTTGACCCGGAACGACTCCTGCATCTGGTCGGGCGTGATGATGCTGGCGATGGCGGTGTCGCCGTACTGGTCCTTGTAGTGCTTGTACGCCTCGTCGGCGGTCTCGTAGTGGACCGACTCGACGATGTCCATCTTCTTGAGGTCGGTCTTGATCTCCTCGCGCTGCTGCGCGGTGACGGCGCCCTTGGCGCAGGTGTCACCGGACGCCGCGTCGTTCTTGTTGCAGAGGAAGATGGAGACGTTGACCTTGTCGTACCAGAAGTCCTTCATCACGCTGACCTGCTCGCGCATGAGCAGCGCACCGCCGAAGAGCGCGAGTGACAGGGCCACGGAGACGATGACGGCGAACGTCATCGTGAGATTGCGACGGAGGCCGACACCGATCTCCGAGAGTACGAACTGGGCGCGCATCGCGTGCGTTCAGCCTTTCTTGCTGCTGGTGCTGCTGGAGCTGCTGCTCAGTGCTGGTAGCCGTAGACGCCGCGTGCCTGGTCGCGTACGAGACGGCCCTGCTCGAGCTCGATGACGCGCTTGCGCATCTGGTCGACGATGTTCTGGTCGTGGGTCGCCATGACCACCGTCGTACCGGTGCGGTTGATCCGGTCCAGCAGCTTCATGATGCCGACGGAGGTCTGCGGGTCCAGGTTGCCGGTCGGCTCGTCGGCGATGAGCAGCATCGGCCGGTTGACGAACGCGCGGGCGATGGCCACGCGCTGCTGCTCACCACCCGACAGCTCGCCGGGCATGCGGTCCTCCTTGCCGCCCAGGCCGACCAGGTCGAGCACCTGGGGTACGGCCTTGCGGATCTCGCCGCGCGGCTTGCCGATGACCTCCTGGGCGAACGCCACGTTCTGGGCGACGGTCTTGTTGGGCAGGAGACGGAAGTCCTGGAAGACCGTGCCGAGCTGGCGGCGCATGTGCGGCACCTTCCAGTTGGACAGCCGGGCGAGGTCCTTGCCGAGGACGTGCACGGTGCCCTGGCTGGCGCGCTCCTCGCGCAGCAGCAGCCGCAGGAAGGTGGACTTTCCGGAGCCCGAGGACCCCACCAGGAAGACGAACTCGCCCTTCTCGATCTCCAGGGAGACGTCCCTGAGCGCGGGGCGGTTCTGCTTCGGATAGGACTTGGAGACGTTGTCGAATCGGATCACGGGTGCACCACGGTCGGCCGGGAGTAGGTGTGCGTGACCATACGCGACTGGCGATGGCCCGCGCAGTCGCCGTATACCCTTGCACCTTTTGTCCCGGCGCCTCCACTCGCGTGCGCCCGGGCTCCGCCCCCTCCACCGGGTGGGGCGCGCCTAAATGCGCCGGACCTGGCAGAGTGGTAGGGGGAACGGATGCGTTTCCGTGAGCGTTGTGCGGAGAGAACTGTGTGCACAGTCCGCGTCTGCGGCTCCGCCGCGCGGGAGGAGGAAAGCGCATGACCTATGACCGACTGGTATGCGCGAACTGCGCGGCGCCCGTCAGCGAGGGCCGGTGCCCCGTCTGCCGGGCCAACCGGGAGCGCCTCCAGCAGGAGGGGCCCTTCGGCGGGCTCAGCCCGGCGGCTCTGCTGACGCTGCTGGTCGTCCTGGTCGCGATGGTGGCCCTGCTGGCCGCCACGGCTCAGCAGACGGCGTAAGGCTTCGCCCGGCCCCTTCGCGGCGGCCGGGCAGGGGAAGGGCCCCGGAAGGCCGCTCAGCGGCTTTCCGGGGCCCTTCCTGTGCCGTATCCCGTTACCGGGTTACCGGCCGGTTTCAGACGGCCGTACGGCCACCGGCGACGAGGCGCGGCAGCATGCGGAAGCCGATGCCACCCGCGATCATCGTCGCGGCGCCGACCAGCAGGAACGTGGTCTCGGCGGCGCCGGTCTCGGCCAGCTCGCCGGTCTCGGCGGTACCGGTCTCGGCCAGCTCCTCCTTGGCCTTGCCCTGCTCGACCGGCTTCGAGCCGGCGGAGTCGGTGTCGGTGTTGTTCGCGCACTCGGCGCCGTCGAGGTCGACGGTGCAGGAGCCGGCGTCGCCGGTGGTGGAGCCACCGGTCGCGGCCGCGCCACCGGAGGTGGAGCCGCCCTGGTCGCCACCGGTCGTGCCGCCGTTGCCGCCGGTCGCCGCACCACCGTTGCCGCCCGTGGCGCCGCCGTTGCCGCCGGTCGCACCGCCGTTGCCGCCCGTGGCGCCACCGTTGCCACCGGTCGCACCGCCGTTGCCGCCGGTCGCCGCACCACCGTTGCCGCCCGTGGCGCCGCCGTTGCCACCGCCCGTGGTGGTCGCGCCACCCGAAGCGGCCGCGCCACCCGAGGCAGCCGCGCCGCCCGAAGCGGCGGCGCCGCCCGTGGTCGTGTCACCGGTCGTGGCACCACCCGCGGCGGCCGCGCCACCGGTGGTGGTGTCACCCGTGGTCGCACCGCCCGCGGCGGCAGCGCCACCGGTGGTGGTGTCACCCGTCGTGGCACCGCCCGCGGCGGCAGCGCCGCCCGTGGTCGTGTCACCGGTCGTCGCACCACCCGCGGCGGCAGCGCCGCCCGCAGCGGCCGCACCGCCGGTGCTCGTGTCGCCGACACCGCCCGGGTCGCCGCCCTCGTTGATGCCGAGGCCGATCTCCGCGCCGTCCTTGGTCACCTCGGCGCTGGCGCCCAGGCCCGCGACGTTGACCTCCACGCCGACGGCCGAAGCGGCGCCCGCGGCGGTCAGGGACGCGCCGGCGGCAATCACCGCACCGGCTGCGATCCGCGCCACGCGGACCCGCGTCTTCTTGGTCATCTGCTTGCTACCCCCAGTAGCTGAATTCGTCAGTGGAGCAGCGCTCGGGGCAGCGGACGCTGGGGGTCGTGCTTCTTGTCGCCCCCGATCACACACGCCCCCGTACATGCGCATGCCGCGCGTCAGCTTTCCCACTTTTCAGACAAGCGTCAAGGTCGTTGCGCGTGCGATGCCCGGAATGATCACACTTGCCGGGGGTGCAACGATGCAACTGTGACGTAAAAGCCGAACAACCGCGCCAGACTTGGCCGTTCCCTTGTCGACAAAGCGCTGAAACGGCCTGTCCGCCGCTTGCGTCAGCGAATTGACGCGGCATATGCGTGCGGCGCCGGACCCCGACCGGGATCCGGCGCCGCACCTGCGTCAACGGCGTTGTTCGCGCGGGAGGTTACTTCTCCTGCTGCTTCCGCCAGCGGATGCCCGCCTCCAGGAAGCCGTCGATCTCACCGTCGAGGACCGCCTGCGGGTTGCCGACCTCGAACTCCGTCCGCAGGTCCTTGACCATCTGGTACGGGTGCAGGACGTACGAACGCATCTGGTTGCCCCAGGAGTTGCCGCCGTCGCCCTTGAGGGCGTCCATCTTGGCCTGCTCCTCCTGGCGGCGGCGCTCCAGCAGCTTCGCCTGGAGGACGTTCATCGCGCTCGCCTTGTTCTGGATCTGCGAGCGCTCGTTCTGGCAGGAGACCACGATGCCGGTCGGGATGTGCGTGATGCGCACCGCCGAGTCGGTGGTGTTGACGCCCTGGCCGCCCGGGCCCGAGGCGCGGTAGACGTCGATGCGCAGCTCGGACTCGTCGATCTCGACGTGGTCGGACTGCTCGACGACCGGGAGCACCTCGACACCGGCGAAGGAGGTCTGGCGGCGGCCCTGGTTGTCGAACGGGGAGATGCGCACCAGGCGGTGCGTGCCCTGCTCCACGGAGAGGGTGCCGTAGGCGTACGGCGCCTTGACGACGAAGGTGGTCGACTTGATGCCGGCCTCTTCCGCGTACGACGTCTCGTAGACCTCCGTCGAGTACCCGTGGCGCTCGGCCCAGCGCAGGTACATGCGCTGCAGGCGCTCGGCGAAGTCGGAGGCGTCGACGCCGCCGGCCTCGGCGCGGATGTTGACCAGGGCCTCGCGCTCGTCGTACTCGCCGGACAGGAGGGTACGGACCTCCATCTCGTCGAGCGCCTTGCGGACGGAGACCAGCTCCGCCTCGGCCTCGGCGAGGGTGTCCGAGTCGTCCATCTCCTCGGCGAGCTCGAACAGGACGGCGAGGTCGTCGATGCGACCGCGCAGTGCCTCGGCCTTGCGCACCTCGGCCTGGAGGTGCGAAAGCTTGCTCGTGATCTTCTGCGCCGCCTCCGGGTCGTCCCACAGGGACGGGGCCGCGGCCTGCTCCTCGAGCACGGCGATGTCTGCCCTCAGCTTGTCGAGGTCCAGGACGGCCTCGATCGACCCCATGGTCGAGGAGAGGGACTTCAGCTCTTCGGATACATCGACGACTGCCACGACACCAGCGTAACGGCTGGCCGTGACATCCCCGCCCGGCAGGAGGCCCCGCCGTGCACGGGCGGAAGCCCCCACGGCCGCTCTACGGCTCCGAGGGGGCCGACTGCCGGGAGTCGCGGGGCGGCGCGGGATCGTCGTCTCCGCTGGTCACCGCGTATCCGCCGACGCCCGCGGCGGCCACCAGCGCGGCGGCGGCGATACCGAGGGTGAGGCGCCGCTTGCGGATGGCGTCCGCTTTGTGGCGGGCGGAGCCGGGGCGGCGCCCGCCGGCGGGGCGGGGGGCGCGGGCGGTGCCCAGCGGCCCGCCGGAGAGCTCGTCGGGCGCCGGGACGCGCATGGAGGTGTGGGTGTCCCGGTTGGAGTCCGGTGACGAGCCGGGGACCAGCGGGACGGCGGCCCTGCGCGGCGCGTTCGGGACGGTGGGGTACGGGTCGTCGTCGTACGGCTCCGAGGACGGCTCGGTGTCCGGCTCGTCGACGTCCAGGGGCGGCATGCCCGCGATGAGGGGGAGGACGTCGTGGAGGCGGGCGGCCAGCTCCGAGGCGCGCAGCCGGGAGGCGGGGGCCTTGGCCAGGCACTGGACGATCAGCTTCCACAGCTCGTCCGGGATCCCGGGGAGCGGGACGACCGTCTCGGTGACGTGGCGGCGCAGTACGGCGCCGGGGTGGCCGCCGCCGAAGGGCGTGAAACCGGCGAGGAGCTCGTACAGGACGGTGGCGAGGGCGTAGATGTCGACGGCCGCGCGGGGCGGCAGGCCCTCGACGATCTCCGGGGCCACGTAGTCGGGCGTGCCGATGACGCGGGTGGACTTGGTGCGGCCGGGCGTGTCGATGAGCTTGGCGACGCCGAAGTCGGTGAGGAGGGCGGGGTGGGCACCGCCGGGGCCGAGCGGGCCCTCCATGTCGAGCAGGATGTTCTCCGGCTTGACGTCGCGGTGGACGACGCCCGCGGCGTGCGCGGCGGCCAGCCCCTCGGCGACGTCCGCGACGATCGAGACGGCCGCCTCGGGCGCGAGGCGGCGCTCGCGGTCGAGGCGGGTGCGCAGGTCGGTGCCGCGCACGAGGTCCATGACGAGCGCGAGGTCGTTGCCGTCGACCACCAGGTCGCGGACGGCCACCACGCGTGCGTGCTCCAGCCCGAGCAGGGCGGTGCGCTCCTGGACGAAGCGGCCGACGAGCTCCTGGTCGGATGCCAGGTCCTCGCGCAACAGCTTGATCGCGACGGGGCCCTCAGGGCCCTCGCCGAGCCACACCGTGCCGGCGCTTCCCCGCCCCAGGATCTGGTGGGCCGTGTACCGGCTGCCGATTTTCCGTGCCAAGACTGCTCCCTCAGCGGCTGGCGTTCCCGACCAAGTTACGCGGGTGCGGGCACCCTTATTCACCTCCGGGGGGAAATCAGCCCCCGGAGGTCGACAAATCGACAGAGCCGGCTACTGCCCGGGCGGGGTGGGCGTGGTGGAGTCGCCGAGCTGGGAGATCCAGTCGGAGACCGTGGAGACGGCGTCGCCGATGGCCTGCCAGTAGCTCTTGCCCTGGGCGACCCAGTCCTGGAGCGGGGTCAGCTCCCAGATGAGCCAGCCCGCCACGACGAACAGCACGATCGTGAACAGGCACCCCTTCAGGCACCCCAGGCCCGGGATCCGCATCGGGTTGGCGCTGCGCTGCCGGGGCTGACGCGGCTCGCGCGGCGGGCGCGGGGCCGGCTGCGGAGGCTGCTGACGCTGCGGCTGGTGGTGCTGCGGGGGCTGGGGGGCGTACTGCTGCGGCGGGGGCGGCGGCGCGTACCGCTGCGGCTGGGGGCGCTGCGGCGGCCGCTGCTGGGGCTGGTGCTGCGGCGGGTGCTGCGGGGCGTACTGCTGGTGCTGCGGGGGCTGCTGCGGCTGGGGGCGACGCGGCGGGCGGCGGCGCAGGGGGTCCTGGCTCGGGTCCAGGTGCTGGATCTGCGTCTGCTCGTTGCGGTCGCGGGCCGCGCGCAGCTGCGTCTGCCAGGGGTGCGGCTCCTCCGGCTGCGGCGGGCCGTCCGGGCGCGGCGGCACCGGCGGCATGACCGCCGTCGGGTCGGCGTCACCGGCGCCGGGGCCGCTGGTGGGCATGACGCTGGTCGCGGCGTTGGGGTCGTACTGGCCGGCGTCGTACCGTCCGGCGTCGTGCTGCCCCGCGCCGTACTGCCCGGCGGTGCTGGGCAGCACCTGGGTCGGGTCGGCGGCGCCGGGGGTTTCCGGGACGGGAGCGGGCGAGGGGTCGGGCGCGAGCAGCGCGCCGACGCCCTCGGCGGCCTCGATCTGGGCGGGCGCGGCGTGCACGCCGATGCCGGCGGCGACGACGCGCAGGCCGCGGGCGAGGTTCTCCGCGCTCGGGCGGCGGTCCGGGTCCTTGCTGAGGCAGCGCTCGATCACGGTCCACAGGGGGCCGGGGACCGTGGAGGGGCGGCGCGGCTCCTCGCTGAGGTGGCGGTGCAGGACCTCCAGCGCGGTGCCGCCGGAGAACGGCGGGCGGCCGGTGACGAGCTCGTACAGCAGGATTCCGGCGCCGTAGATGTCCACGGCGGAGGTCTGCGGGCGGCCCTCGGCGGACTCGGGCGCGACGTACGCGGGCGTGCCGACGAATTCGTGCGTACGGGTCAGGCCGGGGCTGTCGGCGAGGCGCGCGATGCCGAAGTCGGTCAGCATCGGGTGCATCCGGCCGTCGCGCTCGGCGACCAGGACGTTGGCGGGCTTCAGGTCGCGGTGGACGACGCCGTCGGCGTGGCTGGCGGCGAGCGCGTCGGCGATCTGCGCGGTGAGGAGGGCGGCGGCGACCGGGGTGAGCGGGCCGTTCTCGCGGATGTAGCGGTGCAGGTCCGGGCCCTCGACCAGGTCCATGACCAGGGCGAGCAGGTCGCCCTCGACGACGAGGTCGCGGGTGCGGACGATGTTGGGGTGGGTGAGGCGGAGGAGGACGGAGCGCTCCCGCAGGAAGCGCATCACCACGTCCGCGTCGTTCGCGAGCTCCTCCTTGAGGACCTTGATCGCGACGGTCTCGCCGGGCTGGCCCGGTACGGCCGCCTCGGCGCCCGCGGTCTCCCTCTGACGAGCCCGCCAGACGGTGCCCGTGGCGCCGCGTCCGAGCGGCTGCTCGAGCAGGTACTTACTGCCTACCGGCCGCACGTCATGCGCTCCCTGCGATCGTGGTCCTTGCCCGGCCCGCGCGCCCGCTCGGGGCCGCCCGGGTGTCCGCCCCACTGTAGTGCCGACGGGCACGACACCGGTTGGTCGTCTTCCGGTCTCGTACGGAGCCGAAGACGCAGCCTTCGGGTCCATGGTTGCCACACATGATCCCAAGATGGCCACAACCTGGCATTTCCGCGATCGGGGCCGAGCATCCAAGATCATTTGATGCCGGGTCCCGGGCGTGTTGTCGGTCGCAGGTGCGAGGATGCCCTCAGCACTGAACCGGACGACGCGTCCGCGGTGGTGGGGGGAATCGCAGGGCCTCGCGGGCCCTTCCCCCGGGCCTGCCGGGCGCGCCGCGCAGAAGGGACCGCTGACGGCGATGCAGATCCGGCTGACCGTCCTCGCGCCGACCGCCGGGCAGGGCGGGGGACGCGCCTGTGACGTGCTGGTCACCGCCCCGGCGGGGACCGCGCTGGCCGCCGTGGCCTCCGGCCTCGCCACCGCCGTCGCCGGGCCCGACGTCTCGGGCACGGTCGTGCTGTACGCGGGCGGCGAGCGGCTCGACCCGCAGCGCCGCGTGCTGGGCGAGCCGCCGCTGGTGGACGGCGCGGTGCTCACCCTCCAGGTCCCGGGCGCGGACCACGCGCCCCTCGACGGCGCGGCGGCGCGCCTCCATGTGATCGCCGGGCCCGACGCGGGCGGCGTGCACCTGCTGCACGGCGGCCAGATCCGCATCGGCCGCTCCGCCGACGCCGACGTCCCGCTGGACGACCCCGACGTCTCCCGCCTGCACTGCGCGGTGACGGTCGCCGACGACGGGCGCGTCACGGTCGCGGACCTCGGCTCCACGAACGGCACGACCCTCGACGGCGAGGAGGTCGGCCCCCGTCCGGTGCCACTGCCGCCGGGCGCCCTGCTGCGGCTGGGCGAGTCGACCCTCCGCCTGAGCCGGGGCGTCCCGGAAGCGGCGGCCGGTTTCCCGGCGCAGACGACCCCGGACGGCGAGGGCCACCTGCGCGTGCGGGTGGGCGCGGGGCCCGGGCCCGCCCCGTACGCCACGCCCTCGATCCCGGCCCAGGCCCGGTACGCGCCCGGTATGGGCGTCCCCGGAGCGACATCCGGTCCGGCACCCGGCGCCCCCGGCGGCGAGGCCGCCACCCACGGCCAGGGCATCCGCCCCGCCGACGCCCCCGCCCCCGCTCCCGCTCCCGCCGAAGAGCCCCCCGCCCCCCGGGGCGCCGCCCGGAGGCGCGGCATAGGCGCCTGGGCGCGGCGGCTCGCGGGCGGGCGCGGTGACGAAGGCGCGGGCCCGGCGGCGTACGGAGCGCCCGAGGTGCCGGGCCCGGCCGGCGTCGGCGGCGAGGCGTGGCCGGACCCGGCCGCCGTGCTGCTCACGGCGCTCGGGCCGGGGCCCCGGCTCTGGGAGCGCGGTCCGGCCCACCCCGAGGCCCTCGTCGTACGGCTCGGCACGACCGACC
Source organism: Streptomyces sp. NPDC093546 (assembly GCF_044765045.1). Taxonomy (NCBI): domain Bacteria; kingdom Bacillati; phylum Actinomycetota; class Actinomycetes; order Kitasatosporales; family Streptomycetaceae; genus Streptomyces; species Streptomyces sp. NPDC093546. The sequence continues at coordinate 52,335 of NZ_JBIWJG010000022.1, read as the reverse complement.
GGGCGAACCTGCCCGCCGTGCCGGTCACGGTCGGGCTGCGCGAGGCGGGGTCCCTCGCGCTCGCGGGGCCGCGCCCGCGCCTGATGGGCCTGGCCCGGTCCGTGGTGGCGCAGCTCGCCGCGCTGCACGCGCCCGCCGGCCCCGTCGGCGGCCTGGAGCTCGTGCTGATCGCCGGAGCCGCCCGCGGCAAGCGCGAGTGGGGCTGGCTCGGCTGGCTGCCGCACGTGCGGCCCGCCCACGGCCAGGACTGCCGCCTGCTCCTCGCGTACGACCGGGACCAGGCGGCCGCCCGCGCCGCCGAGCTCACCCGGCGGCTGGACGACGGGCCGCTGGGCCCGGGCTGGGCCGCCGCCGACCGCAAGGCCGTCGCGGAGGCGGCCGCGCGGTACGACGGGCCGCGCACGGTCGTGGTCGTCGACGGCGACCCCGGCTCGGCGGAGCTGCGGGAGACGATGGCGCGGCTCGCGGGAGCGGGCCCCTCGGCGGGCATCCACCTGATCTGCCTGGCCGAGGCTCCGGCGGCCTCGCCGCTCTCGCCGGTCGCGGCGACGTACGAGACGGCGTGCGCCGCGTCGCTCGCGTTCCGCGAGTGCGGCGCCGTCGCGCTGCTGTCGGGCGACGTGGCGACCGCGCTGCGCCTGATGCGTACGGCGGGCGGACAGCCCGCGGGGCACGGCACGGTCGGCACGGTCGACGCCGTCTCACCCGCGTGGGCGGAGCGCTTCGCCCGCGCCCTGGCGCCGCTGCGCCCCGGCTGCGACGGGACCGCGAGCGCGGACGGCGCGGCCGGGCTCCACGGGGCCGGTGCCGGGCCGGGCGGCCGGGCGGCCGCCCTGGCGCCGCTGCCCCCGTCCTCGCGCCTCCTCGACGAGCTGGGCCTGGCCCGCGCCACGCCCGCGTCCCTGATGGCCCGCTGGGCCTCGGCCCCCGACGGCTCGGCCGTGCTGGGCACCGGCCCGCGCGGCCCGCTCGCCGTCGACCTCACCACCGAGGGGCCGCATCTGCTGATCGAGGGCCCGGCGGGCAGCGGCCGTACGGAGCTGCTGCGCGCGGTCGCGGCGTCGCTGGCCGCCGCGTCCCGCCCCGACCGGCTGGCGCTGCTGCTGGTCGACGGCGCGGGCGGCGGGCGCGGCGAGGGCCTCGCGCCCTGTACGGAGCTGCCGCACGCCACGGAGCACCTGGTCGCCTCGGACCCGGTGCGGATGCGGGCGTTCGCCCAGGCCCTCGGGGCGGAGCTGAAGCGTCGGGCCGAGCTGCTGGGCCGCCAGGAGTACGCGGAGTGGCAGACGCAGCGGGAGGTGTCGGACCGCCTGATCGGCCCGCGCCGCCCGGCGGACGGCGAGCAGCCGCACCGCGGTGACCTCGACACCCCGCCCAGCAGCACCCTCCGCCTGCGCCCGGCGGCCCACCGCGCCGCCGCGGGCGCGGGCACCGGAACCGGCACCGGCACGGGCACCGGCGCCTCGGGGGGCGACGCCCCGCCCGCGCTCCCCCGCCTGGTCGTCCTCGTCGACGACTACGACGCGCTGGTGGCGCCCGCGCTCGGCAGCCCGGGCCGCCCCGCCGCCGGATCGGTCGTGCGCGCGCTGGAGGCCGTGGCCCGCGAAGGCCACCGGCTCGGCGTGCACCTGGTGGCGACGTCCGCGCGCCCGGACCGCACGGCCGACACGGAGCTCGCCCACGCCGCGCGCCTGCGCGTCGTGCTGGACGCGCCGCCCGCCTCGCCGGGCCCGGACGACCCGGCGCCCGGGCGCGGCCGGCTCGGGCATCCGGACGGCCGGGTCACGCCGTTCCAGACCGGCCGGGTCACCGGGCGCATCCCGCGCACGGCGACCCAGCGGCCGACCGTCGTCCAGCTGGAGTGGGAGCGGATGGGCGACCCGCCGACCCGCCGTCCGGTCCGCGAGCTGGGCAACGGCCCGACCGACCTGGCGCTGCTGGCCAGCGCGCTGGAGCGGGCGGCCCGCTCGGTCGACGCGGCCCCGGTCCCGCCGCTGACGACTCCCAGCCATCACTGACGTCACGTCACGAGCCCATCACGATCGCCCACTTGACAGGGAAGGCGGTATTGCGACCCCCGTGCACCCGGCGTAGACCTGAGCGCACGGGAGAACGCGAGAGACGGGGCAGTGATGCGCACAACTCTTCGCACGAGCACACGCACGGCACGCACGGCGGTCCTGGCGCTGGCAGCGGTCGGCGCCCTCACCCTCGCCGGCTGCGGCGGCGGTGACGGCGGCAAGGACGGCGCCGCCGGGCCGACCAAGGAAGCCGACCGGCCAACCGTCCAACTCCCCAAGTTGACCGGCCAGAAGCTCCAGGTCGTGGCCGTCTGGACCGGACCGGAGCAGCAGGCCTTCACCAAGGTCCTCGACGAGTTCGAGAAGCGCACCGGCGCCGAGGTCGCGTACGTCCCGACGCAGGACGCGATGCTCAACTACATCGGTACGAAGATCGCGGGCGGTTCCCCGCCGGACGTGGCGATGCTCCAGCAGGTCGGCGCGCTCCACCAGGCCGTCGAGCGCACATGGGCCAAGCCCCTGGCTCCGGAGGCCAAGGCCCAGCTCACCAAGAACTACTCGCCGGGCTGGCAGGAGCTCGGCGCGGTCGACGGCACCCAGTACGGCGTGTACTTCAAGGCCGCCAACAAGTCGCTGATCTGGTACAACTCCGCCGTCTTCGACAACGCGGGCGTGTCCGAGCCGAAGACGTGGAAGGAGTTCCTGTCCACGGCCGAGACGATCTCCGCGTCCGGCGTCACGCCCGTCTCGATCGGCGGGGCGGACGGCTGGACGCTCACGGACTGGTTCGAGAACATCTACCTCTCCCAGGCGGGGCCGGAGAAGTACGACCAGCTCGCCCGGCACGAGATCAAGTGGACCGACCCGTCCGTCACGCAGGCGCTCACCACCCTCGCCGAGCTCTTCGGCAAGCCGAACCTGATCGCGGGCGGCGCGCAGGGGGCGCTGCAGACCGAGTTCCCGGCCTCCGTCACGCAGACGTTCACCGGGGGCGACCAGCCGAAGGCCGGGATGGTCTTCGAGGGCGACTTCGTATCGATCAACATCGGTCAGACCGAGGCCAAGATCGGTACGGACGCGAAGGTGTTCCCGTTCCCGGCGGTCGGCGCCGAGCCTCCGGTGGTCACCGGCGGCGATGTGGCGGTGGCGCTGACCGAGAAGCCCGCCACCCAGGCCCTGATGACGTTCCTCGCCTCGCCCGACGCGGCGCGGATCTGGGCGGGCGAGGGCGGGTTCATCTCGCCCAACAAGTCCATGGACGTGGCGGCGTACCCGAACGACGTCCAGCGCGACATCGCCAAGGCCCTCATCTCCGCAGGCGACGACTTCCGCTTCGACATGTCGGACCAGATGCCGCAGTCGTTCGGCGGTACGCCCGGCAAGGGCGAGTGGAAGGCGCTCCAGGACTTCCTGAAGAACCCGAAGGACGTCGCCGGCATCCAGGCCCGCCTGGAGGCCGACGCGGCCAAGGCGTTCAAGAGCTGACGCCATGGCCGCCCCCGCCGCCACCCCCGCCCTCTCCCCCGCTCCCCCGTCCCCGAACCGGCGCGTGACCGGCACGCGCAAGCTGATGGCCGCGGCCTTCCTGCTGCCCGCGCTCGTGCTGCTCGGCGCGCTCGTGGTGTATCCGATCGGGTACTCGGTCTACCGGTCCTTCTTCGACCAGTCCGGCGACACCTTCGCCGGGCTGGCCAACTACACCGAGATCTTCACCGACGACACCATCCTCACCGCTGTCCAGAACAACGCCGTGTGGGTGGTGGTGGCACCGACCGTCGCCACCGCCCTCGGCCTGATGTTCGCGGTGCTCACCGAGCGGGTCCGCTGGGGCACGGCGTTCAAGCTGGTCGTCTTCATGCCGATGGCGATCTCGATGCTCGCCGCGGGCATCATCTTCCGGCTGGTGTACGAGCAGGACCCCGACCGCGGTGTCGCCAACGCCGTCTGGGTGGGCGTGCACGACACGTTCGCCGAGTCGGCCGGCTATCCCAAGGCCCGCCCCCTCCCGGTCCACCCGCTCAAGGCGGCGGGCGGCGGCGCGTTCGTCACCAAGGAGCCGGTACGGGCGGGCACGCCGGCGAAGCTGCCGCTGATCGGCGTGGCCCCGGCCGACATGCCCGGCGACGCCGCGCCCGCGAAGGCACCCGCCCCGGCGGGCGACCGGATCACCGGCACCGCCTGGCTGGACTTCACCCGGGGCGGCGGCGGCGCGCCCAACACCGTCGATGCCAAGGAGCTCGGCCTCAAGGGCCTGAAGGTCGAGGCGGTCAAGGACGGCAGGGTCGTCGCCACCGCGACGGCGGCGGCCGACGGCACCTTCAGTCTCCCCGCCGCGGCCGACGGCGCGCACCTGCGCCTGCCCGAGTCGAACTTCCGCGCGCGCTACAACGGCGTCGACTGGCTCGGCCCGTCCTTCGTCACGCCCGCCATCATCGGCAGTTACGTGTGGATGTGGGCGGGTTTCGCGATGGTGCTGATCGCGGCCGGGCTGGCGGGCCTGCCCCGCGAGCTGCTCGAAGCGGCCCGCGTGGACGGCGCCAACGAATGGCAGGTCTTCCGCCGCGTGACGGTCCCGCTCCTCGCGCCGGTCCTGGCGGTCGTCCTCGTCACCCTGATGATCAACGTACTGAAGATCTTCGACCTGGTCTTCATCATCGCGCCCGGCTCGGTCCAGGACGACGCCAACGTCCTGGCGCTCCAGCTCTACCGCTCCTCCTTCGGCACGGACGCCCACCTCGGCGTCGGCAGTGCCATCTCGGTCCTGCTCCTGCTGCTGGTGATCCCGGTGATGCTGTTCAACATCCGGCGCATACGGAAGGAGACGCGGCGATGAGCGGCGCACCCGGTACGACAAAGCTCGGCGCCCGCCTCGCCGCCCGCGCCGGGGGCGGCGCCCTGCGCGTCTTCCTCGTCCTCGTGGCGCTCTTCTGGCTGATGCCCACCATCGGCCTGCTGCTGTCCTCGCTGCGCGACCCCACCGACATCAACGCCTCCGGCTGGTGGACGGTGTTCACCGCCCCCGCCGAGCTCACCACCGCCAACTACGCGAGCATCCTCGACAACGACACCCTCACCCGCTCCCTCCTCTCCACCGTCCTCATCACCGTCCCGGCGACGGTCCTCGTCATCGTCATCGGCTCGCTCGCCGGCTACGCCTTCGCCTGGATGGACTTCCCCGGCCGCGACTGGTGGTTCCTGGTGGTCGTCGGCCTGCTCGTCGTCCCCGTCCAGGTGGCGCTCGTGCCCGTGTCGAAGCTCTTCGGCGCGGTCGGCGTCTTCGAGACGACACTCGGCGTCGTGCTCTTCCACGTCGCCTTCGGCCTGCCCTTCGCGATCTTCCTCCTGCGCAACTTCTTCGCGGAGATCCCGCGCGAGCTGCTGGAGGCGGCCCGTCTCGACGGGGCGGGCGAGATACGGCTGTTCACGCGCGTGGTCATGCCGCTCGGCGGGCCGGCCATCGCCTCGCTCGGCATCTTCCAGTTCCTCTGGGTCTGGAACGACATGCTGGTCGCGCTGATCTTCGCGGACTCCGAGTCCCCGCCGATCACGGTCGCGCTCCAGCAGCAGGTCCGGCAGTTCGGCAACAACATCGACGTGCTCGCGCCCGGCGCGTTCGTCTCGATGGTGATCCCGCTCGCCGTCTTCTTCGCCTTCCAGCGGCAGTTCGTCTCGGGGGTGATGGCCGGGGCGGTCAAATGACGTACAGGTCAGCGGACGTACACCCGCGGGTCCCCCGTATGCCACGGGGCGCGTAACCCGGTCGGTCCATCGGAAGTTCCCGGGCCATGCCCCGGTTCAGCGTCATCGTCCCCGCGTACAACGTCCGGCCCTATCTGCACGCGTGCCTGGAGTCGGTGCTCTCCCAGTCCTGCGACGACCTGGAACTGATCGCCGTGGACGACTGCTCGCCCGACGGCTGCGGTGCGATCGTCGACGAGTTCGCCGCCCGCGACCGCCGGGTCGTCGCCGTGCACCTGCCCGAGAACTCCGGCCTTGGCCGGGCCCGCAACGCCGGGCTCGCCCACGCCACCGGGGACTACCTCGTCTTCCTCGACGGCGACGACACGCTCGTACCGGGCGCCCTCCAGGCCGTCGCCGACCGCCTCAAGGAGACCGGCGACCCGGACGTCCTGGTCTACGACTACGCCCGGACGTACGCCACCGGGGAGACCGTCCGCAACGAGTTCCACGCCCACCTCGGCCAGGAGGGCCCCGCGCCCTTCACCCTCGCCGACCGGCCGGGGCTGCTGAAGGTGCTGATGGTGGTGTGGAACAAGGCGTACAAGCGGGAGTTCGTCCGGCGCGAGGGCTTCGCCTTCCCGCCCGGGTTCTACGAGGACACGCCGTGGACCTATCCGGCGCTGCTGGCCGCCGGGTCGATCGCCACGCTCGACCGGGTGTGCGTGCACTACCGCCAGCGCCGCTCCGGCTCCATCCTGAGCACCACGAGCCTGCGCCACTTCGATCTGTTCGACCAGTACGAGCGGCTGTTCGCGTTCCTCGACGGCCGCCCCGAGCTGGCGCACTGGCGGCCGGTGCTGTGCCGCCGCATGGCGGACCACTTCACCTCCGTGTTCATGGCGCCGGGGCGCCTGCCGCGCGGCACGCGCGCCCGCTTCTTCCGGCGCGCCCGCGCGCACTACCGCCGCTACCGCGCGCCGGGCGCCGCCCCCACGTTCGCCGCTCCGAAGGCCACCACGCGCCTGCGCCACGCCCTGGTGCGGTGCGGCAGCCACCGCACGTACCGCACGCTCATGGCCGCCCGTACGGCGAGGAAGCGCCTCGCCGCGAGCGCCCGCCGGATCCTGGGCTCGGTGCGCGGCGTGCTGCTCCAGCTGCACTACCGACTCCAGCGCTGCCTGCCGGTCCGCGACGACCGCGCGGTCTTCGGCGCGTACTGGGGCCGGGGATACGCGTGCAGCCCGGCCGCCATCGAGGAGCGGGTGCGGGAGCTGGCGCCGCACATCCGCACCGCGTGGATCTGCGCGCCGGCGTACGCCCACACCGTGCCGCCGGGCACGCGCCGGGTGCGTCCGGGCTCGGCGGCGTACTGGACGGCCCTGGCCCGCTCCAAGTACCTCGTCAACAACGTGAACTTCGACCGCCGGCTGGTCAAGCGGCGCGGCCAGGTCGTGGTCCAGACCCAGCACGGCACGCCGCTCAAGCACATGGGCCTGGACCTGATGCACCGGCCGGCCGCCGCCCGGGGCATGGACTTCGCCGGGCTGCTGCGCGCGGTCGACACCTGGGACTACCTCGTCTCCCCCAACCGCCACGCCACCCTCGTGTGGGAGCGGGTCTACCCGGCCGCGTACCGCACGCTCGAGTACGGCAGCCCGCGCAACGACGTCTTCCAACGCGCCGGCGCCGCCGACGTCGCCCGGCTGCGCGAGACGCTCGGCATCCCCGAGGGCCACACGGCGATCCTGTACGCGCCCACCCACCGCGACTACGTCCACCCGCAGCCGCACCTGCTGGACCTGGACCGGCTGGCGGTGGCGCTCGGCCCCCGGTTCGTGATCCTCGCGCGCGCCCACCCGACGTACGGCGACGGCGAACCCCTGACCGCCACCAGCTCCCGCGTGATCGACGTCTCGGCGCACCCGTCCGTCGAGCAGCTGTGCCTCGCGTCGGACGCGCTGCTGACGGACTACTCCTCGCTGATGTTCGACTACGCCAACCTGGACCGGCCGATCGTCGTCCACACCGAGGACTGGGCGGTGTACGACGCGGCCCGGGGCACCTACTTCGACCTGCGCGCCTTCCCGCCCGGGGCGGTGGCCCGCTCCGAGGACGAGCTGATCGACATCTTCGTCACCGGCCACTGGCGGGGCTCGCGCTCGGCGCAGCTGCGGGCCGCGTTCCGGGCGCGGTTCTGCCCGTACGACGACGGGCACGCGGCCGAGCGGGTCGTCCGCCACGTGTTCCTGGGCGAGGACCCGGAGCGGCTGGCGCCCGTCGTCCCGCTGGAGGAGCGCCGCCCGGCGCCGTCGATGGGCCAGGCGGTGTCGATGCTGTTCCCGGCGCCGCGCTAGGGGGTCAGGCCCGTACGAGCAGGGCTTTGGCCAGCCGGCGGACCACGCCCCGCCGGGCCATCGGCACGAGCAGCCGCCCCGCCGCCCCGCCCGGCCGCCACCGCACCTGGAGGCGCCCCGCGTCGCGCCCCTCCGGCTCGACGGTGACGCGGTGCCGCGCGGGCCCGGCCACCTCGAAGGGCGGGAAGTCCAGCGGCGCCAGCAGCACGCCCGCGTTCGCGGTGTGTCCGTCGGTGACCTCCAGCACGGGGTGGCGCACGCCCCAGAAGCCGTGCGGGGGCAGCGCCACGGCCGCCAGGTCGAGGCGTACGGCGCCTTCGAAGACGCCGCGCCCGGCCGGGTCCAGCCGCACCGGCAGGGTGGTGCGCCGCCCGCCGGGCGCCAGGTGCAGCCGGGCCGGCTGGGGGGCGAGCGCCAGCCGCCGCCCGGGGTCGTACGTCCGTACCGCCAGCTCGACGACCGCGCCCGTGTGAGCCAGGTGCGTGATCTCGTGCCGGAAGCGCGCCGCACCGAACGGGCACCCCTCCAGGTCCAGCTCCGTCAGGTCCAGGTCGCGGCGGCCGGCCTCGGTCGCGGGCACCTCCCCGCCCCAGTACGTCCGCCGCCCTGCCGCGCTCGTCTCGCGCGGCCCCACGCCGTGCACGAGGCCTCGCGCGGCGAGCCGCGCCTCGTCGTACCGGCCCTCGCGCAGCAGCCCGAGCACGGCCCGCTCGACCCAGCCCAGCCGTTCGTACGCGGCCGGGGCCAGCCCCTCCAGATACGGCAGCATCTCGGCGGCGAACTCGGCGACCCACTCCACGTCCCGGTACGGCAGGTCGCCCGCGTACAGCCGGACGTCGTGGGAGAGGAACTTGAAGTCCTTCTCCTCCCGGACGGCCGCCGAGACGCCCTGCTCCTCCAGGAACGCGTCGATGAGCCGGGCGATGGCGATCCGGTCCCGCACGTTGGACATCAGGTGCCGCCGGTTGGAGATGGTGGCCGCGTCGGCGGTGGCGTAGGGGGCGATGTACCAGCGGTAGACGGGCTCGGTGAGCACGGTGAAGGCGCGGGCCAGGGTGTACGCCTGGGCCGAGAAGAGCTGGTCCTCGTAGTGCAGGCCCTCGGGGAAGCGCAGCTGGTGCCGGTCGAGGAACTCCCTGCGGTACATCTTGTTGGTCGACAGCGGCTCGAACAGCAGCCGCGGCTCGTCCTCGATGCCCCGCACCGTGCGGCGCCTGCCGAAGAGCGACGCCATCCAGGTGGAGGTGGCGCCGGTGTCGGCGCGCACCCGCTCCACCGCGCCCATGGTGAAGTCGACGTCCGCCTCGCGGTGCGCGGCGAGCAGCAGTTCGACGGCCCTCGGCGGGAGTTCGTCGTCGCTGTCGAGGAACATCAGGAAGGGCGCGCGGGCGATCTCGACGGCCCGGTTGCGGGGCGCGCCGCAGCCGCCGCTGTTCCGCTCCAGCCGCAGCAGCCGGATCCGGTCGTCCTTGGCGGCGAGCGCGGCGGCGACCTTCGGGGTGTCGTCCGTGGAGTGGTCGTCGCTGATGACGATCTCGATCGCGCGGTGGGTCTGGGCGCGTACGGAGGCGACGGCGCGCGGCAGCCGCGCCGCGTCGTTGTGGACGATGACGGTGACGGTCACATCGGGCACGTGCGGAAAGGTGCTCATCGGCGCGCGGCCTCCTCGGGGGTGGGTGCGGGGGTGCGCCGGTCGAGGGGCAGCACGGGCGGCAGACCCTCCTCGCCCTCACCGAGGAAGACGCGGCGCACGACCCGTTCGGCGGCGTGCCCGTCGTCGTACTCGCAGAAGCGCAGCCGGAAGTCGTGGCGCTGCTTGCGGGCGGTCTCGTCGCACCAGGCGGTGGAGGTGAGGACCTCGGTCAGTTCGCCCTGGCCGCGGGTGACCGGCCCGGGGGCCTCGGCCGTCAGGTCGAAGTAGACGCCGCGGACGCGGGTGTACGTCTCCCAGTCGTCGGCGTGGACGACGATCGGCCGGTCGAGGTTGGCGTAGTCGAACATGAGGGACGAGTAGTCCGTGACGAGGACGTCGGCGGCGAGCGCGAGGTCCTCGACGGGGTCCCAGCCGGTGACGTCGAGGACGCGGGGGTGGCGGCGCCCGGGCAGACGGTCGTGGAAGTAGTGGCCGCGGACGAGCAGCACGGTGTCCTCGCCGAGCCGCTCGGCGAGGCGCGGCAGGTCGAGGCGGGGCGTCCAGCGGGCCTCGTGGTCGCGGTGGGTCGGGGCGTACAGGACGGCCCGGCGGCCCGGGGCGATGCCGAGGCGGGCGCGGGCGGCGAGGACGTCCTCGGCGGTGGCCCGGTAGTAGACGTCGTTGCGCGGATAGCCGTAGTCGAGGGAGCGGTAGCCGGAGGGGTAGGCGCGGGCCCAGGTCTCGGTGGAGTGGCTGTTGGCGGAGAGGCTGTAGTCCCAGCGGTCGATGCGCTCCAGCAGGGCGTCGAAGTTGAGGCCCTGGGCGGCGGCCGGGTGGTCGCGCTGGTCGACGCCCATGCGCTTCAGCGGGGTGCCGTGGTGGGTCTGTACGTGGACGGAGCCGGGCCTCTTGACGACGTCGTTGGGGAAGTTGACGTTGTTGACGAGGTACTTGGCGCGGGCGAGGACGTCCCAGTAGCGGGGCGTGCCCGGGACGACGTGGTCGGTGCCGGGCGGCAGCAGCGGGACGCGGTCCTCCTCCACGACCCACACGCGGCGGATGTCGGGCGCGAGTTCGGCGAGCTCGGCGGCGAGGGCGGCGGGGTTGCAGTGGACGCCCCGCCCCCAGTACGCCGAGAAGACGGCGAGGTCCTCGTCGACGCGGCGGCGCAGCGCCGCGCGGTAGCGGCGCCGGGTGCGGACGGCCGCGACCTGCTCGGCGCGCGCCCCCGCGGCGGACTGGAGGGCGCGGCGCTTGTCGTTGGCGCCGCGCAGCGCCCGGTAGCCGAGGTAGGCGCCGTGTACGAGGAGTTGGTGGCGTACGCCGTCGAGGCCGCCGGGCGCGCGGTGGCCCTCGGGCCGGAAGCGGGCCGCGTGGCGGGCGGCGCGGCGGAAGTACTCGGCGACGAGCGCGGGCGGCAGCTCGTCGCGGCGGGCGAGGGTGGCGAGGTAGTCGGCGGTCATCCGGTCGTACAGCCGGGCGCGTACGGCGGGGTTGTCGCAGCCGGCGTACAGCTCGTGCAGCCGCTCGTACGGGCCGAAGGCCGCGAAGTGCCGCTCGGGGTCGGCGGCGCGCCGCTGGACGGGCCGGTCGCGGCGGTGGACGAGGGCGACGGTGTCGCAGCAGGCGATGCGCCGGGCCAGGAGCAGAACGGCGTACGCGGGGTACAGGTCGCCCTCGACGGCGAGGAGCCCGGGGTGTTCGGCGAGGAGCCGGGCGCTGATGAGGCGGGCGCCGAGGACGGGCGCGAGGTCCAGCAGGTCGGGCCGCTCGTCGAGGCTGGTGAGCCGGGGCAGCCGGGTGAGGAGTTCGGTGTCGCCGCTGGGCGCGGCGTCGTCCCACCAGTGGGCCAGCCGGTGGTCGCACAGCAGCACGTCGGCGGCCGCGGCCTCCGGCAGGGCGTCGAGCCGGGCGGCCAGGGCGGCCGCCGCGCCCTCGGGCAGCCGGTCGTCGGGGTGGACGAACTGCACGTACGCCCCTCGCGCGGCGCCCGCGGCGGCGGCCCGCGCGGTGGCCGTCGACGCGTGCGGCGAGACGGGGACGACGGTGACGCGCGGGTCGCGCGTCTCGTGGGTCTCGGCGAGCGCGCGGGCGGCCGGGTCGTCGAGCGGCACGGTCACCACGACGTCGAGGCGCGCGTACGGCTGCGCGGTGACGCTCTCCAGGCACGCGCGCAGCCGGCTGAGGGGGGCGCGGCCCGAGACGACGACGCTGAGCTGGGTCATGCGGTCCCTCCGATGTCCGATGTCCGATGTCAGGAGCGTTGGCCGGCGAAGACGGTGACGAGGCCGATGACCACGAGCAGCGACCCGGCCCAGGTCCACGGCGAGGTCCGCTCGTGCAGGAGGGTCGAGCCGGCCAGCACGATGAGCAGGTAGCCGAGGGCGTTGAAGGGGTACGCGACCGACAGCGGCACCCGCGCCAGGGTGGACATCCAGGCGACGGCGGAGACGGCGAAGACGGCGAGGCCGACCAGCACCCAGGGCGTGGTCGCGGCGCGCACGGCGAGGGAGCCGCCGCTCTTCTCGGCGGCGGTGGCGGCGGCCCGCATGCCGTGCTTGAGCATGATCTGCCCGGCGGCGGAGGAGAACACCGCGAACAGCAGCAGGGAGAAGCTGGCCAGGGTCAACGTCCGCCTCTCAGACGCCCACGCGGTGGGCCGGGACAGCGGCGGGGACGTCGGTCGGCACGTACTGGCGGTTGAGGATGTCCTGGACATCGATGTGCTCCCCAGCGATGATCGTCCGCGCCGCGTGCGGGGTGAGCACGGCGACGTACTGGTAGCCGAAGAGGGTCGGCCGGATCCGGGTCAGCAGCTTCGACAGCGCGCCGAGCGCCCTGGCCGCCGGTCCGCCGCCGAGGACGGACCAGAACGGCGCTCCGGTGGCGCGGAGGGACAGCACGTCGTAGCCGGCGGAGCGTACAGTGCGGCGCAGACTGGCGCGGCTGAAGAAGCGCAGGTGCGTCTCGTCGAGGATGCCGCGCCGGTCGTAGTCGAAGATGCCGAGCGCGACGCGCAGCCGCGAGTACCAGTGGCCGAAGTTCGGCACGGACAGCAGGACGTGTCCGTCGGGGCGGAGCACGTCGCGCAGTTCGGCGAGGAGGCGTTCGGGGCGCGAGAGGTGTTCGACGACGTCGCCGGCGACGACGTAGTCGAACCCGCCGGCCTCGTGGACGGCGTCGGGCAGCCCCTCCTCCAGGTCGGCCCGGTGGAACCCGCCGGAGCAGCGCTCGCGCACGCCGTCGACCTCCACGCAGTCGATGCCGGTGACCGTGTGCCCGAGGGCTTCGAGGCGCTCGGCGAACAGGCCGCCGGAGCAGCCGACGTCGAGGACGCGCCCGGGCGGCAGGTCGCGCATCCGGTCCAGGATGACGGCGTGCGAGGAGCCGTCGCCCTCCTTGAAGGCGTACGTGACGGGCTTGGGAATCCAGTCGCAGGTGCCGAAGCCCTTCTTGGCGAGGCGGTAGGCGAGGACGTCCTTGACGACGTCCTTGGCGTACCGCAGGCCGTTGACGTAGCAGATCTCGTCCCCGTAGTAGGTGGGGATGGGGATCTCCTTGATGCGCATGCCGGCGTCGACGAGCTGGACGATGATCTGGGTGTCGAAGTCGAAGGCGTCGGTGTTGCGGTCGATGGGCAGCCGCCGTAGGGCGTCGACCTTGTAGGCGCGGTAGCCGGAGTGGAACTCGGTGAGGGCCGAGCCCAGGAGCGCGTTCTCCAGCCGGGTCAGGATGCGGTTGCCGAGCCACTTGTAGGCGGGCATGCCGCCGCGCAGGGCGTCGCGGGGCCGCATCATGCGGGAGCCGAAGACGGCTTCGCACTCGCCGCGTTCGAGGGGCTCGACCATCTGCGGGAGCAGCTCGGGGGCGTACTGGCCGTCGCCGTGGAGGAGGACGACGATGTCGAGGCCGCGCTCGGCGGCGAGGGCGTAACCGGCCTTCTGGTTGCCGCCGTAGCCGAGGTTCTTGGTGTGGCGCATGACCACGGTGGGGGGCATGCCGTCGAGCTGGGACCAGCGGCAGCCGGCGGTGAAGGTGGCGTCGTGGCTGGCGTCGTCGAGGATGAGGATCTCGGCGATGCGCGGCCGGAAGTCGGCGGGGATGCGGTCGAGGGTCTTCTCGAGGGTCGATTCGGCGTTGTACGCGACGACGAGGACCCCGATACGCGGGGGGCTTTCGGGGCTGGCGGGGGTGTCGGGAGTCATGGGACTTCTCCACTCGTGGGGTCACGGGTACCGGGGGGTTCTGCGGGACTGGGTCAGTTGGCCGACCGGGCCGATCGCGCTTCCGTGCGCGGCCTGGCGATCTCCACGGCGGGCGCCCCCGGATCGCGGCCCCTCGCCGCCGCGCCCAGCGCGCGGTGGATGCCGGTCGCCACGCACACCGCCAGCACCGCCCACCCCAGCGCGCCGAACGCCATCTCCGTGTCCGTCCAGTGGACGGGCCGCTGCCCCGCGTAGACGGACACGGCCACGCCGCCGACGACGGCGCCGTACGCGATCCCCTGCCACAGGCCGATGACGAAGAGCCCGGCCGCCGGCCAGGCGAGGTACTGCACCCCCGAGGCGGTGCTCAGCAGGAGCAGCAGCCCCAGGGTGGTGGCGACGGCCACGGGTGCGTCGCCGGGCCGGCGCCAGGCGAGCCACACCCCGGCCGCCATGATCGCCGCGACGATGAGGAAGTGCCCGTCGCCGCGCACGAGCGCCACGTACGGCTCCGGCACCCCGGCCCAGCGGGCGAAGCGGATGATGCCCCAGAAGCTGAAGTTGCCGCCCGCGTACTCGAGCACGTTCGCCTTGAGCGCGCCCGGCACGGTGGCGATGACCGGGCCCCACACGGTGAGGAACAGCACCGCGAAGCCCCCGCCGAACCGGAGGAGGGTGGGGCGCCCGGCGCGCCAGGCGGCGACGAACAGCAGCGGAACCGCCACCACCGGGACGATCTTCACACTGACGCAGAGCGCCGCCGCGACGCCCGCCGCCCTCGGCATCTTGCGGTCGACGAGCAGGTACGCGGCCGCGAAGGCGAACATCACCGCCACCGAGTCGGTGTTGCCGTGGTACCCGGAGGTGGCGACGAGGACCGGGCACAGGGCCGCGCCCAGCGCGCAGGCGACGGCCGTCCGCAGCCGGCCCCGCCTCCGTACGATCTCGAACACCAGCAGCACGGTGATGAAGTCGGCCAGGCACGCCGGGAACCGGATCAACGGCCGCCACGGCACCCCGTGCTGGGCGAGCCACTCCATGACGAGCAGCATCCAGCTCGCCAGCGGCGGGTGGTTGTAGACGGGCAGCCAGGGCAGCGGCTCGGCGTAGACGCGAATGGGGTCCGTCCGGGCGATGGCCCGCGCGAAGCCCCAGAAGAAGCGCACATCGGCGGGCCCCCGGGTGGAGGCCGCGAGCGCGACTTTCGAGAGGAACGCGACCGCCGCGACGACGAGGACGACGATCCGGGCTTTCCGCACGTCCCAAGAGGACGACATTCGGACGTTCATGTTGACGAACGTAGCAATACCAACGGTACGACGCGAAGCACCGATTAACACACTTAAACGGGCGTAAACGCAATACAGTTCGCTGTACGTGCATTATCGCCACAAAACCGACTTTGCGAATCACACGTATGGCTCACGGCCGTACGCAAGGCGCGGCGTCAACTCTCGTTGAAGGTAGGCCCAGTGAAAGCACTCGTACTCTCCGGAGGGGCCGGCACCCGGCTGCGCCCCATCACACACACGTCCGCCAAGCAGCTCGTGCCCGTCGCCAACAAGCCGGTGCTCTTCTACGGACTCGAGTCCATCGCCGCCGCCGGAATCCGCGACACGGGCATCATCGTGGCCCCCGACACCGCCGACGAGATCCGTGCCGCCGTCGGCGACGGCTCGCGTTTCGGCCTCGACGTCACGTACATCCCGCAGCACGCGCCGCTCGGCCTCGCGCACGCCGTGCTGATCGCCCGTGAATTCCTCGGCGACGACGACTTCGTGATGTACCTCGGCGACAATTTCATCGTCGGCGGCATCACGGACCTGGTCGAGGAGTTCCGTACGAGCCGCCCCGACGCGCAGATCCTGCTGACCAAGGTGCCCGACCCACGCGCCTTCGGCGTCGCCGAACTCGACATCGACGGGCGGGTGGCGCGCCTGGAGGAGAAACCGGCGCATCCGCGCAGCGACCTCGCCCTGGTCGGGGTGTACCTCTTCTCGCCCGCCGTCCACGAGGCCGTCCGCGCCATCACGCCGTCGGCGCGCGGCGAGCTGGAGATCACGCACGCGCTCCAGTGGCTCATCGACGAGCGCCGCACGGTCACCTCCACGATCATCTCCGGCTACTGGAAGGACACCGGGAACGTCGCCGACATGCTGGAGGTGAACCGTTCCGTCCTGGAGATCCTCACCCCGGCGAACGAAGGCACCGTCGACGCCGCCACCGAGATCATCGGCCGCGTCCGCATCGGCGGCGGCGCGACCGTGCGCGGCTCGCGGATCGTCGGCCCGGCGGTCATCGGCGCGGGCACGGTCGTCGAGAACTCCTACATCGGCCCGTCCACCTCCATCGCCGAGAACTGCCGGGTGACGGACAGCGAGATCGAGTACTCCATCGTGCTCAGCGGCTCCTCCCTCCACGGCGTGGGTCGCGTGGAAGCGTCCCTTATCGGCCGTAACGTCGAGATCACCCCCGCCCCGCCCATCCCGGCCGCCCACCGCCTGGTGCTCGGCGATCACAGCAAGGTGCAGATCTCGTCATGACGACCGCCATCACGCGCATTCTGGTGACCGGCGGCGCCGGTTTCATCGGCTCGCACTACGTCCGCACGCTGCTGGGCCCCGACGGGCCCGCCCGGACCGAGGTCACGGTCCTGGACCGCCTCACCTACGCCGGAAACCTCGCCAACCTCGCCCCCGTGCGCGACCACCCCGGCTTCGCCTTCCTCCACGGTGACATCCGGGACGCCGACCTCGTCGACAAGCTGGTCTCCGAGCACGACCAGGTCGTGCACTTCGCCGCCGAGTCGCACGTCGACCGCTCGATCCTCGGCGCCGCCGAGTTCGTCCGCACGAACGTGCTCGGCACGCAGACCCTGCTGGACGCCTGCCTGCGTCACCGCACCGCGCCCTTCGTCCACATCTCGACGGACGAGGTGTACGGCTCGATCGAGACGGGCTCCTGGACGGAGGGCGAGCCGGTACGACCCAACTCGCCGTACGCCGCCTCCAAGGCGTCGGCCGACCTCATCGCGCTCTCCTACCACCGCACCCACGGCCTGGACGTCCGGGTCACGCGCTGCTCGAACAACTACGGCCCCCACCACTTCCCCGAGAAGGTCGTCCCCCTCTTCATCACCCGGCTGCTGGACGGCGGAAAGGTGCCCCTGTACGGGGACGGCTCGCACGTGCGGGACTGGCTGCACGTCGACGACCACGTGCGCGCGATCGAGCTCGTACGGACGCGGGGCCGGGCGGGCGAGATCTACAACATCGGCGGCGGGACGGAGCTGTCCAACCGCAAGCTGACGTCCCTCCTGCTGGACGCCTGCGGGGCGGACTGGTCCCACGTGCAGCAGGTCGAGGACCGCAAGGGCCACGACCGCAGGTACGCGGTCGACTGGACCAAGATCCGCGACGAGCTCGGTTACCGCCCGGCCAAGGACTTCGCGACGGGCCTCGCCGAGACGGTCGCCTGGTACCGCGACAACCGCTCCTGGTGGCAGCCGCTGCTGAGCCGGGCGGCGCTGTGACGGGCCGCCCCTGGCTGGTGACCGGCGCGGCCGGGATACTGGCCCGCGATGTGCTGACCTGCTTGGGCGACGAGGCTGTCGGCCTCACGCGCCGCGACCTGAACGTGTGCGACGCTCACGCGATCCGCGAGGCGGTGGCGGCGCTGCGCCCCTCGGTGGTCGTCAACTGCGCGGCCTGGACGGCCGTGGACGACGCCGAGACGCGCGAGGCCGAGGCCCTGGCCGTCAACGCCACGGCGGTCCGCTCGCTGGCGGAGGCGTGCGCCGCGCAGGGCTGCCGACTGCTGCACGTCTCGACGGACTACGTCTTCGACGGCCGCGCTTCGGCTCCGTACGCCGAGGACGCGCTCCCCGCCCCCCGCACCGCGTACGGCCGCACCAAGCTCGCGGGCGAACGCGCCGTCCTGGAGCTGCTCCCCGAGGACGGCTACGTGATCCGGACGGCCTGGCTGTACGGAGCGGGCGGCGCCAACTTCGTACGCACCATGGCCCGTCTGGAGGCGGAACGCCCCTTCGTGGACGTCGTCGCGGACCAGCGCGGCCAGCCCACGTGGAGCGCCGACGTCGCCCGCCTCCTCGTCGCCCTGGGCCGCGCTGACGCGCCGCCGGGCGTCTACCACGCCACGAACGCGGGCGACGGCACCTGGCACGACCTCGCCCGCGAGACCTTCCACCTCCTGGGCGCGGACCCCGACCGCGTCCGCCCCACGACGAGCGAGGCCTTCCCCCGCCCGGCACCGCGCCCGGCATACAGCGTCCTGGGCCACGCGCGCTGGCGGCAGGCGGGACTGCCGCCGCTGCGCGACTGGCGGGAAGCGCTCCGGGCGGCGCTCCCCGCGCTGTTCACCCCTGCGCGCTGAACTCCGCCCGGGCACGCGGCGAGCACTCCAGCGTGACGTCCAAGCCTGCTTCGATTTGCAGGTTCTCTTCAGCTGGAAACGTTGGGTTAACCCGGCACACGACTTTGCCAGGTTAAAGTGTTCTTGACCGGTCCTTGACCGTACCTTGGTAAGCGCAAAAGGTAGTGAACTGCCTGGAGGGGGGCGCATGTTCGGAGGCATGACGGTCTTTCGGGCCGTGCTTGGCTCCTCGGTGCCGCCCTCCTCGTCCTTCCGTTCCTCACACGCTCGGCGTCCTTCGCATCTGCGCACACGGCCTGTCACTCCATGGCCAAGACCCGAGCGGGCCATGCCTGGTGTCGCGTACCACCGCACGTCGAGATGAGTGTCAGGCCACTCGCCGGCCGTACCAACAGGTGTTCCGCTGCGGAGCAGACCCCCCACATCTCTGTCCTGTAGTCCTGTAAGCCCGACGCGCCCCCACGGCGCGCCAGGAGGAGTCACATCATGCAACCCCTCATCGACAACGCCCGCACGTTCGGACAGCGCCCTGAGGAGTTCGCCGGGCTGGCCGAGGGCCAGTCGCCCGAGGTCCTGTTCGTCACCTGCTCCGACTCCCGGGTCGTTCCGGCCCTGATCACGGGCGCCCGCCCCGGCGAACTGTTCGAGCTGCGCACCGCGGGCAACATCGTCCCCCCGTACGCCTCCGCCACCCCCACTGGTGAGGCGGCCACGATCGAGTACGCCGTGCAGGTGCTCGGCGTCAAGCACGTCGTGGTGTGCGGCCACTCCCACTGCGGCGCCGTCGGTGCGGTGGTCCGCCACGACGACCTGACCGCCGTTCCCGCCGTGCGCGACTGGCTCGCGCACGCCGCGGACGAGCCCAAGTGCTCCGACCCCGCCGACCCGGCGGTCGCCGAGGCCGTGCAGAACCACGTGCTGACTCAGCTGGAGCGACTGCGCTCCTACCCGTGCATCGAGGAGCGCCTCCAGGCGCGCCAACTCCAGTTGCACGGCTGGTACTACGAGGTCCACACCGGGACCGTCCGGGAACACCGCGCGCAATCGGACACGTTCGAGACGCTCTGAGGGGACGAGTGACCATGTTGTCGAAGTTTCCTCACCTGAGGCAGGACTTCGCTGCCTCCATCGTCGTCTTCCTGGTCGCCGTGCCGCTGTGCGTCGGCGTGGCGGTCGCCTCCGGGGTCCCCGCGGAGCTCGGGCTCGTCACCGGCATCGTGGGCGGCCTCGTCACCGGGCTCATGCGCGGCAGCAGCCTCCAGGTGTCCGGGCCCGCCGCGGGCATGACCGTGCTGGTCTTCGAGGCTGTCAGCGAGTTCGGGGTGCCCACGCTCGGCGTGATCGTGCTGGTCGCCGGGCTGCTCCAGCTCGCCATGGGATTCCTCAAGGCGGGCCGCTGGTTCCGGGCGATATCCGTCTCCGTCGTCGAGGGCATGCTCTGCGGCATCGGTCTGGTGATCATCGCCGGGCAGATATACGCGGCGGCGGGCCTGAAGGCCCCGGAGACCGGTATCGGCAAGCTCGTGGGGCTCCCGGGGGCCTTCGCCGCCGCGCTCGGCAGCACGGAGGCTCTGGCCTCGCTCGCGATCGGCGCGGGCACCATCGCCTTCCTCGTGCTGTGGAAGAAGATGCCCAAGAAGGCGCAGGCCGTGCCCGGCGCCCTCGCAGCGGTCATGCTGGCCACCATCGCCACGTTCGCCCTCAGCCTGCCGGTCGCCACCGTCCAGGTGGAGGGCCTGCTCGGCGTCATCCAGCCGCCGGGGCCGGAGGCATTCGGTGAGCTGGCCGGCCCTGCCATCTGGGGCACCATCATCGCGTTCACGCTGATCGCGTCGGCGGAGAGCCTGTTCAGCGCGGCGGCCGTGGACCGGCTGCACGACGGTCCGCGCACCCAGTACGACAAGGAAATGATCGCCCAGGGCACGGGCAACACGGTCTGTGGTCTGCTCGGCGCGCTGCCCATGACCGCGGTGATCGTGCGCAGCTCCGCCAACGTCAACGCGGGCGCGAAGACCAAGGCGTCGCGTGTGCTGCACGGCGTGTGGCTGCTGCTGTTCGCCGCCGCGCTGCCGTCCGCCCTGGCGCTGATCCCGATCCCCGCTCTCGCCGGCATCCTCGTGCACGCGGGCTGGAAGCTGATCCCGTTCCGCCAGATCGCGGCGCTGTGGCGGGGCCACAAGGGCGAGGCTCTGATCCTCGTGATCACGGCCGTGTCGATCGTCGCGGTGAACATGTTCGAGGGCGTGCTCATCGGTCTGGCCCTGTCGGTCGTCAAGACCGCCTGGGATGCGTCGCACGTCAAGCTGGAGGTCATCGACAAGGGCGCCGGCCCGATCCAGGCGTACCTGTCGGGCAACGCGACCTTCCTGCGGCTGCCGAAGATCCTCGACAGCCTGGAGGCGCTGCCCCAGGACCGGCCGGTCGAGCTGGATCTCTCCGGGCTGCACCACTTGGACCACGCCTGCCGCACGGCCCTGGAGAACTGGGCCGAACGGCACAGCGCGGTCGGTACGGAACCGGTGAAGGTCACCGAACGTGTGGTGGCCGCGTCGGGCGGGAGGGCCCCGGTGGCCTAGGTCGTGTCGTCAAAGTCCCGCCTGCCCGCCGGGCGGACGACGCTACTTCGACGACACTCCCCAGGACCGCCGGGAATGGATCTCGGCGTCTCGCGGCTGTCCTCAGAGATCAGGTCGAGTGGCCACTCGTGGCCACTTGACCTTCTCCGTAGCGACCTTGAGGGAGCGTCAGCAGTATGTCCGTCACACAGCCCGCCGCCGAACGTGTGCGCGTCTCCGCGGAACCCGACTGGTACGAGTCGGCCGGTATCTCACTCGGGGTCCGGGTCGGAAACCTCGTCTTCACCTCGGGACAGGCTCCCATCAACGCCCAGGGGGCCACGGTCGGCGCCGGGGACTTCGAGGCGCAGGCCCGTCAGGCGCTCGCGAATCTGTCGACGGTGCTGACGAATGCGGGCTCCAGCCTCGCCGACGTGGTCAAGGCGACCGTGTTCGTCACCGACATCACACAGCAGGACGTCTACGCCAAGCTGCGCGCGGAGCACTTCCCGGACAAGCCGCACCTGGCGGAGTCGTTCGTGGAGGTCTCCTCGCTCGCCGCGCCCGAGTGGATGATCGAGATCGAGGCCATCGGACTCGTCCGGTGAGGTGCCAGGCCCCCTAGGCTCACGCGCCCTCGCGCCGTGCGCCAACGACGTGGGCCGTCACCGCCCGGCCGGGATGCGCGGCGTCCCGTCAGCGGCCCGCGTCGCCGCCCGCAGCGTCGCGTACCACTCCGTACACGCCTCGTACAACGGCAGCAGTCCGCCGCGCTCGGCCTCGGCGAGGGTGGGCGCGGCGGCGTCCTTGTCGGACAGGACGGGGGTGAGGTCGGCGGGCCAGGCGATGGCGAGGTCCGGGTCGAGCGGGTGGACGCCGTGCTCGCGGGCGGGGGCGTACCCGCGCGAGCAGAGGTAGACGACCGTGGCGTCGTCGGTGAGGGCCATGAAGCCGTGGCCGAGTCCCTCGGCGAGGTGGACGGCGCGGTGGTCCCGGTCGTCGAGCCGGACCGCCTCCCAGGCGCGGTAGGTGGGCGAGCCGGTGCGCAGGTCCACGATGACGTCGAGGACCGCGCCGCGCACGCACGTCACGTACTTCGCCTGGCCGGGCGGGACGTCCGCGAAGTGGATGCCCCGCAGGGTGCCGCGGCTGGACACCGAGCAGTTGGCCTGGGCGAGGCCCAGCCCGTACCCGGCGGCCGCGGCCAGGTCCGGGGCCCGGAACCACTCGTGGAAGCTGCCCCTGCTGTCGTGGAACACGCGCGGTTCCATGACCCACGCACCGTCGATACCCAGCGCACGCACTGTCGGCCCACCGTCCTCACCGTTGCACGGAACACGAACGGCAGGCTCAACCCCCGGGCGCCCGCGGGGTCACCGGGCCCGCGTCCAACCAGGTGACGGCGGGTGACGCGGCTCAGACGCGCAGCGCCGCCACCGCCGAGCGCGCCAGGTCGTCGAGGTACCCCTTCGGCAGGGGCGAGCGGACGACGACGAGCCGCCAGTACAGCGGGCCGATGATGAGGTCCAGCGCCCGCTCCGGGTCCGCGCCCTCGGGGAGTTCGCCGCGCTCGACGGCCTCGCGGACGACGACCGCCGCCACGCCCTGCTGGCTGTCGAGCAGCTGGGCCCTGACGGCGTCGGCGATCTCGGGGTGGCGGGCCGCCTCCACCAGGAGGTCCGGGATGACCTGGGAGGCGACGGGGTGGCGCAGGGCGTGGGCGGCGACCTCCAGCAGCGCGCGGACGTCGCCGTACAGCGAGCCGGTGGCCGGGGCCGGGAGGCCCTGGGTGGCGAAGGCGGTCAGCAGGTCGAGGACGAGCGACAGCTTGGACTTCCAGCGCCGGTAGACCGCCGTCTTGCCGACGCCCGCGCGGCGTGCGATGCCCTCGATGGACATGCGGGCGAATCCGACGGCCGCGAGCTCCTCGAAGACGGCGGCCCTGATCGCATCGGTCACGTCCTCCCGCAGCACGGCGGCTCCGGCGGGGGCGCGGCGGCGCGTGCTCCCGGGGGGCGGGGTCGGCGGTGCAGTCATGCCCCGGATCATAGCGCGACGCCCGCGTCACGACGGGACGGTTGCGTTCCGACGTCAGATCGTCCTACTCTCGCCGTGACGACGATACGGTCCCGTTCCGACCATGGGGCACGACGCGAAGGGCTGAAGGCAGGAGCAGTGAGTACGAGTACGAGTACGTGTGCGTACGCCGCCGGGGAAGACCTCCGGCAGCTCGCCCAGCGCCACGGGCTGACAGTCAGCGGCGCCCGCCCGCCCCTGACCGAGTACGCCCGGCGGCTCTGGTCGCGGCGCCACTTCATCACCGCCTTCGCCACGGCCCGCCTCACCGCCCAGTACAGCCAGGCGAAGCTCGGGCAGCTCTGGCAGCTGATGAACCCGCTGCTCAACGCGGCCGTCTACTTCTTCATCTTCGGCGTGCTGATGAACACCCGGAGCCACGTCGAGGACTTCGTCCCCTTCCTCGTCACCGGCGTCTTCATCTGGACCTTCACGTCCTCCTCCATCGCCGTCGGCACCCGCGCCATCAGCGGCAACATCGGCCTGGTCCGCGCGCTGCACTTCCCGCGCGCCAGCCTGCCCGTCTCGCTGGCGCTGCAGCAGCTCCAGCAGCTCGCCTTCTCGCTGGGCGCGCTCATCGTCATCCTGTTCTGCTTCGGCGTCCGGCCCGGCTGGTCCTGGCTGCTGGCCGCGCCCGCCCTGTTCCTCCAGTCCCTTTTCAACGCGGGCGTCTCGCTGGTGATGGCCCGCCTGGCGGCCCGTACGCCGGACATCGCCCAGGTGATGCCCTTCGTGCTGCGCACCTGGATGTACGTGTCCGGCGTGATGTGGAGCATCGACAAGGTGCTGGCGGACAACCGCGTCCCGCACGTCGTCGGCCTGGCCCTGGAGTACAACCCGGCGGCCCTCTACATCGACCTCGTGCGCTTCGCGTTCATCGACAGCTTCACCGCCGACCGGCTGCCGCCCCACGTGTGGGCCGCGGCGTCCGGCTGGGCACTGCTCGCCTTCGTGGGCGGCTTCATCTACTTCTGGAAGGCAGAGGAGACCTACGGCCGTGGCTGACACACTCACCGCATCCACCGAATCGACCCCCGTCCCCGCCCCGGCCCCCGCGGTCGAGCGCGTCCCGACCGTCATCGTGGACGGCGCCCACGTGACGTACACCGTCCAGGGCGCGGGCACCAAGCCGCAGGGCCCGCCCCTCGCCCGCATCCTGAACCGCCGCAAGGCGCGGGCCGCCACCCGCAAGGTCCACGCCGTCAAGGGCGTGAGCTTCGTCGCGTACAAGGGCGAGGCCATCGGGCTCATCGGCACCAACGGCTCGGGCAAGTCCACCCTGCTCAAGGCCATCGCGGGGCTGCTGCCCACCAGCCAGGGGCGCATCTACACCCAGGGCCAGCCGTCCCTGCTCGGTGTGAACGCGGCGCTGATGGGCGACCTGACCGGCGAGCGCAACGTCATCCTCGGCGGCCTGGCGATGGGCATGACGCGCGAGGAGATCCACGCCCGCTACCAGGAGATCGTCGACTTCTCCGGGATCAACGAGAAGGGCGACTTCATCTCGCTCCCGATGCGGACGTACTCCTCCGGCATGGGCGCCCGCCTGCGGTTCGCCATCGCCGCCGCCAAGAGCCATGAGGTGCTGCTCATCGACGAGGCGCTGGCGACCGGCGACGCGAAGTTCCGCAGGCGCAGCCAGGAGCGGATCAACGAGCTGCGCGCCGAGGCGGGCACGGTGTTCCTGGTCAGCCACAGCAACGGCACGATCCGGGAGACGTGCGACCGGGCGATCTGGCTGGAGGCGGGGACGATCCTGATGGACGGGCCGGCGAACGAGGTCGTCGACGCGTACGAGGCGCACACGAACAAGAAGTAGCAAGGGACGGCGAGAAACGGTCAGATGGTGGGCCGTAAATAGTCGGTATCGGCGCATAGGGAACATAAAGTGCGCTGAGATGACGACGACCTCCCGCCACCCCCGCGCCTCCCGGCACTACGGTTCCTCCCGGCACTACGGTTCCTCCCGGCACTCCGGTTCCTCCCGGCACTCCGGTTCCTCCCGGCACCGGCTCGGCGGCGGCCGCGCCCGCCTGCCGCTCTCCGCCGTACTCGCCCTCACCACCGCCTGGGTTTTCACCCGCGCCGGCATGCTCCTGCTCCTGTGGGACGACACCCTCGGCATCGGCGGCGTCGGGCGCGAGGTGTACGTGCTCTACCGGCACTGGTACGAGCTGCTCGCCCTCGGGGCCTTCCCGGTGGGCGACGTCACCTGGCAGTACCCGCCGGGCGCCGGGCTGGTGCTCCTCGCCCCGGGGGCCGTGCCGTGGCTGACGTACTACCAGGCGTTCGTGGCGCTGACGCTCCTCGCCGACGCGGTGGTGGCGGTCGCGCTCGCCCGCGCGGCGCGCGCCGGCAGCGGCAACGGCAACGGCCCCGGGCGCAGCACCTCCGGCGCGTGGTTCTGGATCGGCGGGCTGCCGCTCCTGCTGCACCTCCCGCTCGCCCGGTACGACGTGCAGGTCACGGCCCTCGCGGTGCTCGCGCTGCTGGCGCTGGGCGCCCGGCGGCCCCGGGCCCGGCTCGGCGGGGCGCTCGCCGGGCTCGGCGCCATGGTCAAGGTGTGGCCGCTGCTGGTCCTGCTGGGCGCGCCCCGGGGGCGGGCGACCCGCCGGGCCTGGGCCTCCGCCGCCGTCGCGGCCGCCGCGCTCCTCGGGATCCTGGTGCTCACCTTCGCCCACCCGCTCGACTTCCTGCGCCAGCAGGGCAGCCGGGGCGTGCAGATCGAGTCGCTCGGCGGCAGCGCGCTGTCGCTGGCCCGGCTGCTCGCCGGCTGGCCGGGCGCCGTCCAGTACCGCTACGGCGCCTTCGAGCTGACCGGCCCCTACGTGTCGAGCGTCGCCCGCCTCGCCCTGGCGCTCACCGCCGCCGCGCTGTGCTGGCTGCTGGTGTGGCGGCTGCGGTCACGCCGCTGGAACGCCGCCACCCCCCTGGACGCGGCCCTCGCCGCCGTACTCCTCTTCACCGTCACCAGCCGGGTGATCAGCCCCCAGTACATGGTGTGGCTGCTGGGCCTGGCGGCGGTCTGCCTCACCTCCCGGCACACCACCCAGCGGCCCGTCGCGCTCCTGCTGCTGCCCGCGGCGGCGCTCAGCTCGCTCGCGTACCCGCTGCTGTACGACGACGTCATCAACGTCGCGCCGGCGGGCGTCGCCGTCGTGGCCGTACGGAACGCGCTGCTGATCGCGGCGGCCGTGCTGTCCTGCCGGCGGCTGTGGCGCGCGACCGTATGACCGCATGACCGTATGCCGAAGGCGCCCCCCGCATCGCGGGAGGCGCCTTCACCGCACGTCGGACGGCTCAGCTGTGCGTACGCAGCAGCGTCCGCATCGTCCGCATCGCCACCGACAGGTTGGCCAGGTCGAAGTCGTCCGAGTTGTGGATCTCGTCGAGCGTCGAGCGCGCCCGACCCAGGATCGCGGCGTTCTTCTGCTCCCAGGCCTGGAACCGCTCCTCGGGCGTCGAGGTGCCGTTCCCCGCCGAGAGCACGTCGGCCGTGAGCGCGGCGTGCGCGGCGTACAGGTCCTCGCGGATGGAGGCGCGGGCCATGGACTGCCAGCGGTCGGCGCGCGGCAGCTCGATGATCCGGTCCATCAGCTGGGTGATGGCCAGCCGGTCGGCCAGGTCGTAGTAGACCTCGGCGACCGCCATCGGGTCCTTGCCCGTCCGGTCCGCGATCGCGACGATGTCGAGCGTCGGGAAGGCGGAGGAGAAGCCGGCCACCCGCAGCGCCAGCTCGTCCGGAACGCCCGCCGCGGTGAGCTCCTCGACCAGCGACTCGTACCACTCCAGGTCCGCGCCGCGCAGCATCTTCGGCAGCTGCGCCCAGACCAGCTCGACGCGCTCGGCGAAGAACTCGATGGTCTCGGCGAGCTTGAGCGGCTGCGGTCGGTTGTTCAGCAGCCAGCGCGTGCCGCGCTCGACCAGGCGGCGCGAGTGGAGCCGGATGCGGGTCTGGACGTCGGCCGGGACCTTGTTGTCGAGGGCCTCGACGGCGTCCCACACCTCGCTCAGGCCGAAGATCGCGCGGGCGGCGAGCTGCGCGCGCACGATCTCCTCGGTCGAGGCGCCGGTCTCCTCGCGCAGGCGGTGCAGGAAGGTCGAGCCACCGGTGTTGACGGTGTCGTTGACCAGCACCGTGGTGATGATCTCGCGGCGCAGCGCGTGGGCGTCGATCTGCGCCGGGAACTCCTCGCGCAGCTTGGACGGGAAGTACGCGTGCAGCAGCTCGCGCAGGTACGGGTCGTCGGGCAGATCCGTGTGGATCAGCTCCTCCGCGACCGTGATCTTGGTGTAGGCGAGCAGCACGGCCAGCTCGGGCTGGCTCAGCCCCTGCCGGTTGCCCAGCAGCTCGCGGATCTGGCGGTCGGTCGGCAGGAACTCCAGCGACCGGTCCAGGTGGCCCTCGCGGCTGAGGCGGCGCATGAAGCGCTGGTGGGCGTGGAGGAGCGACGGGGACTGCGCGACGGCGTTGGCCAGGGCGACGTTCTGCGCGTAGTTGTTGCGCAGCACGAGCGCGCCGACCTCGTCCGTCATCTCGGCGAGGATCTTGTTGCGCTGCTTGACGGTCATGTCGCCGTCGGTCACCAGGGCGTTGAGCAGGATCTTGATGTTCACCTCGTGGTCGGAGGTGTCCACACCGGCGCTGTTGTCGATGGCGTCGGTGTTGATCTTGCCGCCGGTGCCCTCGGGGCCGCCCTTGCGGGCGAACTCGATGCGGCCGAGCTGGGTCAGGCCGAGGTTGCCGCCCTCGCCGACGACCTTGACGCGCAGGTCCTCGCCGTTGACGCGGATGGCGTCGTTGGCCTTGTCGCCGACGTCGGCGTGCGACTCGGTGGAGGCCTTGGCGTACGTACCGATGCCGCCGTTCCACAGCAGGTCGACCGGCGCCTGGAGGATCGCCTTCATCAGCTCGGCCGGGGTCAGCTTGGTGACGCCCGCCTCGATGCCGAGGGCGGCCCGCATGTGCGCGTTGACCGAAATCGACTTGGCCGTACGGGGGTGGATGCCGCCGCCCGGGGACAGCAGCTCCTTGTCGTAGTCGGCCCAGGAGCTGCGCGGCAGCTCGAACAGGCGGCGCCGCTCGGCGTACGAGACGGCCGCGTCCGGGTTCGGGTCGATGAAGATGTGGCGGTGGTCGAAGGCGGCCACGAGACGGATGTGCTCGGAGAGCAGCATGCCGTTGCCGAACACGTCACCGGACATGTCGCCGACGCCGACGACCGTGAAGTCCTGCGTCTGGGTGTCGTGGCCCAGCTCGCGGAAGTGCCGCTTGACGGACTCCCAGGCGCCGCGGGCCGTGATGCCCATGCCCTTGTGGTCGTAACCGGCGGAGCCGCCGGAGGCGAAGGCGTCGCCCAGCCAGAAGCCGTACGCGACGGCGACCTCGTTGGCGATGTCGGAGAAGGTCGCGGTGCCCTTGTCGGCGGCGACGACGAGGTACGTGTCGTCCTCGTCGTGCCGGACGACGTCGGCCGGCGGCACGACCTCGCCGGCCACCAGGTTGTCGGTGATGTCGAGCAGCGCCGAGATGAAGGTGCGGTAGCAGGCGATGCCCTCCGCCAGCCAGGCGTCACGGTCGACGGCCGGGTCCGGCAGCTGCTTGGCGACGAAGCCGCCCTTGGCGCCGACGGGCACGATGACGGTGTTCTTCACCATCTGCGCCTTGACCAGGCCGAGGATCTCGGTACGGAAGTCCTCGCGCCGGTCGGACCAGCGCAGACCGCCGCGGGCGACCTTGCCGAAGCGCAGGTGGACGCCCTCGACGCGCGGCGAGTACACCCAGATCTCGAACGCCGGGCGCGGCGCGGGCAGGTCCGGGATCGCCTGCGGGTCGAACTTCATCGACACGTACGCGTGCGGCTCGCCGCTCTCCGTCTTCTGGAAGAAGTTGGTGCGCAGGGTCGCCTTGATGACGGTGAGGAAGGAGCGCAGGATGCGGTCCTCGTCCAGGCTCGCGACCTGGTCGAGCGCGCCGTCCAGCTCCTCCATCAGGCCGTCGATCAGCTCGGTGCCGGCGCGCTGCCGCTCGGGCGCCATGCGCGCCTCGAAGAGGGAGACCAGCAGCCGGGTGGTGTGGACGTTGTTGCGGAGGGTGTCCTCCATGTAGTCCTGGCTGAAGGTCGAACCGGCCTGGCGCAGGTACTTCGCGTACGCGCGCAGCACCATCGCCTCGCGCCAGTTCAGCCCGGCGCTCAGCACGAGGGCGTTGAAGCCGTCGTTCTCGGCACGGCCGGTCCAGGTCGCGGCGAACGCCTCCTGGAAGCGCTCGCGCGCGTCGTCGGCGAGGTAGTCGGCGCCGTTGGCACCGGCGGCGCCGCCGGCCGTGTGCGGCATGCGCAGGCCGAAGTCGTAGACCCACGCGCTCGTCCGGTCCGCGCAGCGCAGCTCGTACGGGCGCTCGTCGACGACCTCGACGCCGAGGCGGTTGAGGACCGGCAGGACGGCGGAGAGGGAGACCTGGGCACCGGTCTTGTAGATCTTGAAGCGGCGCTCGCCGGGGCCCGCGCCGACCGGCTCGTAGAGGGAGAGCGCGAACTCCTTCTCGCCCTTAATCAGCTGCTCCAGGTGGACCAGGTCCGCGACGGCGGCGCGCGGCGTGTGGTCGGCCTTGTAGCCCTCGGGGAAGGCTCCCGCGTACCGGCGCAGCAGCTCGGCGGCGCGCTCCTCGCCGGTCTCGGCGTTGAGCGCCTCGGCGAAGCCGTCGTCCCAGGAGCGGGCGGCCTCGACGAGCCGGCCCTCGATGCGCTCGACGTCGGCGTCGGTGAGCGGGGTCAGCTCGCTGCCCTGCGGGACGCGGATGACGAAGTGCAGCCGGGTCAGCACCGACTCGGTGCTCATCAGGGTGAAGTCGGCGCTGGTGCCGCCGAGCTCCTCCTTGAGGATGTCGGTCAGGCGCTCGCGGACGGTGGTGTTGAAGCGGTCGCGCGGGAGGTAGACGAGCGCGGAGTAGTAGCGCCCGTACTCGTCCTGGCGCAGGTAGAGGCGCAGCCGGCGCCGCTCCTGGAGGTACAGCACGCTCGTGGCGATCGCCTCGAGCTGGTCGACGGGCGTCTGGAAGAGCTCGTCGCGCGGGTACGTCTCCAGGATCTGGAGCAGGTCGCGGCCGTCGTGGCTGCTCGGCGAGAAGCCCGCCGTCTCCAGGACCTCGGCGACCTTGCGGCGGATGACCGGCACGCGGCGCACGGACTCGGTGTACGCGGCGGACGAGAACAGCCCCAGGAAGCGCCGCTCACCGATCACGTTGCCGTTGGCGTCGAACTTCTTGACGCCGACGTAGTCGAGGTACGAGGGCCGGTGCACGGTGGCGCGGCTGTTCGCCTTCGTCAGGATCAGCAGCTTGTGCTCGCGGGCCTTGGCGCGGGCGTCGCGCGGCAGGCGGTTGAAGGACGGCGAGACGGGGTGGGCCTCGTCGCCGCTGTGGTGCGGGTCCGAACGCAGTATGCCGAGACCGGTGCCGGGGACGGCGGCGAGGGCGTCGTCCTCGGTGAGCTGGTACTCGCGGTAGCCGAGGAAGGTGAAGTGGTCGTCGGCCAGCCAGCGCAGCAGCTCGCGGGCCTCGTCGACCTCCGTGGAGCGCAGGTCCTCGGCGATCGGCTCCCGCGGCAGGTCCTCGGCGATGCGCAGCGCGGCGTCGCGCATCTTCTCCCAGTCCTCGACGGCCTCGCGGACGTCGGACAGGACGCGCAGCAGGTCGGAGGTGATCTGCTTGAGGTCGCCGCGGTCGGTCTCGCGGTCGATCTCGACGTGGATCCACGACTCGGTGAGGGCGTCGTGCGGCAGGCCGCCGTGGACCTGCGTCTCGGCGGGGAGGATCTCGATCAGCTGGCCGGTCACGTCACGGCGGACGACGACCTGCGGGTGGATGACGACGTGGATGCCGCGCCCCTGGCGGGACAGCTCATTGGTCACCGAGTCGACGAGGAACGGCATGTCGTCGGTCACGACCTCGACGACGGAGTGGCTGCACGTCCACCCGTTCTCTTCCACGGTGGGCGTGTGCACGCGGACGTTCGCGGTGCCCTGGGGGCGGTTCTCGGCCAGCCGGTAGTGGGACAGCGCGGCGCCGAAGACGTCGACGGGGTCGCGGTCCGCGAGGTCCTCCGGAGCGGTGTGCAGGTAGTAGCGCTGGAGGTAGTCGAGAACGGTGTCCCGGTCCGGTCGCTCCCCGTCCTCGGTCCCGATCGCGAGTCGCCCCCCGACCGGGCTGTTCTCAGCTACCCGGGCAGCCCGTTCGAGCAGCTCGGCCTTGGCTTCGTCCAGCTTGGTCTGCATGTCCTCTGGCTCCTGTCGCGCGCCGTTGCGTGACGTAGGTGAAAGAAAAAGTGACACAACGCCACGACGCGGGGTTTCCGGTCTGAGGCGACGTTATGCCGCGATGAGAGATGTCCGGGCCGTTATCGGCCAATTTTGCCGAACGCCCCGCAAACGAAAAATCAGCGCTCGCCCGGGCACGATGGCATCCCGGGCGCAGGCCGGGGGCTTCGCTGCCCCCTCGGCGTATAGCGCTGATCACGGGTCCAGGCTATCGCTCTTCCCCCCGACCCCGTCATGAGCCGTATGTGTACAAATCCCGGTGGGGAAGTTTGACACTCTGGACAGCGACAGACGCCCTCTCGGACCCGCAGGGCAAGCGGCCCTACGCCACCAGCTCCTCCGCCACCGCCACCGCTTCCTCCAGCGAGTCCACCACCGGCACCCCCACCGCCTCCAGGCTCGCCCGGCTGTGCGACCCCCCGGTGTACAGCACCGCCTTCGCGCCCACGTGCGCCGCCGCCAGCGCGTCGTCCGCCGCGTCGCCGATGACGCACACGCGCTCCGGCGACGACGCCACGGTCCCGTCCAGCGCCAGCAGATGCCGCACCATGTGCGCGGCCTTGCCGGCCGTGGACGTGTCCATGCGCCCGTCCACGCGGACGAACCGCGACTCGATGCCGTGCCGCCGCACGAACGGCACCAGCTGGTCGTGCGGCGCCAGCGACAGCAGCGACTGCGTGTACCCGGCCTCCTGCCGGGCCGCCAGCAGCTCCGCCGCCCCGGCCGTCAGCCCGCACGCCTCCGCCCGCACCCAGTAGTGCCGGTGGAACGCGCCGTCCATGACGGCCCACTCCGCCTCCGTGGGCATCCGGCCCATCAGCCGCTCGTAGAACACGGGCACCGGCACGCAGTACAGCTCGCGGTACCGCTCGAGGGTGATCGGCTCCAGGCCTATCTCCTCGAACGCCGCGTTCGTCGCCCCTATGACCGCGTCGATGTCGTCGAGCAGTGTGCCGTTCCAGTCCCACACCAGGTGGGTGCCGCGCTTCCCCATGCCGAAACGGTACCGGCCCCCACCGACAATCGACCCCGACGCCCCTCAGCCCAGCAGCGCGGGGATCTCCTGCACCCCGAACCACAGCAGCTCGTGGTCCTCGGCCCCGTCCACCGTGAACTGCGCGTCCTCGTCCCCCTGGTCCGCCGCGCCCAGCGCGTCCGCCGCCGCGGAGACGTCCGCCGTCGCGTCGTCCGCGTCCGCGTGCACCGCGGCCGCCTTGGCCAGCGGCACCGGCCCGGCGACGCGTACCTCGCCGACCGACGCGGGGTCGAGGCTCGCGTCGGGGTCGGCGCTCACGGCCCGGTCCGGTACGTCGAGGGCGACGACCACCCGCCGCCGCGCGGCGAGGGGGTCACCGGCGACGAGCCGCAGCGACGCCGCGGCGGCCCGGCTGAGCGCGGCGTACTCGAGCTCCTCGATGTCGTCGGAGATGTACCACTCGCGCAGTCCGGGCGTCACGGCGTAGGCGGTGAGCGGACCGGGCCCGAGCTCGCCCGCCTTGTGCGCCTCTGCGAGGCCGGGGAGCGTCAGGGGGACGTACACGCGCATGGCAGGCCGCTTTCGTAGTCGGGAGACGTCCTCAGGATACGTGCGCGGTCCCCTTTTGGGGCCCTGAGGCCACCCGCCCCGCACGTCCACAAACGGACACCGGACCGCCGCCCGATCCAGGTCGCACAAGGCCCCCATCACCCGAATAGGTGAACCCTCTCCCCGCCCGACCGGGCCGCCGATGGCGATTGCGGCCGCCCACCCCGCCCCCGTACAAGATCCCCAACCGAAGTTACCGCCCGGTAGAACGCCGGGTCCGACGGAACGGGGCCGCCATGACCACCGCCGCCACGCGCACGCAGACGAGCCGCACGACGACGCGCCCGCAGACGCCCCGACCGGCCGGCCGCCGCGACCAGCGGGCCCCTGGAGGGGCCGGCACGGTCCGGCAGACCCGGCCCCGGCGGCCGCAGCCGCCCCACGCCGTGTTCGCCGAGCGCCTGCTCGCCGTCCTCAGCGGCGAGCGCCCGGTCCACTGGATGCTCGGCCAGACCGTCGGGGAGGCGTACGACCAGCTGATCCGCCTCGCACCGCACACGCCCCTGCGCGCCCGCGGCGCGCACGCCGCCCGCCCCGTGATCAGCCGCTGCGGCGTGTTCCCGCTGCGGCCCGGCGTGGTGGAGGCGTTCGCGACGATCGCGACCGGCGACCGGTTCCGGGCGATGGCGTTCCGCCTGGAGAAGGGCGAGGACCGCAGGTGGCGCTGCGCGGCCGTGGAGCTCGGCGGAAACCACCCGTAAACGCGGCAGGGGCCGGGACACGCGCCACGCGCGCGTACCCCGGCCCCGACGTCAACGCCTTGGAGCGGCCGCGTTACTTCTTGCGGCGACGCCCGCCCTTCTGGGCCTTGCGCCGCTCCGCACGGGTCATGCCGTCACCGTCGCCCCGAGCGCCGCCGTCGGCGGTCTCGAAGTCGCCCTCGATGATGTCGCCCTCGCCGTCGACCTTCGGCGCCGTGAAGTGCAGCCGGTCCGGCCGCCTCGGCGCCTCCAGGCCCTTGGCGCGGATCTCCGGACGCGCGGCACCCGCCTGCGCCGGCACCGCGTCCTCCTTGGAGAGCGAGGTCCTCTCGGCGGCCGCGTCCTGCACCGGGACCTCCTCGACCTGCTGCTCGACCTGGACCTCCAGGTTGAACAGGTAGCCGACGGACTCCTCCTTGATGCCCTCCATCATGGCGGTGAACATGTCGAAGCCCTCGCGCTGATACTCGACCAGCGGGTCCTTCTGCGCCATGGCGCGCAGGCCGATGCCCTCCTGGAGGTAGTCCATCTCGTAGAGGTGCTCGCGCCACTTGCGGTCCAGCACGGACAGCACCACGCGCCGCTCCAGCTCGCGCATGATCTCCGAGCCGAGCTGCTTCTCACGCTCGTCGTACTGCCGGTGGATGTCTTCCTTGACCATCTCGGCGATGAACTCGGCGGTGATCCCGGCACGGTCGCCGGCCGCGTCCTCCAGTTCCTCGATGGTGACCTTGCACGGGTATAGCTGCTTGAACGCGCCCCACAGCCGGTCCAGGTCCCACTCCTCGGCGAAGCCCTCGACGGTCTCCGCCTGGATGTACGCGTCGATCGTGTCGTCCATGAAGTGCCGGATCTGCTCGTGCAGGTCCTCGCCCTCCAGGACGCGGCGGCGCTCGCCGTAGATGACCTCGCGCTGGCGGTTGAGCACCTCGTCGTACTTCAGGACGTTCTTACGCGTCTCGAAGTTCTGCTGCTCGACCTGCGACTGCGCGGACGCGATCGCGCGCGTGACCATCTTGTTCTCGATCGGCACGTCGTCGGGGACGTTGGCCATCGCCATCACGCGCTCGACCATCTGCGCCTTGAACAGCCGCATCAGGTCGTCGCCCAGCGACAGGTAGAACCGGGACTCGCCGGGGTCGCCCTGACGGCCGGAACGGCCGCGCAGCTGGTTGTCGATACGCCGCGACTCGTGCCGCTCGGTGCCCAGCACGTAGAGCCCGCCGAGCTTCTTGACCTCTTCGTTCTCGGCCTTGACCGCGAGCTCGGCCTTCTCCAGGGCGGTCGGCAGCGCGGCGGCCCACTCCTCCGGGTGCTCGACCGGGTCCAGGCCGCGCTGGCGCAGCTCCGCCTCGGCGAGGTCGTCGGGGTTTCCGCCGAGCTTGATGTCCGTACCGCGGCCGGCCATGTTGGTGGCGACGGTGACGGCGCCCTTGCGGCCGGCCTGGGCGACGATCGTCGCCTCCCGGTCGTGCTGCTTGGCGTTGAGCACCTCGTGCGGGATGCCCCGCTTGGCCAGCTGCTGCGACAGGTACTCGGACTTCTCGACCGACGTCGTACCGACGAGGATCGGCTGGCCCTTCTTGTGCTTCTCCTCGATGTCGTCGACGACCGCGGCGAACTTGGCGACCTCGGTGCGGTAGATCAGGTCCGACTGGTCCTTGCGGACCATCGGCCTGTTCGTCGGGATCGGGACGACGCCCAGCTTGTAGATCTGGTGGAACTCGGCGGCCTCGGTCATGGCCGTGCCGGTCATGCCGGAGAGCTTGTCGTAGAGGCGGAAGAAGTTCTGCAGGGTGATCGTGGCGAGCGTCTGGTTCTCGTCCTTGATGTCCACCCCTTCCTTCGCCTCGATCGCCTGGTGCATGCCCTCGTTGTAGCGGCGGCCGGCGAGGATACGGCCGGTGTGCTCGTCGACGATCATGACTTCGCCGTCGATGACGACGTAGTCCTTGTCCTTCTTGAACAGTTCCTTGGCCTTGATGGCGTTGTTCAGGTACCCGACGAGCGGGGTGTTCACCGACTCGTAGAGGTTGTCGATGCCCAGCCAGTCCTCGACCTTGGCGACGCCGGACTCGTGGATGCCGACGGTGCGCTTCTTCTCGTCGACCTCGTAGTCGCCGGTCTCCTCGATGCCCTTGAGGGGGTTGCCGGGCTCGCCCCGCTTGAGGCGGGTGACCAGCTTGGCGAAGTCGCCGTACCACTTGGTGGCCTGGTCCGCCGGGCCGGAGATGATCAGCGGCGTACGGGCCTCGTCGACCAGGATGGAGTCGACCTCGTCGACGATGGCGTAGTTGTGGCCGCGCTGGACGAGCTCGTCCTTGGACCACGCCATGTTGTCGCGGAGGTAGTCGAAGCCGAACTCGTTGTTCGTGCCGTACGTGATGTCGCAGTTGTACTTCTCGCGGCGCTGGGCGGGCGACATGTTGGCGAGGATGCAGCCGACCGTCAGGCCCAGGAACTTGTGGACGCGGCCCATCATCTCCGAGTCGCGCTCGGCCAGGTAGTCGTTGACCGTGATGAGGTGCACGCCCTTGCCGGAGAGCGCGTTGAGGTACGCCGGGAGCGTGCCGACGAGGGTCTTGCCCTCACCGGTCTTCATCTCGGCGACGTAACCGAGGTGCAGCGCGGCGCCGCCCATCAGCTGGACGTCGTAGTGGCGCTGTCCGAGGACGCGCTTGGCCGCCTCGCGCACGGTGGCGAACGCCTCCGGGAGCAGGTCGTCGAGGCTCTCGCCGTCGGCGTACCGCTGCTTGTACTCCTCGGTGAGCGCCCTCAACTCGGCGTCGGAGAGGTTGACGAAGTCCTCTTCGATGGAGTTGACCTGGTCCGCGATGCGGTGCAGTTTGCGCAGGATCTTGCCTTCGCCTGCACGCATGAGCTTGTTGAAGACGGACACTGAGGTTGGTCTCCTTGCCGGTCGGGCCTGGCACTAGGTCTTGTCATGGACACTGGCACGGGCACGGCAGGTGGGCCCCACCGCAACGGCCATCGTAAGCGAGGACGCCGCCGCGCTGGGAGGTCCGCGCCCACCTGAGCCGACCGCCGCGCCGACATGCCGCCCGCAAGGAGAACGCGCGGGGCGCGCCGAAGGTGCCGCCGAACCCGAAAAGTGCTCGGACCCGGGCCCGCCGGGTGCCCTTCCCGGGCCCACCGGTCCAGGTCCGACCGCCGGGTCCGACTGTCAGTGCCGCCCTCTATCGTGCCGAGCATGACCACGATGCCGAGCCCGACCGCCGAACTCTCCGCCGACGAGGCCCGTCGTATCGCGCTGCGCGCCCAGGGCTTCCTGGGGGCGCCGGACCGCCGTGCCGGGGTGCGCGGCGTCCTGCGCCGGCTCGGCGCCGTCCAGCTGGACACGATCTCGGTGCTGGCCCGGTCCCACGAGCTGGTTCCGTACGCACGGCTCGGCGCCGTCGGCCGCAAGACCGTCGACGCGGCGTACTGGACGGAGACGCACGCCTTCGAGTACTGGTCGCACGCGGCGTGCATCCTGCCCATCGAGGAGTGGCCGCACTTCGCCTTCCGCCGCCGCGCCTACCGGGCCCGCCCGCAGTGGCACCACGACCTGCCGGACGGCGCGTACGACACGGTGATCAAGCAGTTGCGCGCCGAGGGGCCGCTGACCGCCACGGAGCTCGGCGGCGCGAAGAACGGCGGCGAATGGTGGGACTGGTCCGCCTCGAAGGTCGCCGTCGAGCGGGCCCTGATGTACGGGGAGGTGGTGTGCACCGAGCGGCGCGGCTGGAAGCGGGTGTACGACCTGGCCGAGCGCGCCGTCCCCGGCCACCTGCTGCACGACGAGCTGGACGACAGGGAGTGTCTGCGGCGGCTGGTGCGGCTGGCCGGGCAGGCGCTGGGCGTGGGCACGCGCGCGGACATCGCCGACTACCACCGGCTCAAGGGCGAGCAGTTCGACGCGGTGGTCGCCGACTCGGGGCTGGTGCCGGTGCGGGTGCAGGGCTGGGACAAGCCCGCCTGGGCCGACCCGGAGGCCCTGGCGGCCACGCCGCGCGGCCGCCACCGCACGACCCTGCTGTCGCCCTTCGACTCGCTGATCTGGGAGCGGGCGCGCACGGAGCGGATATTCGGCTTCACCCACCGCCTGGAGGCGTACGTCCCGAAACCGAAGCGGATACACGGCTACTTCGCGATGCCGCTGCTCGCGGGCGGGCAGCTGGTGGGCCGGGTGGACCCGGCCCGCGAGGGGACGACGCTGGTGGCCAAGCAGGTGTCGCTGGTCTCCCCCAAGGCCGTGGTCCCGATGGCCGAGGCGCTGCGGGAGGCCGCCGAGTGGGTGGGCTGCGACGCGGTGCGGATCGAGCGCGTCGACCGTCCGGAGCTCGCCACCGAGCTGGCCGCCGCCCTGGCCCGGCTCACCTGAGATCACCTGATCTCGAGGATCTTCTCCCGCATCGCGTACACCACCGCTTCCATCCTGGAGTGCAGCTGGAGCTTCTCCAGGATGTTGCGGACGTGGTTCTTGACGGTGTTCTCGGAGATGAACAACTCCTTGGCGATGTCCCGGTTGTTCATGCCGGTGGCGACCAGCTTGAGGACCTCCAGCTCCCGGTCGGTCAGCCGGGGCGCGGGCACCAGCCTGCGCTCGTCGGTGCGCTGGATCATCGACTTGAACTCGGTGAGCAGCTTGGACGCCATGGAGGGGCTGATCTGCGACTGCCCGTCGGCGACCGCGCGGATGGCGGTCGCGACCTCGTCGGTGGAGATCTCCTTGAGGAGGTAGCCGGTCGCGCCCGCCTTGATCGCGTCGTAGAGGTCGGCCTCCTCGTCGCTGATCGTCAGCATGATGATCTTGGCGCTGGGGGCCACCTCCTTGATGGAGGTGCAGGCCTCGATGCCGCCACGCTTGGGCATCCGCACATCCATCAGGATGATGTCGGGCAGCAGGTCGGCGGCCTTGTCGACGGCCTCCGCGCCGTCGCCCGCCTCACCCACCACCTGGATGTCCTCCTCCTGCGCGAGGACGATCTCCAGTCCGCGCCGGAAGAGCGCGTGGTCGTCCACCACCAGGACCCGGATGGGCTCCTTGCGGTACGGGGACGCGCCGCCCTCCGTGCCCTCGGCGCCGCCGTCCCGCCCGTCACCGGCGTCCGCCCCGCCCACCGGGGCGTCGGAGCCGCCCGGGTGGTGCACCGGGCCGAAGCTGTCCGCCATCGTTCCTCCCCCTGAAGGCCTGGCCTGAGGTCCCTGTTCCGTGCGCCAACCGCAGGTCGCAAAGCACCGGTTGGCGTGAGACGCCATGATTTCATGCCCGGGCGGCGAAGCGGTGCTCCTCCGGTCGCACGGTGGTGCCCCTGGGGGCGCACGGGGCGCTCCAGGGGCACCGTCTCGGGACGGGGTCGGCTGCGGTCAGCCGCCGAGCGCACCACCGGCGCCGCCCGCTTCGGAACCGGCCAAGGGGTCGGTCTCCAGGTGAATGACGCCATAGTCGTAGGCGTGGCGGCGGTAGACCACGGCGGGCAGTTTGTTCTCGGAGTCGACGAACAGATAGAAGTCGTGACCGACCAGTTCCATTTCGTACAGCGCCTGGTCGAGCGACATCGGGGCGGCCTTGTGCGTCTTCTCGCGCACCACCAGCGGTCCTTCGCCGCGTACCTCGAGCGGGCCGACCTTGGTGGTCGGGATGTCGTCCTGCCGCTCCTCGGTGGCGATGGCGCCGTTTCCGTTCATCCTGGCCACGCCCGGAATCGCCGCGGGGACCTCGGCTGCCGACAGCCGGGCGTTGCCCCGCCGGGTGAAGCGCTTGTCGTGCTGCTTGCGCAGCCGCGCCTCCAGCTTGCTCGTCGCTAGATCAAGCGCTGCGTACGGGTCGCCTGCCGCTGCTTCCGCCCGGATCACCGGGCCGCGGGAGTGGAGGGTGATCTCCACGCGGTCGGACCGGTCGGCCTGCCGCGGGTTGTGCTCCTTGGACACCTCGACGTCGAGGCTGATCACCTTGCTGTCGAGCTTCTGGATCTTCTCCGGATTCAGCTTTTCGGCCACGTGCTTGCGGAACCGCTCGGGCACCTCGGTCTTGCGGCCCTTGACGACGATGTCCACGCAGAACTCCGTTCCCGGATCGCTCCGCCGGCTCACCGGCCGGCGAGCATCTCCCTTTTGCACCAGACCCCGGTGAGCACCGGAGCCTCGGACTTGGCGACTTTCACCTCCTCCTCCCCAGTGGACAAGATCCCCACCCCACTCGACTTCATGTCCTGACCGGATTCCGCTAAACACCCGGAAGCGCGGCAGTGCATTCGGTGAAGCGCGGGCTTCGCCATTCCTCACAACCGAACATAGCTCGCTCGGACGGATGTCGGCACCCGATACCAGCACGTACGTCCGATCGAGCGTTTTTCCTCCGTCACTGACTGCAACGAAGCAGGCCACGGCTCAGTTCCGAGTTATTCCGAATACTTCGCACGCCTGCCGAGGGGCGACGGCGGCCGGGTGAACGACGACGGTGGCGCGGCGACCACCGCGGCTCCCACGTGTCCGGGCAGGGCCCTGGCCGCCTCGACGAGCGAGGCCCCGGTCGTCATGAGATCGTCGACGAGTACGGCCCTGCCGGCCGCCAGGGCCCGGCCGCCGCCCGCCACCACCTCCAGCGCTCCGGCCATGTTCTCCAGCCGCTGCCGGGCGTCCAGCCGCGACTGGTCCGACACCGGCCGCCGCTGCCGCAGCACGGGCAGGACCCGCGCCGCCGTCCCCGTACGCCGCAACTCGGCCGCCGCGGCCATCGCGATCCGCCGCGCCGCGTCGTGCCCGCGCGCCCGCACCGCGCGCCGCGACGACGGCACCGGTACCAGCAGCAGCGGCCCTGCCCCGAGCCCCGCCGACGGCGCCGAAGACGCAGCAGCCGCTCTGACGGCCCCCGCCAGGGCGAGGCCGAGCGGCCGGGCCAGTCCCAGCACACCGCGCTCCTTGTGCCCCAGCAGCACCGCCCGTACCGCATCGCCGTACGGTGCGGCGGCATGCACCACGGGCAGGCCCGGGGGCTCGGGCATGGGCCTCACCCGGCCGGGCGGACGCCCGTACAGGGCGCGCCCGCACTCCTCGCACAGCTGCGTACGGGCGCGGCCGCAGCCACCGCAGGCGACGGGCAGCACGAGCCCGGCGATCTCCCGCCACCATCCCCGCATGAGCCCACTGTGCCGAGCGGCACGACCCCGCCGCCACCCCTGTGGACAACCGCGAGCGCGGGCGGGCCGGCCGCCGGCGTCAGCCGGGGTAGACCGGTGACGTGCCCTTCTCGGCCATCGGCTGCCAGTTGCCGCCGGCCTGCAGCCGCACGATGCCGTCGTCGGCGGAGGCCGCCACCAGCGGCGCCCGCTCGTCGTTGGCCGCCGCGACCGCCTTGACCTGGTTGAGCCCCGGAACCCCGGCGGCCGAGGTGGAGCCGTCCGTCTGGATGTAGCGCACCTGCTGCACACCGCCGGCCAGCTTGCCGAGCACCACCAGCCGGCTCGGCCCGGCCCAGGACACCGAGCTCACCGACTCCATGCGCGGCGCGGCCGACTGCAGGTCCACCACGGCGGCCGTCTGCTGCGCGCCCGTGCCGTGCCGCTGCACCCGGCCGATGTGCAGCGTGGTCTTGCCGTCCTTCTCCAGCAGCAGCGCCACGCGCACGCCGTCCTCGGAGACCCGCAGCGCCTTGACCCGCACGCCGCCGGTGAGCCACGGCGCCGCCACGGGCAGCGGCGCGCCGGAACCGCCCGGGATCAGGAGCAGCCGCGGCTTGGCCGGGTCGCGGTCGGCGACCCACAGATCGCCGCGCCCGTCCCAGCTGGGGGCCGACAG
Source organism: Streptomyces sp. NPDC093546 (assembly GCF_044765045.1). Classification (NCBI taxonomy): domain Bacteria; kingdom Bacillati; phylum Actinomycetota; class Actinomycetes; order Kitasatosporales; family Streptomycetaceae; genus Streptomyces; species Streptomyces sp. NPDC093546. The sequence continues at coordinate 11,016 of NZ_JBIWJG010000022.1, read as the reverse complement.
CCGGTCCTCGGGGGTGCCGCCCCCACTCTGCAGGATCGGCTGCGGCAGCTCCCCCTCCGAGGCGATCGACGCCACCCTCAGGTACTTGCCGTCCTGCGACACGCCCGCCGCGTACCGCTCGTCCCGCGCCACCGCGACGGAACCCACCTTCGCCGTGCCGTCGCCGAAGGGCCCCGGCACATGCCGCGGCCCGCCGACGTCCTTCGACGTGGCGTCGACCTCGGCCAGCTGCCCGTTCGCATCGATGAAGTACGGATTCTTCGGGGCGACGGCGGTCGGGTCGGCCATGAAATCCTCCTTCTGGTCCTCCCCCAGCACGCACAGCCGCGAACCGTCCGACCGCTGCAACTCCACCTGCTCGACCCTGGTGGACGCCAAATCCCCCACGGTGAAGAGCAATTGGGCCGCCATCTTCCGGCACTGCTCCTGGCCGACATTGTCGGCCTTCTCATTCAGCGGCACCTTCAGCAGGTTCTGGTCGTCGGGCGTCAGCGACTTCACGTCCTCCTTCAGCGTCGTGCCGGTGGGAAAACGCGAATCGACCACCGGCATCAGCCAGTTCGTCGGGCCTTCCAGCAGCGCCTTCACGGTCTGCGCCACCGGGTCCATCCGGGTCACCGGATCCTGCCGCTGCCGGATGTACACGGGGTCCGCCACGACCCATTTCCGCCCGGCGGCGAAGTAGTACTTGTTGACGGAGCGGTAATTGCGCAGGAAGTCCGACTCACCGAGCACGAGGCCCGGCGGCAGGCTGTCGATGCGCCACTCCTTGCCCTTCCCCTCCGGGTCGGCGACCTGCACCAGATGGATCGTGCCGTTGTACTGGGACGGGGCCACCGGCTGATACGCCTGATGGCCGTCCACGGCCGCGACCTGCTGCCCGTACAGCCGGTAGAGCAGGCCGGAGCCCTCCTCCCCGGCGGTGCGCTCGAACGCTTGTGGTTCGGGCGCGGCGGCGAGCACCGTGGTGCGCTCCTCGGGCTTCCAGGTCTGCGCCGCCTGCTTGGTCAGGTACTTCCGGGCCGTGGCGAAGCCGGGGTCGTCACCGGTCATCGCCTCCAGGAAACCGTCGACGATCTCGTCCGGCGCGGCGTTGTCCCGGGGCGTCACCGGATAGACCCGCACCTGGGAGTCGCCCGGCTTGGAGGCCTTCACCGCGGATACGTCTCCGCTGTCCGGCATCGAGGCGCAGCCGGCGACCAGCGTGGCGCAGCCGAGCAGCGCGGCCCTCCGCGCCGTACGTCCCCGCCCGTACCGATGACGCTCAGCGCCCACGAGCCATGCCCTCCCGCTCCGTGTCCCTGCCCCTGTCCCCGCCTGTGCCCCCGCCTGTGCCCGGTGCGCGATCCGCTTCGCGCGCCGGTCCGGCGCCTTCGCCGGTCCGCTCCCCGGTCTGCCGTGCCACCACCCGGGCTCCGCTGCCAGGCAGGGCGGTCGGGTCCGCGGTCGCCTGTGCCGGTGCCTGCCGCGGCGATATCGGCGCCCCCGGCGGCAGCGGCGAGCGGCCCGTGCCCGGCTGTCCCGGCACGGCCGCCGACCGGGGGCCTTCCGGCCCCTCGGCGGCGGCCCGCTCGCGGTTGCGCCGCGAGTCCTCCGGCTCCAGGGGTATGGGGGAACCGCGCAGCGGCTCGTCCGCCGTGCGCGGCAGCGTCAGCCGGAACTGCGAGCCGCCGCCGGGCTCGCCCCAGGCCTGCAGCCAGCCGCCGTGCAGCCGGGCGTCCTCCAGCGCGATCGACAGGCCGAGGCCGGTACCACCGGTCGTCCTGGCCCGCGCCGGGTCGGCGCGCCAGAACCGGTTGAACACGCGCGTCGCCTCGCCGGGCTTGAGGCCGACCCCGTAGTCGCGTACGGCGATGGCCACGGCACCGCCCGCGGCGGCCATCCGGACCACCACGTCGCGGCCCTCGCCGTGCTCCACGGCGTTGACGACCAGGTTGCGCAGGATGCGCTCGACACGCCGCGCGTCGGCCTCGGCGACCACCGGCTGCTCGTCGCCGACGACCAGGATCCGGCCGCCCTTGCGCTCCGCGAGCGGCTCGGCCCCGCCGATGACGCGGCGCACGACGTCCCGCAGGTCTATCGGCTCCGCCTCCAGCGCCGCCGCGCCCGCGTCGAACCGGCTGATCTCCAGCAGGTCCGCGAGCAGCGACTCGAACCGGTCCAGCTGGTCGCCCAGCAGCTCCGCCGAGCGCGCCGTCACCGGGTCGAAGTCCCCACGCGCCTCGTAGATCACATCGGCGGCCATCCGCACGGTCGTCAGCGGGGTGCGCAGCTCGTGCGAGACGTCCGACACGAACCGGCGCTGCATCCGCGACAGGTCCTCCAGCTGCTGGATCTTCAGCTGGAGGTTCTGCGCCATCTTGTTGAAGGCCTCGCCGAGCCGGGCGATGTCGTCCTCGCCGGTGACCTTCATCCGCTCCTGCAGCCGGCCCGCCGACAACCGCTCGGCGATGCCCGCCGCCATCCGTACCGGCGTGACGACCTGCCGCACCACCAGCCACGCGATGGCGCCCAGCAGGACGACGACGAACAGCCCGGCCGTCGCCAGCGTCGTCTTGACCAGGGAGAGCGAGTCCTCCTCCTGTGTCAGCGGGAAGAGGTAGTACAGCTCGTAGGAGTTGCCCTCGATGTCGTTGAGCCGCTTGCCGATCACCAGCCCGGCCTCGGACGCCTTGCCGTCGGTGTAGTGGATGCGGGTGTACGTCTGGAAGGTCCCGGTCCCCTGCGCGACCGACTCGCGCAGCGCCGCCGGAATGCTCGTCACCGGCTCCACGCCGCCCGACGCCCGGGCGCCACGGCTCGGGGCCGTGCCCGCCGAGTCGGAGCTCAGCGCCACCACGTTGAACGCGCTCTGCCCGCCGCTGGCGAGCTGCACGACCAGGTCGGAGCGCCAGTTCAGCGACGAGGGCGTCGTCGGGCCGCCGGCGCCACCGCCGACCTGCCCGGGCCGCGGCGCACTGGCCTGGTCCTGCGCCGCGGAGAAACCGCCGGAGGCCTGGCTCTGCGCCGCCCTCTCCTTGGCGTCCAGCAGACCGTTGCGCATCTGCCCGATGACGACGATGCCGAGCAGCAGCACCACGCCGAGCGACATCAGCAGCGTGCCGGCGACCACCCGCAGCTGGATGTTGCGCCGCCACAGCCGCAGGGCGGGCAGCAGCGGGCGGCGCACCCAGCGCGCCAGGAGCCGGAGCACCCGACCGCCGGGCGCCCCGTCCTGGAGCAGCCGACCGCCGTGGAACAGGCGGCCGATGCGCGAGGGGGCACGCCCCGGACCGGCAGCCCGCCCCGCACGGACTCCCGGCTTCCCGGGCTTCGGAGCAGCACTGCCGCGGGACATGTCAGCTCGGTCCGGCCTTGTAACCGACACCACGGACGGTCACCACGATCTCCGGCCGCTCCGGGTCCTTCTCGACCTTGGAGCGCAGCCGCTGCACATGCACGTTCACCAGCCGCGTGTCGGCGGCGTGGCGGTAACCCCAGACCTGCTCCAGCAGCACCTCGCGGGTGAAGACCTGCCACGGCTTGCGGGCCAGCGCGACCAGCAGGTCGAACTCGAGCGGCGTCAGCGCGATCGACTGCCCGTCCCGCTTCACCGAGTGACCGGCCACGTCGATGACCAGGTCACCGATGGTGAGCTGCTCCGGCGCGGGCTCCTCCGACCTCCGCAGCCGCGCCCGGATCCGGGCCACCAGCTCCTTCGGCTTGAACGGCTTGACGATGTAGTCGTCGGCACCGGACTCCAGCCCGACCACCACATCGACGGTGTCGCTCTTGGCAGTGAGCATCACGATCGGCACCCCGGACTCGGCCCTGATCAGCCGGCACACCTCGATGCCGTCCCGCCCGGGCAGCATGAGGTCCAGCAGCACCAGGTCCGGCTTGACCTCGCGGAATGCGGCCAGGGCCTTGTCGCCGTCCGCTACGAACGACGGCTCGAAACCCTCACCACGCAGCACAATCCCGAGCATCTCGGCCAGTGCGGAGTCGTCGTCGACGACAAGGACGCGTCCCTTCATAATCGACATCATCCCATTAGCTAATCGTTACCTGGCGTGACCTGGCACACAGCTCGGCGATTCCTGTTGCGGTGACGGGCGACACTACGCCCTCCTCGGTGACGATCGCCGTCACCAGCTCCGGCGGCGTGACGTCGAAGGCGGGGTTGTACGCCTGCGTTCCGAGCGGGGCCACCGGCAGCCCGCCACCCGATCCACCATGCGCCAGCATCACCTGCGGCGGCGCCGTGAGCTCCGTCACCTCCTGCCCGGAACGCTGCTCCACCTCGATGGACGCCCCGTCCGGCGTGCCGAGGTCGATCGTCGTGACGGGTGCGACCACGATGAACGGCACATGGTGGTATTTGGCGAGCACCGCGAGCGGATAGCTCCCGACCTTGTTGGCCACCGACCCGTCGGCGGCGATCCTGTCCGCCCCGATCAGCACGGCGTCGACCTCCCCGGCCGCGAACAGCGAGCCCGCGGCGCTGTCGGTGAGCAGCGTGTACGCCAGCCCGTGCCGGGCCGCCTCGTACGCGGTGAGCCTGGCCCCCTGCAGCAGCGGCCGCGTCTCGTCCACCCACAGCCGCCGCAGCCGGCCCGCCCGGTGCGCCGCCAGCGCCACGGCGAAGGCGGTGCCCTCGCCCCCGGACACGAGGGCCCCGGTGTTGCAGTGCGTCAGGACGCGATGACCGCCGCCCGGCAGCAGCTCGTCGAGGAACGCCAGTCCGTGCCGCGCCATGCTCGCGCTCGCCTCGGCGTCCTCGCGGTGCAGCGCCCGCGCCTCCGCGAGCGCGACCCCGGCCGCCTCCTCCCGGTCCGCGCCCTTCTCCAGCGCCGCCCGGTAGACGGCTTCCGCTCGCCGCACCCCGTAGCCGAGGTTCACCGCGGTGGGCCGCGCCCCCGCCAGCAGGGCGGCCGCCTCCTGCACGTCGTAGCCGCGGGCGGCAGCCAGCGCGACCCCATAGGCGCCCGCGATGCCCAGCAGCGGCGCGCCCCGTACGGCGAGCGTCTGTATCGCCCGCACCAGCGCCGGTACATCCGTGCAGACCAGCTCGACCTCCTCGGCGGGCAACCGCGTCTGGTCGAGGAGTACGACCACCGGTCCTTCCGGGGGCTCTTCCCACCGCAGTGCGGGCAACGCGGACGGCTCGGTACCGGACGGCGTGTGTGCGTACTGATCAGCCATCCGCCCAGTCTGCCCGCTGAACCACCGACAATGAAGGTGCCGATGAGATACAGGCCCTGGCCCGGCCGCGGGCGACGCGTGGCACGATGGCTGCCAACCTGCCGCCAAGCCGAGCGGCCCGGCACCCCGACCGAGCCGGCTCGACGAGCCGGCCCAGCGACAGATTCACGAGGTGGACGACCGTGAACGACACTCCGGGCTGGGCCTCGCCCGGGTCCGCACCCTCCGACGACCAGGGCGCCGGCGTCCCGCGCCCCGCCCAGCCCGCCGACGGCGACGGCGCCGCCTCCAAGTGGTCCAAGGAGCAGCCGCCCGCCGGCCAGTGGTCCTCGCCGGGCTCCCCCGGCCCCACCGGGCCTGTCCCGCCTCCCGCACCGCGCTGGGGCGGCGGACAGCACCAGGGCGGATGGGGCCGGCCTCCGGCCGCCAAGCCCGGCGTCATCCCGCTGCGTCCCCTCGGCGTCGGTGAGATCCTCGACGGCGCGGTCTCCACCCTGCGGGCCCACTGGCGCACCGTCCTCGGCATCACGATCACCGTTGCCGTGGTGACCCAGATCGCCGACATCCTCATCCAGCGCTACCTGGTGCCCAACCCGCCGGCGGCCGACCCCAACGCGACGCCGTCGGAGGCGCTGAGCCAGTCCGTCGAGTCGGCCCAGGCGAGCATGGTGTCCCTGGCCCCGACCACGCTCATCAGCCTCATCGGCACGCTCTTCACCACCGCGCTGCTCACCGTCGTGATCAGCCGCTCGGTGCTGGGCCGCCAGGTGAACATCTCCGACGCCTGGCACGAGGCCCGCCCCCGGCTGCCCCAGCTCCTGGGCCTGACCCTGCTGCTGCCGCTGATAAGCACGGCGATCATGCTGGTCGGCGTGCTTCCCGGGCTGCTCCTCGGCTCCGTCGCCGGGGCCGCCCTGGCCGTCTTCGGCGGCCTCGGCGCCCTCCTGGTCGTCATCTGGCTGATGGTGCGCTTCAGCCTCGCCTCGCCGGCGCTGATGTTGGAGCGGCAGGGGATCATCGCCTCGCTGCGCCGCTCCGCCAAGCTCGTCCGGGGCTCGTGGTGGCGGATCTTCGGCATCCTGCTGCTGACCCTCCTGCTGCTGTTCCTGGTCGCGATGATCATCGCCATCCCGTTCGGCATCATCGCCCTGGCCGTCGACGGCGACGGAATCAGCGGCCTGCTCACCGGAACTCCACCGGAGTACGGATGGCCGTTCCTGATCGTCTCCGGCATCGGCGCGGTGATCGGCTCGTCGATCACGTACCCCATCTCCTCCGGCGTCACCGTCCTGCTGTACGTGGACCAGCGCATCCGCCGCGAGGCCCTCGACCTGGAACTCGCCCGCGCTGCCGGCGTCCCCGGCTACGGCTCCACGCCCGGCGACAACACGCCCAGGAGCTGATGCGGTGCTGGTCACGGGGGGACCGACGACGGCGTGGTCACTGAGCCGCGCCACCGACGACGTGCCAGTGGACATTCCGCGCGTGCCGGCCCGTGAGGCGGCGGAGCGGGAACTGTCGAAGCCGATGTACCACGAGGACGACCCGAATCTTCTGGAGCGGGCTCTCGACCGGTTCTGGGACTGGGTGGGCGACATCTTCGCCTCCGCCTCAGCGGCCACGCCGGGCGGGCTGCTCGGCGTCGTGGTCATCGCTCTGGTCGTCGTGGCGCTCGTCGGTGCCCTGTGGTGGCGCCTGGGCACTCCCCGGCGCGCCGCCGTCCGGTCGGACGCCCTCTTCGACGACCGCCCCCGCAGCGCCGCCGAACACCGCGCCGCCGCCGAGGCCCACGCCACCGCCGGCCGCTGGAGCGAAGCCACCCAGGAGCGGATGCGCGCCATCGTGCGCTCCTTGGAGGAACGCGCCCTCCTTGAGCCGCGCCCCGGTCGCACCGCGGACGAAGCCGCAGCCGAGGCGGCGCGCCCGATGCCGACGCACGCGGATGAACTACGCGCGGCGGCCCGCACCTTCGACGACGTGACGTACGGCGGCCGCACCGCCGACCAGCCCGCGTACCAGCGCCTCAAGGAACTGGACGACGCCCTGGAACGGACCAAGCCCCAGCTGAATGAAGGAGCCGCGGCAGCGGCGGGAGCAGCGGGCGGAGGAACCGCCCCATGACCGGCACGCCCACCTCGCTCGCGCTGACACCCCGCCAGGTCTGGAAGAGGGCACGCGGGCTGCTGATCGCGCTCACGATCCTCATCGTGGCCGGAATCCTCATGGCCGTCCTCCGCTCCGGCGATCAGCACGGCCGCCTCGACCCGCGCTCCGCCGACCGCTACGGCAGCCGCGCCGTGGCCGAGCTCCTCAAGGGCCACGGCGTCACCACCCGTGTGGTGACCACCCTCGACGAAGCCACCACCGCAGCGGGCCCCGACACCACCCTCCTCGTCGCAGCCCCGGATCTCCTGACCGACCATCAGCAAGCGGTGCTGCGGGACTCCATGGACACGTCCGGCGGCCGAACTGTCCTGGTCGCCGCGGGTCACGCATCCCTCGAGACCCTGACCCCCGGCGTGAGCGCGGACACGCCCGCCGCGACCGAGGCCCTCGCCCCTCAGTGCTCCCTGCCCGCCGCCGAGCGCGCGGGCGACGCCGACATGGGCGGCGAGCGCTATGTCACCGAACTCCCCGACACGGACGCCTGCTACCGCAGCGACGGCCTGCCCACGCTTCTGCGCGTTCAAGGCCCCCCGGGCGGCGACACCGTCCTCCTCGGTGCCCCCGACATCCTCTACAACAACCGTCTCGACCAGCGGGGCAATGCCTCGCTCGCTCTCCAACTCCTCGGTTCCCGGACCCATCTCGTCTGGTACCTCCCCTCGCTGAGTGACCCCTCCGCCACCGAAGGCGGTGGCGACCGCGAGGACGGCCAGGGCGCCGGCGAGACATCGTTCCTCACCCTGATCCCCTCCGGCTGGCTCTGGGGCACCCTCCAACTCGCCCTCGCCGCCGTCCTCGCCGCCATCTGGCGTGCCCGCCGCCTCGGCCCGCTCGTGACCGAACGCCTCCCTGTGGCCATCCGCGCCTCCGAATCCACCGAAGGCCGCGCCCGCCTCTACCGGAAGGCCAACGCCCGTGACCGCGCGGCCACCGTCCTGCGCACGGCGACCCGAACTCGCCTCGCTCCCCTCCTGGGTGTCCCTCCGGCGCAAGCCCACGCGCCCGACGCCCTGCTGCCTGCCGTCTCCACCCGCCTCACCGGGACCAACCCGGACGCCGCCAGGGAGACGGACCTCCGCACCCTTCTCTTCGGCCCGGCCCCCACCGACGACACCGCGCTGATCCTGCTGGCAGACCAACTCGACGCCCTCGAAAGAGAGGTACGCACCTCATGAGTGCCCCGACCCCCGAGACCCCTGAGAACTCGGACAGCGCCCGCGCTTCCCTGGAAGCCCTGCGCACCGAGATCGCGAAGGCCGTGGTCGGGCAGGACCCCGCTGTCACCGGTCTCGTCGTCGCGCTGCTCTGCCGGGGCCATGTCCTGCTGGAAGGCGTCCCCGGCGTCGCAAAGACACTGCTCGTCCGCGCCCTCGCCGCATCTCTCGAACTCGACACCAAGCGTGTCCAGTTCACCCCCGACCTGATGCCGAGCGACGTCACCGGATCCCTGATCTACGACGCCCGCACCGCCGAGTTCTCCTTCCAGCCCGGCCCGGTCTTCACCAACCTCCTCCTCGCCGACGAAATCAACCGCACGCCCCCCAAGACTCAGTCCTCGCTCCTGGAGGCGATGGAGGAGCGCCAGGTCACGGTCGACGGCATCCCGCGACCCCTGCCGGAGCCCTTCCTCGTCGCAGCCACCCAGAACCCGGTCGAGTACGAGGGCACCTATCCGCTCCCCGAAGCCCAACTGGACCGTTTCCTGCTGAAGCTGACGGTTCCACTGCCCTCACGCGAGGACGAGATCAACGTCCTGACCCGCCATGCGGAAGGCTTCAACCCGCGTGACCTCCAGGCCGCCGGAGTACGTCCCGTCGCCGGCCCCGCCGACCTCGAAGCCGCCCGCGCAGCCGTCGCCAAGACGTCGGTATCCCCCGAAATCGCGGGCTACGTCGTCGATATCTGCCGTGCCACCCGTGAATCCCCCTCACTCACCCTTGGCGTCTCACCCCGAGGCGCCACCGCCCTGCTCTCCACCGCTCGCGCCTGGGCCTGGCTCACCGGCCGCGACTACGTCATCCCGGACGATGTGAAGGCCCTCGCACTCCCCACCCTCCGCCACCGCGTCCAGCTGCGGCCCGAGGCCGAGATGGAGGGCGTCACCGCCGACTCCGTGATCACCTCGATCCTCGCCCACGTCCCCGTCCCCCGATGAGGCAGTGACCCGTGGCCCTCACCGGACGAACCGCGCTGCTCGCCGCCCTCGGCTCTCTCCCCGTCGGCATCCTCGCCCCCAGCTGGACGGGGATGCTCGCTGTCAACGCGCCTCTCTCACTCGCAATTCTGTGCGACTACGCTCTTGCCGTGCCAGTGCGAACGCTCCGATTCACCCGAAGCGGTGACACAAGCGTTCGGCTCGGTGACAGCGCGGAAGTTCAGCTGACCGTCACCAACCCTTCTCGGCGCCCCCTGCGTGCCCAGCTCCGCGACGCCTGGCCGCCCAGCAGCTGGCTCCCCGGCTCCGAGCAGCCCGCATCCCGGCACAAGCTGACGATCCCGGCCGGTGAACGCCGACGCCTCACCACGGTCCTGCGCCCGACCCGCCGCGGCGATCGCCACGCGGAGCGCATCACCGTGCGGTCCTACGGCCCCCTGGGCCTTGCTGCCCGGCAAGGCAGTCACCAGGTCCCCTGGACGGTCCGCGTCCTGCCGCCCTTCACCAGCCGCAAGCACCTGCCGTCCAGGCTCGCCCGCCTGCGTGAGCTCGACGGCCGCACGAGCGTGCTCACCCGCGGCCAGGGCACCGAATTCGACAGCCTGCGCGAGTACGTCCCCGGCGACGACACCCGCTCCATCGACTGGCGGGCGACCGCCCGCCACAGCAGCGTCGCCGTGCGCACCTGGCGCCCCGAGCGAGACCGCCACATCCTGATCGTCCTCGACACCGGCCGCACCTCGGCCGGCCGCGTCGGCGACGTGCCCCGCCTCGACGCCGCCATGGACGCCGCACTCCTCCTCACCGCACTCGCCACGCGAGCCGGCGACCGTGTGGATCTGCTGGCCTACGACCGGGCCATCCGCGCCCGCGTCCAGGGTCGCTCCGCGAATGACATCCTCCCGGCCGTGGTGAACGCCCTGACCCCCCTGGAGCCCGCACTCGTCGAGACCGACGCCCGCGGCCTCACCTCGACGGCCTTGGCCTCCGCGCCTCGCCGTTCCCTCGTCGTTCTCCTGACGGGTCTGGAGGCAGCGGCCATCGAAGAGGGCCTGCTGCCGGTGTTGCCCCAGCTCACCCAGCGCCACACCGTTCTGGTCGCCTCCGTCTCCGACCCGCACACCGAGAAAATGGCCCGCGCCCGAGGTTCCGTCGACGCCGTCTACGAGGCCGCAGCCGGCACCCAGGCCCAGGCACAGCGCCACCGCACTTCCGAACAGCTCCAGCACCACGGCGTCACCGTCGTGGACGCGACACCGGACAACCTCGCGCCCGCTCTCGCCGATGCCTACCTTGCACTGAAGGCTGCGGGCCGCCTCTAAAACCGTCGGGTGACCGGCCGGGAACCACCGGCCGGTCACCCAGGCTCAACGCAAAAAAGCCCCGGTCCCCGCACATTGTGCGGGGACCGGGGCCCAATATTTGTTCGGCGGCGTCCTACTCTCCCACAGGGTCCCCCCTGCAGTACCATCGGCGCTGAAAGGCTTAGCTTCCGGGTTCGGAATGTAACC
>NZ_JBIWJG010000021.1:0-92316 GCF_044765045.1 Streptomyces sp. NPDC093546 | reverse complement strand
CGAGAAGCAGGACGGCACGGGCAACATCTCCTACGACCCCGCCAACCACGACCTCATGGTCCGCACCCGCCAGGCCAAGATCGACGGCATCACCGCCCCGGACCTGGAGGTCGACCACCAGGACGGGGCCCGCACGCTCGTCCTGGGCTGGGGCTCCACCTACGGCCCGATCACCGCCGCCGTACGCCGCGTCCGCAGGGACGGCGGCCGCATCGCGCAAGCCCATCTGCGCCACCTCAACCCCTTCCCGAAGAATCTCGGCGAGGTGCTGGCGCGCTACGACAAGGTCGTCGTGCCCGAGATGAACCTCGGGCAGCTCGCCGGTCTCATCCGGGCGAAGTACCTCGTGGACGCGCACAGCTACAACCAGGTCAACGGCATGCCGTTCAAGGCCGAGCAGCTCGCCACGGCTCTCAAGGAGGCCACCGATGTCTGAGGCGCTCAAGCTCGTGCCGAAGGCCGAGGCCAAGCAGTCCATGAAGGACTTCAAGTCCGATCAGGAAGTGCGCTGGTGCCCCGGCTGCGGTGACTACGCGATCCTCGCCGCCGTCCAGGGCTTCATGCCCGAGCTCGGCCTGGCCAAGGAGAACATCGTCTTCGTCTCCGGCATCGGCTGCTCCTCCCGCTTCCCGTACTACATGAACACCTACGGGATGCACTCCATCCACGGCCGCGCCCCCGCCATCGCCACCGGACTGGCCTCCTCCCGCCCCGACCTGTCCGTCTGGGTCGTCACCGGCGACGGCGACGCCCTCTCCATCGGCGGCAACCACCTCATCCACGCCCTGCGCCGCAACGTCAACCTCAAGATCCTCCTCTTCAACAACCGGATCTACGGACTGACCAAGGGCCAGTACTCCCCCACCTCCGAAGTCGGCAAGATCACCAAGTCCACCCCCATGGGCTCACTCGACGCACCCTTCAACCCCGTCTCCCTGGCCATCGGAGCAGAAGCCACCTTCGTCGCCCGCACCATCGACTCCGACCGCAAACACCTCACCGACGTCCTGCGCGCCGCCGCCGACCACCCCGGCACCGCACTCGTCGAGATCTACCAGAACTGCAACATCTTCAACGACGGCGCCTTCGACGCCCTCAAAGACAAGCAGCAGGCCGAAGAAGCCGTCATCCGCCTCGAACACGGACAACCCATCCGCTTCGGCCCCGACAACACCAAGGGCGTCGTACGCGACACCACCACCGGCGACCTCACCGTCGTCACCGTCACACCCGAAAACGAGGCCCAGGTCCTCGTCCACGACGCCCGCAACCCCAGCCCCACCACCGCCTTCGCCCTCTCCCGCCTCGCCGACCCCGACACACTGCACCACACCCCCATCGGCGTCTTCCGCAGCGTGGACCGCCCCGTCTACGACACACAGATGGCCGACCAACTCGACACCGCCATCGAACGCAAGGGCAAGGGCGACCTCGCCGCACTCCTCGCCGGCGGCGACACCTGGACGGTCGTCGGGTAGAACACCGGGCGGGCACAGCCGTCGCAGTGCACGCAGTCAGGGGCGTCCTCCGCGGGCGCCCCTCCTTCTTTGCTCGCGCACGCGCCGAGCTCGTACGACACCGCCGCACGTCATGAGTGTTTCGCGGAACGGACATGACAGGGCGCCCTGCCCGGCGTTACCTTTCTTCAGCAGGCCAGGGCGGCCAGGGCAGGGCAGGGCGGTCGGGGACAGGAGGCGGTCAATGGCGGCGAAGAGCGGTGGCGGCGATCAGCGGGCGGGGCTCCTCTACGGGATCGGGGCCTACGGCATGTGGGGCCTGGTCCCCCTCTTCTGGCCGCTGCTGAAGCCCTCGGGCGCCATCGAGATCCTGGCCCACCGGATGGTGTGGTCGCTGGCCGTCGTCGGCATCGCCCTGCTCGCACTGCGCCGCTGGGGCTGGGTGCGCGAACTGCTGCGGCAGCCGCGCAAGCTCGGTCTGATAGCGATCGCCGCGTCCGTGATCACCGTCAACTGGGGCCTGTACATCTGGTCCGTGAACACGGGCCATGTGGTGGAGGCGTCCCTCGGCTACTTCATCAACCCGCTTGTCACCATCGCCATGGGCGTCCTGCTCCTCAAGGAGCGGCTGCGGCCCGCGCAGTGGGTGGCGGTCGGCACCGGCTTCGCGGCGGTGGTGGTCCTGACCTTCGGGTACGGGCGGCCGCCGTGGATCTCGCTGACGCTCGCCTTCACGTTCGCGGTGTACGGCCTGGTGAAGAAGAAGGTCAACCTCGGGGGCGTGGAGTCGCTGGCCGCCGAGACGGCGATCCAGTTCCTGCCGGCGATGGCGTACCTGGTGTGGCTCGGCTCCCGGGGCTCGCTGACGTTCGGGGCCGAGGGTGCGGGGCACGCGGCGCTGCTCGCCGCGACGGGCGTGGTCACCGCCGCGCCGCTGGTCTGCTTCGGCGCGGCGGCGATACGGGTACCGCTGTCGACGCTGGGGCTGCTGCAGTACTTGGCGCCAGTGTTCCAGTTCCTGCTCGGAGTCGCGTACTTCCACGAGGCGATGCCGCCGGAGCGGTGGGCGGGCTTCTCGCTGGTGTGGCTGGCGCTGACGATCCTGACGTGGGACGCGCTGCGGACGTCGCGGCGTACGCGGGCGGAGGCGCTGCGCTTGGCGAAGGCGGCTGCGGCAGCGCGGGTGCCCGAAAACCGGATTACCCAGGACCGGATTACCGAGGAGCGGACTCCCGAGGACCGGGCGCCGCGCCTCTGAGTGTCCGTAGCGGGATCCGGCCGGTGTCCGGCATGCGGACGACGCGTGCGACGCGGCGGGGCGGTGCCGCGCCACGTCGAGGTTCCGGGAGCGAGTGGCGCGTGACGCGCGGGCCGACCGTCACAACGGCCCCGCGACCGACGGGAACGTGAACCGTCCGGTCATCGAACACCTGTGTCCGGAACACGCTCTTGACGACGAGTCAACATCTCGCTGAACATTCAGCACGCCACACCGCACCAGAAGCTCCAACGCCCCGCGCCTCCATGGCCGCGGGGCGTCTCGCACGTTCCGTTCCCATCCCCGTACGGAATCCCCGGAGCCCCCACATGAACCTCTCCAGAGGAACCGCCGCGGCCGCCGCGGCACTCGCCGTCGCCGGGCTGATAGCCACGGCGGCCCCCGCCACCTCGGCCGCGCCGCCAGCCGCTGCCGCCGCTGCCACCGCTGACGCGGCCGCCGCACCCGACATACCCGTCGCCAACGTCAAGGCGCACCTCGCCCAGTTCCAGTCCATAGCCACCGCCAACGGCGGCAACCGCGCCCACGGCCGCCCCGGCTACAAGGCGTCGATCGACTACGTCAAGGGCAAGCTGGACGCCGCCGGATTCACCACCACCGTCCAGCAGTTCACGTACAACGGCACCACCGGCTACAACCTCATCGCCGACTGGCCCGGCGGCGACGCCAACCAGGTCCTGATGGCCGGAGCCCACCTCGACTCCGTCTCCTCCGGCGCCGGCATCAACGACAACGGCTCCGGTTCCGCCGCCGTCCTGGAGGCCGCGCTCGCCGTCTCCCGCGCCCAGTACAAGCCCGCGAAGCACCTGCGCTTCGCCTGGTGGGGCGCGGAGGAACTCGGCCTCGTCGGCTCGAAGTACCACGTCACCAACCTGCCGGCCACCGAGCGCGCCAAGATCGCGGGCTACCTCAACTTCGACATGATCGGGTCGCCGAACCCCGGCTACTTCGTCTACGACGACGACCCGACGATCGAGAAGACCTTCAAGGACTACTTCGCCGGGCTCGGCGTGCCCACCGAGATCGAGACCGAGGGCGACGGCCGCTCCGACCACGCCGCCTTCAAGAACGTCGGCATCCCGGTCGGCGGGCTGTTCACCGGCGCGAGCCGTACGAAGACGAGCGCGCAGGCGCAGAAGTGGGGCGGCACCGCCGGTCAGGCCTTCGACCGCTGCTACCACTCCTCCTGCGACACCACGTCCAACATCAACGACACGGCGCTCGACCGGAACAGCGACGCGCTGGCGCACGCCGTGTGGACGCTGTCCGCCGGGACGACGCCCCCGCCGACCGGTGACACGTACGAGAACACCGCGGACGTCGCCATCCCGGACAACGGCACGGCCGTCACCTCGACGGTCACCGTCTCCGGCCGCACCGGCAACGCCCCCGCCGCGCTGCGCGTCGGCGTCGACGTCGTCCACACCTGGCGCGGGGACGTGGTGCTCGACCTCCTCGCCCCGGACGGCACGGCGTACCGCCTGAAGAACTCCAGCTCCTCCGACTCGGCGGACAACATCCAGACGACGTACACGGTGGACGCGTCGAGCGAGGCGGCGAACGGGGCCTGGAAGCTACGGGCCCAGGACGTGGCCGCCCAGGACACCGGCTACATCAACGCCTTCCGGCTCACGTTCTGACACAGCGGTGACCGTACGTGGGTGGTGGGGCCCGCCACCCACGTACGGCCCGGCCGTACAGCCCGGCCGTACGGCCGGGCGCCGGCGGTTACTTCTCGCCGTTGGCCACGGCGACCAGCTTCTCCGGGGTGACCGCACCCGCGTACACCCGGCCGTCGTCCGTCAGCAGGGCGTTCACCAGGCGGGTCTTGAAGACGGTGCCGGAGCCGAACGTGCCCGAGACCTTGTCGCCCAGGCCGTCCAGGAACGCACCCGCCTCCGCCGGTACGTCCTCCTTCGCCGGTACCCCCTTGCCGCCCGGGGTGTTCAGCCGGGCCACGGTCGTCCAGCCCTCCCCGATGACCTCGAGGCCGCCCCCGACGCCGGCGAAGTCCTTCGCGAACTCCTCCGGAGCCTTCTCCAGCCCCGGCTTCAGCCCCGGCTCCTGCGCCTCCTCCGGCGCCTCCGTGACCTTCGCGTCCTTCGGGAGTGCGAACGTCGCCGCCGCCGGCGTACCGAAGTCGACCTTCGTGAAGCCCGCGTCGATCGCCGCCTTGCCGCCGTCGCTCGGCGTGAGCGTGAACTTCAGCGGCACGCCCTTCTCCGCGTCCACCGCCACCCTGATCGAGCCGATCGTCGAGCCCGAGTCGCTCTGCTTCGGCTTGATGAGCAGCTGGTACGCGTCGCGCCCGGCGATCCGGGTCGTACCGTCGACCGTCACCGAGGTCGTGTCGTCGACCGCCTTGAGCGCCTGGTCGGCGAGGTCCTTGGGGGTGGCCGGGAGCTCGGGCTCAGGGGCGTCACCCGCACCGGCCTCGGTGGAGTGGACCGCCTCCTTCGACGCGCCGTCGTACGCCCAGACGTCGTCCCCGTTGCGTATCAGGCTGTACTCGGCGGCGTCGTCCACGAACGTCAGCCGCTGCTTTTCGGGGCCGTCCGCCGCCACCCTCAGGGTGTGCGTGCCCGAGGCGAGCTCCATGAGCTTCCCGCCCTCATCGCCGCCGGGCCCGCCGAGCCCGCCGAGCGACGGGAGCCCCAGGTCGGCGGTGACCTTCACCGTGCCGGACAGCCGCTCCACGTCCGAGGCGGCGATCTTCTCCACCAGCTGCTGTGCCGTGATCTCCGGCAGTTCGGGGTCCCCGGCCGCCGCGAGCGCCGGGACGAGCCCGATCGTCGCCGCCGCCACCCCCGCCACCGCGACCGGAACGGCGTACCGCGCCATGGTCCGGCGCCTCGCGCCGTCGTTCGGTGCGCTGTCGTTCGGTGCCATGTGTGCCTACCTCCGTGGTCAGCGATCCATCTGGTATCCATCTGACCAAGGCGGCACCCATGCAGGCGTCAGCCCGCGGGCTCGACTTCCGTACTGCTGAAGGATGACCCGGACCCTGAGAGCCCCGGGCCCCTCCCTAACCCGCCCGGTGCACCACCAGGTCGCACAGCTCCTCCAGCGCCGCCTTCGCGGTGCGGTCGGGCAGCGGCGCCAGCAGCGCCCGCGCCTCCTGCGCGTACCGGATGGTGTCCCGGCGCGCCAGATCCAGCGCCGGGTGGACGCGCAGTCGGCGCAGCGCCTCCGCGTGCCGGTCGTCGTCCGTGAGGTCGCTGTCCAGCAGCGCCACCAGCTCGTGGTCCGCCGCCTCGCCGGAGGCCGCCGCCATGGCACGCAGGTGCAGCACCGGCAGCGTGGCGATGCCCTCGCGCAGGTCGGTGCCGGGCGTCTTGCCGGACTCGTGGGAGTCGGAGGCGATGTCCAGCAGGTCGTCGGCGAGCTGGAAGGCGACGCCGAGGCGCTCGCCGTACTGCGTGAGGATGTCGACGACCCGCTCGTCGGCGCCCGACATCATCGCGCCGAAGCGGCCCGCGACGGCGATCAGCGAGCCGGTCTTGCCGGCGATGACGTCGAGGTAGTGCTCGACGGGGTCGCGCCCGTCGCGCGGGCCGGCCGTTTCCAGGATCTGTCCGGTGACCAGGCGTTCGAAGGCCTCCGCCTGGATGCGTACGGCCTCCGGCCCGAGATCCGCCAGGATGTGTGAGGCGCGCGCGAAGAGGAAGTCACCCGTGAGGACGGCGACCGAGTTGCCCCAGCGGGCGTTGGCGCTGGGCACGCCGCGCCGCACGTCGGCCTCGTCCATGACGTCGTCGTGGTACAGCGTCGCCAGGTGCGTGAGCTCGACCACGACGGCCGAGGGCACGACCCCGGGGGCGTACGGATCGCCGAACTGCGCGGCGAGCATCACGAGCAGCGGACGGAAGCGCTTGCCCCCGGCCCGTACGAGGTGCTGGGCGGCCTCCGTGATGAACGGCACGTCGCTCTTGCAGGCATCGAGGAGCCCTGCCTCGACCGCCGCCAATCCGGTCTGGACATCGGCTTCAAGAGCCTGGTCCCGCACGCTCAGCCCGAACGGCCCGACTGCGGTCACGAGGAGATCTCCTGTCTGCTGACGATCACACGGATTGTCGATGTGTCGCTGGATTCACTCAAGTCAGCGTATCCGGTCGGCTTTCGATCACCATGGGCGCCTTCCCGCCACCCCCGGTATGTTCGGGATGGATAGATTTGCCAGGCAATATGCGGTTTTTCCGGACCTCGTGAGGCCTCTCCATGCGCTTCCGCACCTCCTTCCCGTACGAGACGACCCGCGAGGACGTCCGGATCGCGCTGCCCGACAGCACCCGTCTGTACGGCCGGATCTGGCGCCCGCTGACGGACGAACCGGTGCCCGCGCTCCTGGAGTACGCGCCCGACCGGCTGACCGACGCGACCGCCGCCCGCGACGCGCAGCGCCACCCCTGGTGCGCGGGCCACGGCTACGCCTCGGTACGGGTGGACGCGCGCGGGTACGGCAACAGCGAGGGGGTACCGGGCGGCGGCGCACACGACCTCCCGGACGAGGTCGAGGTCCTCAATTGGCTCGCGGACCAGCCGTGGTGCAGCGGCCGCGTCGGCATGATCGGCATCGGCCCCGGCGCGCACACCGCCCTCCGGGTCGCCGCGCTCGCCCCGACCCCGGGCCCGCTCGGCGCGGTGGTCGCCGTCTGCGCCGAGGACACCTCGCACGGTCACGGCCACAGCCACGGCTACAGCCACAGCGCCCGGCTCGCCCGCGCCACCTGCCCGCCGGACCCGCACCACGTCGGCGACCTGTGGCGGGAGATGTGGCTGGCCCGCCTGGAGGCGCTGGACCCGTCCGCCGAGCACCCGCACCTCCCCTACGCGCCGGAGGCCATCGCCGTACCCGTCCTCGCCGTCGCCGGCCGGCACGCGCCGCACCGCGACACAGTGCTGCGGCTCGTGGAGCGCCTGCCGCGCGACCGGGTGCGCGGGATCCTGGGGCCCTGGCCGTACGCGTACCCGGATCAGGGCCTGCCGCCCGGGCCGGCGATCGGCTTCCTCCAGGAGACCCTGCGCTGGTGGGACCACCACCTCAAGGGCGTCACCAACGACGTCATGGCCGAGCCGCTCCTGCGCTCCTGGATCAGCTCCTCCCACCGGCCCGCGACCGCGCCGCCCGAGCTGCCGGGCCGCTGGGTGGGCGACGACGCCTGGCCGCCCCCGCGGGTCACGCCGGTCGCGTACGCGCTCCAGGGCCCGCCCGTCCTCGTCCGCTCGCCGCTCCACACGGGCCTGGACGGCGGGCGGCCGGTCCCCCGCGGCGGTGACGCCGACCTTCCGCCCGACCAGCGCGCCGACGACGCCTGCTCGGCCTGCTTCGACTTCCCCGTACCGGAGGACGGCCCGCCGGTCGAGATCCTCGGCCGCCCCCGGGTCACCCTGGCCGTGCGCCCGCACGGGCCCACCGCGCAGGTGACCGCCCGGCTCTGCGACGTCGCGCCCGGCGGCGCCTCGACCCTCATCGCCCGCGGCACCGACGAAGACGAGGCCACGGGCACAGGCGAGGGCACAGCCAACAGCACCGACACCGACACCGGCACCGGCACCGGCACCGCGTACGTCTTCGACCTCACCCACACCGCCCACTCCTTCGCGCCCGGCCATCGCGTACGGCTCGCGGTCTCGTCCGCGTACTGGCCCATGGTCCGGCCGCACCCGGAGGCCGCGGGCTTCACGCTCGACCCGGTCGGCAGCACGCTCGAACTCCCCCTGCGCACCCCGACGGGCAGCGATGAGACGGCCTTCGAGCGGCCGGAACAGGCCGAGCAGCTCGGCGTCAGCCACCCCGCCACCCTCGACGAGGCGCAGCGCCCCGCGCTGCTGCTCGTCCGGGACGTCGCCCGGGGCGAGTGGCGGCTGGAGGCGGACACCCCTCCGGAAGGCGGTGGCGGTACGCGCGTCCACCCCGACGGCCTCGAATTCACCGAGGACGGCGTGCAGACCTACACCCTCACCGACAGCGACCCGCTGTCCGCCCGCAGCCGCTCGGAGTGGAAGATCCGCTTCCACCGCCCGGACCCGGAGCAGCTCTGGAACGTCACCGTCGACACCCGCTCCGAGACCGCCCACGAGGACGGCGGGCTCGTCACCACCGACGAGGTGATGTGCACGGAAGGCCGGGAAGTCCTCTTCCACCGCACCTGGGTCACGCGCGTTGGCCGTACGGCCGGATGATCACCACGGCACCGTCGTAACGTGTCCCCCACACCCGTGGAAAGCGAGGCAAGCACCGATGCCCGAGCAGTCCGAGCAGCACAGCCCGCTCGACCTGGCCGAAGGCGACCCCTTCGGCCCGCACAACCTCCCGTACGGCGTCTTCAGCACCGCCGACGAGCCCGGCCGCCGCCGCCTCGGCGTCCGCGTCGGCGACCACGTCCTGGACGCGGGCGCGGCGGCCCACGCGCTGGGCTCGCCGTACGCGGCGCTGCTCGCGCAGCCCAGCCTGAACCCGCTGCTCGCCGCGGGCCGCACCGCCTGGCGCGACGTCCGCCGGGCCCTGACCGCCTGGGTCACCGTGCCGGCGCACCGGGCGGACATCGAGCCCCTGCTGCACCCGCTGGCGGACGTCACGCTCCACCTGCCGTACGAGGTCGCGGACTACGTCGACTTCTACGCCTCCGAGCACCACGCCACCAACGTCGGCCGGATGTTCCGTCCGGACGGTGAGCCGCTCACGCCCAACTGGAAGCACCTGCCCATCGGTTACCACGGCCGCTCCGGCACCGTCGTGGTCTCCGGCACCGAGATCACGCGGCCCTCCGGCCAGCGCAAGGCCCCCGCCGACCCGGCGCCGGTCTTCGGACCGTCCGTGAAGCTGGACATCGAGGCCGAGGTCGGCTTCCTCGTCGGTACGCCGTCCGGGCTGGGCGAGCCGGTCGGGCTCGGCGACTTCCGCGACCACGTCTTCGGGCTGACGCTCCTCAACGACTGGTCGGCGCGCGACATCCAGGCGTGGGAGTACGTGCCGCTGGGCCCCTTCCTCGGCAAGTCCTTCGCCACGTCCGTGTCCGCCTGGGTCACGCCGCTGGAGGCGCTGGACGCCGCCCGGGTCGCGCCGCCCGCGCGGGACTTCCCGCTCCTGCCGTACCTGGACGACAGCGCCGAGGAGGAGCCGGGTGGCTTCGAGCTGCACATCACGGTACGGATCAACGGCGAGGTCGTCGCCGAGCCGCCGTTCGCCACGATGTACTGGACGGCCGCCCAGCAGCTGGCCCACATGACCGTCAACGGCGCCTCGCTGCGTACGGGCGACCTGTACGGCTCCGGCACGGTCAGCGGCCCCGAGGTCCACCAGCGCGGCTCGCTGCTGGAGCTCACCTGGAACGGCCAGGAGCCGATCGAACTGTCCACCGGCAAGCGGACGTTCCTGGAGGACGGCGACGAGGTCACGATCACCGCGTGGGCGCCGGGCCCGGACGGCGTGAAGGTCGCGCTGGGCGAGGTGACGGGCCGCATCGCCTCCGCCCGCTGACCCGTTACGCGGCGTCGGCCCGCCACAGGGCCGGTACGGCGGGCGGCTCCCAGCCCGGCTGGGCGGTGTGGGTCTGGAGGCAGACGTAACCGCGCCCGCCGTACGCGACCCTGGCGCCCGGCTGGTACGTGGTGCCCGCCGCCCAGGTGCCGCCCGGGTCGGGCGGCGTCGGGCCGGGCCCGGGCCCCGGGTCCTGCGGCACCTCCAGGACGAAGTCGAACGCCGCCTCCCGCGCGCCGCCCGTGTCGCGCACCGCCATGAGGAGGCGCGGGTCGAAGAGGGCGTCGGTGGTGTTGCGCGGCTCGCCCGGGAAGTACAGCTGCGTGGTGAGCACGGGCCGCCCGGGCGCCTGCACCTTGACGTGGAGGTGCCGGGTCCGGCCCGGGTAGAGGCCCGGCACGATGGTGGAGAGCGTGAACGCGCCCCGCGCGTCCGTGAACTGGTGGCCGCGGAAGCGGAAGCCGGCGTTGTCGTACGCCCCGTTGACGTCCGCCTGCCAGAAGTCCAGCAGGGCGCCGCTGACGGGGCGGCAGGCGAGGCCGAAGACGTACCCGCTGACCGTGAGCCGGACGCCGGGGGTGCCCGGTTCCAGCAGGGAGGTGCGGCGCGGCGAGTTCGGCTTGAAGTAGGGGCCCTCCATCTGCGGCGGGGTCGGGTCGTCGCCGTCGTCGCACGCGGGGGTCGGTTCGGGGGCGGCCGCCGTGCCGGCGGAGGCCGTCATGGTGCGGGCCAGGGCGGGTACGCCCATCAGCGCGGCGGGCGCGGTGATTCCGGCGGCGACCGCGGCACGCAGCACCGCCTTGCGGCTGGGGCGCCCGGGGATCTGTTCCATGCCTGCTCCTCCTCGTGGGGGGGGCGGTCGGGGGATCGGCACCGAACCTATGAGGGCCGGCCGGCCGGGGCGATGGACTGAATCCGGTGGTCGTGGTGAATATCTCCGCCGCGCCGGAAGTCCCCCGGGCTCACGCCCGTCTCACGGCGGAAGAAACGGCAGAAGTACGCCGGGTCCGCCATGCCGACGCGCCGCGCTACCTGACGTACCGTCATGTCGGTACGGGCCAGCAGCCGCTTGGCCTCGTGCGTACGGGCCTCGCGGAGCAGCTGGCCGGGGGTCCGGCCGGTGGCGGTCCTGACGGCCTCCGCGAGGTAGCCGGAGGTCACCCCGATGCGCCGGGCGCAGGCGTGCACCGACCACAGCTCCGGGTCGGTGGCGCCCGCGATCAGCCGTGTGAACTCCTCGGTCACCGCTCTGGCCCGGTCGGAGACGGGCGCCTGGAGCATCCCGGGCGCCCCGGGCACCTCGGGAGCGGCTCCGCCCGGCGGGGCGCCCAGCCGGGCCGCGCGTACGACGAGGACGTGGAGCAGCGCCCGCAGGACGGTCTCGAAGCCGTCGGCGCCCCGGCGGTACTCCTCGTCGAGCTCCGCCACCAGGCGGGACGTCTCCGCGTGGGCGCGGTCGTCCAGCGTCAGCCAGGGGCGCCCGCTCAGGTGCCGCAGGAGGTCGCGGTCGCCCGGGTGGTCGAGGAGGAAGTCCTCGGTGAAGAGGACGACGGAGCCGTCCAGTCCGGTCACGTCCTGCCAGTGGTGCAGCTGGCCGGGCGCGATGACGCACAGGTGGGGCGGGCGCAGCTCCCAGCGGGCGAGGTCGACGACGTGGGCGCCGGCCCCGGCGGTGACGTGGACGATCTCGTAGAAGGTGTGCCGGTGCGGGAAGGCGGCCCGGGACATCGGGCCGATCGTGTCGAAGGTGCCGATGGCGAAGGGCATCACATTGGGCCTCACCACCTCCAGGCGGTGCAGGGGCGGCGCCCCCGGGGGCGGGGAGAGTTCCTTCGTCCCGGGTAACACCGTGGTTCCGCGCATCACCGGCCTCCGCATGGCTTCCGCATGGTCCAGACCAATTCCCGTGCGTCACCACGATGGCACGGCGGCGCACCGCACGGAAGAGCGGCCGGCCGGGTGCCCACGCACCCGGCCGGCCGCTCCCACGATCCGGCGGTCCGACGACAGACCGCCGCGGCTACCGCTACCGGACGAAGACCCCCGCCTGGCCCGCCAGGTCGAGGAAGTACTGCGGCGCGACACCCAGCACCAGCGTGACGGCGACACCGACGGCGATGGCCGTCATCGTCAGCGGCGACGGCACGGCCACCGTCGGCCCCTCCGGCTTCGGTTCGCTGAAGAACATCAGCACGATGACCCGGATGTAGAAGAACGCGGCGATGGCCGACGAGATCACACCGACGACCACCAGCGCCCCGGCTCCGCCTTCCGCCGCCGCCTTGAAGACGGCGAACTTGCCCGTGAAGCCCGACGTCAGCGGGATACCGGCGAAGGCCAGCAGGAACACCGCGAAGACGGCCGCCACGAGCGGCGAACGCCGCCCGAGCCCCGCCCACTTGGACAGGTGCGTCGCCTCGCCGCCCGCGTCGCGCACCAGGGTGACGACGGCGAAGGCGCCGATCGTCACGAAGGAGTACGCCCCCAGGTAGAACAGCACGGAGGAGACGCCGTCGGGCGTGGCCGCGATGACACCTGCCAGGATGAACCCGGCGTGCGCGATGGACGAGTAGGCCAGCAGCCGCTTGATGTCGGTCTGGGTGATGGCGATGACCGCGCCGGCCAGCATGGTGACGACGGCGACGCCCCACATGACGGGCCGCCAGTCCCAGGTGAGCCCCGGCAACACCACGTACAACAGGCGCAGCAGGGCGCCGAACGCCGCCACCTTCGTCGCGGCCGCCATGAAGCCGGTGACCGGCGTGGGCGCGCCCTGGTAGACGTCCGGTGTCCACATGTGGAACGGCACCGCGCCCACCTTGAACAGCAGCCCCATCAGCACCATCGCGGTGCCGATGAGCAGCAGCACGTCGTTGCCCATGGTCTCGGCGAGCGCCGGGGTGACGGCGGTGACCGAGCCGTCGACGACGTCGGCGATCCGGGCGTACGAGACCGAGCCCGCGTACCCGTACAGCAGGGCGACGCCGAACAGCAGGAACGCCGACGAGAAGGCGCCGAGCAGGAAGTACTTCACCGCCGCCTCCTGCGACATCAGCCGCTTGCGGCGGGCGACGGCGCACAGCAGGTAGAGCGGGAGGGAGAAGACCTCCAGTGCGATGAAGAGCGTCAGCAGGTCGTTGGCCGCGGGGAAGACGAGCATGCCGCCGACCGCGAACAGCATCAGCGGGAAGACCTCGGTGGTCGTGTGACCGGCCCTGACGGCGGCCTTCTCGTGCTCGCTGCCGGGGACGGCGGCGGCCTCGGCGGCGAACGAGTCGACCCGGTGCCCGTGGTGGGCCGGGTCGAGCCGCCGCTCGGCGAAGGTGAACACCGCGACCAGCGAGGCCAGCAGAATGGTGCCCTGCAGGAACAGCGCGGGCCCGTCGACCGCGATGGCGCCCATCGCGGCGATGCCCGCCTTGGTGGAGCCGTACCCGCCGACCGCCAGGCCGACCACCGCCGCGAAGGCGGCGGCCAGCGCGACGACGGTCAGGAAAACCTGCGCGTAGTAGCGGGCCCGGCGCGGGACGAACGCCTCCAGGAGGATGCCCAGCACGGCGGCGCCCACCACGATCAGCGTGGGCGCCAGCTGGGTGTACTCGATGGTCGGCGCCCCGATCTTGTCGACGGTGGCCGGTTCGGCTGCCGTCGTCCACAGGCTGTGGACAGCCTCTGCGGCTGCTGCGTTCACTTGGCCGCCTCCACTTCGGGTGCCGGGTCCTTCTGCTGTACGTCCGACATGGTGTGCCGCACCGCCGGATCGACGATCTCGGTCACCGGCTTCGGGTAGACGCCGAGGAGCAGCAGCAGTGCGATCAGCGGCGCGACCACCACCAGCTCACGGGCCTTGAGGTCGGGCATCGCCCGCACCTCCTCCTTCACGGGGCCGGTCATCGTCCGCTGGTAGAGCACCAGCGTGTAGAGCGCGGCGAGCACGATGCCGAAGGTCGCGATGACGCCCGCGACCGGATAGCGGGCGAACGTGCCGACCAGCACCAGGAATTCGCTGACGAACGGCGCGAGCCCCGGCAGCGACAGCGTGGCCAGACCGCCGATCAGGAACGTCCCGGCGAGGACCGGGGCCACCTTCTGCACACCGCCGTAGTCGGCGATGAGGCGCGAGCCGCGCCGCGAGATCAGGAACCCGGCCACCAGCATCAGCGCGGCCGTCGAGATCCCGTGGTTCACCATGTAGAGCGTCGCGCCGGACTGGCCCTGGCTCGTCATGGCGAAGATGCCCATGATGATGAAGCCGAAGTGGGAGATCGACGCGTACGCCACCAGGCGCTTGATGTCCCGCTGGCCGACGGCCAGCAGCGCCCCGTACACGATGCTGATCAGCGCCAGCACGATGATCGCGGGGGTCGCCCACTTCGACGCCTCCGGGAAGAGCTGGAGGCAGAAGCGGAGCATCGCGAAGGTGCCGACCTTGTCCACGACCGCCGTGATGAGCACGGCGACCGGGGCGGTGGCCTCGCCCATGGCGTTGGGCAGCCAGGTGTGCAGCGGCCACAGCGGCGCCTTCACCGCGAAGGCGAAGAAGAAGCCCAGGAACAGCAGCCGCTCGGTGGTGGCCGCCATCTCCAGCTCGCCGCTCGCCCGCGCCGCGGCGATCTCCGTGAGGGAGAAGTTCCCGGCGACGACGTACAGCCCGATGACGGCGGCGAGCATGATGAGCCCGCCGACCAGGTTGTAGAGCAGGAACTTCACCGCGGCGTACGACCGCTGGGCGGCGGCGTTCTCGTCGGTGCCCGCGTGGGCCCGGTCTCCGAAGCCGCCGATGAGGAAGTACATCGGGATGAGCATGGCTTCGAAGAGGATGTAGAAGAGGAAG
This sequence comes from Streptomyces sp. NPDC093546, assembly GCF_044765045.1. Taxonomy (NCBI): domain Bacteria; kingdom Bacillati; phylum Actinomycetota; class Actinomycetes; order Kitasatosporales; family Streptomycetaceae; genus Streptomyces; species Streptomyces sp. NPDC093546. The sequence goes on along the minus strand of NZ_JBIWJG010000021.1, from coordinate 77,266 downwards.
ACGTCGGTGGCCTCGAAGGAGAGGATCACCATCGCCTCGACCGCCAGGATCAGGGCGAAGAAGCCCTGCGTCGGCCGCCACCGCTTGGACTGGGTCTCCAGGGGGTCGGCGTCGTGCCAGCCGGCCAGGATGATGAACGGGATCAGCAGCGCGGTGAGCGCGATGAGCGCCACCCCGATGCCGTCCACGCCCAGTTCGTACCGCACCCCGAAGTCCTTGATCCAGGTGTGCGATTCGGTGAGCTGGTAGCGGTCGCCGCCGGGCTCGAAGCGGACCGCGACGTACGCCGCCAGCACGAGCGTGGCGAGCGAGACGAGCAGCGCCAGCCACTTGGCGGCCGTGCGGCGCGCGGCGGGGACGGCGGCGGTGAGGATCGCGCCGACGGCCGGCACGGCCGCCGTCACCGTCAGGAGGGGAAAGGACATCGGGGTCACACTCCCCTCATCAGCAGGGTCGCGGCGATCAGCACCGCCGTACCTCCGAACATCGAGACCGCGTAGGAGCGGGCGAAGCCGTTCTGCAGCAGGCGCAGCCGGCCGGACAGGCCGCCGAACGAGGCGGCGGTGCCGTTGACCACCCCGTCGACCAGGGAGTGGTCGACGTAGACCAGGGAGCGGGTGAGGTGCTCGCCGCCGCGCACCAGGACGATGTGGTTGAAGTCGTCCTGGAGCAGGTCGCGGCGGGCGGCGCGGGTGAGCAGCGAGCCGCGCGGGGCGACGACCGGCACGGGCCGGCGGCCGTACTGCGCGTACGCGATGCCGACCCCGATCAGCAGCACGACGACCGTGGAGGCGGTCACCGTGCCCGCGCTGATCGGCGGGTGGCCGTGCTCGAACTCGGTCACCGGCTTCAGCCAGTTGACGAACGCGCTGTTGAGCGAGAAGAGCGCGCCCGCGAAGACCGACCCGAAGGCCAGCAGGATCATCGGGATCGTCATGGACTTCGGCGACTCGTGCGGGTGCGGCATCCGGCCGGCGTGGTCCTCGGCCGCGGGCTCGGCGCTCGGTACGGCGTCCGCGTCCGGGGCGGGCTGCCAGCGCTTCTCGCCGAAGAAGGTCATGAGCATCACGCGGGTCATGTAGTACGCGGTGATGCCCGCGCCCAGCAGCGCGACGCCGCCGAGGATCCAGCCCTCCGTGCCGCCCTTGGCGAAGGCCGCCTCAATGATCTTGTCCTTGGACCAGAAGCCGGAGAGCCCGGGGAAGCCGATGATGGCGAGGTACCCGAGGCCGAAGGTCACGAAGGTGACCGGCATGTACTTCCGCAGGCCGCCGTACTTCCTCATGTCGACCTCGTCGTTCATGCCGTGCATGACCGAACCGGCGCCGAGGAACAGCCCGGCCTTGAAGAAGCCGTGCGTCACCAGGTGCATGATCGCGAAGGCGTAACCGATGGGGCCGAGACCGGCGGCCAGGATCATGTAGCCGATCTGCGACATCGTCGAACCGGCCAGCGCCTTCTTGATGTCGTCCTTGGCGCAACCGACGATCGCACCGAAGAGGAGCGTGACCGCTCCGACGACCGTGACCGCCAGCTGCGCGTCCGGGGCGGCGTTGAAGATCGCGCCCGAGCGGGTGATGAGGTAGACCCCGGCGGTCACCATGGTGGCCGCGTGGATCAGGGCCGAGACCGGGGTCGGGCCCTCCATCGCGTCCCCGAGCCAGGACTGCAGCGGCACCTGCGCGGACTTGCCGCAGGCGGCGAGCAGCAGCATCAGCCCGATGGCCGTCAGCATGCCCTCGGACGTCTCACCGGTCGCGGAGAGCACCGGCCCGAAGGTGAAGGTCCCGAAGGTGGTGAACATCAGCATGATGGCGATGGACAGGCCCATGTCGCCGACCCGGTTGACCAGGAAGGCCTTCTTCGCCGCCGTCGCCGCGCTCGGCTTGTGCTGCCAGAAGCCGATGAGCAGGTACGAGGCGAGGCCGACGCCCTCCCAGCCGAAGTACAGCAGCAGGTAGTTGTCGGCGAGGACCAGCAGCAGCATCGCCGCGAGGAACAGGTTCAGATAGCCGAAGAAGCGGCGCCTGCGCTCGTCGTGGGCCATGTACCCGATCGAGTACACGTGGATGAGCGTGCCCACGCCGGTGATGAGGAGGACGAACGTCATCGACAGCTGGTCCAGCTGGAAGGCAATGTCCGCTTGGAAGCTCTCCACCGGCACCCAGCTGAACAGGTGCTGGTGCAGGGCGCGCTCTTCCGCCCCCTTGCCGAGCATGTCGAAGAAGAGCACGACGCCGATGGCGAAGGAGGCGGCCGCGAGCAGGGTGCCGAGCCAGTGCCCGGCCTTGTCCAGCCGGCGGCCGCCGCACAACAGGACGGCCGCTCCGAGCAGGGGCGCCGCGACGAGCAGCGCGATCAGGTTCTCCACGATTCAGCCCCTCACAGCTTCATCAGGCTGGCGTCGTCGACCGAGGCCGAGTGGCGGGAACGGAACAGCGACACGATGATCGCGAGGCCGACCACGACCTCCGCGGCGGCGACGACCATCGTGAAGAAGGCGATGATCTGGCCGTCGAGATTGCCGTGCATCCGGGAGAAGGCGACGAGCGCGAGGTTACAGGCGTTGAGCATCAGCTCCACGCACATGAAGACGACGATCGCGTTCCGCCGGATCAGCACCCCGGCCGCGCCGATGGTGAACAACAGAGCGGCCAGGTACAGGTAGTTGACCGGATTCACTGCGCCTTCTCCTCCTCACGGTCCTGCTCGCGGTCCTGGGGCCGGGGCGCCTGCGGCTCCGACGGGCCCCGGCCCAGGCGCTCCTCGGCGCGCTGCTCCAGCGCCTTGAGGTCCTCCAGGGCCTCGCGCGAGACGTCGCGGATCTGGCCGCGGGCCCGCAGGGTCTGGCTGACGGTGAGCTCCGACGGCGTGCCGTCGGGCAGCAGACCGGGGATGTCCACGGCGTTGTGCCGGGCGTAGACGCCGGGCGCCGGCAGCGGCGGCAGCTGCTTGCCCTCGCGTACGCGCTGCTCGGCCAGCTCCCGCTGGGTACGGGCGGGCTCGGTGCGCTCCCGGTGCGTCAGCACCATCGCGCCGACCGTGGCCGTGATGAGCAGCGCGCCGGTGATCTCGAAGGCGAAGACGTACTTGCTGAAGATCAGCGCGGCGAGGCCCTCCACGTTGCCGCCGGCGTTCGCCGTGGCGAGGCCGTCGAAGGTCTTCAGCGAGGCGCTGCCGATACCGGCGATGAGCAGGATGCCGAAGCCCAGCCCGCAGCCGGCGGCCAACCAGCGCTGGCCCTTGATCGTCTCCTTGAGCGAGTCGGCGGCGGTGACGCCGACCAGCATGACGACGAAGAGGAACAGCATCATGATCGCGCCGGTGTAGACGATGATCTGGACGACGCCCAGGAAGTACGCGCCGTTGGCGAGGTAGAAGACCGCCAGGATGATCATGGTTCCGGCGAGGCAGAGCGCGCTGTGCACGGCCCTCTTCATCAGGACGGTGCACAGCGCGCCGATGACGGCGACGATGCCGAGCACCCAGAACTGGACGGCCTCGCCCGTGGACGTCGTAGACGCGGCAAGGGTGTTCATGCCCCGATCACCTTCTTCGAGGCGGGCTCTTCCTCACCGAAGTCGGACTCCGCGTCCTGCGGCTTCTCGCCCTTGCTGACGGCGGCCTGCTGGACCGTGCCCGGCGCGGCCTCCGTCACCAGGCCCCGGTAGTAGTCCTGCTCCGTCATACCGGGGTGGATGGCGTGCGGACTGTCCACCATGCCGTCCTCCAGGCCCGCGAGGAGCTGCTCCTTGGTGAAGATGAGGTCGGCCCGGGTGGAGTCCGCCAGCTCGAACTCGTTCGTCATCGTCAGCGCCCGCGTGGGGCACGCCTCGATGCACAGGCCGCACAGGATGCAGCGCGCGTAGTTGATCTGGTAGACGCGGCCGTAGCGCTCGCCCGGGGAGTAGCGCTCCTCGTCGGTGTTGTCCGCGCCCTCGACGTAGATGGCGTCCGCCGGGCAGGCCCAGGCGCACAGCTCGCAGCCGACGCACTTCTCCAGGCCGTCCGGGTGGCGGTTGAGCTGGTGCCGGCCGTGGAAGCGCGGCGCTGTCGTCTTCTTCTGCTCCGGGTACTGCTCGGTCAGCCGCTTCTTGAACATGGCCTTGAAGGTCACGCCGAAGCCGGCGACCGGATTCTGGAAGTTGCTGTCAGACACCGTCGGCCTCCTTTCCGTCACTTGTAGTGTCCGGCCCACCACTGACAATCAGCGCCCGGTCACCGCGAGGCCGTCGGCGAGGCACCGGCGGCAGGGTCTGCCCGGGCAGCGGCGGTACGGGGTAACCGCCGGCCATCGGGTCGAACGCGGCGGGCGGCTCGGCGGTCCGCTCCGCCTCCTTCGCCTTCTTGTCGCGGAAGACGTCCGCCACGAAGGAGATCAGCAGCACGGCGATCACCGCGCCCGCCACGTACAGCACGATCTGCTGGAACTCGTAGTTCTCGTTGCGCAGCGCGCGCACGGTCGCGACGAGCATCAGCCAGACGACCGAGACGGGGATGAGGACCTTCCAGCCGAGCTTCATCAGCTGGTCGTAGCGGACGCGCGGCAGCGTGCCGCGCAGCCAGATGAAGAAGAACAGCAGCAGCTGCACCTTGACGACGAACCAGAGCATCGGCCACCAGCCGTGGTTCGCGCCCTCCCAGAAGGTGGAGACGGGCCACGGGGCGCGCCAGCCGCCCAGGAAGAGGGTCACGGACACCGCCGAGACCGTCACCATGTTCACGTACTCGGCGAGCATGAACATCGCGAACTTGATGGAGCTGTACTCGGTATTGAAGCCGCCGACCAGGTCGCCCTCGGACTCCGGCATGTCGAAGGGGGCGCGGTTGGTCTCCCCGACCATCGTGACGATGTAGATGAGGAAGGAGACCGGCAGCAGGACGATGTACCAGCGGTCCGCCTGCGCCTCGACGATCGCCGACGTCGACATCGACCCGGAGTAGAGGAAGACGGACGCGAAGGCGGCGCCCATCGCGATCTCGTAACTGATCATCTGCGCGCACGAGCGCAGTCCGCCGAGGAGCGGGTACGTCGAGCCCGACGACCAGCCGGCCAGCACGATGCCGTAGATGCCGACGGAGGCGACCGCGAGGATGTAGAGCATCGCGATCGGCAGGTCGGTCAGCTGCATCGTGGTGCGCTGCCCGAAGATCGAGATCTCGTTGCCGGCCGGGCCGAAGGGGATCACGGCGATCGCCATGAACGCGGGGATGGCGGCGACGATCGGCGCCAGCACGTACACGACCTTGTCGGCCCGCTTGACGATCACGTCCTCCTTCAGCATCAGCTTGACGCCGTCCGCGAGGGACTGGAGGAGGCCCCAGGGGCCGTGCCGGTTCGGCCCGATGCGCAGCTGCATCCAGGCGACGACCTTGCGCTCCCACACGATGGAGAAGAGCACCGTGATCATCAGGAAGGCGAAGCAGAAGACCGCCTTGATCACCACGAGCCACCAGGGGTCGCGGCCGAACATGGACAGGTCTTCCGCTGCCAGGGTGTACGGGATCATGCCTCCACCTCCGTGCGGTCCGCGGAGATCGGGGTCGCGGCGCCGATGCGCACCAGGTCGCCCGGGCGGGCGCCCAGGGCCGACAGGGCGCCGCCGGGGGTCGAGTTGAGCGGGAGCCACACCACGCGGTCCGGCATCGGCGTCACCCGCAGCGGCAGTTCGAGCGAGCCGGAGGGGCCCGTCACCGCCAGCAGGTCGCCGTCCTTGACGCCGGTCTCCGCCGCCGTGGCCGCCGAGAGGCGGGCGAGGGAGGCGTGGCGCGTACCCGCCAGGGCCTCGTCGCCCTCCTGGAGGACGCCGAGGTCCAACAGCATCCGGTGGCCCGCCAGCACGGCCTCGCCCGCGGCCGCGTGGGGCAGCGGCCGCCCGGACGCCACCGGGTCGGACGCCCGCGTGCCGTCCCAGGCGCCGAGCCGGTCCAGCTCGCGGCGTACGGCCTTCACGTCCGGCAGGGCGAAGTGCGCGTCCATGGTGTCGGCCAGCATGTGCAGCACGCGCGCGTCGGCCGGGGCGAGCGTGCGCGTCATGTGCTCCGGCTTCAGCGCGGCCTCGAACATCCGGACCCTGCCCTCCCAGTTGAGGAAGGTGCCGGGCTTCTCGGCGACCGCGGCCACCGGGAGGACGACGTCCGCCCGCTGCGTGACCTCGCTCGGCCGCAGCTCCAGCGACACCACGAAGGCCGCGTCGAGCGCCTCCCGCGCGCGTGCCGGGTCCGGCAGGTCCGCGACCTCGACGCCCCCGACGAGCAGGGCGCCCAGCTCACCGGTGGCGGCGGCCTCCACGATCTGGCCGGTGTCGCGCCCGTAGCGGTGCGGCAGTTCCCGTACGCCCCACGCGGCGGCGACCTCCTCCCGCGCGCGCGGGTCGGTCGCGGGCCGCCCGCCCGGCAGCAGCGACGGGATGGCACCCGCCCAGAGGGCGGCGCGCTCCCCGGCCCGGCGCGGGATCCACACCAGCTCCGCCCCGGTCGCCGTCGCGGCGCGCACGGCCGCGGTCAGCGCGCCCGGCACCGCGGCCAGCCGCTCACCGACGACGAGCACCGCGCCGGGCTGCCGCAGCGCCTCCGCGGCGGCGGTACCGTCGGCGTCCAGCCCCGTGCCGGAGGCCAGGGCGTCCAGCCACTCGGTCTCGGTCCCGGGCGCGGCCGGCAGCAGCGTGCCGCCCGCCTTCTCCAGGCCCCGCGTGGCGTGCGACGCGACCGCGTACGTCCGCTGGCCGTGCTTGCGCCACGCCTTGCGCAGCCGCAGAAAGACGCCCGGCGCCTCCTCCTCCGCCTCCAGCCCCACCAGCAGCACCGCCGGGGCCTTCTCCAGGGAGGTGTACGTGACGCCGTGCCCGTCCAGGTCGCGGCCGCGCCCGGCGACCCGCGCGGCGAGGAAGTCGGCCTCCTCGCTGCTGTGCACCCGCGCCCGGAAGTCGACGTCGTTCGTGTCGAGGGCGACGCGCGCGAACTTGGCGTACGCGTACGCGTCCTCGACCGTCAGCCGCCCGCCCGCCAGGACGCCCGTGCGCCCCCGGACCAGCCCGCGCGCGGCGGCCTCCAGGGCCTCCGGCCAGGAAGCCGGCGCGAGCACGCCGTCCTCGCCGCGCACCAGCGGCGTCGTCAGCCGGTCACGCTGCTGCGCGTACCGGAACGCGAACCGCCCCTTGTCGCACAGCCACTCCTCGTTGACCTCCGGGTCGTTGGCGGCGAGCCGCCGCATGACCTTGCCGCGCCGGTGGTCGGTGCGCGTGGCGCAGCCGCCCGAGCAGTGCTCGCAGACCGACGGGCTGGAGACCAGGTCGAAGGGACGGGAGCGGAACCGGTACGCGGCCGAGGTCAGCGCGCCGACCGGGCAGATCTGGATGGTGTTGCCGGAGAAGTACGACTCGAACGGGTCGCCCTCACCGGTGCCGACCTGCTGGAGCGCGCCGCGCTCGATCAGCTCGATCATCGGGTCGCCCGCCACCTGGTTGGAGAACCGGGTGCAGCGCGCGCACAGCACGCACCGCTCGCGGTCGAGCAGCACCTGCGTGGAGATCGGCACCGGCTTGGCGTACGTCCGCTTCTGCCCCTCGAAGCGGGAGTCGGCCTGGCCGTGCGACATGGCCTGGTTCTGCAGCGGGCACTCGCCGCCCTTGTCGCAGACCGGGCAGTCCAGCGGGTGGTTGATGAGCAGCAGCTCCATCACGCCGACCTGCGCCTTCTCGGCGACGGGCGAGGTCAGCTGCGTCTTGACGACCATGCCGTCGGTGCAGGTGATGGTGCAGGACGCCATCGGCTTGCGCTGGCCCTCGACCTCGACAATGCACTGCCGGCAGGCGCCGGCCGGGTCGAGGAGCGGGTGGTCGCAGAACCGGGGGATCTCGATGCCGAGCTGCTCGGCGGCGCGGATCACCAGCGTCCCCTTGGGGACGGAGATCTCGATCCCGTCGATGGTCAGCGTGACGAGGTCCTCCGGCGGGACGGCAGCCGCGCCGCCCCCGGCGGGGTTGGACGCCATGACGGTCATGCCGTCACCTCCACGTGGTTGTCCGCCCAGGCGGTCGACTTGGCCGGGTCGAAGGGGCAGCCCTTGCCCGTGATGTGCTGCTCGTACTCGTCGCGGAAGTACTTCAGCGAGGAGAAGATCGGCGAGGCGGCGCCGTCGCCGAGGGCGCAGAACGACTTGCCGTTGATGTTGTCGGCGATGTCGGCGAGCTTGTCGAGGTCGCTCATGGCGCCCTTGCCCGCCTCGATGTCGCGGAGCAACTGCACCAGCCAGTACGTGCCTTCGCGGCACGGGGTGCACTTGCCGCACGACTCGTGGGCGTAGAACTCGGTCCACCGCGTCACGGCCCGCACCACACAGGTCGTCTCGTCGAAGCACTGGAGCGCCTTGGTGCCGAGCATCGAGCCGGCGGCGCCCACGCCCTCGTAGTCGAGCGGGACGTCGAGGTGCTCGTCGGTGAACATCGGCGTCGACGAGCCGCCGGGCGTCCAGAACTTCAGCCGGTGACCGGGGCGCATGCCGCCGCCCATGTCGAGCAGCTGGCGCAGGGTGACACCGAGCGGTGCCTCGTACTGGCCCGGCGAGGCGACATGGCCGCTGAGCGAGTACAGCGTGAAACCGGGGGACTTGTCGCTGCCCATCGACTTGAACCAGTCCTTGCCCCGGTTCAGGATCGCGGGAACCGACGCGATGGACTCGACGTTGTTCACCACAGTGGGGCACGCGTAGAGACCGGCGACCGCGGGGAAGGGGGGACGAAGCCGGGGCTGGCCACGACGGCCTTCGAGCGAGTCGAGCAGCGCGGTCTCCTCACCGCAGATGTACGCGCCCGCGCCCGCGTGCACGGTGAGTTCGAGGTCGAGTCCGCTGCCGAGGATGTTGGTGCCGAGGTAGCCCGCCGCGTACGCCTCCCGCACCGCCTGGTGCAGCCTGCGCAGGACGGGGACGACCTCGCCGCGCAGGTAGATGAAGGCATGGTTCGACCGGATCGCGTAGCAGGCGATCACGATCCCCTCGATGAGGGAATGCGGGTTCGCGAAGAGGAGTGGGATGTCCTTGCAGGTCCCGGGCTCCGACTCGTCGGCGTTGACAACAAGATAGTGCGGCTTGCCGTCGCCCTGCGGGATGAACTGCCACTTCATGCCGGTGGGGAAGCCCGCGCCGCCCCGGCCGCGCAGGCCGGAGTCCTTGACGTACGCGATGACGTCGTCGGGCGACATGGCGAGGGCCTTGCGCAGACCCTCGTACCCCTCGTGCCGCTTGTACGTCTCCAGCGTCCAGGAGTGCGGATCGTCCCAGAACGCCGACAGGACCGGCGACAGCAGCTTCTCGGGGCTGGTCATCTCGGTGGCCAACGTCATCACTCCCCCTCCTCGGTGACCGGGCCGGACGGGTGCTGCGGGTCGGAGGCCGAGGTCGGCTGCGGCGCGTCGTGGGAGCTGAGATGCCCGGAGCCGGGCGTCGGCTCGTCCTGCGGGGCCTCCCCGCGCGGGTGGACCACGCGCGCGCCGGGTGCGGCCTCGCCCTTGGCGAGCCGGAGCCCGACGAGCGAGGCGGGGCCCGCGCCGCCCGACGCCTCGACCGCGCCGGGGCGCTCGTCCGGGAAGCCGGCCAGGATGCGGGCGGTCTCCTTGTACGTGCACAGGGGCGCGCCGCGGGTCGGGGTGACCGGGCGGCCGGCGCGCAGGTCGTCGACGAGCCGCTTGGCGGTCTCGGGCGTCTGGTTGTCGAAGAACTCCCAGTTGACCATCACCACGGGCGCGAAGTCGCAGGCGGCGTTGCACTCGATGTGCTCGAGGGTGACCTTGCCGTCCGGCGTCGTCTCGTTGTTGCCGACGCCGAGGTGCTGCTTCAGCTCGTCGAAGATGGCGTCGCCGCCCATGACGGCGCACAGGGTGTTGGTGCACACCCCGACCTGGTAGTCGCCGGAGGGCCTCCGCCGGTACATGGTGTAGAAGGTGGCGACGGCGGTGACCTCGGCGGTGGTCAGGCCGAGGGTCTCCGCGCAGAACCGCATGCCGGTGCGGGAGACGTAGCCCTCCTCCGCCTGCACCAGGTGCAGCAGCGGCAGCAGCGCGGAGCGGCTGTCGGGGTAGCGGGCGACGATCTCCCGGGCGTCCGCGTCCAGCCGGGCCCGCACCTCGGCGGGGTAGTCCGGGGCGGGCAGCTGTGGCATGCCCAGGCTGACCTCTTGATTGGCGGTCACCGGTCGACGCCTCCCATCACGGGGTCGATGGACGCGACGGCGACGATGACGTCGGCGACCATGCCGCCCTCGCACATCGCCGCCATGGCCTGCAGGTTGGTGAACGACGGGTCGCGGAAGTGGACCCGGTAGGGGCGGGTGCCGCCGTCGGAGACGACGTGCGCGCCGAGCTCCCCCTTGGGCGACTCGACGGCGGTGTACGCCTGCCCGGGCGGGACCCGGAAGCCCTCGGTCACCAGCTTGAAGTGGTGGATCAGGGCCTCCATGGAGGTGCCCATGATCTTCTTGATGTGGTCCAGCGAGTTGCCGAGGCCGTCGGGCCCGAGGGCGAGCTGCGCGGGCCAGGCGATCTTCTTGTCGGCGACCATCACCGGGCCGGGCTCCAACCGGTCCAGGCACTGCTCGACGATCCGCAGCGACTGGCGCATCTCCTCCAGCCGGATGAGGAAGCGGCCGTACGCGTCACAGGTGTCCGCGGTCGGGACGTCGAACTCGTAAGTCTCGTAGCCGCAGTACGGGTCGGTCTTGCGCAGGTCGTGCGGGAGGCCGGCGGAGCGCAGGATCGGGCCGGTGACGCCGAGGGCCATGCAGCCCGCCAGGTCGAGGTAGCCGATGTCCTGCATGCGGGCCTTGAAGACGGGGTTGCCGGTGGCGAGCTTGTCGTACTCCGGCATGTTCTTCTTCATCGTCTTCACGAACTCGCGGAGCTGGTCGATGGCGCCGGGCGGCAGGTCCTGGGCGAGGCCGCCGGGCCGGATGAACGCGTGGTTCATGCGCAGGCCGGTGATCAGCTCGTACAGGTCCAGGATCAGCTCGCGGTCCCGGAAGCCGTAGATCATGATCGTGGTGGCGCCGAGCTCCATGCCGCCGGTGGCGATGCACACCAGGTGGGAGGAGAGGCGGTTGAGCTCCATCAGCAGCACGCGGATGACGGAGGCGCGGTCGGGGATCTGGTCCTCGATGCCGAGCAGCTTCTCCACGCTCAGGCAGTACGCCGCCTCGTTGAAGAAGGGCGTCAGGTAGTCCATGCGCGTGACGAAGGTGGTGCCCTGCGTCCAGGTCCGGAACTCGAGGTTCTTCTCGATGCCGGTGTGCAGGTAGCCGACGCCGCAGCGGGCCTCGGTGACGGTCTCGCCGTCGAGCTCCAGGATGAGCCGGAGCACGCCGTGCGTGGACGGGTGCTGCGGGCCCATGTTGACGACGATCCGCTCGTCGTCGGCCTTGGCCGCGGACTGGGCGACCTCGTCCCAGTCGCCGCCGGTGACCGTGTAGACGGTGCCCTCGGTGGTCTCGCGGGCGCTGGCAGGTGGAGTGGTCACGAGTACGACCTCCGCTGGTCCGGAGCCGGGATCTGGGCGCCCTTGTACTCGACGGGGATGCCGCCGAGGGGGTAGTCCTTGCGCTGCGGGAAGCCCTGCCAGTCGTCCGGCATCATGATCCGGGTCAGGGCGGGGTGGCCGTCGAAGATCAGGCCGAAGAAGTCGTACGTCTCGCGCTCGTGCCAGTCGTTGGTCGGGTAGACCCCGACGAGCGACGGGATGTGCGGGTCCGCGTCGGGCGCGGAGACCTCCAGCCGGATCAGCCGGCCGTGGGTGAGCGAGCGCAGGTGGTAGACGGCGTGCAGCTCGCGCCCCTTGTCGCCCGGGTAGTGGACGCCGCTGACGCCCGTACAGAGCTCGAAACGCAGGGCGGGGTCGTCGCGCAGGGTGCGGGCGACGCGGAGCAGGTGCTCGCGGGCGATGTGGAAGGTGAGCTCGCCTCGGTCGACGACCGTCTTCTCGATGGCGTTCTCGGGGACGAGTCCCTGTTCCTCCAGGGCGCCTTCGAGCTCGTCGGCGACCTCGTCGAAGTACCCGCCGTAGGGGCGGGTGGCCTCGCCGGGGAGGCGGATGGAGCGGACCAGTCCGCCGTAGCCGGAGGTGTCGCCGCCGTTGTTCGCGCCGAACATGCCGCGCTGGACGCGGATCTCCTCACCGCCCTGGCCCCGCTGGCCGGGAAGGTTCTGCGCGCTGAGTTCCTTGTCCGGATTGGGCTGTGACTCACTCACCTCAGCAGGCCCTTCATCTCGATCGTCGGCAGCGCCTTGAGCGCCGCCTCCTCCGCCTCGCGGGCCGCTTCTCGCGCGTTGACGCCGAGCTTGGAGCTCTGGATCTTCTGGTGGAGCTTGAGGATCGCGTCCATCAGCATCTCCGGACGCGGCGGGCAGCCCGGCAAATAGACGTCAACGGGAACAATGTGGTCCACGCCCTGCACAATCGCGTAGTTGTTGAACATTCCGCCCGACGATGCGCACACCCCCATGGAGATCACCCACTTCGGGTTGGGCATCTGGTCGTAGACCTGGCGCAGGACGGGCGCCATCTTCTGGCTCACCCGGCCGGCCACGATCATCAGGTCGGCCTGGCGCGGTGAGCCGCGGAAGACCTCCATGCCGAAACGCGCCAGGTCGTACCGCCCGGCGCCGGTCGTCATCATCTCGATGGCGCAGCAGGCGAGACCGAAGGTCGCGGGGAAGACGGACGCCTTGCGCACCCAGCCCGCGGCCTGTTCGACCGTCGTCAGCAGAAAACCGCTCGGCAGCTTCTCTTCGAGTCCCATGTCGGTGCCCCTCAGCCCCTTAAGTCCTCAAGTCCTCTAGGTCCCTCTAGGTCCTCAGTCCCAGTCCAGGCCGCCGCGCCGCCAGACGTAGGCGTAGGCGACGAAGACGGTGAGCACGAAGAGCAGCATCTCCACGAGCCCGAAGAGCCCGAGTGCGTCGAAGCTGACGGCCCAGGGGTAGAGGAAGACGATCTCGATGTCGAAGACGATGAAGAGCATCGCCGTCAGGTAGTACTTGATGGGGAAGCGGCCGCCGCCGGCCGGTGTAGGCGTCGGCTCGATACCGCACTCGTACGCCTCAAGCTTCGCCCTGTTGTACCGCTTTGGGCCGATAAGCGTGGCCATGACCACGGAGAAGATCGCAAACCCTGCCCCGAGGGCGCCGAGCACGAGGATGGGCGCGTAGGCATTCACGCTCCTCGCTCCTTCCAGTCGTCCTTGACCGTTGGACCGCACCGGGCATCCGTCTCGCCGCCTCGCGAAGATCGCGTACATGTGAGGCAGTTCACAAGCCCGACTGCTTCGCATCCTATGCCCGTCGATCTGTGATCTGCGACACGGGGTGCGACAACGTCTTTGTGATCTCCACCACCTGGCGAAGGATCATGAATTCGGATGAACGGTGATCTTGGCACACCCCGTGGTCGAATGACCTCATACCGTGACACCGGAGGGTGTTACCGCTGGTCGAGAGGGGTGTGCCCTATCAAGCGTTGGCCGCTACAGGCAAATTCGCAATGGACTCCCCCGAGTGATAAAGGAGCTTCACCTCACCCACCCGAGGGGGTCCCCGGGACCGAAGTGGACGCGTGCGCGTTTTCACGATCTTTCGGACGACTCGCCGCGCCCCGAGCCGTGATCACTCCGTGACCTGCGTCACACGAATCGCACCCCTCCACTAGCGGGCTTGGCCACGGGAGCGCCGAAGTGGTAAGCGCGCGGCAATTCGGGCGTTTCGCGGAAACCCCATGACCACGGGCTTGATCACGACAGTCCGCATTGTCCGTTACGGCGTCAATAAAGGCCCCGATGAAGCGGATTCGGGCATTCCACGCGCAACTGTGGCGCACCCCACGTTTCTTGAAGGGAACCGCCACGCCCTGATAGCGGTTGTACTCATGTCCCACACCGCTCACATACCCAGCCACCGGAAGCCCCGCCGCAGCGCCTCGAAGCTCTCGCTGCGCGCCGGAGTTGCCGGTGGCGTCCTCAGCACCGTCGCGGTGGCCGGTGCCGCCGGCCCGGCCCAGGCCGAGCCGGTGACCGAGACCATCGAGATGCCCGCGCTCAACGGAGAAGACCTCTCCGCGCACCTGTCGAGCGCCGTCGCCGCCTCCGCCGAGGCGACCCAGCAGATCGCCCTCGACACCGAGCTCCAGGCCCTGGAGGACGCCGCGGCGGCCAAGGCCGCCAAGGAGGCCAAGAAGGCCAAGCAGGAGGCCGAGCGCAAGGCCGAAGCCGAGCGCAAGGCCGAGGAGAGGGCCCGCGCCGAGGCCCAGGAGCGCGCCAACCGCTCCTCCGAGCGCACCACGCTCGCCGCCTCCGGCTCCGACTCCGGCTCCGGTCTCGGCTCCGACGAGGGCGGCTCCTACGACTCCGCGCCCGCCACCGGCTCCGCGTCGGCGATCATCGCCTTCGCCCGCGCCCAGGTCGGCGACGCGTACGTCATGGGTGGCACCGGCCCCAACTCCTGGGACTGCTCCGGCCTCGTGCAGGCCGCGTACCGCCAGGCCGGCATCGACCTCCCGCGGGTCTCCGGCGCCCAGTCGAGCATGGGCACCTCGGTCTCGCTCGACAACCTCCAGCCCGGCGACATCCTCTACTGGGGCAGCCGGAGCAACTCGTACCACGTGGCGATCTACGTCGGCGGCGGCAAGTTCGTCGGCGCGCAGAACCCCGGCACCGGCGTCGTCGAGCGCTCGCTCGACTACGACCCGCCGTCCGGCGCGGTGCGCCTGCTCTGATCCGGTCTGATCCGGGGCACACAGCCGTAAGGGCCGTCGCTCTCCCGCTCGGGGAGGGAGCGACGGCCCTTCGCCGTACCGTAGGCCTGGGGCCTCAAGCCTTGGGGGCCACCTTCGACAGGCCGTTGATGATGCGGTCCATCGCGTCGCCGCCCGTCGGGTCGGTGAGGTTGGCGAGCATCTTCAGCGTGAACTTCATCAGCAGCGGGTGCGTCAGGCCGCGCTGCGTGGCGATCTTCATGACCTTCGGGTTGCCGATGAGCTTCACGAAGGCGCGGCCGAGCGTGTAGTAGCCGCCGTAGGTGTCCTTGAGGATCTTCGGGTAGTTGTGCAGGGCCAGTTCGCGCTGGGCCGGGGTCTGGCGGGCGTGCGCCTGGACGATGACGTCGGCCGCGATCTGCCCGGACTCCATGGCGTACGCGATGCCCTCGCCGTTGAACGGGTTGACCAGGCCGCCCGCGTCGCCGACCAGCAGCAGGCCGCGCGTGTAGTGCGGCTGGCGGTTGAAGGCCATCGGCAGGGCGGCGCCGCGGATCGGGCCGGTCATGTTCTCGGGGACGTACCCCCAGTCCTCCGGCATCGAGGCGCACCACGCCTTCAGCACCTCGCGCCAGTCCAGCTCCTTGAAGGAGTCGGAGGTGTTGAGGACGCCGAGGCCGACGTTGGAGGTGCCGTCGCCCATGCCGAAGATCCAGCCGTAACCGGGCAGCAGCCGGTCCTCGCCCGGGCCGCGCCGGTCCCACAGCTCCAGCCAGGACTCCAGGTAGTCGTCGTCGTGGCGCGGGGAGGTGAAGTACGTGCGGACGGCGACGCCCATCGGGCGGTCCTCGCGCCGGTGCAGGCCCATGGCGAGCGACAGGCGGGTGGAGTTGCCGTCGGCGGCGACGACGAGCGGCGCGTGGAAGGTGACGGGCGCCTTCTCCTCGCCGAGCTTGGCGTGGACGCCGGTGATGCGGCCGGTGCGGTCGTCGATGACGGGGGCGCCCACGTTGCAGCGCTCGTAGAGGCGGGCACCGGCCTTCTGCGCCTGGCGGGCGAGCTGCTCGTCGAAGTCGTCGCGCTTGCGCACCAGTCCGTAGTCCGGGAAGCTGGCGAGCTCCGGCCAGTCGAGCTGGAGGCGCACGCCGCCGCCGATGATGCGCAGGCCCTTGTTCCGCAGCCAGCCCGCCTCTTCGGAGATGTCGATGCCCATCGCGACCAGCTGCTTGGTGGCGCGGGGCGTGAGGCCGTCACCGCAGACCTTCTCGCGCGGGAACGCGGTCTTCTCCAGCAGGAGGACGTCGAGGCCCGCCTTGGCGAGGTAGTAGGCGGTGGTCGAACCGGCCGGGCCCGCCCCGACGACGATCACATCCGCTGTGTGTTCGGACAGGGGCTGCTGCTCGGCCACGGCGGGTTCTCCCGAATACTCGAAATTGCGTACCGGACGGCACAGGTCATGTGCAGTCTAGGGGGACGTACCGATCACCGACCCGAAGGGCCACCCCGATGACCGAGCTGCTCCCCGCCGCCGCCCCGCCCGTAGTCCGGCTGCGCGTGCCGACGGACGAGGACGCGTACGCCTGGCACCGGGTCTTCGACGACCCGGAGGTCATGGAGTTCTTCCAGGGTGGCCCGGCCGAGCTGTCCGTCTACCACGAGTTCACCGCCCGCCAGCGCCGGCACGACGCCGAGCGCGGCTTCTGCCTGTGGACGCTGCTGGACGAGGACGGCGAGGTCATCGGCTTCACCGGCGCGCAGCCGTGGCCGCACGCCTGGGGGCCGGTCGGCGAGATAGAGATCGGCTGGCGGCTCGCGCGCTCCGCGTGGGGCAAGGGGTACGCGACGGCCGCCGCCCGCGCCACGCTGGAGCGGCTGCGGGCGGCCGGGGTGGAGCGGGTGGTCGCCATGGTCAACACCCGCAACGCCCGCTCGGTGGCCGTGACACGGCGGCTCGGGATGACGCAGGGCGAGACGTACGCCATCCCCGACAGCGGCGGTCAGGAGGGGTGCTGCTTCCGCCTGGAGCTGTGAGCCGTCAGGCCGCCTTGACGCCCCGGTGCAGGGCCACGATGCCGCCCGTCAGATCGCGCCAGGCCACCTTCGACCAGCCGGCCTTCTGGAGCAGCCGGGCCAGCTCGGCCTGCTCGGGCCAGCTCTGGATGGACTCGGCGAGGTAGACGTACGCGTCCGGGTTGGACGAGACGGCGCGGGCGACCGGCGGCAGCGCGCGCATCAGGTACTCCTCGTACACCGTCCGGAAGGGCGCCCACGTCGGGTGGGAGAACTCGCAGATGACGACGCGTCCGCCCGGCTTGGTCACCCGGTACAGCTCGCGCAGCGCGGCGTCCGTGTCGTGGACGTTGCGCAGCCCGAAGGAGATGGTGACCGCGTCGAAGGCCTCGTCCCGGAAGGGCAGCTTCGTCGCGTCGCCCGCCGTCAGCGGCAGCCACGGGTGGCGGCGCTTGCCCTCGCGGAGCATGCCGAGCGAGAAGTCGCACGGCACGACGTACGCGCCGGCCCGGGCGAAGGGCAGCGAGGAGGTGCCGGTGCCCGCCGCGAGGTCGAGGACCTTCTGGCCGGGCCGGGCGTCGACCGCCTTGGCGACCTCCTTGCGCCACCGCCGGTCCTGGCCCAGCGAGAGCACGTCGTTCGTCAGGTCGTAGTTGGCCGCGACGTCGTCGAACATCGAGGCGACTTCGTGCGGCTGCTTGTCCAGGGATGCGCGGGTCACGCCCCCATTCAAGCAGGCGCCCCGCCGGCGCTACGCGCGCCGGTGCACCAGCCGTCCGCCGATCACCGTGGCCACGCAGGTCGAGGCCCCGCGCCGAACGAGCTCCGCGCGGTCGGGGACGTCGAACACCGCGAACCGGGCGGGCCCGCCCGGGGCCAGGGCCGGCAGCAGCACCAGCGGTACCGGGGAGAACGACACGGGCCCCCGCAGGGTCGCCGGGCGGCCCGCCATGGCGAGCCCGGCCCGCCGTACCGCGTCCAGGGCGGCCCGGCCGCGCAGTTCACCGGCGACGGCGACCGTGCCGTGCGCCAGCAGCCGCTGCACCCCGCGCCGGGCGCTGGCGCCCAGCCGGGAGGGGTCGGCACGGAAGAGGGCCCGCGCGCGCTCGCCGGTGATCGGCTCGGTGCCGAACTCGGCCGCCTCGCGCGGGTCGGGGTGGTAGGTGTGCTCCAGGATCTCGGGCCCGTACGGGTTGAGCAGCCCGGGCGTGAGGATGCCGGGCCACCGCCGCACCCGTGCGGTGGGACGGACGGCGGCCAGTTCCTCGTACGGGCCGATGGCGGCGAGGGACGCGCCGTCGACCAGGACGGCCGCCTCCGGCGTGGCCTCGGCTACGTGGATCGTCAGCATGACGGGCTCAGTTGGCGTTCAGCAGCTTGAGCTCGGGGTGGGCCGTGCCGCCCGCGATCGCGGTGGAGGAGATGTGCGAGGCGACGCGGTCGTCGACCGGGTCGTTCGCCGGGTCGTCGTGGACGACGATGTGCTCGTACGTCGTCGTGCGCTGCGCCGGTACGCGGTCGGCGGTGCGGATCATGTCGATCATCTCGCGCAGGTTGGAGCGGTGCTTGGCGCCCGCCGACGAGACGACGTTCTCCTCCAGCATGATCGAACCGAGGTCGTCCGCGCCGTAGTGCAGGGTCAGCTGGCCGATCTCCTTGCCGGTGGTCAGCCAGGAGCCCTGGATGTGGGCGATGTTGTCCATGAACAGCCGCGCGACGGCGATCATGCGCAGGTACTCGAAGAGCGTGGCCTGCGTGCGGCCCTTCAGGTGGTTGTTCTCGGGCTGGTACGTGTACGGGATGAAGGCGCGGAAGCCGCCCGTCCGGTCCTGCACGTCACGGATCATGCGCAGGTGCTCGATGCGCTCGGCGTTGGTCTCGCCGGTCCCCATGAGCATCGTGGAGGTGGACTCCACGCCGAGGTTGTGCGCGATCTCCATGATCTCCAGCCATCGCTCGCCGGACTCCTTGAGCGGGGCGATGGCCTTGCGCGGCCGCTCGGGCAGCAGCTCGGCGCCGGCGCCCGCGAAGGAGTCGAGGCCGGCGGCGTGGATGCGGGTGATGGCCTCCTCGACGGAGACGCCCGAGATGCGCGCCATGTGCTCGACCTCGGAGGCCCCGAGGGAGTGGATGACGAGCTGCGGGAACTCCTTCTTGATGGCCGCGAAGTGCTTCTCGTAGTACTCCACGCCGTAGTCCGGGTGGTGTCCGCCCTGGAACATGATCTGCGTGCCGCCGAGCTCCACCGTTTCCGCGCAGCGCCGCAGGATGTCGTCGAGGTCGCGCGTCCAGCCCTTGGCGGTGTCCTTCGGCGGCGCGTAGAAGGCGCAGAACTTGCACGCCGTGACACATACGTTCGTGTAGTTGATGTTGCGCTCGATGATGTACGTCGCGATGTGCTCCGTACCGGCGTAGCGGCGCCGCCGCACCGCGTCCGCCGCCGCGCCGAGGGCGTGCAGCGGGGCCGACCGGTAGAGGTCGAGCGCCTCCTCGGGGGTGATCCGCCCACCCTCGGCGGCGCGGTCCAGGACGGACTGGAGGTCGGCCTTCTCGGTCACCGGATCTCACCTTTCGGCGGTTTTACAGGGCTTCAGGGGCACTTCAGGGGCTTCAGTACGGACCGAACCAGCCTACGCCCGGCTCACCCGCCCGCCTTGGTCAGGGTGCCGGTGGGCCGTCCCGCCGCCGCCTCGTCGGACCGGTAGGCGAGGGTGCCGTCGGCGTCGAGGGTGAAGGTCAGCGTGGCGGAGCTGCCGGTGCACAGGCCCGGTGACCCGGGCTTGGCCGGGTCCGTACGGTCCACCACGGTGAGTGCGCGCGGCGTGGCGGCGATGAGCCTGCCGACGCTGTGGCACTCGACGGTCGTGGTGAGGACGGAGAGGGTGGTGGTCATCCGGACCACGTCCTGACCGGTGCCTCCCCGGCTGAAGACGGCCGTCAGCTCGCCGTGCGGCAGGCCGTTGGCCTCCTGGGTGGGCCCCTTCCAGGTGCCGAGGAACTCCTTCGGTACGGAGGAGGGCGGCGCTGAGTCCTTCGCCGGGGGCTTGGCCGCGTTGCCCCTGTCGCCGCCCTGCCCGGGCAGGAGGTCCATCAGGAACGCGCCGCCCACCGTCACTGCCGCGAGGGCCCCCGCGACCGTGAGGGCGACCGTGCAGCTGAGCCGGCGGCCGCGGCGCGCGGTGGGCGGCACGGGGTCGAGGGGCGGCCCGAACACGCCGAGCGGCCCGTCCGCGGGGCCACCCGGCGAGGCGGGCGCCGCGCCCGGCGGCGGGGGTCCGACCACCGGGCCGGTGAACGGCACCGGCCCCGACCGCGCCCCGGCCGGGTCCGTCGCCGCCGGCTCCAGGTCCAGCAGCCGGACCGCCTCCCGGCTGAGCTCCGCCACCAGCGGGCCCGGCAGCCAGCCGCCCTCGACCAGCGCGGCCGCCCCGTCCGGGGCCAGCCGCCGGGCCACCTCCGCCGGCGCGGGCCGGGCGGCCGGGTCCTTGGCCAGGCACGCCGCGACCAGGTTCCGCAGCTCGCCGGTGAGGGGGCCGCCGAGCTCGGGCTGCTCGTGGACGACCTTGTAGAGCAGCGCCGCCGAGGAGTCGCCGGGGAACGGCGGCTTGCCGGTCGCCGCGTACGCGAGCACCGCGCCCAGCGAGAAGACGTCCGCCGCGCCGCTCGCGCCCTTGCCGAGGATCTGCTCGGGCGCCATGTAGCCGGGCGACCCGACGGACACGCCGGTGGAGGTGAGGGACGCGGTGCCGTCCGTCGCGCGGGCGATGCCGAAGTCGATGAGGCGCGGCCCCTCGACGGCCAGCAGGACGTTCGACGGCTTCACGTCGCGGTGGACGAGCCCGAGCCCGTGCACGGCCGCCAGTGCCTCCGCGAGCCCGGCGCCCAGCGCCCGTACCGAGTGCGGAGGAAGCAGGCCGTGTTCGGTGACCGCGCGGGCGAGCGAGGGCCCGGCGACGTACGCCGTCGCGACCCAGGGCACGGGCGCCTCCGGGTCCGCGTCGAGGACCGGCGCGGTCCACCGCGCCCCCACGCGCCGCGCCGCTTCCACCTCGCGCCGGAACCGCGCCCGGAACTCGTCGTCCAGCGCGAAGTGCGGGTGCACGACCTTCACGGCGACCGTACGGCCGCCCTCGCTGCGCGCGAGGTACACCCGCCCCATGCCGCCGGCCCCGAGCCGGCCGAGCAGCCGGTACGGGCCGATGGCCCCCGGCTCGCCGGCTTCCAACGACTGCATGCGAGTCCCCCGTTCCCGTACGCCGCGTTCCCCTGTGCCGTCGACAGCAGGGTAGAGGGGCGGCGATTCGGCGGGGACGGGGATTCCGGAGCCGCGAATTCCCGCGGGTTTCCCGGAAATGTCACTCGGTCACGCGGTCACTCGCCACTCCGCCACTCCGCCACTCGGTCACTCCGTACGCAGCAACTCGACTCGCACATCCGGGGGAAAGCCGGTCGTCGGGCCGGTCCGGCGCGCGAACTCGCGTACACCCGCCAGCTGTTCCGCCCCCAAACGGAAGTCGAGCGTCGTGAAATACCGCTCCAGCAGCGCCGCGTCGAAGGTCTCCCAGCGCGCCGCCTGTTCGGCCACCTTCGTGACCTCCTCCAGCGACAGGTCGCGCGAGGCCAGAAACGCCTCGTGCACCAGACGCGTCACTTCCGGCTCGCGCGCCAGATATTCCTTGCGCACCGCCCAGACCGCGAAGACGAACGGCAGCCCCGTCCATTCCTTCCACATCTGCCCCAGGTCGTGGACGTGAAGGCCGAGGCGCGGCGCGTCCTGCAGCGAGGCGCGCAGCGCCGCGTCCCCGATGAGGACGGCCGCGTCCGCCTCGCGCATCATCAGGCCGAGGTCGGGCGGGCAGGTGTAGTAGTCGGGCGCCACGCCGTACCGCTCGGCGAGCAGCAGCTGCGCCAGGCGCACGGACGTACGGGAGGTCGAGCCGAGCGCGACGCGCGCCCCGTCCAGCTCCTCCAGCGGCCGCTGCGAGACGATCACGCAGGACATGACGGGGCCGTCGCAGCCGACCGCGAGGTCGGGGAAGGCGACGAGGTCCTCGGCGTTGCGCAGGAACTCGACGAGGGTGATCGGAGCGATGTCGAGATCGCCGTCCACCAGCCGCTCGCTGAGCTTCTCCGGGGTGTCCTTCGTGAGCTCGAGATCGAGAAGCGTTCCGGTACGGGCGAGGCCCCAGTACAGGGGCATGCAGTTCAGGAACTGAATGTGACCGACGCGCGGCCGGTTCGGCCGCTGTCGCTGCTGCTGCCCGTGGTGACAGTCGGTTGAATTGTCCACATCGCGAGGCTAGACCCGCGCCGCGCGGCGCGTGTCAGGGGGTGCACGGCGTCAGCGTCGGTGAAAGGTTCAAACATCCGAGTGAAGTGATCTTTACCTCTACCGCTTCCCGGTTGGTGCGTGCTAGGCTCGGCGCAAGTTGCAGTTTGGTTTCCCTTGCAGTACAGAGCCTGCGGAGCATGTGACCCGCAGGCTTTTGTAGTTTTCAGACTTCTTTGCAGGTTCTGGAGCAGGGCAACCCTTTGGCCCATAGGAGGGCTTATGGCTACCGGAACCGTCAAGTGGTTCAACGCTGAAAAGGGCTTCGGCTTCATCGCCCAGGACGGCGGCGGCCCGGATGTCTTCGTACACTACTCCGCGATCAACGCCTCTGGTTTCCGCTCTCTCGAGGAGAACCAGGTCGTGAACTTCGACGTCACCCAGGGCCCCAAGGGCCCGCAGGCGGAGAACGTCACCCCGGCCTAGTTGCCCGGGTCGGCGATCGCGCACGACTTAGCAGTACCCAAGGAGTCTCTTCCCGTGACCAGGCGGTCGCGGGAAGGGGCTCCTGCCTTTTTTCCCGCTCGTTTCCCGCCGGCGCTCCGCGGGCAGCGCCCGCAGGTCCCGCAGGCCCTGCTCGTCCGCCACGACGCGCACCCCGTACGGGCGGCTGATCCGGTCGAGGGTCGCCTGCAGCCAGGTGCGGTCGGCGCCCGTCGCGGGCCGCAGGCTCATCCGCCGGGGGCGCAGGACCGCCATCCGCAGACCGGTGAGGCGGCCGGTGTCCGGCTCCACCGAGGCGAAGTACGCCAGGCGCAGGTCGTCGCGGTACTGCTCGTAGCCGGTGATGCCCTCGTAGTCGTCGACGAAGTCCCCGCAGCCGTACAGGACCAGGTGGTCCCGGTACAGCTCCAGCGAGCGGGGGTGGTGCGAGGAGTGCCCGTGGACGAGGTCGACGCCGGCGTCGACCAGCGCGTGGGCGAACCGGGACTGGGCGCGGGCGACGCCGTAGCCCCAGTTCGAGCCCCAGTGGACGGAGACGACGGCCACGTCGCCCGGCCGCTTCACCTCCCGGACGCGGCGGGCGAGCGCGGCCGCGGCGGCGTCCGAGGGCTCGGCGACGTAGTGGACGCCCGGCCGGTCCTCGTCGGCCGCCCATGCCGGGGGGACGCCGCTGGAGGGCATGGCCAGGGCGAAGACCAGCACCCGGCCGCCGCCGGGCACGGGGACGACGGCGGGGCGGCGCGCCTCGGCCGCGGTCCGGCCGGCGCCCGCCGTCCGCAGGCCCGCCCCGGCCAGCGAGTCGAGCGTCTCCTCCAGGCCGCGCCGCCCGAAGTCGAGCACGTGGTTGTTGGCGAGCACGCAGACGTCGGGGCGGGCGGCGGCGAGGCAGGGCAGGTTGTCGGGGCTCATGCGGTAGAGGACCGCCTTGTCGCGCTCGCGGTCGTCGCTGCGCGTGACGCTGGTCTCCAGGTTCACGATGCGGGCGTGCGGCGAGACGGCGTCGAGCACCGCCAGGGCGTCGCCCCACGGCCAGGCCGGGTCGACCGGCCGCGGGATCGGGCCGCTCGCCGCCTCGGCGAGCTCGACGTAGGCACGGGCGTCGCGGATGTACTCCTCCCACAGGGTGGGGTCCGAGGGGTGGGGGAGGATCTGGTCGACGCCGCGCCCGAGCATCACATCGCCGCAGAGGAACAGCGTCAGCGTGTCCCCGCGCATGCTTCCACGCTACTGCCGCGCCCCGTCGCTCTCCCGCTGCCCCTCCAGCAGGTCGGAGAGGTACGGCGGCCAGAGCGCGTCGCCGGTGGCGGCGAGCTCGGCGGGGCTCCACCAGCGCCACCCGAGGATCTTGTCGTCGGTGCGGGCACCGGCGGATTCGTCGTCCGGCTCCCGGCGCGGCCCGTGGGCGAGGTAGAGGTGCTCGTGCTGGCGGACCGCGATCCCGGCGCGGGTGAAGTCGTGCTCCCAGGTGCCCAGGAGCCGCCCCGGTTCGAGGTCGGTCCAGCCGGTCTCCTCGCGCAGCTCGCGCAGGGCGCCCTCGCGCGGGCTCTCGCCGGGCTCCAGGCCGCCGCCGGGCATGGCCCAGTGGGGGCCGACCTCTTCGTTGTCGTACCGGAAGAGGAAGACGGCGCCGTCGGGGTCGACGACGGCCACGCGTGCGGCGCGCCGGGGTATGCGCATGGGGGTCGGTCCTTCCGTCGAGACCTGGGGCCGGGGGCCGGTGGCCTGGGCCGGAAGTGTCCGCTCCCGACCCGCCCAGGCGTACCGTACGCGCACGCCTGCCCCTGCCTGCTCCTGCCTCAGGACGGCGGGCGGGACGTCACCATGACCGCCTCGAACTCCTCGACCGACCGCACCGTCGCGCCCGTCTTGCTCGCCGCCTGGCCGCGCAGCACGGCGACGGGACCCCGGGACGCCACGAGGCTCTCCTGGTCGGCGTAGATCGCGCCCACCTGGCCCTCGCCCGCGGCGCGGTCCATGAGCAGGGCCCCGCCCTGGAAGCCCGGCATCTGCTGGAGCTTGGGCAGCGCGCCGTTCTCGAAGGCGTCGACCAGGTCGTCCGCGCGCGACGGGTCGAACCGCAGCCGGATCATCCGGAAGCGGGCCCCTTCACCGACCGACTCGGGGCGCGTCGCGACCGCCGCCTCCCAGGTGTCGACGGTCAGGGTCGTCGCGAAGGGCGCCAGCATCCGGGTGCGCAGCTCGCCCATCCGCTCGGCGCTCGCGCGCAGGGCCTCCTCGTCCTCCCACCACGTGCCGGTCAGCAGCTTGCCGACCTCCCGGTCCGCGAACAGGCCCGCGCCCCGGAAGCCGGGCTCGCGCTCCAGCGCCTGCCTGCCTTCCGAGGTCATCTTCCGCACGGCCTCGTCGAGCTTGGCCGGATCTCCCGTCGCATACGTCGTACGAACGAACATGGCGCCCTTTCTCCGCTGGGGTCCTCCGGTCCATGCGAAAGCCGGTACGGGCGGGCGGCAAGGGGGCGCGGGCGTTCGGGTGAGCGGCTCACCGGGCGGTCCCGCCGGGCCGGCCTCACCGGGACGGTGACCAACGCTCCCCCTCCATGAGGTTCCCGAGCCCGGTCCAGGCGAAGTTCATCAGCGTCGCCGCCGCCTCCGTCGCGCAGACGCCCGGTGTCTCGTTGGCCCACCCGGCGAGCGACTCGGCCGCGCCGACCAGCGCCTGGGCGAGGCCCGCCGCGTCCCGCTCCCCGAACGACGGTTCCTGTCGCGCCTCGCACGCCGCCACCCCGATCAGGCCCGTCACGAAGGCCGTGATGTCGGCGCGCATCGCGGCCACCTCCCCCGCGAACGGCTCCCCGTGCGTACGCGCCTGCCGGTGCAGGATCGCCCAGCCGTCCGGGTTCTCGGCGGTGTGCGTGAAGAACGCCGTGAGCCCCGCCCACAGTTGGCGGTCGGCCGGCAGCCCGGGCCGTACGGCGGCGCGGACGGCCGCGATGAGGGCGGCGGCCTCCCGGCGGATGCACGCCGTGAAGAGCTCCTCCTTGGAGTTCAGGTAGAGGTACACCAAGGGCTTGGACACGCCCGCCAGTTCGGCTATCTCGTCCATGGAGGCCGCCCGGTAGCCGCGCTGCCCGAAGGTCCGTACCGCCGCGTCCATCATCTGCTGCTCGCGCACGGCCCGCGGCATCCGCTTCGGCCTCGCACCCGTGCCCTTCACGGCCCCCACCTCCTGTTTTCCGGTGGCGCACAGCCTAAGTGCCCCCGGTCCGAGGACGGACCGGGGGCACTTGGGGAGATCGGGGAGGCGTTACGCGGCGACCGGCACGGCCACCTTCTGCTCGGCCTCGCGCACCTCGCGCTCATCCACGGGCGAGCCCGAGGCGGAGTTGTACGCGTCGAGGTCCAGGATCTTCTCGCGGGCGGCGACGACGACCGGGACGAGCGCCTGGCCGGCGACGTTCGTGGCCGTACGCATCATGTCGAGGACCGGGTCGATCGCCATCAGCAGGCCCACGCCCTCCAGCGGCAGACCCAGCGCGGAGAGGGTCAGCGTCAGCATGACCGTCGCGCCGGTGAGGCCCGCGGTGGCGGCGGAGCCGACGACCGAGACGAAGGCGATCATCAGGTAGTCCTGGATGCCCAGCTGGACGTCGAAGATCTGCGCGATGAAGATCGCGGCGAGCGCCGGGTAGATGGCGGCGCAGCCGTCCATCTTCGTCGTGGCGCCGAACGGCACGGCGAAGGAGGTGTACTCCTTCGGCACGCCCAGGCGCTCGGTGACCTTGACCGTGACCGGCATGGTGCCGACCGAGGAGCGGGAGACGAAGGCCAGCTGGATGGCGGGCCAGGCGCCCTTGAAGAACTGGACCGGGTTGACCTTGGCGACGGTCGCCAGCAGCAGCGGGTAGACGCCGAAGAGCACCAGCGCGCAGCCGATGTAGATGTCGGCGGTGAAGGTGGCGTACTTGCCGATCAGGTCCCAGCCGTACTCGGCGATGGCGTACCCGATGAGGCCGACGGTGCCGACCGGCGCGAGGCGGATGACCCACCACAGGGCCTTCTGGAGCAGCTCCAGGACGGACTCGCTGAGGGTGAGGATCGGCTGGGCCTTCTCACCGAGCTTCAGCGCGGCGATGCCGGCGACGGCGGCCATGAAGACGATCTGCAGGACGTTCAGCTCGGTGAAGGGCGTGATGACGTCCGTCGGGATGATGCCGGTGAGGAAGTCCAGCCAGGAGCCGGCCTTCTCGGGCAGCTTGCCGTCCTTCGGGGTCAGGCCGGTGCCCGCGCCCGGGTTGGTGAGCAGGCCGAGTACCAGGCCGATGGCCACGGCGATCAGCGACGTGATCATGAACCAGAGCAGGGTGCGGCCGGCCAGCCGGGCCGCGTTGTTGACCTTGCGCAGGTTGGTGATGGACACCAGGATCGCGAAGAAGACGAGCGGGGCGACGGCCAGCTTCAGCAGCTGGACGAAGATGTGGCCGACCTTGTCGAGGGTGGTGTGCAGCCACTGCACGTCGTAGCTGCGGGTGATCCAGCCGAGGACGACGCCGAGGACGAGACCGGCGACGATCTGGACCCAGAAGGGCACCTTGGGTATGCGGGAGGCGCGCTGGGCGGGGGTTTCGGTGCTCGCGGACGCGGACACGGACACACTCCAGTAGGGCGTATCGGGGGAATACGGACGGGGGTGCGGCGCACACGCCTTCCGGCGGCGCCGCTGCATGATGCCGGGTCAGATTTCGCGGCAACAGACCGCGGACATACAGCGGCAGAGGTCGACATGCAGGCGCGCCACGAGCGGGGGGCTCATGGCTTCGGGGAGGCGCACAGCTGTCTTCACGTCGAACACGTTAACACTTGTACTTTGAGAGCCTCAAAGCACTTCTTTGGGATGAGGCGTCGGCGGAACGCCAACACCCCCGCCCGAAGCGCTGCTTCGGCACGGGGGGTGTCAGGGTCGCGTGAGCTACTTCACTGGAGCCACCTCACTGCGCGGTGGCGTCCTCCTGGGACCGGTTGGCCTCCAGCCGGGCCTTCACGGTGTCCACCTTCGGGGCGATCTGCGCGGACATCGCGTCCCGCTGCTTGCGCAGCAGCACGAAGCTGAGCGGCCCGGACATCACGATCGACAGCAGGAGCACCCACAGCAGGTTCGAGTCGCCGAGCCCGCGCGGCAGCACACCGACGTACACCGCGCCCCACAGAGCGAGGAAGCAGCCGGCGAAGATGCCGAAGCGCATCAGGGTGTAGCGGATGGTGGCGCTCGTCCAGGCGGCAGCGGACACGGCGGGCCTTCCTTCTTCCTGCTCTGCTCTCTTCGCTTACGTGCTCATCCAGTGAAGCACGTGCCGGATCGATCACTTCACGGGGTGAGCGCCCCGGCGGGCTGAAGCGGCAGGTACATGATGACGTCGTCGCGGTCGTCGCCCTCCGCGACCCGGATCGCGCCGGGCACGCGCCCCACCTCCTGGTACCCGCAGGCGGCGTAGAACCGGTCGGCGCCGGTGCCGCCGCGGCACGCCAGCCGTATCGCCTCGATGCCGTCGAAGCCGCGCACCGCCTCCTCGACCGCCGCCATCAGCGCGCGCCCGTACCCCTTGCCCTGGTGCTTGGGGTGCACCATCACCGTGTAGACCCACACCCAGTGCTGCATCAGCCGGTGCGTGTTGTACGAGACGAAGGCCGTGGCGGCGAGCGCGCCGTCCTCGTCGTATCCGGCCAGCAGCCGCATCCGGCCGGCCTCCAGCGCGGCGAGCTGGCTCACCCACTGGGGCAGGATGTCGTCGGTCGTCACGGGCGGTACGAAGCCGACGGCGCCGCCGGCGTTGGTGACGTCCGCCCACAGGGCGAGGACGCCGTCGCGCAGGGCGGGCTCGATGCGCGGGTCGAGAACGAAGGTCAGCGGCATGCCTTCGACGATAAACGCCTCAGCCGAGCGCCCGGGCGGCGATCCGCAGGTCGGACACCAGGCCCGCGTAGACCGCCTCGCGGTCGTCGGCGCGCAGCACGGCGGACGGGTGGATGGTGGCGAGCAGGCTCTCGCCCCGGTCCTCGTAGGGCAGGAGCATGCCGCGCTGCTTGGTCACCCGGAAGCCCGAGCCCAGCAGCGCCTTCCCGGCGGTCGCGCCGAGCGCCACGACGACCTCGGGGTCGACGAGCCGCATCTCGGCGTCGAGCCACGGCTTGCAGGCGGTCATCTCGCGCAGGCCGGGCGACTTGTGGATGCGGCGCTTGCCGCGCTCGGGGACGATCTCGAACTTGAAGTGCTTGACGGCGTTGGTGGTGTACGTGTCGTCGGGGTCGATGCCCGCCTCGTCCAGCGCCCGGTCCAGGAGCTTCCCGGCGGGCCCCACGAAGGGCGCGCCCTGCCGGTCCTCCTGGTCGCCGGGCTGCTCGCCGACGAGCATCACGCGCGCGTGCGGGTTCCCCGCGCCGAACACCGTCTGCGTGGCGTCCCGGTGCAGCGGGCAGCCCCGGCATCCGGCGGCCGCCGCGCGCACCGCCTCGATGTCCGCGCCCGCCGGCACGAACGGCCCGGCGTCGTACGCGTCCTCGGGGGCCTTGGTGTGAGCCATGGCCCCCGGGTACCCGTGGGGCGGCGCGTCAGACGCGCATCGGCTGCGGCGACTCGCGGCGGTCCGCGTCCGGGCCGGGGTACTCGCGGATGATCTCGTACCGGGTGTTGCGCTCCACCGGGCGGAATCCGGCGTCCCGGATCAGCTCCAGCAGGTCCTCGCGGCTCAGCTTGTTGGGCGTGCCGTAGTTGTCCGCGTCATGCGTGATCTTGTACTCGACGACCGAGCCGTCCATGTCGTCCGCGCCGTGCTGGAGCGCCAGCTGCGCCGTCTGCACGCCGTGCATGACCCAGAAGACCTTGACGTGCGGGACGTTGTCGAAGAGCAGCCGCGAGACCGCGAAGGTCTTCAGCGCCTCGGCGCCCGTCGCCATGGTGGTCCGCGCCTGGAGGCGGTTGCGGATCTTGCCGTCCTTCATGTCCACGAAGTCGTGCTGGTAGCGCAGCGGGATGAAGACCTGGAAGCCGCCGGTCTCGTCCTGGAGCTCCCGCAGCCGCAGCACGTGGTCCACGCGGTGGCGCGGCTCCTCGATGTGGCCGTACAGCATCGTGCAGGGGGTCTTGAGCCCCTTCTCGTGCGCGAGCCGGTGGATGCGGGACCAGTCCTCCCAGTGGGTGCGGTGGTCCACGATGTGCTGGCGCACTTCCCAGTCGAAGATCTCCGCGCCGCCACCGGTCAGGGACTCGAGACCGGCGTCGATCAGCTCGTCGAGGATCTCGGAGGCGGACAGCCCGGAGATCGTCTCGAAGTGGTGGATCTCGGTGGCCGTGAAGGCCTTGAGGGAGACGTTCGGCAGCGCCTTCTTCAGCTCGCTGAGCGAGCGCGGGTAGTAGCGCCACGGCAGGTTGGGGTGGAGCCCGTTGACGATGTGCAGCTCGGTGAGGTTGTCGTTCTCCATCGCCTTGGCGAGGCGGACGGCCTCCTCGATGCGCATGGTGTACGCGTCCTTCTCGCCCGGCTTGCGCTGGAACGAGCAGTACGCGCACGACGCCGTGCACACGTTCGTCATGTTGAGGTGCCGGTTGACGTTGAAGTGGACCACGTCACCGTTCTTGCGCGTCCGCACCTCGTGGGCGAGGCCGCCGAGCCAGGCCAGGTCGTCCGACTCGTAGAGGGCGATGCCGTCCTCGCGGGTCAGCCGCTCCCCGGACCGGACCTTCTCCTCCAGCTCGCGCTTGAGCCCCGCGTCCATACGGATGCCTCCCATACGTGTGTCAATCGGGCTCCACCACCGTACTCGCCCTATTCCTCCGGCAGATCGCCGACCCGGTTCTCCCACTTCGTCGACAGCACGATCGTCGTCCGCGTACGGGAGACGCCCTTCGTGCCCGACAGGCGGCGGATGGTCTTCTCCAGGCCGTCGACGTCCGTCGCGCGCACCTTGAGCATGTACGAGTCGTCGCCCGCGATGAACCAGCAGTCCTCGATCTCCGCCAGGTCCTTCAGCCGGCGGGCCACGTCCTCGTGGTCGGCTGCGTCGGAGAGCGAGATGCCGATCAGCGCCGTCACGCCGAGGCCGAGCGAGGCGGAGTCGACGGTGGCGCGGTAGCCGGTGATGACGCCCGCCGCCTCCAGGCGGTTGATGCGGTCGGTGACGGAGGGCCCGGAGAGCCCGACGAGCCGGCCGAGCTCGGCGTACGAGGCCCTGCCGTTCTCCCGCAGGGCCTGGATGAGCTGCCTATCCACGGCGTCCATATGCCTGAAGCCTTCCATTGGTCAGCGAAACCGCGCGTTTGAGTGTCAATCTAAGGCATGCGGGGTCGGCGCCCCGTACGGATCTTCCCCGAGCGCCCGCAGGCGCTAATCACCATCACGCGAGCCACCACCGAGCTCGCCCTTCCACCGGCGGTACAGCCCGTGCGGGACTCCCGCCGCGTCCAGCACCCGGCCCGC
Source organism: Streptomyces sp. NPDC093546 (assembly GCF_044765045.1). NCBI lineage: Bacteria > Bacillati > Actinomycetota > Actinomycetes > Kitasatosporales > Streptomycetaceae > Streptomyces > Streptomyces sp. NPDC093546. The sequence continues at coordinate 46,327 of NZ_JBIWJG010000021.1, read as the reverse complement.
GACGAAGTCCACCAGGTCCTGGATGTGCGTCGCCCCCGCGTAGAACGCCGGGGAGGCCGGGAGCACGACCGCGCCCGCCTCGTCCAGCGCCACCAGGTGCTTCAGCGTCTGGCCGTTCAGCGGGGTCTCGCGCACCGCGACCACGAGCCTGCGCCGCTCCTTCAGCGTCACGCTCGCCGCGCGCTGCAGCAGGTCCTTCGACAGCCCGAGCGCCACCCCCGCCACGCAGGCGGTCGACGCGGGCACGATCAGCATCCCCTTGACGGGGTACGAGCCCGACGACGGCCCCGCGGCCAGGTCGCCGGCCGCCCAGTGGCGTACGTCCGCCACGTCGACGTCCCGGAAGGTACCGGGCTTCCCGTCCGCGCCCCGCGCCAGCCACTCCGCCAGGTCCTGGCGCCAGTGCGCGTCGCGGAAGGCGATCCCCGTCTCGTCCAGCAGCGTCAGCCGCGACGCCCGGGACACCACCAGGTCCACGCTCTCCCCCGCCGCCAGAAGCCCGCGCAGCACGGCGGCGGCGTACGGGGTCCCCGAAGCCCCGGACACCCCGACGACCCAGGGAACGCGCTTGCCGACAGTCATGCGCCCGAGCCTATCCGGCCCGGCGGGTGCGGAACTCGGTAAGGTGCCCCGGACGTTTGCCGAGGTGGAAGCGTGCGAGACCGCAGGGGGCCGCCATGGCGCGTACGACGGGGCAGGGCACTATCCAACGGCGTGGCGCCGGCCGGGCCAAGGCGGCCGCGCAGCTGATCCTCGCCTGGGTGGCGCTGCTGTGGGTCCTGGAGGCCGTGGACCTCGCGACCGGGCACGCCCTCGACACGTACGGCATCACCCCGCGCGAGACCGCCGAGCTGCGCGACCTCGTCCCGGCGGCGTTCCTCCACTTCGGCTTCCCCCACGTCGCGGCGAACACGGTGCCGCTGCTGGTCTTCGGCTTCCTCGCCGCGCTCGGCGGCATCCGCCGCTTCCTCGCCGTCGCCGCGCTCATCGTGGTCGTCGACGGGCTCGGCGTATGGCTCGTCTCCCCGTCGTACAGCGTCACGGCGGGCGCCTCCGGCCTGATCTTCGGCCTCTTCGGCTACCTGCTGGTGCGCGGCTTCGTGGACCGCAAGCCGCTGGACATCGGCGTCGGGCTGGTCATAGGCGCGATCTGGGGCAGCTCGATCCTGCTGGGCATATCCCCGACCCAGTCGGGCGTCAGCTGGCAGGGCCACCTCTTCGGCCTCCTGGCGGGCGTGGCGGCGGCGTTCGTGTTCCGCAGGCGTACGCGCAGGGCGGCGGCGATCACACCCTGAGGCCCCGCACCGCCAGGTCCACCAGCGCGCACACGAACAGCGCGATCCCGATGAAGCCGTTGACCGTGAAGAACGCCCTGTTCAGCCGCGACAGGTCGTGCGGCCGCACGATCGTGTGCTCGTAGAGGAAGGCGACCGCCACGACGACCAGGCCCAGCCAGAAGAAGGCGCCCGCGTCGGTGGCCAGCGCGTACCAGACCAGCAGCGCGGTGGTCACCCCGTGCGAGGCGCGCGCGCCGTACAGCGCCGCCGGGATGCCGAAGCGGGCCGGGACCGACATGACGCCGTGGGCGCGGTCGGCCTGGACGTCCTGGCAGGCGAAGATCAGGTCGAAGCCGCCGATCCAGACGCCGACGGCGAGGCCCAGGATCACCGCGTCCCACGACCACGCCCCGGTGACCGCGAGCCACGCGCCGACCGGGCCGATGGCCTGCGCCAGGCCCAGGATCGCGTGCGGGAAGTTCGTGAAGCGCTTGCCGTACGGATAGACGACCATCGGTACGACGGCGAGCGGTGCCAGCGCCAGGCACAGCGGGTTGAGCAGCGCCGCCGCGCCCAGGAAGACGACCAGGGCCACCAGCGCGCCGGTCCAGGCGGAGCGGACGGACACCGCGCCGGTGACCAGCTCGCGGCCCGCCGTGCGCGGATTGCGGGCGTCGATCTCGCGGTCGATGATCCGGTTGCAGGCCATGGCGAAGGTGCGCAGGCCCACCATCGCGACCGTGACCAGCAGCAGCTCGACCCAGTGGACGGTGCGGTCGGCCTCGTACATCGCGGTGAGGGAGGCGATGTAGGCGAAGGGCAGCGCGAAGACCGAGTGCTCGATCATCACGAGCCGCAGGAACGCCTTGATGCCGCCGCCGGCCGGCTTCGGCGCGGTGGTCGCCATCACGCCAGGCTCCCGAGGAACGCGTCGAGGTCGGCCAGCAGTGCGGCCACGGGCAGCGGCCCGGTCTCCACGGTCAGCGTGGTCTCGGGGTCGTCGGGCGGGGTGACGTACGCCGTGAAGGCGTAGGCGTCCGCGCCGGCCGGACGGGCGTCCAGACGCAGTACGGCGCCGCCGTCGACGCTGAACGGCCCGGATGCGGCGGCCAGCTCGGCGCGCAGCCGCTCCGCGAAGTCGGCAGGCTCGGCGTCGCGCACGCCGGGCAGCTCGAAGCCGTCGCCCTCGCCGCCGCTCTCGACCAGGACGGCCCACAGGTCGCCCGCGCCCGCGAACTCCTCGGGCGCGACACCCGCCTCGGCGGCGGCCCGCTGGACCCCGGCGTCGGCCGGGTCGAGCTCCGGGCGCACCAGCGCCACGTAGTCGGTGTCGCTGCCGATGAAGAGGGCCGGACCGCCCATCGCGATCGGGCTCACAGCCCGTACCCCGGAACACCCCCGCGTCGGCGGGGACAAGCCGCCCCGGCCCTGACGCCCATGGTCACACTCGCCCTCACAGTCCGTACTCCTTCCAGCGGCGGTCCACCAGCGCCGCCGTCGCCGGGTCGGACTCCACCATGTCCGGCCAGCCGCCGTCGCGCGTGTAGCCCTCCTCGGGCCACTTCTTGGTGGCGTCGATGCCCGCCTTGCCGCCCCAGAACTGCTGGTACGACGCGTGGTCGAGGTGGTCGACCGGGCCCTCGACGACCGTCAGGTCACGGGCGTAGTCGGTGTTGCCGAGCGCCCGCCACGACACCTCGTGCATGTTGCGGACGTCGCAGTCGGCGTCGACGATCACGATGAGCTTGGTCAGCGACATCATGTGCGCGCCCCAGATGGCGTGCATGACCTTCTGCGCGTGCTTCGGGTACTTCTTCTCGATCGAGACGATCGCGCAGTTGTGGAAGCCGCCCGACTCCGGCAGGTGGTAGTCCACGATGTCCGGCACGATGATCTTGAGCAGGGGCAGGAAGAAACGCTCCGTCGCCCGCCCCAGCGGCCCATCCTCCGTCGGCGGGCGGCCCACCACGATGGACTGGAGCAGCGGACGCTTCCGCATCGTCACGCAGTCGATCGTCAGCGCCGGGAACGGCTCCTGCGGGGTGTAGAAGCCGGTGTGGTCGCCGAACGGCCCCTCGGGGAGCATCTCCCCCGGCTCCAGCCAGCCCTCCAGGACGACCTCCGCCTGCGCCGGCACCTGCAGCGGCACGGTCTTGCAGTCGACCATCTCGATCCGCTTGCCCTGGAGGAAGCCCGCGAACAGGTACTCGTCGATGTCCTCCGGCAGCGGGGCGGTCGAGGCGTACGTCACCGCCGGAGGCGCCCCGAACGCGATGGCGACCGGCAGCCGCTCCCCGCGCCGCGCGGCGACCTGGTAGTGGTTGCGGCTGTCCTTGTGGATCTGCCAGTGCATGCCGATGGTGCGCTTGTCGTGGCGCTGGAGCCGGTACAGGCCGAGGTTGCGGATGCCGTTCTCGGGGTGCTTGGTGTGCGTCAGCCCCAGGTTGAAGAAGGACCCGCCGTCCTTGGGCCACGTGAAGAGCGCCGGGAGCATGTCCAGGTCGACGTCGTCCCCGCGCAGCACGACCTCCTGCACGGGCGCGTCCTTGACCTTCTTCGGTGGCACGTGCGCCATCGCGCCGAGCTTGCCGAACGCCTCGCGCACCCCCACGAAGCCGTGCGGCAGCTCGGGCCGCAGCAGGCCGCCGATCTTCGCGCTGATCTCGTCGTACGACTTCAGGCCCAGCGCCTTCAGCAGGCGGCGGTCCGTCCCGAAGACGTTCATCGCGAGCGGCATCGCCGACCCGCGCACGTTCTCGAAGAGCAGGGCCGGGCCACCGGACTTCTGGACCCGGTCCACGATCTCCCCGACCTCCAGATGGGGGTCGACTTCGGCCTTGATGCGCTTGAGGTCGCCTTCGCGCTCCAGTGCCCTGAGCAGCGAGCGGAGATCGTCGTAAGCCATGGGGTCCAGTATCGGTCACCGGCTACTCTGGCCATGTCACCGGGGCTGTCGAAACGCGGCCCGCCGATGCTTCCAGGGAGCTGTTCCCCATGCTCAGGGCACTGCTGTACATCCTGCCGCTGGCGTTGACGATCTACGCGTTCATCGACTGCCTGAACACGCCGGAGGACGAGGCGAAGCACCTCCCCAAGGTGGCCTGGATCTTCATCATCCTGCTCTTCTGGATCGTCGGCCCGATCGTCTGGTTCGCGGCCGGCAAGCTGCGCCGCGCCCCGGCCGGCGGCCGCACGCCCTCGCCCTTTTCACAGGGCTACCGCACCCACCGCGCCCAGTGGGTCGCCCCGGACGACAACCCCGAGTTCCTGAAGTCCCTGCGCGACGAGGCCGCGTCTTCTGAAAACGTGAAGGACGAAGCCCTCCTGAAGGACTGGGAGGCCGACCTGCGCCGCCGCGAGGAGGAGCTCAAGAAGGCCGACCAGGACGAGGACGACGACCCGAAGAAGCCCTGATCTAGGTCGCGCCGTAGTCGCGGGCCTCGTACCGGTCGCGCAGGTCCTGCCAGCGCTCGCGCGACCAGGAGGACCAGTCGGCCGGCCTGCCGTCCAGCGCGCCGACGAGGTACGCGAAGCGGTCGTGCCAGCCGGCCAGGCGGTCGATCCGCCGGTCGTCCGTGCCGCGGAACTCGTTCAGGAACCGCAGCACCGTCGTGTCGGGCGCCTCGCCCCGCTCCAGGTGCAGGCGGACGCGGCCGTACACGTCGAGCGTGTACTCGACGATGCGCTCGACGTCCCACGCGGTGACCGTGCCGGTGGCGACGGTGTCGCTGGTGGGCCAGCGCAGGATGGCCGTGCCGCCGAGGTGCGGCTCCAGCGCCTTGGGCTCGGCCAGCCAGCCGCGCAGGCCGCCCGGGGTGGAGATGGCAGGCCAGACGCGCTCCACGGGGTGCGGCAGCGGAACCGTGAACCGCACGGTGTGGGTGTCGCCATGGGTCTCGCTCGTACCGGGAGGTATGGGATCAGCCATACCTCCAGCCTCGCGCGGGCGACGTACGGGCGCTACCTCACACCCCGGCTCACACCCCGGCGTAGGAGTGCTTGCTGCTCACGAAGATGTTGACGCCGTAGTAGTTGAAGAGGAAGCACGCGAAGGCGATCAGCGCGATGTACGCGGCCTTGCGGCCCTTCCAGCCGGCCGTCGCGCGGGCGTGCAGGTACGCGGCGTACCCGACCCACGTGATGAACGACCAGACCTCCTTGGCGTCCCAGCCCCAGTAGCGGCCCCACGCGTCACCGGCCCAGATCGCGCCCGCGATGATCGTGAAGGTCCACAGCGGGAAGATCGCCGCGTTGACGCGGTACGCGAACTTGTCGAGGGTCGCGGCGGCCGGTAGCCGCTCCAGCACCGAGCGAGCGAAGGCGCTCGGCGTGCGGCCGGCCGCCAGCTTGGCCTCGTACCCGTCGCGGAAGAGGTACAGCAGCGTGGCGACGGCCCCCAGGTACAGGACGGCGCCGCAGAAGATGGCGGTGGAGACGTGGATCCACAGCCAGTACGAGTGCAGGGCCGGGACCAGCTGGTCGCTCTCGGTGTAGAGCCAGGTGGTGGCGATGCCGAGGTCGATCAGGACGGTGGTGACCAGCGGCAGGCCCATCCAGCGGACGTTCTTCTTCGCGAGGAGGAAGCCGAGGTACGCGCCGACCGCCACCGTCGAGAAGGTGGTGGAGAACTCGTACATGTTGCCCCAGGGGGCACGCTGCACCGACAGCGCGCGGGTGACCACCCCGGCGGCCTCGACCAGGAAGGCGAGCGTGGTGAGGGAGACGGCGATCCGGCCGTACAGGTCGCCCTTCTCGTCGCCGCCGGCCGCGCCCGGGCCGTCGGGTACGTCGCGGGTGCCGGCGGCGGCGCGGGTGACGACCTTCGGCTTGTCGAGGACGGCGGTGCCGCCGCTCTGGCCGCCGACCTGGACCCGCACGGGCGAGGCTACGGAGGGCGTCAGGGCCGCCGCCGTACGGCCGACCTTGCTGCGGCTGCCGAGGACCCACTCGGCGATGTGCGCGAGGAAGGCCAGGGTGTAGACGGCCATGGAGGAGTAGATGAGCAGATTGCTCAGCTCCGCCAGGCTCTCGTTGGTCGCGGCGGCGAGATTCACTTCTCAGCCCTTTCGTCGGCTTGGTCGGCCTCGGCCTCGGGTGCGGGCACAGGGGCGGGCGCGGGCGCGGTCGGCGCCACGGAGTGGAGCGTGGCGGCCAGGTCGGCCAGCTCCTCGGGAAGCTTCGCGGACTCGCTGCGGCCGAGCCCCGCCAGTTCGACGACGGTCACGCCGTCGTCACCCCGTACGGCCCGGACCCAGACCCGGCGGCGCTGGATGAAGAGCGAGCCGACCAGGCCGGCGATGGCGGCGATCGCACCGGCGAGGGCGAGACCGTTGCCGGGCTGCTGGGAGATCTGGAAGCTGGCCCACTCCTTGATCTCCTTCTCGAAGGTGACCGAGCCCGCCCCGCCCGGCAGCTCCATGGTCTCGCCGGGCAGCAGGGTCTTCTTGTAGATGTCGCCCTTCGCGTCCTTGAACGGCTGCATCTTGCTGGTGTCCAGCTGGTACACGTTCTGCGGCAGGCCGCCGTCGACGCGCAGGTCGCCGTGGTAGGCGCTGAGGTTGAGCGCCGGGAAGACCAGGCCGGGGAACTGGCTGAACATCTGGCCGTTGCCCTTGCCCGCGTAGGTCGGGACGAAGAAGGCCGGGAAGCCCAGCTGGACCTTCTTGCCGTTCTTGTCCCGGTATCCGTCCATCACCTTGATGACGCCGGTGGAGGTGACGTTGTTGTCGATGGGGAGCAGCGGAACGGCACCCTTGTAGACGACCTGGCCCTTGCCGTCGCGGACCGTGACGACCGGCGCGTACCCGTGCGAGATCAGGTAGACCTTCGAGCCGTCGACCTCCAGCGGCTCGTTGACCCGGATGACGCCCTTCTTCTTCTCCTCACCCGCCTTGCCGTACGTGACGTCCGCCTCGAAGGTGCGGGGGGTGCCGCGCTGCGGGCCGCTCGTCTCGTACGTCCCGGTGAACCGGTCCAGAGTGAAGCCGAACCGCGCCAGGTCCTCGGTGTCGAAGAGCGAGCCCGACTTGAAGTCGTCGTACTGCGGGAGGATGTTCGAGAAGCCGTCGCCCTCGACGATGAGCTTGCCGCCCTCGGACTTGAAGAGCTGTCCGGCGGCGAAGGCCACCAGCATGACGATGAGCGCCACGTGGAAGAGGAGGTTGCCGGCCTCGCGGAGGTAGCCCTTCTCGGCGGCGACCGCGTCCCCGGCGGTGTGCGCGCGGAAGCGCCGCTTCTTCAGCAGCGCGAGCGCCGCCTCGCGTACGTCCTCGGGCGCGGCCTCGGTGCGCCACGTGGCGTACGCGGGCATGCGGGTGAGGCGGCGGGGGGCGGCCGGCGGGCGGCTGCGCAGCTGGCCGACGAACTGCCAGCTGCGCGGGACGATGCAGCCGATCAGGGAGACGAACAGCAGGATGTAGATCGCCGAGAACCACACCGAGCTGTAGACGTCGAAGAGCTGGAGCCGGTCGTAGATCGGCGCGAGCGTCTCGTGGGCTTCCTTGAAGGTGCGGACCTTCAGCTCGTCCGCGCTGTTCTGCGGGATGAGCGAGCCCGGGATGGCGCCGAGCGACAGCAGGAAGAGCAGGATCAGCGCGACCCGCATCGAGGTCAGCTGCCGCCAGAACCAGCGGATCCAGCCGAAGACGCCGAGGGTGGGGCCGCCGGTGAGTCCGTCGGCCGCCCCTCCGGCTTCGGCGGATTCGTCGGTGGGCGCGGTCGACAGGTGCGCCCCGGCCGCGGCGTCCGCCTCCGCGTCCGCCGCCCTGGCCGCGGCCGCCTCGGTCGGCCCGGTCGTCTCTGCTGCCTTGCTCATGGAACTAGATCCCCACCTGGAAACCACTGGACCAGACCTGCATCTGCTGCACGAGGATGTCCCACGCGCCTGTGAGGAGCAGCAGGCCGGTCAGGATCATCATGCCGCCGCCGATCCGCATCACCCACGCATAGTGCCGCTTCACCCACGCGAAGGCGCCGAGCGCCTTGCGGAACGCGACCGCGGCGAGCACGAACGGTACGCCGAGGCCGAGGCAGTACGCGAACGTCAGCAGCGCCCCGCGGCCCGCGCTGCCCTGGTCGGCGGCGAGGGCGGTGACGGACGCGAGCGTCGGGCCGATGCACGGCGTCCAGCCGATGCCGAAGAGCGCGCCGAGCACCGGCGCCCCGACGAGACCGGTCACCGGCCGCTTGTGGAAGCGGTACTCGCGCTGCGTGAACCAGGGCATGAGCCCCATGAAGAAGACGCCCATGAGGATCATCAGCACGCCGAGGACGGTGGTGAGCGTCCCGCGGTACTGCTGGAGGGTCCAGCCGAAGTAGCCGAAGAGGGCGCCGCCGGAGACGAAGACGGCGGTGAAGCCGAGGACGAAGAGGGCGGCGCCGGCGGCCATCCGGCCCCGCCGGGCCTCGGCGAGGTCGCTGCCGGTGACGCCGGTCACGTACGACAGGTAGCCGGGCACGAGCGGCAGGACGCAGGGCGAGAAGAAGGAGACCAGCCCGCCCAGCACCGCGATGGGGAGGGCGAGCAGCAGGGCCCCGCTGAATACCGTCTCGTTCATCGGGCTACTTCTCCGCGAGGACCGGGTCGATCATCGAGCGGAGCTGTTCCTCGCCCACTGCCTTGAGCACACGTGCGGCGATCTTGCCGTCGCGGTCGAGCACGATGGTGGAGGGGATGGCCTGTGGGGGAAGCGTGCCCTTGGGGAAGCCGTTGAGGATGATCTCGCCGGCCGGGTCGTACAGGCTCGGGTACGCGACCCCGTAGTCCTTCTCGAACTGGACGGCCGGCTGCTTGTTGACGTCGCGGGTGTTGAGGCCGACGAACTCCACGCCCTTGGCCTTGAGGTCCTCGGACACCTTGACCAGGTGCTTGGCCTCGCTGCGGCACGGCGCGCACCAGGAGCCCCAGAGGTTGAGGACGACGACCTTGCCCTTGTGGTCGGCGACGTCGAGCCGCGTACCGTCCAGGGTTTCGCCGGCGATCGTGCCGACGGCCTTGCGCTCCCCCTTGGGCACCGTGGAGATGCCGCCGGTGCCGGTGACGAAGTTGGTGTCACCGCCACCGCCGGAGATGCCCTTCGAGCCACCGCCGGTGCACGCGGTCATGGTCAGTGCGGCCGCCAGGGCGCCGGCGGCGAGCATGATGCTTCGAGGAGCGCGGCTAAAGGTCATGTGAAAAGTTTCGCATGGGCCTTCCGGGGATCTTCCGCGCCCCCCTCGGTGCTTCTGCGGTGACCGTAAAGCCCGATGTCAGGGCGGCCTAAGCAGGCGTGAGGAAGGTGTTCCAGCCGCCCGTCGGCGATTGCCCGACCTCCAGCGTGCGCAGCTTGTCGAGGATCTTCGGGTCCTGCACGTCGAGCCAGTCGGTGAACTGCTTGAAGGAGACGAGCCGTACGTCCTTCTTTCCGGCCATGCCCTTGAGCGCTTCCTCGACGGCGTCCATGTAGATGCCGCCGTTCCACTGCTCGAAGTGGTTGCCGATGAAGAAGGGCGCGCGATTCGATTCGTACGCGCGCGTGAATCCGGCCAGATACGCCTCGGTGGCCTGCTTCTTCCAGTCGGGATAACGGGCGGGGTTGCCCTTGGTGGTGTTCTGCGACTGGTTGGCGAGCATGTTGTAGTCCATGGACAGGACTTCGAAGGAGCGGCCGGGGAACGGCACCTGCTGCAGCGGCAGGTCCCAGATGCCCTGGCGCTTGGAGGGCCACTTCTGGCGGCCGCCGGGCGAGCTGGCGTCGTAGCGCCAGCCGAGCTTCTTCGCCGTGGGCAGCAGGTTGTCCTGGCCGAGGAGGCAGGGGGTGCGGCCGCCGACGAGCTCCTTGCGGTAGTCGAAGGGCAGCGGGTCGAGGGTCGTCCAACCGCTGTTCGTCTTCCATTCGGTGACGAATTTCACGGCCTGGTCTATCTCGCTCTGCCACTGGGCCGGGGTCCATTTCCCGACGGATCCGGAGCCCGCGCAGAAATGCCCGTTGAAGTGGGTGCCTATCTCGTGTCCGTCGAGCCAGGCCTGGCGGACGTATTTCAGCGTCTCCTTGATGTGGTCATCGGTGAGGTAGCCGATGTCGGAGGCGCCGACGGGATTGTTCGGCGGGCGGTAGAGGGTCTTCTTCGATTCCGGGAGGAGATAGAGCCCGGAGAGGAAGAAGGTCATGGCCGCGCCGTGATCCTTGGCCAGTTCGAGGAAGCGGGGGAAGAGGCCGTTGCCGACCTCTCCGGCGCCGTCCCAGGAGAAGACCACGAACTGGGGCGGGGTCTGACCGGGCTCCAGGGGGACGGGCTTGTCGGGCTGGTTCGGCTGCTTTCCGGTGTCGGAGGTGGAGCCGTCACCTATCAGCCGTCCCCGTGGTGCGCCGGCGCCGTCGGGCTTTCCGTTGTTCGCACCGGCGCCGCCGGGCTGCTGATCGCCGCCCTTTCCTTTGCCCCCGTTACCGCCGTCGGGGCCGCAGCCCGCGATTCCGATCGCGGCCGCGGCCCCAACTCCGGCTCCCAGCAATCCCCTTCGGCTGATCCCGCGCATCTCGTCACCATCCGCATTCGCGCTTGCTTTTCGACCGGAAAGTCACCGCCGGTCCGACAAGGGGAGAGATGCGGTCGGGAACGCACGGGTTCCCGAATTAATCACATAATCTGCTCTGTGACAGGACAGTTACGCGCCGAAGGCCTTGGACGCGCCCTTGTCCTTGCCCTTCAACGGCTTCGCACCGGCCAGCAGATGCGCCGGGACGAGATCGCGGGCCGGCTCGCTGTAGCCCACCGACACGATCCTGTCGCCCTGGTACGTGAACGTGGTCAGGGACGCGAGCGTGCACTGCCGCCGCCGCGGGTCGTGCCACAGCCGGCGCCGCTCGACGAAGCTGCGCACGATCCAGATCGGCAGCTGGTGGCTGACGCACACCGCCTCATGGCCGCGGGCCGCGTCACGCGCCGCGTTCAGCGCGCCCATCATCCGTACGACCTGGTCGACGTACGGCTCGCCCCAGGACGGCCGGAACGGGTTCGTCAGGTGCTTCCAGTTGGACGGCCTGCGCAGCGCGCCGTCGCCCACGCCGAAGGCCTTGCCCTCGAAGACGTTCCCCGCCTCGATGAGCCGCTCGTCGGTGGCCAGCTCCAGGCCGTGCGAGGCGGCGACGGGCTGGGCCGTCTCCTGGGCGCGCTCCAGCGGCGAGGCCACCACGTGGGTGATGTCGCGCTCCGCCAGGTGCTCGGCGACCCGGTCGGCCATCTTCCGGCCGAGCTCGGAGAGGTGGTAGCCGGCGCGGCGCCCGTACAGGATGCCGTCCGGGTTGTGCACCTCGCCGTGGCGCATCAGGTGGACGACGGTGATGTCGTCGTTCCCCGCGTTCATGCCGTGGCCTCCGCGGCGGCGCGGGCCGCGGCCGGCAGCGCGGCGGCGATCCGCTCGACGGCGCGCTCGTCGTGCGCCGTGGAGACGAACCACGACTCGAAGGCGGACGGCGGCAGGTAGACGCCCTGCGCCAGCATCGAGTGGAAGAACGCGGTGAAGCGGAACGCCTCCTGCTTCTTCGCGTCGTCGTAGTTCACGACCTCGGCGTCGGTGAAGAAGACGGAGAACATGTTGCTGGCGGTCTGGAGCCGGTGGGCCACGCCCTCCTTGCCCAGCGCGTCCGTCACCAGCGCCTGGATCTCGCGCGAGACCGCGTTGACCTTCTCGTACGCCGCGTCGTCGAGCAGCCGCAGCTGCGCGAGCCCGGCGGCCGTGGCGATCGGGTTCCCGGAGAGGGTGCCGGCCTGGTAGACGGGCCCGGCGGGCGCCAGGTGCGCCATGACGTCGGCGCGGCCGCCGAACGCCGCGGCCGGGAAGCCGCCGCCCATGACCTTGCCGAACGTCATCAGGTCCGGGACCACGCCGTCGACGCCGTACCAGCCGGCCTTCGACGTACGGAAACCGGTCATGACCTCGTCGGAGATGTACAGCGCGCCGTTGGCCGCGCACAGCTCCTTCAGCCCGGCGTTGAAGCCGTCGCGGGGCGGGACCACGCCCATGTTGCCCGGAGACGCCTCGGTGATCACGCAGGCGATCTCGCCGGGGTGCGCGGCGAAGGCCTGGCGTACGGCGTCGAGGTCGTTGTACGGCAGGACGATGGTGTCGCCGGCCTGCGCGCCGGTGACGCCGGGCGTGTCGGGCAGGCCGAAGGTCGCGACGCCGGAGCCGGCGGCGGCAAGGAGGGCGTCCACGTGCCCGTGGTAGCACCCGGCGAACTTGACGACCTTGGCGCGGCCGGTGAAACCGCGGGCGAGCCGGATCGCGGACATCGTGGCCTCGGTACCCGACGACACGAGCCGCACCTGCTCGACCGGCTCGACCCGGGCCACGATCTCCTCGGCGAGCGCGACCTCGCCCTCACCCGGCGTACCGAAGGAGGTTCCGCGCGCGACGGCCTCCTGCACGGCGGCGATCACCTCGGGGTGCGCGTGGCCGAGGATCATCGGCCCCCACGAGCAGACGAGGTCGACGTACTCGCGCCCGTCCGCGTCGGTGAGGTACGGACCCGTACCGGACACCATGAACCGGGGCGTTCCACCCACCGCGCGGAAGGCGCGCACGGGAGAGTTCACGCCGCCGGGCGTCACGAGGGACGCGCGGTCGAAAAGCGTCTGTGAGACTGGGGCTTCGTATGAATACGGCACTTTGGTCCTGACCTGCGAGAACGAGTGGAGGGGCGGCAATGCGCGGGCACGGCCGCCGGACGGCGACGATCTGTCGACAATCTGTTGGCGATCTTGCTGGGTTGGTGCGGATCTTGCCGACGACCTTGTTTTACGACCGGGCGGCAGGGCTCCGCGTCTGCGAAACTGGGGCGTCATTGGGAAAGCTCACGGAAACCATGGTGTCAGAGGCCCGGACGTTCTTGCGGACAGGTGTTTCACCGCACGCGCGTGGGGGAGGTCACTGTCACGATGATCGGGTTGCGCGGCGGGGGCCGTGGTACCTAAAAGCAGTCGGGTGGAGATATGCATCGCGGTGGCGGACTGGGTGAAGGGACCGACGACCTGGGTCCTGAGCCCGCCCGGCGGGGGAAGCACCGGCGAGAGCGGGACAATCCCCCGGGGCACCAGCCCTCCCGGTCCTCCGGGAACCAGCCCTCCCGGTCGCCCGGGGACCAGACCTCCGGGAACCCCCTGGGGCACGAGCACGTGGGGAGCGTTCCTTTGGGAGGCGGGGGTGGCCGCGGCATGGGGGTGACGTACAAGTACTTCGGCGCGCCCAACGGCGCCACCGCCGCGCGCGTCCCGATCTCGATGCGCCCGGAGGAGCTCGGCGGTGACGAGCTCGGCATGGGCGGCATGTTCACCAAGATCAAGCCCGAGACGATAGCCGCGATGGTCCTCACCGGCATCCAGGGCATGCCGCTGCACAAGGTCCCGCCCCTGGAGCTGGTGGTCCTGCACCCGGACTACGCCGTGGTGAAGCTCCCGACGACGGTGGTCGACCCCCTGCGCGGCATCGGCGAGGAGACCGTGGGCGCGGCGGCCTTCATATGGTCGACGGTCCCCGACCGCGGCGGACCGCGGGACGCGTTCGACGTGTACCAGCTGCTCCACGAATGGCAGGACTTCTCGGTACGCCTCCACGAGGCGGGCCACCAGCCGTACTGCCTGGTGTGGCCGTAGCGTCCTGAGGCCCGAGGTGGTGGAGCCGTATGACCGCGCACCCCGCACGGGACGTAGGTGGCGCACGTGACGCACGCGTACGCATCGAGCCCTGGTCCGAGGCGGACTTCGCGCTGCTGCGGGCCGCCAACGCGCCGGAGATGACGGACCACCTGGGAGGTCCGGAGACCGAGGACCTGCTGATCAGGCGCCACCAGCGGTACGTCGACCTCAGCGCGGACCGCACGGGCGCGGGGCGGATGTTCCGGATCGTGCTGCTGCCCGAGGATGCGCCGGTGGGCACGATCGGCTTCTGGGAGCGGGCCTGGAACGGGGCGCGGGTGTACGAGACGGGGTGGGCCGTGCTGCCGCCCTTCCAGGGGCGGGGCATCGCCACGGCCGCGGCGGCCGCCGTGGTCCGCGAGGTGCGCGCGGCCCGCAAGCACCGGTACCTGCACGCCTTCCCCGCCGTGGACAACGCCGCCTCGAACGCGGTGTGCCGCAAGGCGGGCTTCGCGCTGCGCGGCGCGTGCGACGTCGAGTACCCGCCGGGCCGCCTGCTGCGCGGCAACGACTGGCGCCTGGACCTCGGCCGCCGGGCCTGATGAGCGGGCGCGCGGCGAGGTCGCCTCCGGCTGAGCGGCCGAAATGGCCTGGATGGCTCGCGGGCCCCGGTGGCATGCTGGCGGCGTGAACGGACCGGAGATCCACATCAGCTTCGCCCCCGAACTGGGGCTGTTCGTCTCGGCACCCCGCCGCACGGGCCGCACCTCCGTGGTCACGGACGGCGCCTCGACGCTCGGGCACGTCGTCGAGTCGCTCGGCGTGCCGCTGACCGAGGCGGGCGGGCTGCTGGTGGACGGGCGCGCGGTCTCCACCTCACACATCCCGGCCCACGGCGAGCACGTCGAGGTGCTGGGCCGCGAGCGCCCGCAGCCGGTGCCGGGCGCGCCGCTGCGGTTCCTCCTCGACGTCCATCTCGGCACGCTGGCGCGCCGACTGCGGCTGCTCGGCGTGGACGCGGCGTACGAGAGCGAGGACATCGGCGACGCTGCGCTGGCGGCCTGGTCGGCGCGGGAGCGGCGCGTGATGCTCTCGCGTGACCGGGGGCTGCTGCGCCGCCGGGAGCTCTGGGCGGGGGCGTACGTCTACAGCGACCAGCCCGACGACCAGCTCCGCGACGTGCTGGAGCGCTTCGCGCCGCCACTGGCGCCGTGGACGCGGTGCACCGCCTGCAACGGGACGCTGACCGACACGGACAAGGACGCGGTGCGCGAGCAGCTGGAGCAGGGCACGCAGCGCTCGTACGACGTGTTCGCGCAGTGCACGGCCTGCCGGCGCGTGTACTGGCGCGGCGCCCACCACGCCCGCCTGGAGGCGATCGTCGAGAACGCGCTGCGCGAGTTCGGCGGCGCGGCCGCGTAGGCGGAACCGCCCGGCGGGCGCTGCCGGGTCACGGGGTCTCGGCGGTGAGGTACCGCTGGACCGTCGGCGCCAGCCAGGCGATCACCTCCTCCCGGGTCATCTCGACGGCGGGCGGCAGGTGCAGCACGTAGCGGGCCATCGCCATGCCGAGGATCTGCGACGCGACCAGGGCCGCTCGGCGCGGTGCCTCGGCCGGGTCGGGGCAGACGCCGGCCACGATGGGGCCCAACTGCGCCGGGAAGATCGCGCGTATCCGCTCGGCGCCCGCGGCGTTGGTGACGCCGACCCGGAGCACGGCCGTGAGCACGTCGTCCTGCTCCCACCGCTCGAGGAAGTGGGCGACGAGGACGGCGCCGATGTGCTGGGTGGGCAGGGCACTGACCTGCGGAATGCGCAAGTCGATGTCGCAGGCGGCGGTGAAGAGCCCCTCCTTGTTGCCGTAGTAGCGCATCACCATCGACGGGTCGATGCCCGCGTCGCGGGCGATGGCGCGGATGGTGGCGCGCTCGTACCCGTCGGTGGCGAAGCGCTCGCGGGCGGCGTCGAGGATCGCGGCGCGGGTGGCGTCCGAGCGGCGGGGGGCACTCGGGGGGTCGGCGGGGGCTTCCGTCTTCATGCCAACAACTGTAGGCCAACGGGTGTTGACGCGCCATCACCGCAGGCGTACATTTGCCAACAAGCGTTGACCAACAAACGTTGACCAACGGGCGTTGGCCTACACGTGTTGACGCGCATGTGACGACGCACAGGGGCCGACGCGCAGGGATCGACGCGCAGGGATCGACGCGCAGGGATCGACCACAAGCCTTGGCATCCACGACCAGGAGGCAGCCATGAACGGCACGCCGGGCACGGAGATCGACGTCATCGTGGTGGGCGCGGGACCCACGGGACTGCTGCTCGCCGGCGACCTCGCCGCCGCGGGCCTGGAGGTGGCACTCGTCGAGCGCCGCCCCCACGAGACCAGCAACCTCGTGCGCGCCTTCGCCGTGCACGCCCGCACGCTGGAACTGCTCGACGCCCGCGACCTCGCGGACGAGCTGGTGAAGCGAGGCACCGCCCTCACCCGGCTGAACCTCTTCAGCAAGCTGTCGCTGGACCTCTCCCGGCTGCGCTCCCGCTTCCCCTTCGTCCTCATCACGCCGCAGTACGAGGTGGAGCAGCTGCTGGAGCGCCGCGCCGTAGCCGCGGGCGTGCGCTTCCTGTACGACACGGAACTGCGGGGCCTGCGCCAGGACGCCGACTCCGTCACCGCCGAGGTCACCGGTCCCGACGGCGCGCCCGAAGAGCTGCGCGCCCGCTATCTCGTGGGCGCGGACGGCGTGCGCAGCGCCGTGCGCCGCACCCTCGGCGTGCCGTTCCCCGGCGAGTCCGTGATCAGCTCGATCATGCTCGCCGACGTCCGGCTCACCGAGGAGCCCGAGGGTGCGCTCATGGCGAGCGGCACCAGCGACGCCTTCGCGTTCGTCGTGCCCTTCGGCGACGGCTGGTACCGGGTGGGCGCCTGGAGCCGCCACCGCCTGGTGCCCGACAGCGAGCCCGTCGACTTCGACGAGGTGCGCACCCTCACGCGCACCGCCCTCGGCACCGACCTCGGTATGCACGACCCCCGCTGGCTCTCCCGCTTCCACAGCGACGAGCGCCAGGTCCCGGAGTACCGCAAGGGACGGGTCTTCCTCGCCGGTGACGCCGCGCACGTCCACTCCCCCGCCGGCGGCCAGGGCATGAATACCGGCCTCCAGGACGCCGCCAACCTCTCCTGGAAGCTCGCCGCCGTGCTGCGCGGCGAGGCACCCGAGCCCGAGGCGCTCCTCGACAGCTACCACGACGAGCGGCACCCCGTCGGCGCGATGGTGCTGCGCAGCAGCGGCGCGCTCATCCGCATGGCCATGGTCCACACCCCGGCGATGCTGGCGGCCCGCGCCCTGGGCACCGGTCTGCTCAACCGGATCCGCCCCGCGTCCGCCAAGGCGATGGGCATGGTCAGCGGCACCGGTATCGCGTACGCCGCCGGGCGCGGTGCCCACCGGCTCACGGGCCGGCGCGTCCCCGATCTCGCCCTGGCGGAGGGCCGGCTCTACGAGCTGCTGCGGGAGGGCGCGTTCGTCCTCGTCGCACCGCGGGGCGGCGCCGCGCCGGACGTACCCACCGCGCCGGGCCGGGTCATACGGGCGAGCTGGGCCAACCCCACCCGCCGCGAGACCCTCCTCGTCCGCCCCGACGGCTACATCGCCTGGGCCGGGAGCGGAAGCTGACTCAGAAGGCGTACCAGTCACCCGTCGCGGGGACCAGCACCTGATGGTCGTTGTTCCCGGGGTTCCGGTCGGTCGCGCCGCCGTTCCACTCGGTGGCCACCCGTACCGTCACCTCGTGCGGGACGCCGCTCGTGCGCAGGTCCAGCACGGTGTCGCGGGCCGGGCCGTCCACGCGCAGCGGGCCGGTGGAGCACAGCACCTCCCGGTCGCCGCCCCACAGACAGTTGGGCGGCAGCGGCGGCCCGCCGGCCAGCGGCTCCGAGAAGGTCAGGCGCACGGTCGCGGTCGGCACGCCGGACGGGCCGTGGTTCTGACTCGCCATCAACACGTCGAGCCGGTCACCGACGAGGGAGACATGCCCGTGGTGTGCGACATCGGCCTCGGGCGCGATCGCCCCGGCGCGGGCACCGGCACCCGCGTCGGAGGCCGCGGCCGCCACCATCACCGTCACGGCCGAGACCACCAGCGCAACCCTGCCCATCGCAACCATGTCCAGAAGGTACCGATTTTCCCGCCCTCTACGCTGGACGCCATGCTCATCGCCCGCTCCGCCGCCCTCTTCGTCCTGGCCGCCCTCTGCGAGATCGGCGGCGCCTGGCTCGTCTGGCAGGGCGTCCGCGAGCACCGGGGCTGGATCTGGATCGGCGCCGGAGTGCTCGCCCTCGGCGCGTACGGCTTCGTCGCCACGCTCCAGCCGCAGGGCGAGTTCGGCCGCATCCTCGCCGCGTACGGCGGGGTGTTCGTGGCCGGCTCGATCGCGTGGGGCATGGTGGCCGACGGCTACCGGCCCGACCGCTGGGACGTGACGGGCGCGCTGATCTGCCTCGCCGGCATGGCCGTGATCATGTACACACCGCGCGGCCACTGACCGGCACCACGCCCGCACCTATCCTGACCGCGTATCGACCACCCATTCGATCAGCCGCGCGAGGAGAAGCCCATGACCGCCGACACCCCCACCGCGCCCGTAGCCGTCGTCACCGGAGCGAGCAGCGGTATTGGCGCCGCCACCGCGCGGCAGCTCGCCGCGGCCGGCCACCATGTCGTGCTCACCGCGCGCCGCAAGGACCGCATCGAGGCCCTGGCCGCCGAGCTCACCGCCGCCGGCCACCAGGCCACGGCGTACGCCCTGGACGTCACCGACCGCCCGGCCGTCGACGCCTTCGCCGCCGACCTGAAGCGCTTCCCCTCGGTCGACGTCCTCGTCAACAACGCGGGCGGCGCGCTCGGCGCCGACCCCGTCGCCACCGGCGACCCCGCCGACTGGCGCCAGATGTTCGAGGTCAACGTCATCGGCGCCCTCAACATGACGCAGGCCCTGCTCCCCG
This sequence comes from Streptomyces sp. NPDC093546, assembly GCF_044765045.1. Taxonomy (NCBI): domain Bacteria; kingdom Bacillati; phylum Actinomycetota; class Actinomycetes; order Kitasatosporales; family Streptomycetaceae; genus Streptomyces; species Streptomyces sp. NPDC093546. Next base: position 27,433 of record NZ_JBIWJG010000021.1, on the reverse strand, counting down.
CCCTCACCGCCAGCGGCGCCGGCACGGTGGTGGTCGTCTCCTCCACCGCGGGCCACGCCACCTACGAGGGCGGCGCGGGTTACGTCGCCGCCAAGAACGGCGCCCGCGTCCTCGCCGAGACCCTGCGCCTCGAAATCGTCGGCACCCCGGTCCGCGTGATCGAGATCGCCCCCGGCATGGTGAAGACCGACGAGTTCGCCACGACCCGCTTCCGCGGTGACACCGAGAAGGCGGCCAAGGTCTACGCCGGGGTCCCCGACCCGCTCTCCGCCGACGACGTCGCCGACACCATCACCTGGGCCGTCACGCGCCCCGCCCACGTCAACATCGACCTGCTGGTGGTCCGCCCCCGCGCCCAGGCCTCCAACACCAAGGTCCACCGGGAGCAGTAGACCGGAGCGGAACACGCGGAAGGGCCCCGGCGCCAACCCCGCCGGGACCCTCCCATCCGCCCCGCACACCGGGGCGGCGGCGCCGACTCCGCGTCAGCCCTTCACGCACACGACCTGCTTCAGCTTCGCGACCACCTGGACGAGGTCGCGCTGCTGGTCGATGACCTTCTCGATCGGCTTGTACGCGCCCGGGATCTCATCGACCACACCGGCGTCCTTGCGGCACTCCACTCCCCGCGTCTGCTCCTCCAGGTCCCGCGTGGAGAAGCGCTTCTTCGCGGCGTTCCGGCTCATCTTCCGACCGGCGCCGTGCGAGGCGGAGTTGAAGGACGCGGCGTTCCCGAGTCCCTTCACGATGTAGGAGCCGGTACCCATCGAGCCGGGGATGATCCCGTACTCGCCGGAGCCCGCCCGGATCGCGCCCTTCCGCGTGACCAGCAGGTCCATCCCGTCGCACCGCTCCTCCGCCACGTAGTTGTGGTGGCAGGAGATGACGGGCTCGAAGGTGACCTTGGCCTTCTTGAACTCCTTGCGGACCACGCCCTTGAAGAGCTCCATCATCACCGCGCGGTTGTACTTCGCGTACTCCTGAGCCCAGAACAGGTCGTTCCGGTACGCCGCCATCTGCGGGGTGTCCGCGATGAAGACGGCGAGGTCGCGGTCGACCAGCCCCTGGTTGTGCGGCAGCTTCCGCGCCTCGCCGATGTGGTACTCGGCGAGCTCCTTGCCGATGTTCCGGGAACCGGAATGCAGCATCAGCCAGACCGCTCCCGACTCATCGAGACAGAACTCGATGAAGTGGTTACCCCCTCCGAGCGTTCCCATCTGCTTGACCGCCCGGTCCTGACGGAACTTGACCGCTTCCGCCACCCCGCCGAACCGGGCCCAGAAGTCGTCCCATCCCGCCGCCGGGAAGCCGTGCAGCCCGGCCGGGTCGACCGCCTCGTCGTGCATGCCGCGGCCCACCGGGATGGCCTGCTCGATCTTCGAGCGCAGCCGCGACAGGTCGCCCGGCAGGTCGTTCGCCGTCAGCGACGTCTTCACCGCGGACATGCCGCAGCCGATGTCCACCCCCACCGCGGCCGGGCAGACCGCGCCCTGCATCGCGATGACGGAGCCGACCGTCGCGCCCTTGCCGTAGTGCACGTCCGGCATCACGGCGAGGCCCTTGATCCACGGGAGCGTGGCGACGTTCCGCAGCTGCTGCATCGCGACGTCCTCGACCGCCGCCGGGTCCGTCCACATCCGGATCGGGACCTTCGCCCCGGGCACCTCTACAAAAGACATAGTTCCTCGATCCCCCGAAAAGTCTGAAAACGCAAAAACCGGCGCCAACATCCGCGTATGCGACAGCGGACCAGCATCGACGGCAGCGCGTGCGATAGACATTGTGTCCACCCGTCGGCGTCGGGCGGCAACAAGTTTTCGGTTGGCAGGCACCCGAGCGAAAGGACCCCGGACCGTGCAGCGAAGGGCGTACGCACCCGGCCTGGCCGCAGTTCTCGCGGCGGTGACCGTCGGCGCCGCCGGCCTGACCGGCTGCACCGCCGGCTCCGGCGGCTCCGGCTCCGCCATCGACTCCAAGGCTGGGGGCCCCGCCGCGGCGGCCGCCGCCCCCGGCAAGTACCGTACGCTCCTCGAGCCCTGCGGCTCCGTCGAGCGGTCCACGCTCAGGGACCTGCTCCCCGGCGTCGACTTCCTCCCCCAGGAGCAGCGCGAGCACGTCTACCGCGGCACCTCGGCCGTCACGTACGACACCGACCGCCGCGCCGGGTGCAGTTGGAAGGCCGACGGACCGGACGCCTCGCACCAGCTCACCCTGGACTTCGAGCGCGTCGTCTCGTACGACCCGACCGTCAGCGACGACGACCGCGCCCAGCAGGTCTACGAGGGCAAGCAGACCGCCGCCGGCCTGGCCGCCGCCCCCACCCCGGGCGGCCCGGCCACCGGCGCCCCCGGCAGCCCCGCCAAGCCCTCCGGCCCGCCGTCGGCCACCGGCGCCCCCGCCCCGAGCGCCGCAGCCGCCGGGGCGAGCGTCGCCGCCGTCCCGGCCGCGACCCCCGCCACCACCCCCGAGGGCCTGGAGCCCCGCGTCCTCGCCGACCTCGGCGACGCGGCGTTCCTCGACGACGTACTCACCCGCGCCGGTTCGACCGCCCAGCGCCGCACCGTCAGCGTGGTGTTCCGCACATCCAACGTGATCGTCACCATTCGGTACGGCGAACAGCCCAGCCGCATCACCGAGGTGCCCGACAGCAAGGAACTGCAGGAAAAGGCACAGGGACTGGCCCGAAAGCTCGCCGAGAAGTTCGACGAGTAGCCACCCCCGCGCCGGCCCCGCCCCGGCTCCGCGCGGCGCCCGCGCCCCGCCCGTCCGCGTACCGCTCGGGCTACGGTGTCGGAACCGCCGCACCGACGCACTGCCGGACGACCGTACGACAAGCGACTGAAGGAACCATGCACCGATCAGCCCCGCGACTCACCCGCATACTCGCCTGCGCAGCCGTACCGGTGATGCTCGTCGTCGCCGGCTGCTCCTCGGACTCCGACGGCAAGGGCGACCCGCAGAAGCAGACGCCCCCGGCCGCCGCCTCGTCCGGCGCCGCGTCCGGCGCCTCGAAGGAGCCCACGCCGAAGGTCGAGCCCGCCGTCTTCACGAAGCTGCCCGACGCCTGCAAGGCCATCGCGGCGAAGACGGTCGCGGAAATGGTCCCGGAGGCGAAGGTCAAGACCGGTACGCCCGGAAAGTCCAATGACATCGCCAGCCGCGGCAGCTGCTCCTGGAACGGCCTGGAGGACAAGGGCATCAAGGGCTCCAACTACCGCTGGCTCGACATCTCCCTCCTGCGCTACGACTCCGATGCCACGCTCGGCAGCGGCGAGAAGCGCGCCCAGGAGAGCTTCGCCAAGGAGGTCGCCAAGGCCCAGGCGACCGAGGGCGCCACCGGCCTGCACGCCTCGACCGCCACGGGTGTCGGCGACGAGTCGAAGGCCTTCAGCTACGGCCTGAAGAAGACCGACGAGGACTTCAAGAACGCGGTCATCGTGACCCGCACGGAGAACGCCGTCATCGTCCTCTCCTACAACGGCGCGGGGTACGCGGGCGCCGACACCCCCGACGTGGCGGACCTGATGGAGGACGCGGTCAAGGCGACCAAGGAGGCCGTGGCCGCCATCGCCACCGCCAACAAGTAGCCGCCGGCAAGGAGCCGTCCGCACAGGCCCTCCGCGGAGTCCGGCCCTCCCCGAGGGACGGACTCCGCACACGTGTGCCAGGCTGTGCCCGCCAGATCTCGACCATGGGAGGGGATCGCGGGTGGCCGCGATGCAGCTGACACGGACGCACCGAGTGCTGATCGGTGCCGTCGTCGCCGGTGCGGTGATCATCGCCGCCATCGGTTTCGCGGGCTCGTACGCGGCGGTGCGCGAACTCGCGGTCCAGAAGGGCTTCGGCGACTTCTCGTACTTCTTCCCCATCGGCATCGACGCGGGCATCTGTGTCCTGCTCGCCCTGGACCTGCTCCTCACGTGGATCCGCATCCCGTTCCCGCTGCTGCGCCAGACGGCGTGGCTGCTGACCGCCGCGACGATCGCCTTCAACGGCGCGGCCGCCTGGCCCGACCCGCTCGGCGTGGGCATGCACGCCGTGATCCCGGTCCTCTTCGTGGTCGCGGTCGAGGCCGCGCGGCACGCGGTCGGCCGGATCGCCGACATCACGGCCGACAAGCACATGGAGGGCGTCCGCCTCACCCGCTGGCTGCTCTCGCCGGTGCCCACCTTCCGGCTCTGGCGCCGGATGAAGCTGTGGGAGCTGCGCTCGTACGAGCAGGTCATCAAGCTGGAGCAGGACCGGCTGATCTACCAGGCGCGCCTCCAGGCCCGGTTCGGCCGGGCCTGGCGCCGCAAGGCGCCGGTCGAGGCGCTGATGCCGCTGCGGCTGGCGAAGTACGGCGTGCCGCTCGCCGAGACGGCCCCGGCGGGCCTGGCGGCGGCGGGCATCGAACCGGTCCTCCTGCCGCCGCATCCGAACCCGCAGCCGGCCGCCGAGCTGCCGAAGGCGCAAGCACAGCCACAGCCGCAGCCCACGATCCCCGAGCAGCGGCAGCAGCCGCGCCTGGAGAAGGCCCCGCAGGACGACGCCCAGGCCCAGGCCCCCCAAGGCCCGGAATTCCCGGCCCAGCACCCCGATGAGCCCGAGCCGCAGCTCCAGCCCGAGCCGCAGCTCCCCGCCAACCACCACAGCCCCTGGTTCGCCGCCCCGCAGCTGCCGCCCACCGCGTACGAGGGCGGCTACGACCCGACGTACGACGCGGGCGACACCGACCTGGAAGACGTCCCGCAGGGCGAGTTCCCCGAGCCGGACTCCGAGGCGTTCCGGCAAGCCGCGTACCCGGTCTTCAAGCAGTACGTCGACGAGCACAACGACTGGCCGAGCGTCGACGTCCTCGACATACACCTCGCCGACGGCCACGGCGTCCGGCACCCCCTCAGCGCCGTCCTGCTGCGCCGCATGCTGCCCGAGTTCAAGGAGCGCTACCAGGCGGACCTGGCGTCCGAGCACATCGCGTAGACCACGGACAAGGCCCCCCACCTCCCGGTGGGGGGCCTTTCGCTCACAGGTCCTGCGTCCTCACGCGCCCAGCAGCTTGCGCACCCGGTCCGCGCCCACCGCCAGCAGCAGCGTGGGCAGCCGCGGCCCGGTGTCCCGGCTGACGAGCAGCCGGTACAGCAGCGCGAAGAAGTTGCGCTGGGCCACCTTCAGCTCCGGCGTCGGCTTCGCCTCCGGGTCCAGCCCCGCCATCACCTTCGGCACGCCGTACACCAGCGTGGTCAGCCCGTCCAGCGACCAGTGGCTGTCCAGGCCCTCCAGCAGCAGCCGCAGCGACTCGCGCCCCTCCTCGTCCAGCGAGCCGAGCAGCTCGGCGTCGGGCTCGGAGCGGACGATGGTGCGCTGGTCGGCCGGGACGTGCGTGGAGATCCAGTTCTCCGCGCGGTCCAGCCGCGGACGCACCTCGTCCAGCGAGGCCAGCGGCCGCGACGGGTCGAGCTCGCTCAGGATGCGCAGCGTCTGCTCGTCGTGCCCGGCGGTGATGTCGACGACCGAGGCGAGCGTGCGGTACGGCAGCGGGCGCGGCGTGCGCGGCAGCTCACCGGCGGCCGTGCGCACGGCCCGCGAGTGGGCGGCGGCGTCGGCCGGCAGCACGCTGCCGTCGGCGACCTTGGCCTCCAGCTTGTCCCACTCGTCGTACAGCCGCTGGATCTCCTGGTCGAAGGCGATCTTGAAAGCCTGGTTGGGCTTGCGGCGCGCGTACAGCCAGCGCAGCAGCGGCGCCTCCATGATCTTCAGGGCGTCGGCCGGGGTCGGCACGCCGCCCTTCGAGGAGGACATCTTCGCCATGCCGGAGATGCCGACGAACGCGTACATCGGACCGATCGGCTGGACGCCGTCGAAGACCTCCCGCACGATCTGCCCGCCGACCACGAAGGACGAGCCGGGCGAGGAGTGGTCGACGCCGCTGGGCTCGAAGATCACGCCCTCGTACGCCCAGCGCATCGGCCAGTCGACCTTCCAGACCAGCTTGCCGCGGTTGAACTCGCTCAGCTTCACCGTCTCCGAGAAGCCGCAGGCGCAGCCGTACGTCATCTCCGTCGACGCGTCGTCGTACGCGGTGACGGTGGTGAGGTCCTTGCCGCACTGCCCGCAGTACGGCTTGTACGGGAAGTAGCCCCCGGCGCCGCCGGAGCCGTCGTCCTCGCTCGCCGCGCCGGAGCCCTCGGCGGCCTCCAGCTCGGCCTCGTCGACCGGCTTCTGCTGCTTCTGCGGCTGCTGCTTCTGGCCCTGCTTCTTCGGCTGGCCGGTGACCTTGTCCTTGGTCCGGTAGCGGTCCAGGATCGCGTCGATCGCGGCGCGGTGCTTCATCGCGTGCAGGATCTGCTCGCGGTACACACCCGCCGTGTACTGCTCGGTCTGGCTGATGCCGTCGAACTCGACGCCCAGCTCGGCGAGCGACTCGACCATGGCGGCCTTGAAGTGCTCGGCCCAGTTCGGGTACGGGGAGCCGGCGGGGGCCGGGACCGAGGTCAGCGGCTTGCCGATGTGCTCGGCCCACGACTCGTCGACACCGGGGACACCGGCCGGCACCTTGCGGTAGCGGTCGTAGTCGTCCCACGAGATCAGGTGGCGCACCTCGTACCCCCGGCGCCGGATCTCGTCGGCGACCAGGTGCGGGGTCATGACCTCGCGGAGATTGCCCAGGTGGATGGGGCCGGACGGCGACAGGCCCGAGGCGACCACGACCGGTTTGCCAGGCGCACGTCGCTCCGACTCGGCGATGACCTCGTCCGCGAAACGGGAGACCCAGTCGGTCTCGGTGCTGCTCTGAGCCACGATCGGCACGTCCTTGAATGCTTGGGGTTTCGAAGGCTGGCGTAAGCCATTCTCCCAGACGAAAGAACTCCGTCCGAGGTTGTCCACAGCCCGCGCCCGCCGGTAGTACCGCGTGTCGAAGGCTGTGGACAGCGGTGGATAAGAGCTTGCGCACCCGTGGGACACTTGACAACCGGAATACACCCCGGAAGACAGCACAGCGATCCAGACAGAAACGGAAGCTCATGGCCTCGGTCCCTTCCCTCGCTTCGACCGTGCAGCAGCGCCTCGCGGACGCCCTTTCGGCAGCCCTGCCGGAGGCCGGCTCCCGCGACCCCCTGCTGCGACGAAGCGACCGGGCGGACTTCCAGGCCAACGGCATCCTGGCCCTGGCCAAGCAGGTCAAGGGCAACCCGCGTGAGCTGGCGACCAAGGTCGTCGAGGCGATCGACGCCAACGACGTGATCCAGGACATCGAGGTCTCGGGCCCCGGCTTCCTCAACATCACGATCACGGACAAGGCGATCGCCGAGACGCTGGCGGCCCGCGCCGCCGACGACCGCCTCGGCGTCCCGTTCCGGGACGAGCCCGGCACGACGGTCATCGACTACGCCCAGCCGAACGTGGCCAAGGAGATGCACGTCGGCCACCTGCGCTCGGCCGTCATCGGTGACGCCGTGGTCAAGATCCTGGAGTTCGCGGGCGAGAAGGTGATCCGCCGCCACCACATCGGCGACTGGGGCACCCAGTTCGGCATGCTCATCCAGTACCTGATCGAGCACCCGCACGAGCTGGACCACAAGGACGCGGCCGTCTCCGGCGAGGAGGCCATGTCCAACCTCAACCGCCTCTACAAGGCGGCCCGGGTCCTGTTCGACTCCGACGAGGAGTTCAAGGCGCGCTCGCGTGACCGGGTCGTGGCGCTCCAGTCCGGGGACGAGGAGACCCTCGCCCTGTGGCAGCGGTTCGTCGACGAGTCGAAGATCTACTTCTACTCCGTCTTCGACAAGCTGGACATGGACATCAAGGACCCGGACGTGGTCGGCGAGTCCGGGTACAACGACATGCTCGAGGAGACCTGCCGCCTGCTGGAGGAGTCCGGCGTCGCGGTCCGCTCCGAGGGCGCGCTGTGCGTGTTCTTCGACGACGTCAAGGGCCCGGACGGCAACCCCGTCCCGCTGATCGTCAAGAAGTCCAACGGCGGGTACGGCTACGCCGCCACCGACCTCTCCGCGATCCGCGACCGTGTCCAGAAGCTCGGCGCGGACACCCTGGTGTATGTCGTGGACGCCCGCCAGTCGCTGCACTTCAAGATGGTCTTCGAGACCGCGCGTCGCGCCGGCTGGCTCAACGACGAGGTGCACGCCGTCCAGCTCGCCTTCGGCACGGTCCTGGGCAAGGACGGCAAGCCGTTCAAGACCCGTGAGGGCGAGACGGTCCGGCTGGTCGACCTGCTCGACGAGGCCATCGACCGCGCCACCGCCGTGGTGCGCGAGAAGGCCGAGAAGGTGGGCCTGAGCGAGCAGGAGATCGTCGAGAACGGCCGGTACGTGGGCATCGGCGCCGTGAAGTACGCCGACCTGTCCACCTCCGCCTCCCGCGACTACAAGTTCGACCTGGACCAGATGGTGTCGCTCAACGGCGACACGTCCGTCTACCTCCAGTACGCGTACGCCCGTATCAAGTCGATCATCCGCAAGGCGGGCGACACCAAGCCGGCCGCCCACCCCGAGCTGCCGCTGGCCCCGGCCGAGCGCGCGCTGGGCCTCCACCTGGACCAGTTCGGGGAGGTCCTGTCGGAGGTGGCCGCGTCGTACGAGCCGCACAAGCTGGCGGCGTACCTGTACCAGCTGGCCTCGCACCTGACCACCTTCTACGACCAGTGCCAGGTGATCAGCGACGAGAACGCGCCGGAGGTCGTGGAGAACCGGCTCTTCCTCGTCGACCTGACCGCCCGCACCCTGCACCAGGGCATGGCGCTGCTCGGCATCCGCACGCCTGAGCGGCTCTGACCTCCACAGACCGATCGTGGCCGAAGCCCCCGCCGGTGTCCGGCGGGGGCTTCGGCACACGCCCTCACACCCCTCAGACGATCTTGTTGTAGCGCAGGGCCACGTAGTTGCCGTACGCGTGGCCGTCGATGGTGCCGCTGTCGATGTCGGCCGTCCCATAGTTCATGTCCGTGCTCGGGCTGCCCTCGGAGTAGTAGGAGAAGGTGCCGGCGGCCTTGTCCTTCCAGCCCGCGAAGAGGACGACGTGCTGGTCCTTGTAGTTGAGGATGTCGCCCGGCTGCAGGTCGCCCTTGGAGATCTGGGTGCTGACGGTGGGCAGGCTCCACGTCGTCAGCGAGTCCTGCAGGTGCCACGCCATCGAGACGAAGCCGGAGCAGTCGGGCCGGTACTTCACGTCGGTCGTCGGGCCGTACACCCATTCCGCCTGGTTGAGCGTCTGGCTGTACTGGACGTTCCGGTCGTACCAGTTCTTGGCCCGCGACATGACCTCGCTGCGCGTGATCGGGCCGTTGGCGGTGGAACTCGGCGTCACGTACGAGCAGTCGCCGCCGAAGGCGGAGAGCAGGCTCTGCGTCCAGCCGGACGCGTCCACCGGGTCGTCGGTGTGGTAGGCGATGTCGCTGCCGTCACCGTCGTACGGGGTGGCGTCGTGGTACCAGTACATGCCGCCGTTGGTACGGCCGTAGTAGAGGCCGCCGCCGGGCGAGACGAGGGAGTCGACCGCGGACCAGCCGCTCGCCTTCAGCTGGGAGCCGTTCCAGTCGCCCACGCCGTTGATCTGGTAGCCGAGCAGCCGGCCGTCGGACGTGGAGGCGATGAGCCGGTCCTTGCCGGAGGCGGCGAGCGTCTTCAGGACGAAGCCGGAGCCGATGACCTCGTGCTGGCCGATGTGGGCCGGGCCGGACGGCTTGGCCTCGGTGACGATGTAGCGGTGCAGGTCGCCGTTGACCGTGCCGTAGAGGCGCCCGGCGCCGTCGTACGTCAGCTTGTCGAAGGTCCAGCCGCCGTCCCAGATCTTGGTGACACCCGCGATGCCGAGCGAGGTGTTGTTGGTCTGGATGTCCACGCGGTACAGCTCACCGGCGGTGGAGGTGACCAGCACGGTGTTGAAGTTCAGCGTGGCCATCGCCTTCGGCGTGAAGCCCAGCCCGGCACCGATCAGGGTCTTCACCCGGTCGCCGGTGCTCGGGGCTATCGCCGTGTAGGTGAGCCGGCCGTCGGGGAGGATGCCGTAGACCGACACGTCCCCACCACAGCTGGCGGCGGCCGCGGCCGTGCCGGAGCCGACCGTGGTGACCATGCCGAGGGACATCGCGCCGATGGCGAGCGCGGCTCCCGAGCGGCGGAGGGCGTGACTGAGCTTCATGGACCGGCTCCTGCGAAGTCGTGAGGATGGGGCGCGGAGGACACACCTCGGCCCGCACCAACTGCCCAGCAAGTGCAGCTGATGTGGCTTGTTCGGGTGTGGCGCCCGGTGACATCACGTACTATCGCCGCCCGGAGAGCCGCACGGAAGAGAGATCGACTGGGCGGAACAGGCCCTGTCCTCTTGGGCCCTTGAGCCGCCCCGGCCCCATACACACGAAGATGCCACCAACCCCCCATCCTGCTCGGGAGGTTGGCGGCATCACGCCATAACGGGTCCGCTCGGCCTACCGGAGCCGCTGCGCGACCTCCGTCGCCCAGTAGGTGAGGATCATCTGCGCACCCGCCCGCCGGATACCGGTGAGGGTCTCCAGGATCGCCTTGTCGCGGTCGATCCAGCCCTTCTCCGCGGCCGCCTCGACCATCGCGTACTCACCGCTGATCTGGTACGCCGCGACCGGCACGTCCACCGCGTCCGCCACCTTGGCGAGGATGTCCAGGTACGGCCCGGCCGGCTTGACCATCACCATGTCGGCGCCCTCCTCGAGGTCGAGCGCCAGCTCCCGCATCGACTCGCGTACGTTCGCCGGGTCCTGCTGGTACGTCTTGCGGTCGCCGCGCAGCGACGAGCCGACGGCCTCCCGGAAGGGTCCGTAGAAGGCCGACGAGTACTTCGCGGTGTACGCGAGGATCCCCACGTCCTCCTTGCCGATGGTGTCCAGCGCGTCGCGGATCACCCCGACCTGACCGTCCATCATCCCGCTGGGGCCCACCACATGGACGCCCGCGTCCGCCTGGACCTGCGCCATCTCGGCGTACCGCTCCAGCGTGGCGTCGTTGTCGACGCGCCCCTCCGCGTCCAGCACCCCGCAGTGGCCGTGGTCGGTGTACTCGTCCAGGCACAGGTCCGACATGATCACCAGGTCGTCTCCGACCTCGGCGCGCACGTCACGGATGGCGACCTGGAGAATGCCGTCCGGATCGGTCCCGGCCGTACCCAGGCCGTCCTTCTTGGAGTCCTCCGGCACGCCGAACAGCATGATCCCGGAGACCCCGGCCGCGACCGCCTCCACGGCGGCCTTCCGCAGCGTGTCCCGCGTGTGCTGGACGACCCCGGGCATGGCCGAGATCGGCACCGGCTCGGAGACGCCCTCGCGCACGAACGCGGGCAGGATCAGATCGGCCGGATGCAGCCGCGTCTCCGCGACCATCCGCCGCATGACGGGAGTCGTCCGCAGCCGCCGCGGCCGCGCACCGGGAAAGGATCCGTACACAGTCATGCGTCCACGCTACGCCCGCACCGGGAGCGCTTTTGCCGACAGCCCGCCGGTCGCGCGCCCCCTCGACCCGACGGCAGCCCCGACGGCCCCGCAACGCCGACGGCCGGGCCCGCCCCCTTCCAAGGGGCGCACCCGGCCGCAGAGCCGTACGTCAAGGAACAGCTAGGTCGTCCGGCGCCGCCGCGCCCCCGGCCGCCGCTCGCTGGGGCGTGTGACCGGGTCGCCGGCCTCCAGCGCCGCCTGCCGGCGCCGTACGCCGAACTCCGCCAGCGCCTCCGCCAGCTTGTGCACCGACGGCTCCGGAGCCAGGACGTCCACGCGCAGCCCGTGCTCCTCCGCGGTCTTCGCGGTCGCCGGGCCGATGCAGGCGATCACCGTCACGTTGTGCGGCTTGCCCGCGATGCCGACCAGGTTCCGCACGGTCGACGACGACGTGAACAGCACCGCGTCGAAGCCACCGCCCTTGATCGCCTCGCGCGTCTCGGCCGGCGGCGGCGACGCGCGCACCGTCCGGTACGCGGTCACGTCGTCGACCTCCCAGCCGAGCTCGATGAGCCCGGCCACCAGCGTCTCGGTGGCGATATCGGCGCGCGGCAGGAAGACGCGGTCGATCGGGTCGAAGACCGGGTCGTACGGCGGCCAGTCCTCCAGCAGCCCGGCCGCGGACTGCTCGCCGCTCGGCACCAGGTCCGGCTTCACACCGAACTCCACCAGCGCCTTCGCCGTCTGCTCGCCCACCGCCGCGACCTTGATCCCGGCGAAGGCGCGGGCGTCGAGCCCGTACTCCTCGAACTTCTCCCGCACCGCCTTGACGGCGTTGACGGAGGTGAAGGCGATCCACTCGTAGCGGCCCGTGACGAGCCCCTTGACCGCGCGCTCCATCTGCTGCGGGGTGCGCGGCGGCTCCACGGCTATGGTCGGGACCTCGCTCGGCACCGCGCCGTAGGACCGCAGCTGCTCGGAGAGCGACGCCGCCTGCTCCTTCGTCCGCGGTATGAGCACCTTCCAGCCGAAGAGCGGCTTCGACTCGAACCACGCCAGCTGGTCGCGCTGGGCGGCGGAGCTGCGCTCGCCGACCACGGCCACGACGGGCTGCCCGCCGTCCGGCGACGGCAGCACCTTCGCCTGCTTGAGCACCTGCGCGATCGAGCCCAGCGTCGCCGTCCACGTCCGCTGCCGCGTGGTCGTACCGGCGATGGTGACGGTGAGCGGGGTGTCGGGCTTACGGCCCGCCGACACCAGCTCACCGGCGGCGGCCGCCACGGAGTCGAGCGTCGTCGACACGACCACCGTCCCGTCGCTGGCGCCCACCTCCGTCCAGCACCGGTCGCCCGCGGTGCGCGCGTCGACGAACCGCACGTCCGCGCCCTCGGCGTCACGCAGCGGCACACCGGCGTACGCCGGCACACCCACCGCCGTGGCGACGCCCGGCACGACCTCGAAGGGGATGCCCTCGGCGGCGCACGCGAGCATCTCCGCGCCCGCGTTGCCGTCGAGCCCGGGGTCACCGCTCACGGCACGGACGACCCGCTTGCCGCCCCGCGCGGCCTCCATGACAAGATTGGTCGCATCCCTCAACACGGGGACACCGGCGGGCATTGACGCATCGTCAACAACCGCCAGCTCTGGCGTGCTCACGCCCGCCCGGGCATGGCCGCGTACGACATCGAGCACATCCGGCTCCGCGATGAGTACGTCAGCACCCGCCAGCGCCTCGACGGCGCGCAGTGTCAGCAGCCCCGGATCCCCGGGTCCGGCGCCCAGGAAGGTGACGTGCCCGCACGCGGAGAACGCCGAAGAAACCTTGGATGCAGCGGTGGGGCTCAAAGTGCTCGCTCCCCCATAAGACCGGCCGCACCCTTGGCGAGCATCTCGGACGCGAGTTCGCGACCGAGCGCGACGGCGTCGCCGTGCGACGTGGGTACGGGACCGGTGGTGGACAACTGCACCAGCGTGGAGCCGTCGGTCGTGCCGACGACGCCCCGCAGGCGCATCTCATGAACAACCTGCCCATCGGCCAGCAGGTCGGCCAGCGCACCCACGGGTGCGGAGCAGCCGGCCTCCAGGGCGGCGAGCAGGGACCGCTCGGCGGTCACGGCGGCCCGGGTGTGCGGGTCGTCGAGCCCGGCGAGCGCGGCGGCGAGGTCGGTGTCGGCCGCCGTGCACTCGATCGCCAGCGCCCCCTGACCGGGAGCGGGCAGAACGGTGTCGACCGACAGGAAGTCGGTCACTTCGTCGATACGCCCGATGCGGTTCAGCCCGGCCGCGGCGAGAACCACCGCGTCCAGCTCACCGCTCCGCACGTAGCCGATGCGCGTGTCGACGTTCCCCCGGATCGCGACGCACTCGATGTCCATGCCGTGGGCGCGCGCGTACGCGTTGAGCTGCGCCATGCGCCGCGGCGAACCGGTGCCCACGCGGGCCCCGGCCGGCAGCTGCTCGAACCGCAGCCCGTCCCGGGCGACCAGCACGTCACGCGGGTCCTCGCGGAGCGGGATCGCGGCGAGCACCAGGTCGTCCGGCTGCGCGGTCGGCAGGTCCTTCAGCGAGTGCACGGCGAAGTCCACGTCCCCGGCGACCAGCGCCTCGCGCAGGGCCGTGACGAAGACGCCCGTCCCGCCGATCTGCGCCAGGTTCTCGCGGGAGGTGTCGCCGTACGTGGTGATCTCCACGAGCTCCACGGGACGCCCGGTCAGCTGCCGTACCGCCTCCGCGACCTGCCCGGACTGAGCCATGGCGAGCTTGCTGCGCCTGGTCCCCAGCCTCAGTGCCCTCTGGGCCCTCTCGGTCATACTCGCCCTCGGTTCTTGAGATCGGCGTCGTTCACGTCGGCCCGGCTGACGGAGGCGACCGCCTCCGGGTCGAGGTCGAAGAGTGTGCGCAGCGCGTCCGCGTACCCGGCGCCGCCGGGCTCGCTGGCGAGCTGCTTGACCCGTACAGTCGGCGCGTGGAGCAGCTTGTCCACGACACGGCGCACGGTCTGGGTGATCTCGGCGCGCTGCTTCTCGTCGAGACCGGGCAGCCGCCCCTCCAGCCGGGCCATCTCCCCGGCCACCACGTCGGCGGCCATGGTGCGCAGGGCCACGACGGTCGGGGTGATGTGCGCGGCGCGCTGAGCGGCGCCGAAGGCGGCGACCTCGTCGGAGACGATGCCCCGCACCTGGTCCACGTCGGCGGCCATCGGCGCGTCCGCCGACGCCTCGGCGAGCGACTCGATGTCGACCAGCCGGACGCCCACGAGCCGGTGCACGGCGGCGTCGATGTCACGCGGCATGGCCAGGTCGAGCAGCGCGAGCGGCGCGCCCGTACGCCCGGCCACGGCGGACTCGACGGCCGCCCCGGTCAGGACGAGACCGGTGGCTCCGGTGCAGGACACGACGACGTCGGCACGTGTCAGTTCGTCGCCGATGGCGGCCATGGCCACGGCACGCGCGGCCACGCCCGTGCCCCCGGGCTCGGTGAGGATCTGTACGAGCCGCTCGGCGCGCTCCGGCGTCCGGTTGGCGACGACGACCTCGTCGACACCGGCCCGCGCGAGCGTGGCGGCGGCGAGCGAGGACATCGAACCGGCGCCGATGACCAGCGCCCGCTTGCCCTTGGCCCAGGTGTCCACCGGGGTGCCGGCCGCCAGCTGCTCGAGGCCGAAGGTGACGAGCGACTGCCCCGCCCGGTCGATGCCGGTCTCGCTGTGCGCCCGCTTGCCGACCCGCAGCGCCTGCTGGAACAGGTCGTTCAGCAGCCGTCCGGCGGTGTGCAGCTCCTGGCCGCGCGCGAGGGCGTCCTTGATCTGGCCGAGGATCTGCCCCTCGCCGACGACCATGGAGTCCAGCCCGCACGCCACCGAGAAGAGGTGGTGGACGGCCCGGTCCTCGTAGTGCACGTACAGATACGGAGTGAGCTCCTCCAGCCCCACCCCGCTGTGCTGGGCGAGCAGCGTGGACAGCTCGGCGACGCCCGCGTGGAACTTGTCCACGTCGGCGTAGAGCTCGATGCGGTTGCAGGTGGCCAGGACGGCGGCCTCGACGGCCGGCTCGGCGGCGAGGGTGTCCTGGAGCAGCTTGGTCTGCGTGTCGGGGGCCAGGGCGGCCCGCTCCAGCACGCTGACGGGCGCGCTGCGGTGGCTGAGTCCGACGACGAGGAGGCTCATGCCGGCATCACGGCGGGCATGTCCCCGTCAGGTCCCTTGCGTCCGTCGGCCTGGACGGTGGCACCGGCGGCGCCGCGCACCACGGGGGGCACGGGCGCGCCCGGCTCCTCGCCGGCCTTGCGCTGCTCGTGGAAGGCGAGGATCTGCAGCTCGATGGAGAGGTCCACCTTGCGCACGTCCACGCCGTCGGGCACCGACAGCACGGTCGGCGCGAAGTTCAGGATGGAGGTCACCCCGGCCGCGACGAGCCGGTCGCAGACCTGCTGGGCCGCTCCGGCGGGCGTCGCGATGACACCGATCGACACGCCGTTCTCGTCGACGATCTTCTCCAGGTCGTCGATGTGCTGCACCGCGATGCCCGCGACCGGCTTGCCCACCATGGCCGGGTCGGCGTCGATCAGCGCGGCGACGCGGAAGCCGCGGGAGGCGAAGCCGCCGTAGTTGGCGAGGGCGGCGCCGAGGTTACCGATACCGACCATGACGATCGGCCAGTCCTGGGTGAGCCCGAGCTCGCGTGAGATCTGGTAGACGAGGTACTCGACGTCGTAGCCGACGCCGCGCGTCCCGTACGAACCGAGGTAGGAGAAGTCCTTGCGCAGCTTCGCGGAATTGACCCCCGCCGCCGCCGCGAGCTCCTCGGAGGAGACCGTCGGTACGGAGCGCTCCGACAGTGCGGTGAGCGCCCGCAGATACAGCGGAAGCCTGGCGACGGTGGCCTCGGGGATTCCTCGGCTACGGGTCGCCGGTCGGTGTGTTCGGCCAGTTGCCACGGTGCTCCTGCGGGATGAGCGGGGCTGCAGGCGGCCATGCGTACCGAGGCCGCCCCGTCGACAGCAGGCTATGTCTTTGTGAACGCGTGCACAAAGATGGTGTCCCTTTTGTCCGGCCAAAGTGACCGGGGTCACGCGATCCGATCGCGCCGCCCCGGAACCGAGGCCGCGCTCAGCCCGTTGGGAACACGAAGGGGGCAAGACGGTTCACACTCCTCACGGCTCCGCCCCCGAAACCCAACAAAACGCACACGATGGTAACCGCCCTTTCCGGTCACCCCCCGCGCTTCACCCTCCGAGCTCGCGCCGCAGCCGCGCCGCGTCCACCTTCCAGAAGGTGTGCTGCTCCCCGTCCACCAGCACCACCGGGATCTGCTCCCAGTAGGCGCGGTGGAGCTCCTCGTCCTGAAGGATGTCCTTCTCCTCCCACACCGCGCCGGTCTCGGCGCAGACCCGCTCGATCACCGCCCGCGCGTCATCGCACAGATGACACCCGGGCTTCCCGATCAGCGTCACCGTCCGCGGACCGCCGGCCTTCTTCGTACGTCGCCCGAACATGCCCCCCATTCTCCTTCCGTTCACACCGCCGCCGCCCCACAAGGCGGGAAGGACCGAACACAGTGGCTATGCTCACGACATGGCCGCACTGGGATGGCTCACCCCTCGCAGGCGCTCCGCCACCGCGCGCAGTGTGCTGGCAGGCGAAGCGTCGGCCGAGGCCGCCCGTAAGACCTCACAGGAGTTCCCCGTCCACGGGGACGAGCACGCGGCGGCCTTCTTCGACCTCGACAACACCGTGATGCAGGGCGCCGCCCTCTTCCACTTCGGCCGGGGCCTGTACAAGCGCAAGTTCTTCCAGCGCCGCGAACTGGCCCGGTTCGCCTGGCAGCAGGCGTGGTTCCGGCTCGCCGGGGTCGAGGACCCCGAGCACATGCAGGACGCCCGCGACAGCGCGCTGTCCATCGTCAAGGGCCACCGCGTCTCCGAGCTGATGACCATCGGCGAGGAGATCTACGACGAGTACATGGCCGACCGCATCTGGCCGGGCACCCGCGCCCTGGCCCAGGCGCACCTCGACGCCGGCCAGAAGGTCTGGCTGGTCACGGCCGCCCCCGTCGAGACCGCGACGATCATCGCCCGCCGGCTGGGACTGACCGGCGCGCTCGGCACGGTCGCCGAGTCCGTCGACGGCGTCTACACCGGCAAGCTCGTCGGCGAGCCCCTCCACGGCCCCGCCAAGGCGGAGGCCGTCCGCGCCCTGGCCGCCGCGGAGGGCCTGGACCTCTCGCGCTGCGCCGCGTACAGCGACAGCCACAACGACATCCCGATGCTCTCGCTGGTCGGGCACCCGTACGCGATCAACCCCGACACGAAACTGCGCAGGTACGCGCGCGAGCGCGAATGGCGCCTGCGCGACTACCGCACGGGCCGCAAGGCCGCGAAGGTCGGCATCCCGGCGGCCGCCGGCGTCGGCGCCCTCGCCGGCGGCACCGCCGCCGCGGTGGCCCTGAGCCGCCGCCGCCGCTGAGCCGCTGCCGGCTGAGCCTCCGCCGCCGATCCGTTCCCCCAGCACCGGCCCCGCCCCCGGGGCCGGGCGAGTCGCGGCCAAACCGGGGTCTTACCCGCGCCATCCCCGCCCCAGTCCCCCGCCCCCGCACTCGACCACAACACACCCCCACCCACCCACATCCGAAACTCAACCGATCAATTAGCGGTCACGAAGTGCGACTCGATCAGCCGCCGAGTCGCCACAGAAGCGACTGAATCGATGATTTGAGCAACTCGGTGTAGCGCTCCCTGCACGAAGCGTTATTCTCCTCAGACGCATACGGAACCCTCACACGTCGCTACGACGGGTGAACGGTCCCGCACTGCACGTGATGGAAGCTCTGCCTCTGGGAGTCCCGTGTACCCACACGTCGGGGTTGACGCCTCGGGCCTGGCTACGCTCCGCGCAACGGTCCTCGACCACTTGCGCGGCTTCGTCCCCACCGCGTACGCCGTCCCCGCCTTCGCCGCACCGGCACCCGCCGGCCCCTGCTATGCCCTCGCCGACGGCGGTGCCGCCGTCGGCAGACGGGGTGGCCGGGGCGGAGCGGGCACCTCGACCACCGCGCGCCGGCCCACCGCCGACAGCGACAGCGCCCGCATGATGGACCTGGTCGAGCGCGCCCAGGCCGGGGAGGCCGAGGCCTTCGGTCGCCTGTACGACCAGTACAGCGACACCGTCTACCGATACATCTACTACCGCGTCGGCGGAAAGGCGACGGCCGAGGACCTGACCAGCGAGACGTTCCTCCGCGCCCTGCGCCGCATCTCCACCTTCACCTGGCAGGGGCGCGACTTCGGTGCCTGGCTGGTCACTATCGCGCGCAATCTGGTCGCGGACCACTTCAAGTCGAGCCGATTCAGGCTCGAAGTGACCACAGGCGAAATGCTCGACGCCAACGAGGTCGAGCGCAGCCCGGAGGACTCCGTCCTGGAGTCCCTCTCCAACGCCGCACTCCTGGAGGCCGTCCGCAAGCTCAACCCCCAGCAGCAGGAGTGCGTCACCCTGCGCTTCCTCCAGGGCCTGTCGGTCGCCGAGACGGCGCGCGCGATGGGCAAGAACGAAGGCGCGATCAAGACCCTTCAGTACCGGGCGGTGCGCACCCTTGCGCGCCTGCTCCCCGACGACGCCCGCTGACCCGTACGGCACCCTCCGTGACGACGCGACGACGCACTGGTCGGATCATCCTTCGTCCGTAACCCAGGTGCCGCGACGCTCGTTGTGCGGGATGCAGGCTCCCTGTGGACACACCATGACCGCATCCACTCACTCGTTCGTGTGGATGTACTCAAGGTGTGCAACTTCCCGCCCTTCCTGGGAGTCGACCGTGATGACGAGAGGAGGTGCCGCCAGTGATCGCGAACGTATCGGCGCACCGGCGGGCGAACGCCTTCGCCCAGGCCCTGGAAGATCAGGCGGCCGAGCAGCCCGACGCGTCGGCCGAACCGACCGAGCGGGGTCGGCT
This sequence comes from Streptomyces sp. NPDC093546, assembly GCF_044765045.1. Classification (NCBI taxonomy): domain Bacteria; kingdom Bacillati; phylum Actinomycetota; class Actinomycetes; order Kitasatosporales; family Streptomycetaceae; genus Streptomyces; species Streptomyces sp. NPDC093546. The sequence continues at coordinate 8,086 of NZ_JBIWJG010000021.1, read as the reverse complement.
GTTGGCCCTGGCGAACGGTCTCGGCAATCTGCCGAAGCCGGAGTTGGACCCCGAAGTCAAAACCGTGCAGCGAGCCCAGCTGGTCGCCGCCATGGAGGCGATGGTCGCCGAGGGGGGTGCGTCCGCGGGCCCTACCGTGCCGGAGCAGCGGACGTCGTCGGGGCGGGGGGCTCACCGGGCCACCGCGCTCCGGAAGTTGCGCCCGCGCTCCCGCTGGTCGAAGGGGCTCGCCGCCGGCGGCCTCACGGTCGGGGTGGCCGCGGGGGCCTTCAGCGGAGTGGCCGCTGCCAGTTCCGACGCCCTCCCGGGTGATTCGCTGTACGGGCTGAAGCGTGGCATGGAAGACCTCAAGCTCGGCCTCGCCGACGACGAGGCCGACCGCGGCGAGCTCTACCTGGACCAGGCGTCCAATCGCCTCAGCGAGGCCCGCCGCCTCATGGAACGGGGCCGCTCCGGCGCCCTGGACCACGAGTCGCTGAACGAGATCCGCCGCGCCCTCAACGGCATGCAGCACGACGCCGCCGAGGGCCACCGCCTGCTGCGCATCGCGTACGAACGGGACGGCGCCATCGCCCCGATGGCCACGCTCAACTCGTTCGCCCGCAGCCACCGCGAGGCGTGGAACGGCCTGCGCGACCGGCTTCCTCCCCAGCTCACCGACGTCCGTGACCAGGTGAGTTCGGTCTTCGCCGCCATAGACGAAGAGGTCGGCCCGCTGCAGTCCAAGCTGCCGCGTGCCCCGGAGGAGAAGGACGGCCGCAGCCCCTCCGGCACCGACAGCGGCCCGCAGGACTCGACCGGCTCCGGCAGCCCGTCGTACGAGTCCCCGTCCGCGCCGGAATCCCGCCCCTCGGACAGCCCCGCCAAGCCGGGCCCGTCGGGCTCCGGCTCGGGCTCCGCCCAGGACGACGGCCTGCTCGGCGGCAACACCGGCGGGCTCCTGGAGCCCGACCCGACGACACCGCCACCCGACTCGGGCCAGGAGCCTCCCGCACCGGCTCCCGACGTCACGATCCCCCCGCTGCTGCCCGGCATCCTCCCGGGCCTCGGCATCAACGAGGAGGACGCGCGGTAGGACGAAGGTGGGCGCCTTCCCTCACGGAAGGCGCCCACCTTCGTACGCGGCACTGGAAGACCTCAGAAGAACACCGAGCGCCGCTGCACCAGCAGCTTGTACAGCGTGTGCTGGATCTGCTCCCGCACCTGGTCCGTCAGGTTGAACATCAGCATCGGGTCCTCCGCAGCCTCCGGCGGGTACCCGTCCGTCGGGATCGGCTCGCCGAACTGGATCGTCCACTTCGTCGGCAGCGGCAGCGCACCCAGCGGCCCCAGCCAGGGGAACGTCGGCGTGAGCGGGAAGTACGGGAAGCCGAGCAGCCGCGCGAGCGTCTTCGCGTTGCCGACCATCGGGTAGATCTCCTCCGCGCCCACGATCGAGCACGGCACGATCGGCACCCCGGCCCGCAGCGCCGTCGACACGAAGCCGCCCCGCCCGAACCGCTGCAGCTTGTACCGCTCGCCGAAGGGCTTCCCGATGCCCTTGAAGCCCTCCGGCATCACCCCGACGACCTCGCCGCGCCGCAGCAGCCGCTCGGCGTCCTCCGCGCACGCCAGCGTGTGCCCGGCCTTCCGGGCCAGCTCGTTCACGACCGGCAGCACGAACACCAGGTCGGCGGCGAGCAGCCGCAGATGGCGCCCGGCCGGATGGTGGTCGTGGACGGCGACCTGCATCATCAGCCCGTCCAGCGGAAGCACCCCCGAATGGTTCGCCACCACCAGGGCGCCGCCGTCCGACGGGATGTTCTCCACGCCCTTCACCTCGACGCGGAAGTACTTCTCGTACAGCGGCCGGAGAAGCGACATCAGGACCTGGTCCGTCAGCTCCTCGTCGAAGCCGAACTCGTCGACCTCGTACTCCCCGGTGACGCGCCGGCGCAGGAAGGCCAGCCCGCCCGCGAGCCGCCGCTCCCAGGCGCTCCCCGCGCTCTCCGCGCCCTCTGGAGGCCCAGCGGCACCGATCGCCTCGGAGGCCGCCTCGCCGGCTTCCTCGGGCTCGTACGAGCCCGGCAGCGGGCTCACCGGGGCCGTCTCGCCCCTCCGCCGGGCACCACCGCCCAGCGGCGGCCGGCGGCGCGCCGGCCGGGGGGCCGCGCCCGTGCGCGACCGGTCGTCGTCGAACGGAATGACCTTGGCGTCCGCCATCGTTGCTCGCGCTCCTTATTCGGCTTCGGCGCTTGTCGTCGTCTTCGCACCGCCCAGCAGCGGCGACGCGGCGATCCGGTCGACCGCCCCGGCCACGGCCTCCGGCGGCAGCAGTCCCGGGCCGCGGCTGCGCGCGAAGTCCGCGAAGGCCTGCGCGGTGGTGTACGCGGGCTCGAACCCGAGCGTCTCGCGCATCTGCACCGTACTGACCACCCTGCCGTGCGTCAGCAGGCGGATCTGCTCCGGTGAGAAGTCCGTCACACCCACCGTACGCAGCGCCGTACCGACCCACCTGACGGCCGGCAGCAGCACCGGCACGGTGGGCCGCCCCAGCCGCCGAGAGCACTGAGAGAGCGTCAGCACGCCGTCACCGGCGATGTTGAACGTGCCGCTGTTCAGCGTGGCCCGCCGCGGCTCGTGCGAGGCGATCCGCAGGACGTCGATGACGTCCTCCTCGTGGACGAACTGGAGCCTCGGGTCGTACCCGAAGACCGTGGGCAGGACGGGCAGCGAGAAGTACTCGGCGAGCGGCGAGTCCGCGCCGGGCCCCAAGATGTTCGCGAAGCGCAGCACGCACACCGCCACGTCCGGCCGCCGCCGCGCGAAGCCGCGCACGTACCCCTCGACCTCGACGACGTCCTTGGCGAAGCCTCCGCTCGGGAGCGACTTCGGCGGCGTCGTCTCGGTGAAGACCGCCGGGTCGCGGGGCGCCGAGCCGTACACGCTCGTGCTGGACTTCACCACCAGCCGGCGGATCGTCGGCGACTTCTGGCACGCGCCGAGCAGCTGCATCGTGCCGATGACGTTGGTCTCCTTGACCGCCGTCCGGCCGCCGCTGCCCAGCGGTCTGCCCGTGACGTCCAGATGGACGACGGTGTCCACGGCATGCTCGGCCAGTACGCGCCCGATGCCGGGCTGCCGGATGTCGGCGCGGACGAACTCCGCCGCGCCCAGCCGGTGCGCCGGATCCTCGACGTCGACGCCGATGACCCGGTCCACTTCGGGGTCCTGCTGGATGCGCCGTACGAAGCGGCCGCCGAGCTTCCGGGCCACCCCGGTGACGAGCACGACCTTCCCCAAGATCAGCGCCTTCCGTTCGGTCCTGTTCGCCTACGCGCCACCGTAGCGTTTCACCCTCACGGTGTGACGACCGCCGCACGCACACCCGTCGCACACCCGTACCGCGCAAACACCGCGGCCCTCCCACCGGAACCGGTGGGAGGGCCGCGAATGCCGCACGTACAGCCGTCGCTTACTTCTTGTTGCGACGCTGAACGCGGGTGCGCTTGAGCAGCTTGCGGTGCTTCTTCTTGGCCATCCGCTTACGCCGCTTCTTGATAACAGAGCCCACGACTACCCTCGCTCACTTCTCGGAACACCCCCGCGCCAGCGGGGATCTCGGTGCGGGGCGTCTGGGCCCACACGACCTACGTCGGCCTAGCCTACCCGGCCGAGCACCGAGCTTGTAATCCGAGGGCTCGTGTAACCCCCCTCGCGCCCCGCTACGCGGTCTCCACCCCCACGAAAGACTCTCGCAGGTACTCGTGAACCGCTTGCTCCGGCACCCGGAAAGACCTGCCCACCCGGATGGCCGGCAGATGACCGCTGTGCACCAAGCGGTACACGGTCATCTTCGACACTCGCATCACCGAGGCGACTTCCGCCACGGTCAGGAACTTGACCTCGTTGAGAGGCCTTTCGCCAGCAGCAGCCATGACCCACCTGTACCTTCCGCACACGACGCCCACCGGCTTCCCCTCCGGTGACTCTTCGTCGTTGTGCGCTCACTCCCCAGAGTAGGGGCGGGTGATGCGAGTGGGGAAGAGGAGCTCCATCGGCCGCCTACTGTGACAGACACGCCCGATTGAGTACATAGCGAGTAAGCGGCCGGTAGTAAGCGGACCGCACAGCGTCATCGAGCGGCACGGCCACGGACACCCGTCCCTCCGCTTCTCCGACGAACAGCGCGGGGTCGTCCGTATCGGCCAGGCCGATGGCCTCAAAACCCAGCTGACCTGCTCCGCAGACCCATCCGTGGTCCCCGACGACGAGCTCCGGCAGCCCCTCTCGACCCTCCGCCGCGGCCTCCAGAGCGACCCTGACGGGGAGGGGGGAGTGCGTGTGCGCGCCGGTCTCACAACCGGCGCCTTCGGCCCCGGGTTCCCGCACCAGCGCGACACCCCGTACGTAGTCCACGGTGTACGTACGTACGCCAAACCGGGTCGTTATGTCGACACATCGCCCCTGCGCGGGTGTGAGAACGGTGCATCCCGCCGCCGACAAAGCGTCTGCCAACGCGGCGTAGAACCCCAGCAGACGATGGGGGTGCCCGGTCCCGAACAGCACCGCGCCCCGCCGGAAGGCCACCTCCGCGAGCCGCGCCGCGAACGCGTCCAGCGCGCTCAGCGTCCGCTCCGGGTCGATGACGTCGCACCCGGACCGGTGCGCCGGGTCCCCGGAGACCCCGCACCGGTCCGCCATGAGCCGCAGCACCTCGCGTTCGCTCCACCCGCCGTCGGGGTCGAGCCCGAGCGTCACCCGGGGATCCCGGACCGCGAACAGCCGATAGTTGCGCAGGCTGCGCTCCCGCGTGGTGGCCACCGTCCCGGCCAGACCCGAAGCCACCAGATGCGCCCGGAGCGCCTCGACACTCAGCACCTTCCCGATGCTGCCGCACCCCGGCCGCCCGGGCGCCGAAACGCACACGGGCTCCCACCGTTGGCGTAACCCCGCCAGGCCGAGGCGCTCCTACGCCAGCAGGCCCCGCAGCGGGAACACCGCACGCCGCGTCGCCAGGACCGCCTGGTCGAGCCGGTCCGCGGGGTCGTACCCCTCCTCCCAGGGGCGCCACTCCACCGGCCACCGCCCGTCCGTCATCCGCCCCGGCGCCAACTGCCGCGTCCGCGCGTACACCTCGTCCCGCCACGACGACGGAATGACCGACTCCGGCTCCACCGGCGCCCCCGCCGCGATCCCCACCAGGTGCGTCCACGACCGCGGCACCACGTCCACCACCGCGTAACCGCCCCCGCCGAGCGCGACCCACCGCCCCCCGGCGTACGCGTGCGCCAGGTCGTGGCAGGCCACCTGCACCGCCCGCTGCGCGTCCAGGGACACCGCCAGGTGCGCCAGCGGGTCCTCGAAGTGCGTATCGGCCCCGTGCTGCGTCACCAGCACCTGCGGCCGGAACTCCGCCAGCAGCTCCGGCACCACCGCGTGGAACGCCCGCAGCCACCCCGCGTCGCCGGTCCCGGCCGGCAGCGCCACATTGACCGCGCTGCCCTCCGCCTCACCCGTCCCGCCCGTCTCCTCAGACCATCCGGTCCCGGGAAACAGCGTCCGCGGATGCTCGTGCAGCGACACCGTGAGCACCCGGGGGTCGTCCCAGAAGGCCGCCTGCACGCCGTCGCCGTGGTGGACGTCGACGTCCACGTACGCGACGCGCTCCGCGCCCAGCTCCAGCAGCCGGGCGATCGCCAGCGAGGCGTCGTTGTAGATGCAGAAGCCCGCCGCCGAGCCCGGCATCGCGTGGTGCAGGCCGCCCGCGAAGTTCACCGCGTGCGCGGCCTCGCCCCGCCACACCGCCTCCGCCGCGCCCACCGACTGGCCGGCGATCAGCGCCGACGCCTCGTGCATCCCGGCGAACGCCGGATCGTCCATGGTGCCCAGCCCGTACGCCTGATCCGCCGCCTTCGGGTCCGCCGACGCCGCCCGTACGGCCGCCACGTAGTCCTCACGGTGCACCAGTCGCAGCGTCGAGTCCCCGGCCGGCTTGGCCGCCACCACGTCCACCGCACGGTCCAGGCCGTACGCCCGCACCAGGCCCATGGTCAGCGCGAGCCGCACCGGATCCATCGGGTGGCTCGGACCGAAGTCGTAACGAGTTACTGCGTCATCCCACATCAACAGTGCGCGGCCGCTCATGCCCGCCACCGTATCGGTCCCGTTCAATCCCGAACGACCGGGCATACCGGAGCGTCACCAGCACCAACACCATCGGCACCGCCATCGCGCCGCGGTAGCTCCAGGCCTCGCCCAGCGCCCCGACCAACGGCGAACCGACCAGGAACCCCACGTAGTTGAAGACGTTGAGCCGCGCCACCTCCGCATCCCCCCGCGCGGCCGCGAACGTCTGCGGCACCACGACACTCAGCCCGAGCCCCAGCACCGTGAACCCGGCCACCCCGGCCCACGCCCCCGGCGCCCCCGCCACCACCCCGAAGCCGACCGCCGCGAGCAGCGCACCACCCCGCACGACGGCCACGGCCCCGAACCGCCGCACCCCGAAGTCCCCCACCGCCCGCCCGAGCAGCGTCGTGACCATGTAGGCGTTGTACGGAACCGTCGCCAGCTCCTCCGAACCACCCAGCACATCCGTCAGGTACTTTGCGCTCCAGTTCGACACCGTCGCGTCACCGATGTACGCGAACGTCATCACCAGGCACAGCGGCACCAGAAGCCCCGCCGACCGCCCTGTGGAGCCGCCACCGGCCGGCTCACGCTCCCCGTCCACGTACCACCGGCTCGCCGCCAGCGCCGCGGGCAGCAGCACCGCCACGACGGCCCCGTACGACAGCACCAACTCCATCCCCCAGCGCACCGAGGCCCACGCGAGCGACGCCCCGGCGATCCCCCCGAGGCTGTACGCCGCGTGGAAGCCGAGCATGATGCTGCGCCCGTACGCGCGCTGGAGGCTGACGCCGAGCATGTTCATGCACGCGTCCAACGCCCCGACCGCCAGCCCGAACACCCCGAGCGCGACGGCGACGTGCCCCATCCGGTCCCCGGCCCCGACCCCGAGGAGCGACAGCAGCACCGCCGGCTGCACCCACCGCAGCACGGCGGCCGGCGTCGCCACGCGCCGGACCAGCATCCCGGTGACCACGCTCCCCACGCCGGCGAGGACGGGGACGGCCGCCAGGAAGAGCGGAAGCAGGGCATCGGATATCCCGTACCGGTCCTGGATGGCGGGGATACGCGTCACGAGCAGCGCGAAGGTCACTCCCTGCACGAAGAAGCAGACCGCGAGCGCGCCACGCCCACGCCGTAACCGCGTCGATCCCCTGTCCACCATGGCGGCACAGCCTAGGGCGCCCCCTTACCGCTGGGTAGATCGCTCACACGAGCAGTCACACGAGGAGCCCGGGCAGCCGGCTCATGTCGTCGAAGCAGCCCTTCACCCCGGCCAGCCGCTCCGCCGGGGTCATGGCGGTGAACCCGTATACGTCCATCCCGGCCGCGAGGGCCGCCTGCACTCCGAGCGGGCTGTCCTCGACCACGACGCACCGCTCCGGGGCGACCCCCATCCGCTCGGCGGCGTACAGGAAGAGGTCCGGCGCCGGCTTGCCCTGTCCCACGTCCTGCGCGCTGAAGACGGTGTCCTCCGGGAACCACAGGTCCAGCCCCGTCTTCCGGTGCCCCACACGGATCCGCTCATGGCTCCCGGACGACGCGACGCAGTACCGCACCCCGTCCGCCACGAGCTTCCCCAGCACCTCCGTCACCCCGGCGACCGCCTCCAACTCGCGCTCGAACGCCGCGAAGACGCGTGCGTGCAAGGTCTCGTCGAACTCCTCCGGCAGCCGCTGTCCGGTCCGCTCCAGGATCACGTCGTGGACGCGGTGCACAGCGGCCCCCATGTAGTCCCTGAGCGAGTCCTCGTACGAGGTCGGGTGACCGAGCTCGGTCAGGTAGCCGGCGAGGATGGTGTTGGAGAGGTACTCACTGTCGACGAGCACACCGTCGTTGTCGAAGATGACCAATTCATAGCGCATGGAGCAACCTTAGAAGGGTCGTGAACGCAGAAAAGCCCCGCACCATAACGGTGCGGGGCTTCCCCACAATAATTGTTCGGCGGCGTCCTACTCTCCCACAGGGTCCCCCC
>NZ_JBIWJG010000020.1:0-106065 GCF_044765045.1 Streptomyces sp. NPDC093546 | reverse complement strand
TGAACTGCGCGATCAGCAACACCACCAGCACCAGCCGCTGCCGGCCCGTCATCCGAGGCGGACCGACAGTCCTCCCCTCACCAACCGACTTCACATCATCAATAACCGACATGGGGACGTTCCTCTCTGGGCACTTCTGGCACTGTCTTGGGGGGTCTTCCGGGGGGAAGCTTCTGGGCGGCGCGGCGCGGCGGACATCAGGTGTCACCGCCCTCCGCGCCGGAGCGGGAGCGCATCCTGATCGCCAGGTCCCGCCAGACCGCGGCGCACTGGTCGGCGGCCGCCGCGACCATGGCCGCGCGGTGCGCCGGCACGGCGGCGAGGATCTGCTGCCGACTGCGGGTGCCGGCCACCTGGACGTCGAACATCCGCAGGAGCAGGCGTCCGGCGTCGCTCAGCCGGAGCGCCGGGTCCTGGCAGAGGTTCCTGACCAGGGCCTCCAGCCCCTGACCGGGCCCGCCGTCACCGGACGCGGGGAGTGCGGCGGACACCCTCGGGGCCTGCTCCGGGACGGCCTTGCGTTCCGCCTCGCGCTGGCGCGGCGGCACCGGGTCCTCGCCGTCGTCGGTCCGCCGCCGTACGTCGCGGACCGTGCCGGGCGACAGGCCCGTGCGCTCCGCGATGGCCCGCAGGGACGCGCCCGGGTCCTCGGCGATGAGGCGGGCGGCGGCCCTGCGGCCCTCGGCGGTGCTGAGCGGGCGGACGCGGCCGTCCTGGCCGATCCGGTGGGTGGCGGCCTCGTCCGGCGGAGCCGTCCGCCGGCGCAGCGCGCCGACGGTCGCGGCGGCGAGCCCGGTGCGGGACGCCACGGCCCGGTCCGACCACTGGGGGTGGGCGGCGAGGATGCGCGCCGCCGCGGCCGTCCGGTCGGCGAGGGTCAGCGGCAGGCCGTGCAGGGTGTTCGACTCGACGGCGAGGACGAACGCGTCCTCGCTGCTGCCGTCGAAGAACCGCACCTCGATGAGGCGCTGTCCGCGCAGCCGCGCGGCCCGCAGCCGGTGCGTCCCGTCGATCACCCGCATGGTGGGCCGGTGCACCACGATCGGGGGCAGCGGGTCGCCGCAGGCCGCGAGGGCCTGGGCGTGTCCCAGGTCCTCGCCCCCGGTGCGCGGTGAGTCGGCGGGCAGCAGGTCGTCGACCGGGATCCGGTGCACACGCTGGTCCACACGCCGGTCCACCGCCTCGTGCAGGGGACCCTCGTTCAGGGGCGTGGACATGGACGTGGACATGGGCGTGGACATGGGCGGGTGCACCCCCTCGGGTGGTGATGTGGTCGGGTGTCAGGTCGCCTTGCGTCCGGCGGTGTTCCGGCCGGATCGGGCACGACAACGAGATTACGTAGATACCGTTCGGTATGCTGCCCTGGCAGGGCCTGCCGGATACGACCTTGGCAACTTGCCCAAGAGGACCGCCCGTTGTGGTGTGCAACCGTGCACCTTGCGCGGTCGCACACCACACGCGCCCCGCGCGGCTCAGCCGACCGGGACGAGCAGCTCCTGCTGCACGTACTCCCCCAGCCAGGCCCGGAAGTCCCGCCCGAGGTCCTCGCGTTCACAGGCGAGGCGGACCGTCGCCTGGAGGAAGCCGAGCCGGTCGCCCGTGTCGTAGCGCCGTCCGGAGAAGACGACGCCGTGCACCGGGCCGGCGTCCTCGCGCACCGCCAGTTCGCGCAGGGCGTCCGTGAGCTGGATCTCGCCGCCGCGACCGGGCGCCGTGCGGCGCAGCACGTCGAAGATCTCCGGGTCGAGTACGTACCGGCCGATGACGGCGTAGTTGCTGGGCGCTTCGCCCGGGGCGGGCTTCTCCACGAGGTCGGTGACGCGCACGGTGTCGCCGCCGGTCGGCCGGACCGCCGCGCAGCCGTAGAGGTGGATCTGGTCGGGGTCGACCTCCATCAGCGCCACCACACTGCCGCCGTACCGGGCCCGCACCTCGGCCATCCTGGCGAGCAGCGGGTCGCGGGGGTCGATCAGGTCGTCGCCCAGCAGGACGGCGAAGGGCTCACGGCCCACGTGCGGCGCCGCGCACAGCACCGCGTGCCCCAGCCCCTTGGGGTCGCCCTGGCGTACGTAGTGGATGGAGGTGGCGAGCTCGGTGGGGGCGCACACGCGGGCGAGCTTGTCCCGGTCGCCCTTGCGCGCGAGGGTCTCCTCGAGCTCGTAGTTGCGGTCGAAGTGGTCTTCCAGGGGGCGCTTGTTCCGCCCCGTCACCATGAGGACGTCCGTCATACCGGCGGAGACGGCTTCTTCGACCACGTACTGGATGGCGGGCTTGTCCACCACCGGCAGCATTTCCTTCGGAGTGGCTTTCGTGGCCGGCAGGAAACGCGTGCCGAGTCCCGCCACCGGGACGACTGCCTTCGTTATGCGGTGCGGAGTCGAATTCATGGGAAAAACGCTAGGCGGTGTGCACGCGGCAGCTGAAGCAACTGCCGTGCCACCAGGCCGACTTCGGCAATTCAGCGAAGGCGCGCAAGGGCGCTGCCCCGGGCGCGCGGCCGCCCCGGCGGTCCCGGTCCTGCCGGGGCCGCCGGGGCGGTCGCCGCAGCGTCAAAGCCGTGGGGCCGGAGCCTCCGCGCCAACGCCCCGGATCAGGCCTGCGGGGCGCGCAGGCCGCGGAGGGCCAGCTCCCAGATGCGGGCGAGCTGGGCGTCGGCGGGGCACGGGGAGCCGTCCGGCTGGGGAAGGCCGTGCAGCCATTCGCGGACCTGTACCTCCGAGCCGGCGACCAGGTGGGCGACGAGCGCCGACACCGTGTCCGGCTCGACGCCCTGCCGCAGTTCGCCCTGCTCGCAGGCGCGTTCGGCCAGGTCCCGGGCGAGCGGCGCCCAGAGGGACGACCAGCTGCCCCCCGCGCTGCGCCAGCCGTCCCGCTCCAGCCGGGCGCAGGCGCGGACGAGGGACTTCTCCCGCAGCAGCCGGGCCAGCGTGACGGTCAGCGCGACCATCCGGTCCAGCGCCGGTGCCGGCTCGTCGGTGGCCGGCCGCTCCAGCGCCGCCCGGGTGGCGGACCGGCCGCACGCGTGCACCGCCTCGGCCAGCTCGTCCTTGGTGGGGAAATGGAAGGTCAGCGCCCCCATGGATATTCCCGCGGATTTGCTCACCCGGGCCAGGGACGTGCCCTCGTAACCGTTCTTGTCGAATTCCTCGGCGGCCGCCACGACGAGGGAGTGCCGCGTCCGTACTGCCCGTTCTTGTTTCACCATGCTTGATTCCCGCTGTTCAGGTGTCCGTGCCGCACCAATTCTGCGACGGCCGCGAGCGGAAGACTGATCCGCTCGGGCCGGTGGTCGTGCTCGTACACCACTTCGTGTACGGCCCTGGCGAGGACGCAGGCCCGGAGCAGGAGCGCGTGCTCCCGCGGATCGAGGCCCGACACCCGCGCGTAGCCGTCGCAGAAGGCGTCCGCGCACCGGGCCGTCCAGTGGCCGGTGTCGGGCGCCCCGGCACAACGGGCCGCGTAGTCGAACGAACGCAGCATGCCCGCTATGTCGGACAAAGGCGAATGCAGGGCTCTGCGTTCGGCCAGGGACACGCCCGGGGCGCCTTCGAAGTCCACCAGGATCCAGTCGGCGGAGGACCGCAGGAGCTGGCCGAGGTGCAGATCGCCGTGGACGCGCTGCGCGGGCGGCCCGGAGGTCAGTGCGGCCAGGCGCTCGTAGGCGGCGCGCACCGCGGGCCGCAGCGGGCGCAGGGCCGCCACCCGTCGGGCGGCCACGTCCAGGTCGGTGGTCAGGTCGCGGCGCAGCGCGGCGATCTCCGCGGCGCCGGTGGGCACGGTGCCGAGCCGCCGCGCCAGGTCGGCGTGGACCCGGGCGACGGCCTCCCCCATGGCGCGCGCTTCCCGGACGAAGGCGCCGCGCAGCACACCGGCGCCCGGCGCCTCACCGGTGGCCGCCGCCGCGCCCGCCGCCGCCGCGCAGGCCGCCGTGAAGCCGTCCGTCGCCTCCGGCAGGTAGTCCTGCACCGTGGCGTACGTGACCGGTTCGCCGTCGAGTTCGCCTTCGACGGCCCCGCGCAACTCCGTGACGTGCGGGTTGGCGGTGGAGCCGAGGGCCCGCAGCAGCTCCACGTCCGGGTTCGTACCGGTGCTGATCCGCCGGAAGATCTTCAGCAGGTAGCGCTCGTCCACGACGACGGAGGTGTGGGTCTGCTCCACGCCCAGCGGCCTGCTGGATCCGGTGGCGGGTACGGCCGGTGCGGCCGACGCGCCCGTGAGCCCCAGCAGCGCGCCGACGAGCGCGGAGTCGCCGACCGCCTCGTAGACGAAGAGGTCGTCCACCCCGGCGATCACGTACGGCTCCAGTTCCGGTGCGAGCACGGCCCGCATGCCCACCGGGACCTGGTAGTACTCGGGCGGGCCGCCGTCGGCGAAGGTGACGCGGAGCAGGAGCAGCACGCCGCGCGCCCCGCCGGTGCGGAGGCTGTCGCCGAACGCGGTGGTCCGCACGATCGACGCCCCCTCCGGGGGGCGGCCCTTGCTGCCGTACCAGCGCTGCCAGGGCAACCAGGCGGTCAGGGCACGCTCCAGCCGGAGGTGGAGGGTGTCCATGTCGACGGTCATGTGCGCGGTCCCTCCGCCGTCGGCGGGGGCGTGGGCGTGGGCGGCGGCGTGAGCGACAGCCAGTAGAAGCCGCGGCCCTGGAGGGAGAGCCGGTAGGGGTGGGCCCCGATCCGGGGGAAGGCGGCTCCGCCCAGCAGCTCGACGGGTACGGCTCCGGCCCACCGGTCCAGGTCCAGTTCGACGGGTTGGGGGTGGCGGGAGAGGTTGTTGACGCACAGCACCGTGTGGGCGGTGCCGTCGTCCTCGGTGTGGTGGCGGACGAAGGCGAAGACCGCGTCGTTGTCGGTGGGGACCTCGGTGTAGGCGCCGGGCCCGAAGGCCGGGTGCGCGCGCCGGGCGGCCAGCATGGCGCGCGTCCAGTGCAGCAGCGAGCCGCCGGCGCCCTGCTGGGCCTCGACGTTGACCGCCTGGTAGCCGTAGACCGGGTCCATGACGACCGGCAGGACGAGCCGGCCGGGGTCGCCGGTGGAGAAGCCGGCGTTGCGGTCGGGGCTCCACTGCATGGGGGTGCGGACGGCGTCCCGGTCGTCGAGCCAGATGTTGTCGCCCATGCCGATCTCGTCGCCGTAGTAGAGCACCGGCGACCCGGGCAGCGACAGCAGCAGCGCCGTGCACAGCTCCAGCTGGCCGCGGTCGCCGTCGAGCAGGGGTGCCAGGCGGCGCCGGATGCCGACGTTGATACGCATCCTCGGGTCGCGGGCGTACTGCGCGTAGAGGTAGGCGCGCTCCTCGTCGGTGACCATCTCCAGCGTCAGCTCGTCGTGGTTGCGCAGGAAGATGCCCCACTGGCAGCCCTCCGGCAGCTCGGGGGTCTTGGCGAGGATCTCCGACAGGGGGCGGGCCGTCTCGCGGCGTACGGACATGAACAGGCGCGGCATGAGGGGGAAGTGGAACGCCATGTGGCACTCGTCGCCGCCCGTGGAGGTCTCGCCGAAGTAGTCGACGAGCTCCTCGGGGCGCTGGTTGGCCTCGGCGAGCAGCACCCGGCCGGGGTACTCGTTGTCCAGCGTCTTGCGGACGAGCTTGAGGAAGTCGTGCGTGGCGGGCAGGTTCTCGCAACTCGTGCCCTCCTGTGCGTACAGGTACGGCACGGCGTCCAGGCGGAAGCCGTCCACGCCGAGGTCGAGCCAGAAGCCGAGCGCGTCGAGCATGGCCGCCCGTACGGCCGGGTTCTCGTAGTTGAGGTCCGGCTGGTGGCTGAAGAAGCGGTGCCAGTAGTACTGCTTGCGGACCGGGTCGAAGGCCCAGTTGGAGGTCTCGGTGTCGGTGAAGATGATCCGGGCGTCGGGGTAGCCGGTGTCGTCGTCGGCCCAGACGTAGAAGTCGCCGTACGGGCCGGACGGGTCGCGGCGTGACTCCTGGAACCACGGGTGCTGGTCGCTGGTGTGGTTCATGACCATGTCGATGATGACCCGGATGCCGCGGCTGTGGGCGGCGTCGAGCAGGTCGACGAAGTCGTCCAGGGTGCCGAAGTCGGGGCGCACACTGCGGTAGTCGGCGATGTCGTAGCCGCCGTCGCGCAGCGGCGAGCAGTAGAAGGGCGGCAGCCACAGGCAGTCCACGCCGAGCCACTGGAGGTAGTCCAGCCGCCGGGTCAGCCCCTTCAGGTCGCCGATGCCGTCGCCGTCGCTGTCCTGGAAGGCGCTGACGAGGACCTCGTAGAAGACGGCCCGCTTGTACCAGTGGGGTGCGTACGGGAGCGGGGACGCGCGGCGCGCGGGCGGTCTCGGGGCCGGGCCGTCGGCGAGCACGCCGTGCAGGGACAGCGGCGGGAGTTCCATGAAGGTCACTGGTCGCTCCAGGTGAAGACGTGGGCCACGGACTGCTGGGGGTCGATCTTGAGGTCGAGTACGGGACCGAGCTCGGCGGTCCGGCCCGTCACCTCGTCGACGGCGTGGACGCGCCGGCCGGGGGCCAGGCCCAGGGCCGCCGTGTCGAGCCGTACGGTGGCCTGTTCCGTCTCGTCCGGGGTGAGGGTGACGGCGCACAGGACGGTGTCGCCGCTGACCGGGTCGCGCTTGGAGTAGACGAGGACCCGGTCGTTGCCGGTGGGGTGGAAGTGCAGCGAGCGGAGCTGCTGGAGGGCGGGGTGGCGCCGCCGCAGGGTGTTGAGGAGGGTGATCCAGGGCTCCAGCGAGGGGCCCGCGGCGGTGTGGTCGCGGGGGCGCAGTTCGTACTTCTCCGAGGCGCGGTACTCCTCCTCGCCCGGCACGAGCGGGTCGTTCTCGTACCGCTCGAACCCGCTGTACACGCCCCAGCTCGGCGACAGCGTGGCCGCCAGCGCCGCGCGCAGCGCGAAGACGGCCGGCTGCCCGCTCTGGAGGTGGACGGGGAGGATGTCGGGGGTGTTGACGAAGAAGTTGGGCCGGAACCAGGCGGCCGCCTCCCCCGTCAGCTCGGTGAGGTAGTCGGTCAGCTCGCGCTTGCCCGTCTTCCAGGTGAAGTAGGTGTACGACTGGCTGAACCCGAGCTTCGACAGCCCGTGCTGGACGGCGGGCCGGGTGAACGCCTCCGCCAGGAACAGCACGTCGGGTTCGGTGGACTGGACGTCGCGGATCAGCCGGTGCCAGAAGTCCGGCGGCTTGGTGTGGGGGTTGTCGACGCGGAAGATCCGTACGCCCCGGCCGGTCCAGAAGCGGACGATCCGCAGGATCTCCGCGGAGAGGCCTTCGGGGTCGTTGTCGAAGTTCAGCGGGACGATGTCCTCGTACGTCTTGGGCGGGTTCTCCGCGCAGGCGATGGTGCCGTCGGGGCGGTGGGTGAACCACTCCGGGTGCTCGCGCAGCCAGGGGTGGTCGGGCGAGCACTGGAGGGCGAGGTCCATCGCCACCTCCAGGCCGGCGCGGCGGGCGGCGGCGACGAAGGCGTCGAAGTCCTCCAGGGTGCCGAGGTCCGGGTGGACCGCGTCGTGTCCGCCGGCCGCCGATCCGATGGCCCAGGGCGATCCGACGTCGCCGGGGGCGGCGCTCAGGGCGTTGTCGCGGCCCTTGCGGGCGGTGGTGCCGATGGGGTGGACCGGCGGCAGGTACACCACGTCGAAGCCCATGCGGGCGATCCGGGGCAGCTCGCCGACGGCCGTCCGGAAGGTGCCGTGCCGCGGGGTCCCGTCGGCGGCCCGCCCTCCGGTGGAGCGGGGGAAGAACTCGTACCAGCTGCCGTACAGCGCCCGGCGCCGCTCCACGCGCACGCGGTACGCCGGGCTGTCGGCCGCCAGGGCGCGCAGCGGGTGCCGGTCCATGACGGCGCGCACGGCGGGGCTCAGCGCGGCGAACAGCGCCTCGGAGCCGGTCGCGCCGGTTGCTTCGGTCACGCCGGTCGCGTCGATCCCGTCGCCGGTCGCGCCGGTCGGACCGGTCACGCCGGTCGCGCCGCGCAGCGCGTGCGCGGCCCGGAGCAGCGCCTCGGCGTGGCGCGTCTCAACCGCCCCGGCGGCAACTCCCGCACCGGGCGCCCCTACGGCGCCACGCGGCGCCGCCTCCTCGGCGAGGAGCCGCGCCGCCTGGTCCAGGAGCCTCGCGCCCGTCTCCGGGTCGCCCGACCCGCCGGGCGGGAGGCCGGCCGCGCGGCGGGCCTCCGCCGCCTGCAGCCAGGTCTGCCACGGATCCGTCCAGGCCCGGATCCGGAAGGTGAACTCACCCGTGCCCTCGGGCACGATCACGGCCCGCCACCGGTCGGTCTCCGGGTCCGACGGTCGCAGCGGTGTCTCGCGGCAGGACCCGTCCGGGCCGGTCCACAGCACCGCGGCGGCGAGCGCCTCATGGCCCTCGCGCCACACGGTCGCCTCCACGGGCAGGGCTTCGCCCACCACCGCTTTGGCGGGAAAGCGCCCCAGACCGACGACCGGTGACACGTCGTCGATGAACAGTCGGCCGCTCATGTCCGCCCCCTCTCACGGCTCGCACTGATGCACTCGGTATGTCCGGGGAGAACGGGCGTGCGGCGCGCCCCGTTTCCGTTGCGCGGGAATCCCCGCTACTTCGGCAACTCGCTCCAGTGTCACCAACGCGCCGGGCGTGTCTTGCCGATGGCGTACTCCTGAGGTTTGACTCAAACTCCACGTTGTCCCGGCACACCGGACGCCGAATTCCGCCATGCCGCCGGGCTTTTTCCACCGCATGGAGCCTTTCGTGTCCCAACGCATTCTCGTGGCCCTGTCCGAATACGGTTACTGGGGCGAGGAACTGGTCGGCCCGCTCGGCGTGTTCGACGCCCGGGGCTACCGCACCACGTTCCTCACGCCCACTGGGAAGCGGGCGCACGCGCTGCCACCGAGCCTCGATCCGCACTACCTGGACCCTCCGCTGGGGCGTACGGTCACCACCGCCGACATGGCCCGGCGCGCCCGTGAGCTGGACGGATCCGACCGGCTCGACCAGCCGCTGTCGCTCGCCGGGCTGCTCCCCGAGCGCCCGTACCTCAGCGCGCTGAACCACCTCCGGGAGCTGGAGGAGTACCACCGCCGGCTCGCCGCGGTCACCGACGACCTGCTCGCCGGATTCGACGCCCTCGTCATCGTCGGGGGCAGCGGCCCGATCGTGGACCTCGCCAACAACGAGCGGCTCCACGAGATCATCCTGGCGTTCGCGGCGGCGGACCGGCCGATCCTCGCGGAATGCTACGGAGTGGCGGCGCTGGCATTCGCGCGTGACCCGGAGACCCGCACCAGCCTGCTGTGGGGCAAACACGTCACGGGACACCCGAAGGAATACGACTACAAGGACGGGACCGGTTTCCTCGGAACCGATTTCGTGATGGGGCCGCCGCCCTATCCCCTGGAGTACATCCTCCGGGACGCCACCGGGCCGGACGGCGGATTCCACGGGAACGTCGGCAAGGAGACCTCGGTCGTCGTCGACTTCCCGTTCGTCACGGCCCGTTCGACGCCGGACTCGACCCTGGCCGGCGAGCTGCTGGCCGAGGTCCTGGACGGGGGGCTGCGCCGCCATGGCTGGTGAGGTGGAGCCGCGCCCCGCCAAGGCCGCGCTCTTCGAGCAGTTCGCCGCCGACGGCCTCCACCACATGTTCGGCAACCCCGGCACGGTGGAGCAGGGCTTCCTCGACCTCGTCGACGCCGGTGACACGTCGTACGTCCTCGCCCTGCACGAAGGCGTGGCGGTGGCCATGGCCGACGGCTACGCCCGCGCCTCGGGGCGCCCGGCGCTCGTGCAGCTGCACAGCAGCGCGGGACTCGGCAACGCGATCGGCATGCTCTACCAGGCTCTGCGCGGCGGCTCCCCGCTGGTCGCGCTGGCGGGCGAGGCGGGCCTGCGGTACGACGCGATGGACGCGCAGATGGCCGCCGACCTGGTGGCGATGGCCGCGCCCGTCACCAAGTACGCCACCCGGGTCGTGCACCCGGACTCGGTGCTGCGGGTGCTGCGCCGTGCCGTGAAGATCGCGGCGACGCCGCCGCGCGGCCCCGTGCTGGTGGTGCTGCCGGCCGACGTGCTGGAGGAGCTCACGGACGAGCCGGCCGTTCCCGCCCCGGTCCCGGTGACGCGTTGCGCACCGGACGCGGCGACCACGCGGGAGGCGGCGGACCTGCTGCTCGCCGGGGAGCGGCCGTTGATCCTCATGGGCGACGGCGTCGCCGTCAGCGGGGCGCAGCGGGAGCTCACGGACGTCGCGGAGCGGCTGGGCGCACGGGTCTGGGGGGTGAACTCCTCCGAGGTCAACATGGACACCACGCACCCGCTCTTCGGCGGTGTCCTCGGGCACATGTCGGGCGACGACAGCGCCCGTGTGGTGGCCGGGGCCGACGCCGTGCTGATCGTGGGCACGTACGTGTTCCCCGAGGTCTTCCCCCGGCTGGCGAGCCCCTTCCGGCCCGGGGCACGGCTGGTCCACATCGACGCGGACCCGTACGAGATCGCCAAGAACTTCCCCGTCGACCTGGGCGTGGCCGCCGACCCGAAGGCGGCACTGGGCGCCCTCACGGCCGAGCTGGACCGCCGGGGCCGCCAGGGCCGACAGGGCCGTACGGCCGCCGTGTCCGGGGAGGGACGGGCTACGACTCCGACGGCGACGACGGCGGCGGCTCCGGCGACAACGGCACCCTCCATGATGGAACGTTTCTGCAAGGCGCTGGCCGCCCGGGCACCGCACAACCTCGCCGTGTTCGACGAGGCCCTGACCGCCTCCGCCGACCTGGTGCGGCATCTGCCTCCCCGCGTCCCGGGCACGTACTTCCAGACCCGGGGCGGCTCCCTGGGCGTCGGGATCCCCGGTGCCCTGGGCGTGAAGCTCGCACGGCCGGACCTGGAGGTGTTCGGGTTCACCGGGGACGGCGGCAGCATGTACACGATCCAGGCGCTGTGGACCGCCGCCCGGTACGGCATCGACGCCACCTTCGTCATCTGCAACAACGGCCGTTACCGGCTGCTCGATCTGAACCTCGGCGTCTACCGCGGGGCGCGGCCCGACGGCAGGCGGCAGGCCGACCTGCCGTCGGCGTTCGACCTGTCCCGGCCCGCCATCGGCTTCACCGGACTGGCGCGGTCCCTCGGCGTGCCGGCGGTGCGCGTGGAGACCCCCGAGCAGATCGGCCCGGCGATCGACACCGCGCTGAGTGGCACGGGCCCGTTCCTGATCGATCTCGTCACCGCGTACTGACTGCCCCCCCGTTACGGAGAAGAGACCACCCATGCCCCCTGTCACCGGCCTCCTCACCCGGTCCGCCGTGGAACGGACCGTCACCGACTGGTACGCCGCCCTCGACCGGCACGCCCCCGTCGAGGAGGTGCTGCACCATCTGGTCCCGCGCGGACTCGTCATGCGCTTCCCCGAGGGCACCGTCCGGGGGCTGTCCGGCTTCCGCTCCTGGTACCGCAAGGTCTGCGCGCTGTACTTCGACGAGCTGCACCGGGTCGACGCGGTCGCCGTCCGCCCGGTCACCCCGCTCAGCGCGGAGGTCGAGGTCACCGTCAACTGGCGCACCCGCGTGTGGAGTGCGCCCGACGCGTACAGCCGGACCCTCGACTTCGACGCCCGGCAGACCTGGTCGGTCGTGCTGCTCGACGGCCGGCCCCGTATCCGCGCCTACACCGTGGACGCCCTCACGCCCCGGCCCGGGCCCCTGGCCCCGGCCCCCGCGTGACGTCCCTTCCGAACCGACCCTTCCGTACTTCTCACCCGCGGGGGAATGTGAGCATGGCAAGCATCAGGCCGCTGTCGGACGGCCCCCTGGCCGGCAAACGCATCGGCGTCCTCATGGAGAACGACTTCGCCGAGGACGAGATCGCCTACTTCGAACGGCGGTTCGCCGAGGAGGGCGCCCACGTCGAGCTGCTGACCCGGCTGTGGGGCCGTGACTCCCTCACCTTCCACGGGCACGTCCACCGCGGCGAGGTCCGCGTGGCGGGCGACCTGGAGGCCCTCGGCTACCACGAACTGTCCCGGCTGTCCGCGCTGGTGGTACCGGGCGGGATGGTCGCCGACCGGCTGCGCTACAGCGAGGACGTCGGCCGCGAGGCGCCCGCCGTACGGCTGATGCGGCGCGCCTTCGGCATCCCGCACCTGGTGAAGGCGTTCTCCTGCCACGGCCTGCTGCTGCTGTCGGCGGCCAAGGAGCTGATCCGGGGCCGTCCGGTGACCTGCCACAACAACCTCGTCGCCGACGTCCGCAACATGGGCGCCGACTACCTGGACCAGGACCTGGTCGTGGACGGCGACCTCATCACCTCGCGCAGCGCGGACCACTGCCACCTCCTGGCGCGCACCGTGATCGAGACGCTGGCCCGCCCCGGGGGCGCCGCCGCGGGAGCCGCCGCGTGAGCGCCGTACAGAGCCCCGTGGCGTCGTTCTCCGACACGATGGCCGGCTACGTCGAGCGGTACGCGGGCGACCGGCTGACGCTGCGCACCCTGGGCGGTGCGCCGGTGACGCTGGAGGTCACCGCGGCCACCTCCGCGCAGCGGCTGCGCAACCTCGGCGAGCCGTACCAGGACGTGACCGGCCGGCTGGCGGAGCACCTGGTGCCGGGCGCCCTGGTGTTCAGCTACGGGCCGGTCTACCACGGCGGCCCGGACGGTCCGCGCTGCCAGGTCGACCACCTCGTCGTGGCGGGCGGCGGCCCCGGAACGCCGTACCCGCACCCGCACGAGGAGCCGGGGTGGTGGACCGCCCAGCTGCGGCGGCTCGCCGGCTTCTACCACCGCGCCCAGTTCGGCGGCGGCCCGGCCGACTTCGGGCAGTACCGCACCGAACTGCGCGGCGGCGGCGAGAAGTCCGCGTACGGCGTACAGGAGACGGACACCATCTCCCGGCTGGTGTACGGGATGGCCACCACCTACCTGCTCACCGGTGACGAGACCTACCTCGACACCGCCGAGCGCGGCTGCCGCTACCTCCACGACCACCTGCGCTTCCACGACGGGGCGGAGGACGTCGTGTACTGGTACCACGGCATCGAGAAGCACCCGCTCGGCGAACGGAAGCTGTTCGCCTCGGAGTTCGGCGACGAACACCGGGCCCTGCCCGCGTACGAACAGATCTACGCGCTCGTGGGTCTGGCCCAGACGTACCGGATCACCGGCGACCCGGTGGTCCGGGCGGACATCGACGGCACCGTACGGCTCTTCGAGCGCTTCTACGCCGACCGCAGGCTCGGCGGCTACTACTCCCACATCGACCCGGTCACCCTCAGCCCGCACGCCGACAGCCTGGGCCCCAACCGGTCCCGCAAGAACTGGAACTCCGTCGGGGACCACGCGCCCGCGTACCTGATCAACCTCTACCTGGCCACCGGGGACGAGCGGCATCTGCGCATGCTGGAGCACACCTTCGACATGATCGTGGAGCACATGCCGGAGCGCGGCGGCGCCAGCCCCTTCGTCAACGAGCGCTTCCACGCCGACTGGTCCCCCGACCACCACTGGGGCTGGCAACGGAACCACGCGGTCGTCGGCCACAACCTGAAGATCGTCTGGAACCTGCTGCGCATGCAGTCGGCCCGCCCCAAGCGCGAGTACCGGGCACTGGCCGAGCGCCTCGGCGCCCTGCTGCCCGACATCGGTCGGGACGGCCAGCGCGGCGGCTGGTACGACCTCATGGAGCGCGAGCCGCGCGACGGCCGGCACGCCTTCGCGTACCACGACCGCAAGGCGTGGTGGCAGCAGGAGCAGGCGATCCTCGCCTATCTGCTGCTGGCCGCCCACACGGACGACGCCGGGCACCTGCGGCACGCGCGCGAGGCCGCAGCGTTCTACAACGCCTTCTTCCTCGACCACGACGCCGGCGCCGTCCACTTCACCGTGCTCGCCCAGGGCATCCCGTACGCGGTCGGCAACGAACGCCTCAAGGGCAGCCACGCGATGTCCATGTACCACAAGGCGGAGCTCTGCTACCTCGCCGAGGTGTACCAGCGGCTGCTGATCCAGGGCGAGCCGCTGGAGCTCTGGTACAAGCCGCGGCCGGACGCCGCGTTCCCGGGACGCGTCCTGCGGGTCGCGCCCGACCTCCTGCCGCCCGGAAAGGTCCTCCTGGACCGGGTGCTGATCGACGGCGAGCCCTGGTCCGACTTCGACGCCGAGGCCATGGCCGTACGGCTGCCCGACACCGCCGGGCGGCCGACGGTACGGGTCCGCCTGCGGCCCGCCGCGCCCGCACCCGCCCCCGTACGAAAGGGATCCGGCCGATGACCTTCGACGCCTATCTCTCCGTCTCCGGACGGACCGCCGTCCTCCACCTGTCCGGGGAGCTGACCGACGCGCGGGTGGCAGCCCTGCGCGCCCTGCTGGGCCAGGCCGTACGGCAACCGGTGGACCGCCTCGTCCTCAGGGTGGGCGAGCTCGCCTCGCTCACCGCGGGCGGAGTGCGCTGTGTCGCCCTGGCCCAGCAGGAGCTGGCCCCCGGCACCGACCTGGTCCTGGAGGGCGCCCGGGACGAGGTCCTGTCCGCGCTGCGCCTGGGCGGTGTCGACGCCCCCTCCCTGCCGACCGCACTGCCCGTTCCGCCCGAAACCGCTCCGACCGAAACCGCTCCCTTCCCGCTGCACCGCCACCCGTCCGAAAGGAGTCTTTCCCTGTGAAGGCTGTTGTGATGGCCGGAGGCGAGGGCACCCGCCTGCGCCCCCTGACCACGTCCGTGCCCAAGCCGCTGCTCCCCGTCGGCGAACGACCCATCATGGAACACGTACTGAGGCTGCTGCGCAGACACGGCGTCACGGAGACCGTGGTCACCGTGCAGTTCCTCGCCCACCTCATCGAGGAGCGGTTCGGGGACGGTTCGGACCTCGGCATGTCCCTCACGTACGCCCACGAGGAGACCCCGCTCGGGACGGCCGGCAGCGTCAAGAACGCCGAGGACGAGCTGGGCGGCGCCCCCTTCCTGGTGATCTCCGGCGACGCCCTCACCGACATCGACCTGTCGGCGCTGATACGCCACCACCGGGAGCGGCGGGCGATGGTCACCGTCTGCCTGACCCGCGTGCCCGACCCGCTGGAGTTCGGCGTCACCGTGGTCGGCGAGGACGGCCGCATCGAGCGCTTCCTGGAGAAGCCGACCTGGGGCGAGGTGTTCTCCGACACGGTCAACACCGGCATCTACGTGATGGAGCCGGAGGTGCTGGCCCAGGTGCCGGCCGGGGAGCCGGTCGACTGGTCCGGTGACGTCCTGCCCCGGCTGATCGCCCAGGGGGCGGCCGTCCACGGCTATGTCGCCGACGGCTACTGGCAGGACGTCGGCACCCTGGACGGCTACCGGCAGGCCCAGACCGACCTGCTGGACGGCCGCGTGGACTCGGGCGTGCCCGGCACCGAGATCATGCCCGGGGTGTGGGTGGCCGACAGCGCCTGGGTCGACCCGGAGGCCGACGTCCGGGGCCCGGTGGTCATCGGCGAGCACGCGCGGATCGCCGCCGGGGCGCGGGTGCACGAGCACTCGGTGATCGGCGCCCACAGCGTCGTCGAGCCCGGCGCCCACCTCCACCGGGCGGTGCTCCACCCGCACGCGTACGCCGGGGCGCACACGTCCCTGCGCGGGTGCGTCGTGGGCCGCAACACGACCGTCCGGCGCTCCGCGCGCCTGGAGGAGGGCGTGGTCGTCGGCGAGAACTCCCGGGTGGGCGAGGACGCGGTGGTGTCGGCGGGCGTCGTCGTCAACCCGGCGAAGACCATCGGTCCGGGCGCCGTGATCGGCACCGACCTCCTCTGGGACGGCCAGGGCTCCCGCGCCCTGTTCGGGCCGGAGGGCGTCAGCGGTGTCGTCAACGTCGACCTCACGCCCGAACTGACCGTGCGGCTCGCCGGGGCGTACGCGACGACGGTGCCCCACGACGCCACCGTCACCGTCGCCCGCGACCACGCCCAGGGCTCGCGGGTGCTGGCCGCCGCGGTGGTCTCCGCGCTCCAGTCGAGCGGCGTGCACGTACGGGACCTGGGCCACGTCCCGGTGCCCGTCGCGCGGCGCGAGGCCGCGCTCACCGACGGCGGCGTCCTGCTGACGACGACGCCGGGCGCGGTCGACTCGGTGAGCCTGACGTTCCTCGACGCCCACGGCGTGGACCTGCCGCAGGCCGCGCAGCGCAAGCTGGAACGCCTGCTGGGCCAGGGGCAGTTCCGGCGGGCGCCCGCCGGGGAGTTCGGCGCGCTGCTGTCCGGCGAGGAGTCGGCGGCGATCGCGCTGAGCGCGTACACCGAGCGGCTGCTGAAGCGCGTCGACGCCGCGGCGATCCGCGAGCGCGCGCCCAAGGCCGTCGTGGACGCCGCGTTCGGCAGCGGCGCCCTGGTCCTGCCGGGCCTCCTGGACGGGCTCGGCGTCCGCGCCGTCACCCTCAACACCGGCCTCGACGACGAGCGCGCCACCGAGACGGCGGTCGAGCGCCGGGGCGCCCTGCGCTATCTCGGGGACGTTGTCGCCGCCAACCACGCGGACTTCGGCGTACGGATCGACCCCACCGGCCAGCGCGTCTCCGTGGTGGACGAGCGCGGCCGCGAGGTGTCCGACGAGACGCTGCTGCTCCTCATGGTGCAGCTGGTCTCGGCCGAACGGCCCGGCGGCACGGTCGTGCTGCCGCCCACCGTCAGCCGCGCCGCCGAGGACGTCGCCGCCCGGCACGGCGGCCGCGTCCTGCGGACCTCCTCGGCCCCGGACCGGGCCATCCGCGCCGCCGAGGCCGCGGGGACCGTCCTGTCCGCCGACGGCCGGGGCGGTTTCGCGCTGCCGGAGAACTCCCCGTACCACGACGCCTTCGCCGCGCTCGCCCGCCTCACCGCTCTCCTCGCCCGCCGCGCCGCGCCGCTGAGCGCCCTGGTGGAGGCGGTGCCGCGCGTCTTCGTCCGCAGGCGCGAGCTGGCCACCCCGTGGGAGGCGAAGGGCACGGTCATGCGGCAGGTCGCGGAGGCGGCCGCCGGGCTCGAGGTGGACACCACCGAGGGCATCCGCGTGGTGGAGCCGGACGGCCGCTGGGCCCTGGTCCTGCCCGACGCCTCCCGCGCGGTCACCGGCGTCTGGGCGGAGGCCCCGAGCGCCGCGGCGGCCGACGCCCTGCTGACCCGCTGGGCCGAGGCGGTCTCCCGCTCCGCCGCCTGACCCCGGCCCCACGGGCGGCTCCCGAGGCACGCGGCCCCGGGAGCCGCCCGTGGGCGTGGTGTTCCCCTCGGGGTGTCCGCGCCTAGACTTCCCTCGCCCGTAGGGGGCGCGTGGTCCCCACCACGGGGAGGAACCGGGAAGTGACGGACGTGGACGTGAGGGCGAGGCGGGACGGTGGACGCGCGGCCGTGGCGGCGCGCAGCGCGCCGGCGGAACTGGCCGATCAGGCCGCGCGGCTGACCGCCGCCATGGACGCCACCGTCAACGGCGAGGCCGCCCGCCACGGCCTGACCCGCGCCGACTTCGACGTCCTGGCCGCCCTGCGCGGCGCGGCCCCGGAGCACCGGCTGAAGCCGACGGAGCTGTCCGTCGTCTGCCGCCTGTCGTCCGGCGGGACCAGCAACGTGATCCGGCGGATGACCGAGTCCGGCTATGTCGTACGGGAAGCCGACCTGCGTGACGGACGCAGCTCGTGGGCGCAGCTCACCGAGGAGGGCCTGCGCGTCTGCGAGCGTATCCAGGACACCGTGGACACCGTCCACGCACGCCGCCTCGCCGGGCTCCCCCCCGGCGTGGTCGACGCCCTGACGGCGCTGCTGGCACAGGCGGTCGGCGCCCTGGAGGCGGCGCCCGAGGGTTCTTAGGGCCGGGGCTCTCAGGGCGTGTCCGACGGGTCGCGTGACACAGCACCGACCGTCGACGTCCCGGACGAGGCCCTGGTGGCCCTCGCCCTCGGCCCGACCCACCCGCTGCCGAGGGGAGTGGTGCACTCCCACACCGTTCGACACCCGACCTGTTCGGTAGGGGTTGGGGCATCCGCATTCCCTACGGACTCCGTGGGGTTTTCCCCCTGTGCGGCCCGGGGGGTCGCTCCATGTCCCAGCCGAGCGGCCGACGGGCATGATCCATCCATGACTTCACGGCGAACAAGAATCCGGATTCTGGCTGGTGCGGCGGTCCTCGGCAGTGTGTCCGCCCTGGTGGCTCCGGTCTCGGCGGCGGCCGGCTCCCCCAGCGAGCGGGCACAAGGCGGGGCCATCGTCTCCGTCGAGCAAGCGGCCGACCTCACAGCGGAGGAAGTGGCCGGGGAACTCCAGGGAAAGATCGACTCGTCCCAGGTCCGCTACGGCGTGACCGCCTATCGGGTCACCTACCGCACCACTGACAGCGCGGGCACCCCCACGACCGCGAGCCAGCTCGTCGTCCTGCCCAAGAACAGGACGCGCCACCTGTCCACCGTCTCCTGGCTGCACGGCACCACCGTCTACCGCAAGGACGTCGCCTCGGAGAATCCGAAGTCGAACGACCGGCTTGTCGCCCTGCTATTCGCCTCGACCGGGCGGGCCGTTTCGGCGCCCGACTACGTGGGCCTCGGCTCGGGCGAAGGCTTCCACCCCTACGGTGACCCTCGGGCCACCGTCGCGGCTTCGGTGGACGGCCTGCGCGCGGCCCGGACATTCGCCCACCGGAACGGCCGGGAGCTGAAGCGGAAGGTTCAGGTCAGCGGGTTCTCGCAGGGCGGCCCCGCGACCATGCTGGTAGGCCGGGCGCTTCAGCAGAAGGGCGCCGACCGCTACTTCAGGCTGGGGGCACTCGCCCCGGTCAGCGGCCCCTACAACCTCTCGGCCTTCGAGGCCGCCGCGGCCGACGACAAGATCGCCAAATCCGGCATCTACCTCGCCTACTTCGTCACCGCCTGGAACAAGATGTACGGCCTTTACACGTCACCCGGCGACGTCTTCCGCTCCCCCTACGACAGCAAGGTGGAGGGTCTCTTCGACGGCCATCACACCGCCGGGCAGATTGTCAGCGAACTCCCGGCGGCCTCCAAGGACCTGTTCACCGAGGACTTCCTGAACAAGATCCGCAAGCCTGACGGTGTCCTGAAGGACAAACTGCGTCCGATGGACAACACCTGCGACTGGCGGCCGAACGTACCGGTGGAGATCTTCCACGGCCGGGGCGACAAGGACGTCGACTCCAGTCACGCGACGTACTGCGCGGACCAGTTGACGAGGAACGGCGTTGCTCCCCGGCTGACCGACGTCGGCAACTACGACCACAACGGCTCGGTGCGGCAAGCCCTGCCCCGGATCGTCAGGTTCTTCGACGAGTCGGAGAAGACCGACTGAAGCGCGCCACAATGGCTGGTCGAGCGGAGGGTGGACCCGACGGTGCCGCTCGTCGCCTGTCGGACAACACACCTAGGGAGTGTCGTCAAAGTAGCGTCGTCCGCCCGAAGGGCGGGCCCGGCGGCGTCTGGTGCGTGCAGATGCAAGGCGGAGGAGGGAGCCACTGCGGAGCATTGGCGACCGACGACAACGCGGCAGATGCGCGTGCCGGGCGTCGCCGGGCAGACGGGACTTTGACGACACGACCTAGGGCCGCACCGGTACGGGCCGACCTCCCCGGGCGTCCGAGCGTTCCGCCGCCACCAGGACCGCGTCGACCAGAACGGCCTCGGGCAGGGGGCAGACCGGGGGGCGGCCCGTCGTCGCCGCGGTGCGGAAGTCGGCGATCAAGGGCTGGTGCGGGTTGGCGGCGGGGGGCAGGACCTGGCGGCGGGTGCCGTGGGCGGTGGTGACGCACAGTCGGCCGGAGTCCAGGGGGTCGAGGGTCAGGGTGCGGCCGCCGCCCGTCATGGTGAGCAGGTCCATGGGCGGGGCCTGGTGGTCCCACTCCGTCAGGCAGTGGGCGCGGAGCCCGCGGGGCCATTCCAGGACGACCTCGGCGCGGCGCTCCGCTCCGGAGGGGAAGCGCCGGGTGAGCCGGGCCCGTACCGTCGTGGGCGTGCCGAAGAGCGTCAGGAGCAGGTCGAGGCGGTGGCTGCCCGCGTCGGCGAGTACTCCCCCGCCCGAGACGGCGGGGTCCGTGCGCCATGCCATCGGGTGGGCGGGGCCGGGGGCGAAGGCGGACCGGAAGCGGACCTCCACCCGGTCCGGGCGCCAGTCGCGGAGCTGCCGGCGTACGGCGGCCACCGCCGGGGCGAGCCGGCGGTAGTACGCGGCTCCTGCGCATCCCGGGCCGGTGCCGTCCAGCCCTGCCCCGCCACGGCGGAGGGTGCCGGCGAGGGGCTTTTCCACCAGGACGTGCAGGCCCGCCCGCAGCCCGGCGGCGGTCAGCGGTACGTGGTGGACGACGGGTGTGGCGACGTACAAGGCGTCGACTCCGTCGGCTCCCCCGAGCAGTTCCCCGGGCGCGGCGGCGACGGAAGGGATGCCGAACAATTCGGCGGTCCGTGCCGCGCGGAGCGGGTCCCGCCCCCACAGGCGGACCGGTTCCTCGCCCAGGGCGCGCAGGGCGGGCAGGACGCGGCGGACCACGACGTCGCCGTAGCCGGCGATGGCCCATTTCACCGCAGCGGCCCGATCACGGCAGGACCGCCACCTTCAGGGTGCGCGGCGGCGGGCCGTCGTACGGAGCGTCCGTGCCGTCCGGGTACAGGGCGCGGCTCGCCGACAAGTGGTCCATCGCCTTGGGGAGTTCGGCGAGCGGGTAGGTGTGGGTGAGCAGTGCGGACAGGGGCAGCTCGGCGGGGCGGGAGTGGATGAGGCGCTCGGCGACCCGGAGCGCCTCGGCGCGTGCGCCGTCCAGGGGCTCCGCCGAGCTGTGCACGCGCAGTCCCTTGCGCTCCCACGTCACCAGGTCGACGGTGACGTGGGTGTCCACGTGGTGGGTGCCGAGCATGACGACGAGTCCGTTCTGCCGGACGAGGCGGACCGCGGAGTTGAGGGTGGTGGGGGTGCCCACCGCGTCGATGGCCACGTCGAAGCCGTCCCCGAGGGCGGCCAGTGCGTCCGCCGAGCCGTCGACCTGGTGGACGGCGTCGGCGCCGAACCGGGTGGAGTGCCCGAGGCGCCAGTCGTCGAGGTCGGCGGCGGTGAGGTGCGAGGCGCCGCGCAGGGCCGCCATGCGCAGGGCGAGCAGTCCCACCGGTCCCTAGCCGAGGACCGCCACCCGGTCGCCGAGCCGGATGCCGCGGGTGGCGTGCACCACGAGCGGCAGCAGTTGCAGGATGGCGCCCTGCGCGAAGGGCACGTTGTCGGGCAGGGCGCCGACGGATATCTCGCGCGCCAGGGCGTATTCGGCGTAGCCGGTGGTCAACGGCGTACGCACGAAGACGCGTTGACCTTCGCTCACGCGCGTGACGCCGGGTCCGGTCGCCGCCACCACACCGGCGATCTCGTGGCCGAAGCAGCCCTGGGAGCAGTGCTCGCGCAGTCCGTAGTAGTGGTAGTAGGCGAGGTCGCTGCGGTTGCAGACGGTGCAGGCGTGGACGCGTACCAGCACTTCGAGAGGGCCCGGGACGGGTACGGGGGCATCGGTGGCGAGCCGTATATCCCGGCGGCCGACGAGTGCGTATCTCTGCATGGCGGGGTCTCCTGTGTGCGCGTTCTCGTACGTCGATCGACGTGAATTCGGTGGCCGGTCACGGCCTTGACACTCCGTCGGGCGCTGCGCGACCCTTTCGTTGGTCTGTACCAATCATTCTGTTGTATCTTCGCGCCTTCGGAGGCCCCGCGATGGAATCGAGCAGCCACCAGGAACTTTTTCGCCTGGCCCATGCCGTGCTGCAGCCGGGATTCGTGGGGACGACCGCTCCGGACTGGGTACGCCGGCGGATTTCCGAAGGTCTTCGGTCCGTGGTGCTTTTCGGGCGGAACATCGTGGACGGCGAGCAGGTCGCGGCCCTCACCGCGGCGCTGCGTGCGGAGAATCCGGAGCTCGTCATCGCCATCGACGAGGAGGCGGGTGACGTCACCCGGCTGGAGGCGTGGTCCGGTGCCACCCGCCCGGGCAATCTGGCTCTCGGCGCGGTCGACGACACCGATCTCACCGAGCGGGTCGCCCGGGATATCGGACGTGAACTGCACGCGGCCGGAATTTCGCTGAACTACGCGCCGAGCGCCGACGTCAATTCCAATCCGCTCAATCCCGTGATCGGCGTGCGCTCTTTCGGTGCGCGTACCGATGTGGTCGCGCGGCACACGGCCGCCTGGATCCGCGGGCTGCAGTCGGCGGGTGTCGCCGCCTGTGTGAAGCACTTCCCGGGTCATGGGGACACGGCCGTCGACTCGCACCACGGGCTGCCCGAGATCTCCGCGAGCGCGGAGGAGATCGCCCGCACCGCGCTGCCGCCGTTCGTCGCCGCGATGGAGGCGGGCGTGCGCGCGGTGATGTCCGCGCATCTGCTGGCCCCCGCGTACGACGGTGAGCTGCCCGCGACGCTCAGCCGCCGCGTCCTGACGGACCTGCTGCGCGGCGAGCTCGGGTTCACCGGGCTGGTGGTCACGGACGGCATCGAGATGGGCGCCGTCTCCGGCCGGTACGGCATCGACGGGGCGACGGTGAAAGCGCTGGCCGCCGGTGCGGACGCGGTGTGCGTGGGCGGCGAGAGTGCCGAGGAGGCCACCACCGACCAGCTCGCCGGCGCCCTCGTACGCGCCGTGCGCGAAGGGACGCTCGCCGAGGAGCGGCTCGCCGAAGCGGCGGGGCGGGTCGCGGAGTTCGCGTCCTGGTCCGCCCGGCGGTTCCTGTCGGTGGCGCCCGACGGCACCCGCTCCGACATCGGTCTGGTCGCCGCCCGCCAGGCCATCAGGATCCACCGCCGCCCCGGTGCGCCGGAGGTGGTTCTCCCGGTCGTGGGTGACGCTCATGTCGTGGAGTTCTCCCCGGTGATGAGCCTGGCCGTCGACGGGCGGACCCCCTGGGGCCTGGCCGAGCCGCTGTGCCGGCTGCGCCCGGCCACCACGTCGGTCCGGCTGACCGAGGCGGAGGCCGGCCCCGCGGGCGAGGTGCTCGACCGGGAGGTGCTCCGCCCGGCGCAGGGGCGGACGCTGATCATCGTGGTGCGGGACGCGGCCCGCCACCGCTGGATGTCCGACGCCGTGGCCCGGCTGCTGAGCGCCCGCCCGGACGCCGTGGTGGTGGAGATGGGCGTGCCCGTCGGCGGCGCGGGGGGCGCCGCCGACCTGGTCACCCACGGCGCCACCAAGGTCGCCGGGATCGCCGCGGCCGAGGCGGTCACCGGCTCACTCACCGCCGCCGAACCCTTGAGCCGCTGAGGTCTCGAGGCGGCCGGTCGCCACGGGTTCGAGCACCCTCTTGGACATGTACACCGCTTGCGGGCCGTAACTCCGGGGGAGCTCGACCTCGCGCCGGGCGCGGAAGCCGTTCCTCGACCAGAAGGCGTCGCTGCCGCCGACGGCGATCAGGGAGATCTGCTCGTACGCCTCCGAGCGTGCCCTCGCCGTGAGGGCGTGCAGCAGGCGCCTGCCCAGCCCCCTGCGGCGGTAGGGCCCGGCGATGACGAGGTCGTGCAGGTGCAGATTGCGCGAGTGGTGCACGACCTCCTCGCTCCTGGTCAGATCCGGATAGGAGAAGAGGGGATAGGGCAGGGCGAGCACATAACCCACGGTCCGCCACTCCCATTCCAGTACGAAACAGGTGGCCGGTGACGCCTGGGCCCTGGATTTCAGGGCGTCCGCATCCTCCGACAGCGTGATGTCGGCGTAGGCGTCGGCCTCCAGCGCCATGATGTCGGCCCAGTCGCCTTCGGAGACCGGGCGTATGTGGACGTCGGCGGTCACCATGTCGGGCCCACCCCGTCGCTCGCGCGCATCAGCGCGTCCCACGCTTCGACCAGGAGCGCGAAGTGCAGGATGTCCTGGCGGGCTTCATCGAGCAGCTGTGGCGCGCGTTCCGCCAGGACCCCGGCGAACTCGGCGTATTTCCCGCCGAGTTTTCGGTAGGAACGCTCGATGGTGAGCAGTCGCCGCACGTTCTCCGTCTGGTCCAGCAGGGCGCTCTGCCGTGCCAGTCCGGCGATCCTGTCCGCGCGCGGGCGATGGTGGTCGTCGAGGAGGTCCGGGCCGGCCGCCGCCATTTCGCGGTAGAGGAAGGTGAAGTAGAGCATCGAGAGGAAGAACTTCGTGAACCGCGTCTGGTACGCCATGAACCCGGGCGTGGTGCGCCGCTCGGCGGTGTAGAAGTTCACGATGTGCCGGTTGTGCAGGACGCCCGGCAGCTGTGCGTCGTGGACCAGGTGCAGGAGGAAGTAGTCGCTGCCGATGGTGTCGGTGGCCGGGGGCAGCGGCACCCGTCCGTAGACCTCCTCGTGGAAGCTGACGTTGCACATGTCCACGCGCATGGGGTCGACCGCGGCCAGCGTGGAGTGGTCCCGGACGAACGGGTCGGTGCCCGCGCCCCTGAACGACTCGTCGACGAGCGCGCGCTTCTGCTCGTACGACCACTCGGGCGGGGCCCACAGGCTGACGACGTCGTAGTAGACGGCGGGGTCGAGTGCGAGGATCTCGGAGATGTCCACGGACAGCTCGCCGATGAACGAGGCACCCACCAGCACGACCGGCAGGTCGGCGCGTTCGGGCGGCAGGGCGTCGGCACCGACGCCGGCCGCGGCGTCGGCGGCGCGCTTGCCCAGCGAGCGGAGCTCCTGGTGGACGGGGTAGACCGGCTCGCCGTTCAGGACCTGGTAGGCGCTGTCGGAGTCCCTGCGGTGCACCGACCGGCAGCCCAGCGCGGCGGCCAGCAGAAAGGCGCGGTTGGTGCAGGCGCCGTAGGAGAGACCGGTGGGGAGCATGAGGTCGAGCAGCAGCTCCGGCTTCTCCGCGCCGGAACGGAGCACCACCTCGTGGAGGAAGGCCCGCTGATCCGCTTCGTTCAGATGGTGCACGACCACATGGGGTGCCCTCCGTGCGCGCTCGCGCTCGATGACCCGGGCGTGCTCGGCGTACGACGCCGCGTCGGACGAGTCCAGGACGAGCAGGTGCACCTCGACGCCGAAGTGGGTGGCGGCGTAGTCGGCCTCCCCTCCGATGGCCGAGATCATCGGGGCGCAGGCCCTGTTGGTGGGCAGGACCAGGCATATGCGGTTCACGCCGGGTCTCCGGTCACCTGTGCGGCCGCTTTCCCGGCCGTGTCGTCGGCCGTCCCGTCTGCCGTCTCGTCGAACGTCCCGTCGGACGTCCCGTGCCAGGACGCGAGCCCGAGGAGCCGGGCGCCGAGGTCGTTGAGCGTCGCCCTGCCGTACCGGAGGGACTCGTGCCGGACGCAGTCGCCGACCAGCGTCTTGTTCCACTCGGGGGTGGAGAGGTGGCGCCAGGAGTCGATCCGGGACCGCCGCAGGGTCTCGTGCGATTCCAGGGCGGGCATCATGGACAGGTACTGCACCGCCCGCACGCCGTCCCGCGAGGTGTTGCGGGCCACGCCGTGCGCCAGCAGGCCGTTCCAGATCAGCAGGTCGCCCGCCTCGAGCTCGGGGCGGATCACGGGGAATTCGGCCTTGTCCGTACGGGGCCTGATGGGGTCCCGGTCGGCGGGCTGGTCGAGCTTCCACCGGTCGAAGCGCCGGAAGAGCTCCGGCGAGCACTGGAAACCGCCGTGCTCCGGCCGGGTGTCGTTGAGGGCGATGATGCCCTGGACCCGCTGGGGCGGCACGCTGAGCGTGGTGTCGACGTCCCAGTGGAGCTCGATGTCGAACCCCTTGTCCGTCGGCGCGATGAGCGCGCGGTCCCGGTTCTTCACGTTGGGCGGATTCAGGTTGAGCCGGTCCAGGGTGACCCACAGCTCCTCGCAGTCCCAGACGTCGACGAACGCGTCGTAGACCCGCTGCCGCTGGCGGCTGTCCCAGATGAGCTGGTGCTGGTAGGCCTCCACGAAGCCGTAGACGTGGAGTTCCCGGTCCAGGTCGTCGCGGAACGGCCGGTCCTCGTACCAGGTGTCGGGCCGGTCGGGGTCCAGGCCCTGGAACTCCCAGGCGAAGTCGAGCAGCCGCGCCGCGTGGGCGGCGGGGATCGCCTCCTTGACGACGACGTAGCCGTACGTCTGCCAGAAGGCGAAGTCCTCTTCGGACAGAACCCGCAGCGGCAGGCTCTTGTCGAGGTCCCGCAGGGGCGTCGGCGCCAGGTAGGTCTCCCCGTCGGCGCTGAAGTAGGGGCGGTCCGAGGCCGCCCGGTGCAGATACGGATGGGTTGCCGGCATGTCGTCACTCCCGGGACGGATGGTGGTGGGGTAACCGGGTGGCGGTCCGGTGGTCGCTCGTGACGAGGCACCGGACCGCCACCCGGAAGCTGTCCGTGCTCGCTCAGTGGAGCCGGCCGCGGCCGTCCGCCGGTGGTGTCCCGTTCAACCGCTCCTCGACGATCCGGTCGGCCTGCCGCCCCGCCGCGCGGATCGGCTGCCGGCCGGTGAGTACGTCGGTGAGGAGCGTCTTGACCGGGTTGGGTTCGGCTTCCACCAGCGGCCAGCGCGGGTCGACCGGGGCGGTGTGCCCGTTGGCGGCGGCCGCGGCCTGCACCTTGACCACCGGGCTGTCGACGTCCTGCGCCAGCGCGAGCCGGTTGGGCAGCGTGCCGTTCGCCGCCGCGATGCGCTTCTGGGCCTCGGGGCCGGTGATCCCGGCGACCCATTCCAGCGCCGCCTCCGGCTGCGCGCTGCGGGCCGACACCGCGACGTTCGAACCGCCGAGGAAGACGCTGCCCGGCCGGTCCGCCGAGAGTCCCGGCACGGGGAACATGCCGAGCTTGCCCCGGAGGGCGGGGTTGATGCGCTCGGCGTCCGCCAGCTCCCAGGGCAGCCCGACCATCTGGCCGACCTTGCCCTTCGCGAGTTCCTCGTACTGGAACGGGTGGGCCTCGTCCTGGTCCTTCGGCGCCTGCGACAGCGACTGGAGCGTGCGGTAGTACTTCAGCGCCGAGGCGGCCTCGGTGGTGGCGAGCCCGCCGTGCCAGCGGGTGCCGTCATGGGTGGCGAGCCTGCCGCCCCGGTCGTGGAGCAGGCCGGACAGCACATACCAGTTCTGGCCCGGCAGATAGAGCGGCTGGAAACCGGGGTCCGCCTGGTGGGCCCTGCCCAGCGCCCGTGTGGTGCGCACCCATTCCTTCTGGTCCCGGGGTGTGTCGAGACCGGCCTGGGCGAAGAGGTCCGTGCGGTAGATCACCACGCGGGACGCGGCGTACAGCGGCACGCCGTACTGCTTGCCCCGCCAGTTCCCGGACTCGCGCAGCGACGGTATCCACTCCTTCGAGCCGAGCGCGTCGGCCTCGGAGCTGAGGTCCTTGAGCAGGCCGGCGGAGGCGAACGAGGGGGTCGTGGTGGTGCCGAGCTCCACGACGTCGGGCGCGTCGTCGGAGGCGAGCGCGGTTTCCAGGCGCTCCTGGATGCCGACCCAGCTCTGCAGCTCGACGTCCACCTCGACGCCGGGGTGCTCGGCCTCGAACTCGTCGACGAGCTGGTCCACCACGGGCGTGGGGACGGAGCCCCACATGAGCCACACCTTGAGGTGCCGCGGGGCGGTCTCCGGCGACGCGGTGCCCACCGGTGCGGCCGAGGCGGCCGTGGTGACGCACGCCAGCAGCAGGGAGGCGACCAGCGTCCCGAGGTTTCTGAGGTTTCTGGGCATGCTGTTCTTTCTTGTCGTTCTCGTCATGCCGGCTTCTCCGCCCGGATCGTGAGGTACATGGGGACGGCCCGGCGCGCTTCGCACGTGCGGGGGTCCCGGAAGTTGTCCGGCTCGGGGCGCCCCTCGGACAGGCCGGTCAGGGCCAGCCCGGCCTCGTGCAGGTCCCGGACGTAGGTCTCGACGGTGCGGTGGACCTTCCGTACGGAGGAGCCGAGCCACTCGCAGGCCCGCTCCCCCTCGTCGAAGTAGCCGCGCACCCGCATCTCGGACGGCACACCGTCGTGGAAGTCGCCGTCGTACGCGCAGGTGACCACGGGGTGTTCGACGGAGAGGACGAACCGGCCGCCGGGGGCGAGGGCGGTCCGCACCTCGCGCAGCAGCGCCGGGAGGTCGTCCAGGTAGTGCAGGACCATGCGGGCCGTGACCACGTCCCACGCCCCCGGCTCACGGCAGGTCCAGGCGTTGAGGTCGGCGCGCTCCAGCGTCGCCGGGTCCAGGCGGGCGGCGGCGGCCGCGAGCATCCGGCCGCTGCCGTCGATGCCGTGGTAGCGGTCCGCGCCGGCCCGCAGCACGGACTCCCCGAACGTGCCGTCCCCGCAGCCGAGGTCGAGCACCGAGCGGCCCCGCAGGTCGCCGATGAAGGCGAGGACGTACGGCTCCTCGAGGGTGGTGTTGCCCTCGTCGACGGCCGCCCGGGCCTCCTGGTAGCGGGGGAAGACCGTGGCCTCGTCGTAGAAGTCGGGGCCGTAGTCGAAGGTCGCGCTGGGCATCGGTTGTCAGCCTCGGTTCAGTGGGACGACACGGGGTAGACGCGCCCGTCGTACGAGCCGGCCAGGAAGCGGTCGGTGTCGGCGTCGTAGAACAGGGAGGAGATGCCCGCCGTGGTGACCCGGCTGACGGTGGACCAGGTGTCGTCGGCCACGTCGTAGACGGCGACGAGGCCGTGGTACGAACCGGTGGCGACGTACCGTCCGTCGGTGCTGGCGGCGACGCACTTGATGGAGTGGTTGTGCGGCGTGGCGATGACCGTGGGCTCGAAGCCGCGCCACAGCCGCAGCTTGTAGTCGCGGCTCACACTGGCGAAGTCGCCGCCGGGCAGCGGCGCGCAGCCGTTGGCGATGCGCTCGTGCGCCTCCTCGATGTGGTGCAGCTGCTCCAGGTCGTCGACGGAGAACCAGGTGGTGCTGGCGTCGGCGCAGACGGAGAAGATCCGGCCCTCGGAGACGGCGATGCCCTTGACGGCGTTCTGGTGCAGCTGGAGCGTCGCCTCGTGCCGGACGGAGCCGTCGGCCGCGACCGACAGGACGATGCCCTCACCGGTGTACGCCCCGATGACGACGTGGGGGACGCCGTCGCGTTCGAAGGCGGCGCCGCAGTTCAGCGGGGAGCGGTGCTGGTGGAGGACCTCGCCGGTGTGTGCGTCGAAGACCTTGCCCATCTGTCCGCCGGTGAGGACGCGCCCGCCGACCGGTGTGAGGAAGTTGCACAGGCTGCCCGTCTCGCTGTGCCGCTCCCCGTCGATCCACAGGACGCCGGCGTCACCGATGGTCAGCGTGCGGCCGCCGTCCACGGTGACCGCGTTGACGCAGGGGGTCTGCTCCACGCCGTCGACGTTCCACTCGTCGGCGCCGATCCGGTACGTCGCGTAGGAGGACCCGAAGGTGGCGAAGGCGAGGGTGTCGCTGTCGAGGAAGGCGCACGAACGCGGCCAGATGTCCGAGGGCAGGGACGCCTGGGCGACCTCGGTGAGGTCGGCGGAGGTGTCCCACACGCGCAGGGTCCGGTCGTAGCTGAGGCTCACCAGGAGGTCCCGCTCGGCGTTGTAGACCAGGCGCTTGATACCGGCCTCGTGGGCCGGGTGGTTCTCCACCCGCTCGCCGTTGACGACGATGATCTCGCCCTCGTCGTTCCCGGCGTAGATGACACCGGTGCGGGCGATGGCGACGGTGTCGGTCTCGACTCCGGCGAGGTCGATCTCGTCGGTCATGCCGCCGGTCTCCAGGGACCAGCGCTTGATGGTGCCGTCGTCGCTCGACGAGACCAGTTCGTCGGTGCCGGCGACCCACTCGACCGAGATGACGTCCGCGGTGTGCCCCTCGAACGTGGTGATCAGCGTGCCCGTGAAGTCGTACACGCGGACGTTGTGGTCGCGGGACGCGGTGGCGATGAGTTCCTTGGTCGGGTGGAAGACGGACATCTCGACGTCGTCCTTGTGGTCGGCGAGGACCGCGACCAGGCTCAGCTTCGGCAGCGACCACAGGCGGGCCGAGTAGTCGCTCGACGAGCTGACGAGGAAGCGGCCGTCCGGGCTGAACGCCGCCTGGTTGGCGAGGTGGTCGTGGTTCACCCGGGCGAGCGGCTGCTTGGTCGCGGCGTCCCAGAGGATGAGCTGGTTGTCGTAGCCGGCCGTCGCGACGTACTGCGTGCCGTAGGCGGCGACACCGCTGATGGGGCCGTAGTGGCGGATCATGGGGGTTTCCCTTTCTGGGTGACGGGATGACGGTCGGGGGTGGACGGTCAGGGGCGGGGCGGTCAGGGGGTGGCCTGCCTGACCTGCGGGCTGGCGAGCAGGTGGGGAGCCAGGCGCCCGGTGAACCGGTAGCCGAGCCCGCCCAGCGAGACCAGGGCCGCGAGCACGGCCCACAGGACGGCGCCGTGCCGCTCGATCAGGACGCCGACGAGTGCGGGGCCGACCACCGCGGACAGCGTCCAGGTGAGGTTGAACAGGGCGAGGAACCGGCCGCGCGCCTCCGGTGGACTCGCGGTCGCGGACAGGGCGACGAAGGCGGGGGTCGCGGTCATCTGCCCCGCCGTGAAGAGCAGGACCGCCAGGAACACGACCGCGACCATGGCGCCCTCGCCGACGGCCGGGACCGCGGCGAGCAGGCCGACGGCGCACAGGATGAGCCCGGCGCCCCAGGAGATGACCCGGCCGCGCGCCACCGTGCCGAGCCGGCCGGTGACGTACGTCTGGCCCACGACGATGAGCAGCGAGCTGAGCATCAGCGTGGTGGAGGGCAGCCAGGTCGGCAGGGCCCGCACTTCGACGAGGTAGACCGGCAGGATGACGGTGGGGATGAGCCAGCCGAACGTGAGCGCGGTGTGGGAGGCGAGCAGGCAGAGGAGCACCCGGTCGCGGAGGATCGCGCCCCAGCCGGCCTGCGGGGCCGGGGCCTCCCCGCCGGCCGCGGGCGGATCCGGTGCCGTGCTCGCCTCCGGCTCCGGCGCCGTTTTCGGTTCCGGCGCCGCGCCCCCGGCCGGCCGCGGCCGTGGTGAGGGGCGCAGGAACAGGAAGGCCGTCAGGACGCTCGTGGCCGCGTTGAGGACCACGATGAGCAGCGGCGCCCCGGACCAGCCGGTGCCCAGGACGAAGCCGCCCGCGGCGCCGCCGAGCGCCACGCTGGCGTTCTTGCCGGCCGCGGTGAAGGCGTACCAGCGGTCCAGTTCGGCGCCCTCGGCGAGGTCGGCGACGAAGGCGGGCCAGGCCGCCCAGTACAGGCGTTCCGCGCAGAGCACCACGAGCATGCTCGCCACCAGGGCGTTCAGGGAGTCGACCAGCAGGTAGCAGAGGTAACCGGCGGCGGCCAGCACGTTGTTGGCCACCAGGCACGCACGCGGCCCCCAGCGGTCCACCGCGCTCCCCGCCAGCGGGGAGAACGGTATGGACAGCAGCGTCGCCAGACTGGCACCCCACCCCACCTCGGTCACGGTGAGGTCGGTGGTGAGCAGGAAGAAGAGGAACGACAGCGGGGTGAACATGCCCACCCCGAAGGTGTCCAGGGAGGTGGCGGCCACGATGCGCCCGTGGCCGGTCAGATCCGGAAGTCCCAGGCGTCGCCGCCACTGCGCGGCCACAGTGTCCGGAGATGCCGATGACGTCATGCCGGGGTCGCGTCCGTCAGCACGATGCGGTGGCCGGCCTGTGCCTTCGCCTCGATGTAGCGCCGGTTACTGCTGCTCAGGAACACCCCGGTGCTCACCGACTCCTTGACGGCGATCCCGCCGGCGGTCAGCTGGGCGGCCTTGTCGGGGTTGTTGGTGAGCAGCCGGATGCGGGCGATGCCGAGGGCGCTCAGCATCTGGGCGGCGACCCGGTAGTCGCGGGCGTCCGCCTCGAAGTTCAGCCGGAGGTTGGCCTCGAAGGTGTCCAGGCCCTCGTCCTGGAGCAGGTAGGCGTCGAGCTTGTTGTACAGGCCGATGCCCCTGCCTTCCTGGCGCAGGTAGAGCAGGATGCCGCCGTGCTCCGCCAGCAGGCCGAGGGCTTCGTGGAGTTGGGGGCCGCAGTCGCAGCGGCCGGATCCGAAGACGTCGCCGGTGAGGCACTCCGAGTGCACGCGGACCAGCGGTGCCGGTCCGGGGTCGTCGCCGAAGACCAGCGCCAGGTGTTCGCGGCCGTCGAGCAGGCCGGAGAAGGTCGCCATGCGGGCCGTCGCCGTGCCGATGGCGGTGTCCACCGGCACGGCGACCTCGGCGCGGACGGTGCAGTGGGGTACGTCGCTGTGCTGGTTCTCTCCGATGGGTGCAGCCGTGGTCATCGCATCCTCCATGCGGTGTCGTGCTGGTCGTGTGGGGGAACCGGCTCTGTTACGCCGCGTCCGCGAGCCGTGGGTCCTGCCAGATGAGCTCCGCCGGGGGAAGGGCGGCCAGCCGTTCGGCCGGGACCGGGCGCGGTGGCCCGTAAGTGCGGTGGTCGTCGAGTCCCGCGGCGAACCCGTGCTCGGCGAGGGTCGTCAGCCTGGCCGCGTGCCGCTCGGTCCACAGGCGCTGTTCGGCGGGGAGCGCCGTGCCGCCGAGGACCAGGCTGCGCAGCGCCACCCGGACGAGCCTGGGTGGCGGCACGCCCTGGGTGGAGGGGGTGTGGGCGCCCACCACATAGGCGCAGTACCACAGTTGCTCGCACAGCCAGAGCATGCCGTCGGGCGCCTGCAGGTCCTGGCGGGCCTTCTCCCAGTGGGCCGGGACGCGTCCGGCCATGCCGGTTTCATCGAGGTAGGCGCGCAGGGGGATGAAGCGCGGCTCGCCTTCCGGTCCCGGGAGGTCCGGGCCGGTGAGGACGATGTGGGCGCGTCCGCGCAACCGGTGGACGAGCACGTCGGGAAGGCGGGCGGGGGCGGTGTCCGCGGGCAGGTCCCGGTCGCGTGGCCGGTCCCGGTCGCGTGCCGCGGCGTCGCGCAGGACGTCGTCGGCGAAGCAGGCGGAGTGCCGGGGCCCGTAGAGGTCGTTGCCGACGAGGCTGGGCTGCCCGGTGTGCTCGACCAGGTGCGGTACGGAGATCAGCACGCGCCGGCCGCGTGCGCGCAGTTCGCGGGCGAGGACCACGTCGTCGGGTTCGGGCTCGGCCCGGTCGGGGTGCGTGGCGGACAGCAGGTCCTCCACGTCACGCCGCGGGAGGAGCAGCGCCAGGGTCGGTATCCACTCCCCCGGCACGGCGGGCACCCAGCGGGCGCCGGCGAGGGCGGCGGCCCGGGTCGCCGCGCCGTTCCAGGAGTCCCAGTTCGCGTAGAAGGCGAGCGGTGTGTCCGGGTGCTCGCGCGCCGCGGCCTCCACGCGCTCGGCGAAGTCGCGGCACAGCTCCACGTCGTCCTGGAGGACCAGGTGGTGGGTGGCGTCGGGGCGGATGGCGGACCAGGCGGCCCAGGCGGTGCGCAGGGTCGTCGGCGGGCCGTCCGGCCGCGGGTCGAGGGCGACTTCGGTGTGCCAGCGGCCTAACGCCTCCGCCAGGCGCGCCGCCTCCGCCTGCCGGCGGGGATGGCTCATCACGGCGGCGCTGATGACGATGCCGGAGGGCACGGGCCCGGGGCGTACGGCGTCACCGGCCATGAGGGTGCTCCTCGCGTGCGGCGGCGCCGGCTGCGGCGCCGGGCGCCGCATGTGCCGCCCCGGGGGCCTCGGCTTCGGAGACCTCGCGGACGCTGTGCCAGCCGCGGTCACCCCTCGCCCACTCCCAGAGCGCGCGGTACACCGCCACGGAGCCGACGAGGTGCCAGGGCACGACCAGCGCCCACGCCGGCCCGTCCGCCCGCTCGCGGTACTCGGGGCTGCGGCGCGCCCCCAGGACGCACAGCGCGTCCGCGACGAGCAGTCCGGCGGCCACCTTGCGGGCGCGGGGGGACACCGCGGAGGCGGCGAGGAGGACCGGCATGGCGGCCCGGGCGGCCATGCTGCCCACGCTGACGGCGCCCAGGACGCGTCCGCGCGCGGAGAGCGCGGGCCAGTTGACGGCGACGGCCCGCAGCTGTCCGCGCGCCCAGCGCGCCCGCTGGCGCAGGGCGGCGCCGGCGTGCTCGGTGGAGCTGACGCCGGAGGGCGTACGCAGGAAGCCGGTGCGGACGCCCTGGCTCATCAACTGGAGCGACCAGTGGTAGGACTCCTCCACGTCGTCCTCGCGGACCGGGCGCACCCGGTCCCACGTGGAGGCCCAGGCGTAGACGGAGCTTCCCGCGACCACGTGCACGCCGGTCGCCCTGGCCAGTCCGCGCACGGAGGCGTGCCATACGGCGTCCTCGGCGGCCCTGACGCGGGCCGTGAGCCCGTGTCCGCGCTCGCTGATCTCCTCGGCCTGGACCAGCGCGTAGCCCTGCTCCAACGCCCGGACGGCTTCGAGGGGTTGGCGGGGGCCGGGGACGACGTCGGCGTCCACGACGGCGATCACGTCACCGTCGGCGTACGGGAAGGCGTGGTTGAGAGCGGCGCCCTTGGGGCGCATGCTCGGCAGTCTCAGGATGCGCCAGTCGAGGTCCGGGCGGTCCACGGCGGCCCGGACCCGGGTGGCCCGTTCGAAGTCCTGGTCGCCGTCGGGTCCGTCCTCCACGAGCCACAGCACCTGGAGCAGCTCCGGGGGGTAGTCCAAGGCCGCCACGGCGCCGGCCGAGCGGGTCAGCGTGGCCTCGGTCTCGCGGTAGAAGGGCATCAGCAGGGTCAGGCGGCGGGAAGGCCGCCAGTGCGGCGCAAGCCCGTCCGCGGCGTACGGGACGACCGGCCAGGTGGGGACCAGAATGTCGGTCATATCAGCTCTGAGGTCGGATTATCGAGCACAGCCCGTGATATCTGCATGGCCGGTGTCCGGGAGCCGGCGGGAGAGCTTCTGCGCGAGCGGAGTACGAGTGGCACTTTCATTCCCTTCAGAACAGGAGAAAAGCGCGTCACCGGGCAGATGAATAAGCAACGGCGAGTCACGGACGCTGGTGGCGGTCCACGAATAGCGAAGATCACCCCCAGCACCTCGGCAAAGCCAACACGACAGCTCAGCGGTCTGTCAACCATGATCATCGACCTGATTTGTGGCTCAACTAAATCGGTTGACAGGCTAGTTGGATGCTCCTAGCGTGACCGCCCACCTCAGGAGTCTGCTCACCAGGGAGTCACCATGAAGGCGTCGGATGGCAGCTCGGATAAATATGGAACCACTCTTCGAAATGATTCCGCAAAAACCCTTCAAAAAGAGGGTGGCTTGCCTGCGGTGAGCCTCGATGAGGCGCACTCCCCGCAGAAGGTCCTGAGTCATGGCGATCTCCTGCGGCGGTTTGTGGCGGGGCAGGAGATCAAGCCGATCCATATGCGGATCGGGATCATGGGCGCCTGCAACATGCGATGCAACTTCTGCAACTTCCACTCACCGCACGAGGACGGGTTCTACGACCTGTTCTCCTTCAAGGACTCCCTCTCCACTCAGAACGCGGTGTCGCTCCTGGAGGAGTTCGCCGCCAACGACGGCCGGGCCGTCACCTTCTGCGGCAGCGGCGAGTGCACCATCCACCCCGGGTACGCGGACATCTGCCACGCCGGGCACGCGGCCGGGCTGCGCATCGGCCTGATCACCAACGGATCGCGGCTGCACCGGCCCAAGGTGGCCGAGTGCGTCGCACGCACCCACACCTGGGTGCGGATCGGGCTCAACGCGGGAACCGAGGCCACGTTCAACGCGATCACCCGGGACCGGGAGCAGACCTTCGCCTCCTTCGTCGGCTCCGTCAACCGGCTGCGCGAGACGGCCGTGGACCCCGAGTTCCGCATCGGCTTCAACTACGTCATCACCGCGCAGAACCACACGGAGATCCTGGCGGCCGCCGCCCTCGCCCACGAGGCGGGAGCCCACTACGTACGCTTCGAGCCGGAGTTCTACAGCGCGCTCGGGCACGAGACCATCGAGCCGGTGATGGCGGACATCGCGGCGGCGCTCACCGAGGCGGCGGAGCTCTCCACCGAGGACTTCGAGGTGTCCGTCCCCAAGCTCGACCGCGGCCCCATGGACCGGACGGACGACGTCGAGGGCGACTTCGAGCGGTGCCACTACAGCCGCTTCGTCACCGCGGTCGGCGCCGACGGCAACCTCTACCCGTGCCCGCAGGTCCACCTGAACAGCAGGTACCGCATCGGCAGCGTGGTGCAGGACGGCTACCTCAAGGTTCTCGACGGGGGTCCGCGCGCCGAGTGGGAGAGCTCCAACCCGCGCAGGACCGACCTGTGCAAGTCGTGCTTCTACCGCCCGCAGAACGAGCTCCTCGAACTCCTCCACCGCGGCCAGGTCGAGCTGGAGGACGCGCTCACCGCGTACGCCCTCGAGGTGCCCCGCACCCTGCATGCCGACTTCGTCTGATCCGAACGGAACGGAAGAGCACATGCAGACACACCGCCTGGCGCACCTGCTGTCCGTCACGCCGCCGCTGAGCTTCCCCGCCGAAACCTCCGAGACCGCCGAGACCGCCGACGCGGCCGGCGGTGCCGTGCGCCACGCGGCCTGGGCGGGGCAGGTCCGCGCCGTCGTGGAGCGGCTGGCCCGCGTCTCCGCCCCGGCGCCCCTCACCTCCGTGTCCCTGGGCACGTCGGTGAGCGACGGGCTCCACCGCCAGCAGCTGGAGCTCGACTCCCCCGTACGCGGCCGGTTCCGCGCCACCCTGCT
Source organism: Streptomyces sp. NPDC093546 (assembly GCF_044765045.1). Taxonomy (NCBI): domain Bacteria; kingdom Bacillati; phylum Actinomycetota; class Actinomycetes; order Kitasatosporales; family Streptomycetaceae; genus Streptomyces; species Streptomyces sp. NPDC093546. The sequence goes on along the minus strand of NZ_JBIWJG010000020.1, from coordinate 69,655 downwards.
GCGCCCCGCGGACGCCGCCCCGGGGCCGGCCGTGCTGGTGCTCGGCGGGAAGAACGCCCGCCTGGATCAGCTGACCGGACAGACGCCGCCCGACCACGCGGACCGCAACGTCGCCGAGCACCTGGCGCGCGCCGGGTTCACCACCCTGGCCCTCGCGTACGGCATCGACGGCGGCTTCGACCCGGATGCCCTCGCCGGACGTGACGAAGGGGCCCTGCTCGCCCACGCGTTCGCCCTGCGCGGCCACTCCCTGCTCGGCGCCCTCGCCGGTGACGCGCTCGGCGCCCTCGACGTGCTGCGCGCCCATCCGCTCGTCGACGCCGACCGCGTCGGGATGTTCGGACACAGCCTGGGCGGCGCCGTCGCCCTGCACACCGCACTGCTGGCGCGGCGGGCCGTGCCGCTCTGCGTGGCGAGCCACCTCGGCACGTACGCGGCGCTCTTCACCCGCCTGCTGACCGGCTTCGAGGGGGCCGCCCTCCCGGGCATCCTCGAGTACGCCGACCTGCCCGACCTGTTGGGGGCGCTCGCGCCCGCCCCCCTCCAGCTCCAGTACGGCACCGCCGACCGGTTCCTGGACGCGGACGACGCCCGTACCGCCGCCGGCACCGTCGAGCGGGCCTACGCCGCATGCGGCACCAAGCAGCGCCTGGAGGTCCTGGAACTCCCCATGGGCCACGGCACGGAGATCTCCCGGGCGGCCGCGTTCTTCACCCGGGCACTCACCGCGCCCGACACCGTGCCGGACAGCGCGACGCCGGTCGCCGCGCCGGTCCCGGCGCAGCGCGTGTCCTTCGACGCGGAGGCGCGGCGCACCGTCTCCGAGCGGGTCGACGCCGCGCTCGTCTCCGGCGTCCTGACCCAAGGGCCCCAGGTGGCGCGGTTCGAGGAACTGTCCCGGGCCTGGACGGGCACCCCGGGCGCCGCGGTCAACTCCGGTACGGGCGCCCTGGAGATCGCCCTGCGGATCCTGGACGTCGCGGGCCGCACGGTCCTCGTACCGGTGAACACCTTCTTCGCCACGGCCGCCGCGGCCGAGCGCGCGGGCGCCCGCGCCCGCTTCGTCGACCTCGAGCTCGACGGGCTCGGCATGGACCCCGACGGGCTGCGCGCCGCGCTCGACCGGTACCCGGACACGGCCGCGGTGGTCCCCGTGCACATCGGCGGCATCGTCTCACCGGCGCTCCACGAGGTCCTGGCGCTCTGCCGCGACCGCGGCGTCCCGGTGCTGGAGGACGCCGCACACGCCTTCGGCAGCACGCTCGACGGGCGCCCCGCGGGCAGCCTCGGCCGGTTCGGCGCGTTCTCCTTCTTCCCGACGAAGGTCGCGACCAGCGCCGAGGGCGGCCTGCTCACCTGCGCGGACCCGGACGACCTCGAACGGGTGCGGCTCTGGCGGGACCACGGCAGGAGCGCGCCGGGCTCGACCCTGCACGACAGGGCGGGCGGCAACTGGCGCATGAGCGAGGTGCACGCCGCCGTCGGCACCGTCGACCTGGAGCGCTTCGGCGCGACCCTCACCGCCCGCCGCGCCCTCGCGGCCCGCTACGACGAGCTGCTCGCCGGCGTCCCCGGGCAGCGGCCGCACGTGGTGCCTGCGGGCTCGGAGAGCAACTTCTACAAGTACGTGCTCTACCTCGACGACGGCGTCGACCGGGCTTCCCTCAAGCGGCGGCTGCGCGAGCGGCACGGCGTCGCCCTGGCCGGCGAGGTCTACGACCACCTCCTGTGCGACCAGCCGTTCTTCGCCGCCTCCCGCGCCCCGGCCGACGGCACCGGGCACGACTTCCCGCGGGCGCGCTGGTTCGCCCGGCACCACATCGCCCTGCCGCTCTACCCGTCCCTGACGGAGGGGGAACAGCTCCGGGTCGCCGCCGCACTGCGCAGCGAGCTCCGGTGAACGCGACGGCGAACGCGACGACTCCGGACGGCCGGGTCCTGGAATCCTTCCGCCAAGGACGATGGCGTCCGTCCCTCGACACCATCGCCCTGCCCGGTGCCACGGGAACGGCACCGGGAGCCGCACTGGCCCTCGTGCCGGAGATCGTGGCGGCCGCGGACCGCCGCTGGTGGGACACGACCGGCCGACGGCGCCTCACCGGCTTCCCCCGGGAGACCCGGCGGACCCTGCTGCTGCGCGCGCTCGACCTGTTCGACGGCGGCACCGTGACGATCGGCGGCCTCGGCGCCCAGAGCGCGGAGGAATTCCGCACCGCGCTGTGGGACGTCGCCGGACTGCCCGCTCCCCTCGTCGACCGGTGGTGCGCCCTGCTGCGCGCCCGCCTTCTCGGGCCCCGGGCCACGGCGCCCCCGGACGACGCGCTGGCCCTGGTCTCCCTCCCCGGCAACACCTTCACCTGCCTGGAGTCCGTCCTCGGGGAGGCGGAACGCTCCGGAGCGGTGTGGATCCGCCCGAGCCGCCGTGAGCCGCTCTCCGCGGCCCGCCTGCTCGCCGCGCTCCTCGCCGTGGGCTGGCCGCCCGAGCGCCTGGGCCTCTATCCGGCGCAGCCGGCCACCCTGCACCGGCTCATCACCCTGACCGACCGCCAGACCGTCTACGGCGGCGCGGAGGTGGCCACGTCGGTGCGCGCCTCGGCCACGCTCACCCTGCACGGCCCCGGCAGAGCCTGCGCCCTGCTGCCCGGACACCTGCGCGGCGCCGCCGCGGCCGACTGGCTGTTACCGCTCGTGGCGGGCGACTCCGGGCGCTTCTGCACCAACGTACGCACCGTCGTCTGTACGGACCCGGCGGAGGAGGCGGCCGAGGAGACGGCCGGGGCGCTGGCCGCCGCGCTCGACGCGATCGGCCCGTACCCGGCGGACCCGGCCCTGCCGCTCGCCGCTACCAGGGACCACCGGGCGACGGACCGCGCGGTCCGCTCCGTACAGGAGCGGCTGCGCCCGGGGGACCGCGTCGTGACCCGGCGGCCCCCAACGGCCGACAGCCCCGCCGGAGACCGTTATCCGCTCCCCCGGCTCGTGCTGGCCGGCGGACGGGTGACCGGAAGCCGGGACGTCCCTCCGCTCGCCGGGCACGAGACGCCCTTCCCGTTCGCCGTGGTGGTACGCGCCACGCAGGCGGGGGCGGCGGCCGTCGCCGAGCGCGCCCTGTTCGTCCACCGGCCCGACCCGAGCCGCACCGCGTGAACGCGAACGCGAACGTGAACGTGAAAGGGACCGACATGACCAGCACCGTGCACGGCGGGCAGGACGCTCCCGTCACCTTCGAGACGTTCCAGGACGTCCTGCGCGAGCGGGTGCCCGCCCTGGCCATCGGGCTCGACGAGTGGACGCGCCGCATGATGCGCTGGCACTTCTCGCCCGAGACCGGCTCCCCGTTCTGGGTACGGCGCCGCTCGGCCCTCGGCTTCGACCCGCTCCGGGACGTCGACGGCTTCGCGGCCCTGCGCCTGTTCGGGCTCTTCGACAAGGAGGAGCTGCGCGCCGCGAGCGCCCGTGACCTGCGGCCGCGCGGCTACCGGGACCGCCCCTTCCGGGTGTTCGAGACCGGCGGCACCACCGGGGCGCCCTGCCGGATCGTCAACGTCACCAGACTCGCGTACGACGTCGAGATCTACCGGACGATGCTGGAAGCCCGCGGTGTGGCGGGCGGGGACGTCCTCGCGATGACGCCGAGCGGTCCGCACGCCTACGGGCACTTCGTGGAGGGGCTCGCCGACAGCTGGCGCGGGGCCGTGTTCTCCATCGACTTCGACCCCCGCTGGGTGAAGGCGGCGCTGCGCGAGAACGGCGAGGCCGACGCGTACACGGACCACCTCGTCGCACAGACCCTGACCCTGCTCACCGCCGAACGGCCCTCGCTGCTCTTCACCACCTCCCAGCTGCTGCTGGCGCTCGCCATGAGGCTGCCTCGCCCGCTCTCCGCGTACGGCGTGAAGGCCGTGTGCACGGGCGGCACGTCGTGCACCGCGGCCGAGGCGGAGTTCCTCCGCGAGGAGCACCTGCGCGGGGTGCAGTGGATCGACACCTACGGCAACACCCTGGTGGGCCACGCACTCCAGGCGGACCGGCTCGGCGACGGCCCCGGCGAGCCCGGCGGCCCCGGCGAGCCCCTCGGTCACTCCTACCACCTGCCGCCGCCGTTCGCCGTGATGGAGGTCGTCGACCCCGCGGACCCCTGGCGCGTCCTGCCCGTGGGCGAGCGCGGGCGCGTACGTGTCACGACGCTCCTGGAGGACCTCTTCCTGCCGAACCTGCTGGAGCGGGACAGCGCCGTGAGGACCGGGCCACACCCCTGGTTCCCCTGGGACGGGGTGAGGGCCGTACAGCCCTTCCAGGACGACGAGACCGAGGAGACGTACCAGGGCGTCTACTGACGGCCGCCGGTTCGTGTTGTCACCCCACCGTGCCGGCATCGTCCGGACTATGCCCTCAGGAATCCATGAAGACGCTCTCCTCGAACGGCCTGCCCCTCCCCTTCACCCCGGACCTCTTCGCTCCGCTGAGGGACAGCACCGACCTGTACGGCCGCCCCGACGCCCTGCGGGAACGCCTGGCCTCGGACGGCTACCTGTACCTGCGCGGCGTGCTGGACCGCGCGGAGGTACTGCGGCTGCGCGGCGCCTACTTCTCGCTCTTCGACCCCGCCTACCTCGCCCCGGGCACCACTCCGGAGGAGGGCGTGTTCTCCGGCCGGGTCCCGGACGGGCTGCCGCCCCACGGGATGCCCGGGCACCCCGCGCACGCCTTCGTGCGCTCGCGGACCTTCCGGGAGTTCGTCGGCAGCCCGGTGCTCGCCAAGCTCGCCGAGGCGGCGCTCGGCGGCAGCGCGGAGCTGCTGCCCCGCCGCATACTGCGGCACTTCCACCGCGGCGCGCACCGCGCCTCCCGCGCCCACGTCGACCTGGACTACCTGGACGCCGGGTCCGACCGGCTGGTCACAATGTGGATACCCGGCGGCGACTGCCCGCTGGAAGCCGGGGCGCTGGTGTACCTGGAGGGCTCGCACACCCTGCGGGCCGATGAGTACGCGCCGCTGCGCGCGACCTCCGACCGCCCCCACGACCGGCGGCCGATCACCCACGACCTGGAGCTGCTCGCCACCCGGCTGGGGCGCCGCTGGCTGTGGGCGGACTTCTCCGCCGGGGACGTCATGGTCCACGTACCACGCATGGTGCACGCCTCCGTCGACACCGCCACCGACGCGATGCGCCTGTCCGTCGACATCCGGTTCCTCCCGGCGGGGGCCGCCGCCGACCCCCGGTGGCTCCGCGCGTGGTCGGCGGACGACGGCGCCTGAAACACCGTCGCACCACGGGGGAACCACCACTGAGCCACCACCACTGAAGGGGAGTACGGAGATGCACGAAGCCTCGGAGCCGGACACCGGGCGGCTCGCCCGCCGGCTCACGGCCCACGCCGTCCTGGCACACCATCCCGCGGTGCCGGACATCGCGGCGGACTACTGGGAGATGAGCCGGGACCACTACCGCGCGGTGGACGGGCGGCTGGCGGACGCCGTGGCCGGATCCCCGGACGCCGGCGCGGCGTACCGCGCCGTGCTCGCGGACCCGGACGACGCCGCGCTCCACCACCTGCTGGCCGAACGGCTGGAGCGCCTGCTGGCCGAGCGGCCGCACGACCGGGAGCGGCTCGCCGGGGCCGTCGCCGGGGCCGACCCGCACATCTGGATCGACTACCACCTGGGGGGCGGGCCGGGCGACGCGTACGGCACCGGGCCGGTCGCACCGGACGGGGCGGCGGAGGGCTCCGGCGGGGACCGGCAGCCGGGGGTCCGCGGCCTGCCGGAGGCGCACGTCGTCATCCCCTTCCGCGACCGGGAGGGTGGCACCCGGACCCGTAACCTGCTGGCCTGTCTGCGCGCCCTGGCGGACCAGTCGGGCGGCGCGGCGCACCGGGTCACCCTGGTGGAGGCGGACAGCGAGCCGCGCACCCGCGCGCTCGTCGACGGCCTGGTCGACGACTACGTCTTCGCGTACAAGGACGGCCTGTTCAACAAGGCGTGGGCGGTGAACGTCGGTGCCGTCGCGCACGCCGGGGCGCCCGCGCTGTGCGTCCTGGACGCCGACATCCTCGTCGACCGCTCCTTCGTGCACCGCAACGTCGCGCGGCTGTACGACGGCGGGCACGCGGCGCACCTGCCGTTCACGTGGTCGCTGTCGCTCGACGAGGAGTCCACTCTCCGGGCGATCGGTCTGCGCAACGGCGAGGGCAGGGCCGGGGTGCCGACGACGTGCCTGCGCGGCCTGCTGCTGCGGGAGCCCCCGGGCGGCTGCGTCTGGACGCGCACGGAGACGTTCCACGAGATCGGCGGCTTCGACGAGCGGTACGAGGGCTGGGGCGGAGAGGACGACGACATGGTCGCCCGGCTCTCCGCGGCCGCCCCTCTCATCCGGTACGACGACCCGCTGCTGCACCTCAACCACACCCGGCCCGCGATGACGAGGGACGGGGTTCCGTTCAACGCGCATCTGGAACCGATGAGTTGGAGCGCGGGGATGGGCTACGGCGATGTGGCGAAATTCCGCGACCAGAAGAGCTAGAAGAACGAGAAGGACGACCAGGACGAGAAGGAGCTTCGTACCGTGTCCATGCCCCATGTTCTGCTGTCGGCCGCGGTGTCGCTGGACGGCTGCCTCGACACCCGCCCGGGCGAGGACCGGCTGTTCCTCTCCAGCGAGGAGGACTTCCGGCGGGTGGACTCCGAACGCGCCTCCAGCGACGCCGTTCTGGTCGGAGCGGGGACGCTGCGCGCCGACGACCCCCGTTTGCGCGTGCGGTCGCGGGCCCCGCACGCGTACCCCCTGAAGGTCACCGTCACCCGGAGCGGCGATCTCGATCCCGCATGGCGGTTCTGGCACCACGGCGGGCGCAAGGCGGTGTACGCGGTCGGTGCCCGCGCGTACGCCCGGGCCTCGACCGCCGTGGGCGGTCTCGCCGAGGTGTACGAGGTGGCCGAGGGCGACGACGCCGCCTGGGAAGCCGTCCTGCGCCACCTCCACACGCTCGGCGTGCGGCGGCTGATGGTGGAAGGCGGCGGTCAGGTCCACACCCAGCTGCTCCAGCGGGGCCTGGCGGACGAGCTGCAGCTCGTCGTCGCGCCCCTGCTGGTGGGTCAGCCCGACGCACCGCGCATGCTGGGCCCCGGGCTCTACCCGGGCGGACCGCTGCACCGGCTGACCCTCGTCGAGACCCGGCCGGTCGGCGATGTGGTCCTGCTCCGCTACGCGTTGAACCGGCGGCCCGGCACCGACGGCCGGGCGACCGCGGCGGACCTGGCCTGGCTCGCCGAGGCCTGTGCGCTAGCCGCCGCGTGCCCGCCGTCTCGGACGGCGTTCTCCGTCGGCGCGGTCGTCGTCGCGGCCGACGGTGAGGAACTCGCCCGGGGGCACTCCCGGCAGGGCGGCGATCCCCACGTCCACGCCGAGGAGAGCGCGCTCGCCAAGCTGGCCGGGGACCCGCGGCTGCCCGGGGCGACGGTCTACAGCAGCCTGGAGCCCTGCGGCCGGCGCGCGTCGCGGCCTCGCCCGTGTGCCCAGTGGATCATCGATTCGGGGGTACGGAGGGTGGTGACGGCCTGGCGCGAGCCGGACACGTTCGTCGCCGCGGCGGCCGGTGCCGAGCTGCTCCAGGCGTCGGGCGTGACCGTGGTGGAGATCGCGCGGTACGCCGATGCCGCGATGAGGCCCAACGCGCATCTGCTGTCGAGCTGAGGAGGGAACGGGTGAGGGACGTGGTGGAGCGGGTGGGACAGGTGGAACGGGTGGACTGGGTGGAGGTCCCGGCCGGGCTGCTGCGCCGGGGCACGCCGGTGGACGAGGTGGCGGAGGTGGCCCACCGCTACCGGGACACCGGCGTGCCGCTGGAGTGGTACAGGAAGGAAGCCCCGCGTACGGAGATCCGGCTCCCGGCGTTCCGGATCGCCCGCACGCCCGTCACGGTCGGCCAGTGGACGCGCTTCGCGGTGGCCACCGGCAGGCCGGTCCCGCAGGCGTCGGCGGACCACCCCGTCGTCGGTGTCGCCTTCGACGACGCGACGGCCTACTGCCGGTGGCTCGGGGAACGCCTCGGCGGCGTCGCGGTGCGGCTGCCCACCGAGGACGAGTGGGAGCGCGCCGCGCGCGGTGACGACGGCCGGGAGTTCCCGTGGGGGGACGAGTACCGCACGGGGCTGGCCAACCTCGTGGACCTGGGCATCGGGGCGACGGTGCCGGTCGGCTCGTTCCCCGAGGGGGCCAGCCCGTTCGGCGTGCTCGACATGGCGGGCAACGCCGACGAGTGGACCTCCACCCGCTACGCCCCCTATCCGGGCGCCCCCGACGACGTGCCGCGTACCGAGGACTGGGCCTTCGACCCGCACGTCACGCGGGGCGGGTCCTTCCGCCACGACCGGGACCTGGCCCGGTGCGCCCGTCGGCACGGTGTCTACGAGCGGGACCTGGCGGCGCTCGGCGTGGGGTTCCGCGTGGCGGCACCGGCGGAGTGAAGGGAGCCGCCCGCGGGCGGGCGGAGCGCCGCGAGGACCTCCCGCACGCGGTCCGCCCGCGGGACGCCCTCCGTGCGCCAGGTGCCGATGGTCAGCGTCGGCACCGTGTGGATGCGGTGCGTCCGCCGGGCCTCCTCCTGCTCGCGCAGGTACTGCTCGGCGGCCGCCGCGGAGGTGACGTAAGCGCGGAACTCGCGTGCGTCGAGGCCGACGTCGGCCGCCAGGTCCCCCAGCGGTCCCGGGTCCGCGATGTCCAGGTGCTCCAGGAAGTGGGCGTCGAAGACGCGGTCGCTGTAGGCGAGGCCGGCGCCGTGCCGTTCCGCGTAGCGGTGGCCGCGCAGCGCCAGGCCCGTACGCGGCAGGGGCAGCGAGGGCGCCGAGCCGAGCCGGACGCCGAGGCGTTCGGCCATGGGCAGGACGGAGTTCTCCCAGACCCGCTCGGGGTAGTCGCCCTCGCCGGGCGGCGGGGTCCCCTCCGGGTGCAGCTCGTAGGCGCGCCACACGGTCCGGACGTCCGGATCGGTGACCGCGTCGGCGAGCACCTTGCGGGTCATCACGGAGAACGGGCATATGTAGTCGAACCACACGTCGATCGTCGTCACAGCGGTCATGGTCGTCAGCGTCATCGTGAGCCTCCGTCACGGGGCGGGCCGGACCGTCCGGCCCATGGAGCGGGTGGGGGTGGGGGTGGCGTTGCGGGTGGCCGGGCGACGCCCATGCGGCGGGTGACCGGCCGTTCGAAGAACGTGTACAGCAGCCAGGACAGCCCCAGCGTCACCACAAGTCCCAGGAGCAGCACCCCGATCCCCGCCGGGGTGTCCCAGGACCGCTCCGCGCCGACGGCCCGGTGCCCGTACATCTGCACCAACCGGTGCGACAGGTAGAAAGCGAAGGAGAGTTCGCCGAGGCGGACCAGGGTGCGCGTACGGAACGGTGAAACGTTTCCGCGCAGGTCCGCGGCGGCCGCGGCGGTGACGAGCCAGGCGAGCGGGACGACGGTCGCCGCCACCATGCCGTACGCGAACGGCACCACGAGCGCGACGCCGTAACCGGCGACGACCGCGAGCCCGGCGAGCGGCAGCCCGGGCCCGTGCCACCGCCCGGTCCACAGGATCCGCGCCATGACCATGCCGAGCACGAACTCCAGGGCCCGTACGGGCGGAAACGCGAACACGAACCAGTAGTGCTCCTCCGAGATCGCCAGCCACCACATGTCGGGGCCGGCGGGCACCAGGGCCGAGGCGAGGGCCGGGACGCAGAGGACGGCCGTCACGAGCCCCGCCGCCCACCACCACAGGCGGGCCGGGCGGATCGCGTCCACGAGCCGGAGCAGGAGGGGGAAGGCGAGGTAGAAGACCGCCTCGCAGGCGAGGGACCAGCTGACCGGATTGGCGCTGAGGATCACGTCGACGTCCGGCGTCCAGGTCTGGACGAGCAGCAGGTTGCGCACGGCCCCCGGCACCGCCTGGCCGGTCCAGGCAAGCAGGGCGACGGCGACGGCGAAGGTCAGCACGTGGCTCGGGTAGATCTTCCACGCGCGCCGCCGCCAGAAGCGGCGCGCGGTGTCGTCCGGGCGCGCCGACCAGGTGAGCAGGAAGCCGCTGAGGACGAAGAAGAAGGACACGCCGACCCAGCCCGCCTTGGAGAACAGCTGGACGAAGGCGGCGTTGGTGCCGGGGTCGCGGAAGACGTTCTCGTACGTCGCGTGGAAGAGGAAGACGAGCAGCGCGGCGGCGAACCGCATTCCGGTCAGGGACGGCAGCCGGCCGCCCCCTCTGCCTCCGCAGTCGGCCGCAAAGGTGCTCTTCCCGTCCGCGGGCGCCGGGGTCGCGGACGTCGGGGCCGCGACGCGTGCGTGAACTGCCAAGGCTCTTCCCCCTCTCCGTGCGTTCAGCCTGCTGGCCCACCCCGGGCCGGGCAACGCCGACTTGCACAAGAAGCGCCGACTTCCGGCCATCAACCACCAAACACAGGACAGGACTTGCGCAAGTCGTCACGGACCGGTGAACCCCCTTGGAAAATACAGAACGTTCTCTATTCTTTTACGAGTGAGGTGTCCTCTCACGCCGTCCGTCCGAACCAGTCGAGGGGGAACGCATCGTGGCTGCGCACGGCATGACGCAGTTACGGGGACCGGTCGATCCGGCCCCGATCGCCGCCTACACCGAGGAACTCTTCGGCCATCTGCCGCGCGCGGACCAGCGCAGGTGGGCGCACTCCTACCTGCAGGGTCTGCTCACCACGCCGGGCAAGAAGTCGGTCCGGCGGCTCGCCGCCGCCGTCTCCACCTCGCCCACGGCCTCGCAGTCGCTGCAACAGTTCATCAACGCGAGCCCCTGGGAGTGGGACCCCGCCCGGGGCGAGCTGATGCGCTGGGTCGAGGAGCGCGCCCCGGTCCGGGCCTGGACCATCGCTCCGGCCGTCCTGCCGAAGCGGGGCGACCACTCGGTCGGCGTACACCGCCGCTTCGTCCCCTCGGCCGGCCGCACCGTCAACTGCCAGGTGGCCCTCGGGCTCTTCCTCTCCGTCCCGGGGCACAACGTCCCGGTCGACTGGCGGCTGTTCCTGCCCGACCACTGGGCCGACGACACGGGGCTGCGGCGGCGCACCCGCATCCCGGACACCGTCCGGCACCGGCCCCTGTGGGCGGACACGCTGGACCTGACGGCGACCGCGGCCGCGCGCACCTCGCTGGCCGCGGTGCCGGTGGTGGCGGACATGACGGAGCTGCCGAGCGTCGCCCCGCTGGTCTCCGGACTCTCCCAGCGGGGGTACGACTTCCTCGTCGCCGTGCCCGACGCCATGCAGGTGATCGCCGACGGGCACCTCAAGGCGCAGCCCGTCGTGCACGCGGCGACGGCGGCGACCACGCTCAGCGCCCGGTCCTTCCTGGCCATGAACAGCCGGCGGCACCCGCACACGGCCACCGTGACGGCGTCCGACGGGCAGCAGCGGCTGCTCCGCATCGTCTCCGGCCTGGTGCGGGTGCCCGGCGTCCGGACGGGCGCCGGCGCGCCGCACCGCACCTACCGGCTCTTCGCCGAGTGGCAGGCGGACGAGCAGCGGCCGTCGGTGGTGTGGCTGACCAGCATGGTGCAGGCGCGCATGAGCGACCTGCTGGCGCTGACCCGGCTGCGCGCGGGCAGCGCCGCGACCGTGCACAGCCTGCGCGAGCACCTCGGGCTGCTGGACTTCGAGGGCCGGTCGTACCCGGGCTGGCACCACCACATGACGCTCGTGTCGGCCGCGTACGCCTACAGCCGCCTGGCCGGAATCACCCAACGGTCCGAGGCGCTCGGCCTGAGCAGACGCACGGCCTGACCCCTGCCCCCCCGGTGGGACCGTCGGCCGCCGCCCCCCTTCGGGCGCGGCGGCCGACGGTCCCTCCTCCCCCCGCCCGTTTCGGGCACGCGGAAAGGCGGGCGGTGCGGGCACGCCGTAGGGCTTGCCCGCACCGCCCGCCCGATCGTCAGGCGTGCCGCCGACTCAGCGAGCGGCGACCGTTTCCGTCGTCACCGTCGCGGAGAAGACCACCTGCTCCTCCTGCCAGGCGGTCACCTTCGTACGCCGCCGGCCGTGCTGGTCGTGCCACTCCGGTTGGTCCGGCTCGGCGGTGATCCAGCAGGGCGAGTCGAACTCGACGTACCGGAAGAAGGCGATGTCCATGCCGACGGGCAGCACCCGCCGGTGGGGATCGAGCGCCTGCGTGGCCTGGCGCGCGGCTTCCAGCAGGAGCATCCCGGGCGCGTGGTCGACCGGGTGGTCGAAGAGCACCGGGTGGGCGGTGTCCGTACGCAGCCGCCAGCGCCGGTCCCCGTCGGCGGGGGCGAGCACCACGTCCTGCGGCCGGTCGCGGCCCACGAGGGCGGGAGACACCGGCGGAGGCGGGGCGAGGACGCCCGCGAGGACCTTGTCGAGGTCGGCCCGGCCGGCGCGCAGCCGCTGGTAGACCGCCGGGCTGTAGCAGCCGAACCGGGTCTCGGCGGTGGCCAGCGGCACGCCGTCGCGCGAGACGTCGAAGTTCATGGTCACGGCGGCCAGCTGGCCGCTGCGGCGCCTGATGTCGGAGGCGGTGACCGTCAGTTCGAGCTCGGCGGGGACGAACTGTGCGGCGAGTGCGGAGGGGTTGAGCGTGTAGCGGAAGAAGTCCCAGCTGAGCCGGGTGCCGAACGGGACGTCGTACGCCGCGTGCGACAGGAGGGGCAGGGTCTGGCGGATGGTCTCGCTCAGCAGCAGCGGATCGTGCAGCCCCTCCTGCGTCAGGTAGAAGCTGTGCTGGCGGGGCCACTGGGCGGTGACGGTGAAGGAGTCGGCGCCCATCGGCCGCCAGCCCGTGAGGAACACCTCGGCGATGGCCGCGCGGTGCACGTACTCCCTGGGAACGGCGTAGGTCAGCGTGGGCGTGAGCACGGGCGCGGGCGCGGTGGACGCGACCGACTGCCGGGTGGTGTGAGACATGCGGAACCTTCCCCCTGATGTCCGATGTGTGTGACAGACCGTGCTGTACGGCGACGTCGTGCCCGCACACTCATAAAATAGAGAGTGTTCTTTTTGTTTGTCGAGGGAAACCGTGAGAACTTTCGCCAACCGCAGGTCAACGCAGGGGTGTTCAGGGTGTCGTCCCACATGGCGAGCGGATAGCATAAAGAGCGTTCTCTACGGTTAGGGGAGGGTGCATGCCACGGACGAAGCAGGAGCGGGCCGTTCGGACGCGCGAGGCGATCTTGCGCGCGGCCGCCGAGGTTCTCGACGAGTACGGCTTCGCCGGCGCGAGCATCACCAAGATCGCGGAGCGTGCCGGCGCCACCACCGGGGCCATGTACTTCCACTTCAAGTCCAAGGAGGGGCTGGCGCTCGCGGTGATGAACGCCCAGCCCGACACGATCGTCCCGATGCTGCGCTCCCGGGGCCTGCAACGGCTCGTGGACATCACGCTGCTGTGGTCGTGGCAGATCCAGCAGGACCCGATGCTGCGCGCCGCCGTGCGGCTGGCGGTGGAGCAGGGCGCCTTCGGGATGCGCGACGACACCTCCTACCGCACGTGGGTGCGGATCATGACGGACTGTCTGCTGGAAGCACGGCACGACGGCGAGCTCCGGGACTCCGTGGACCCCGTGGAGGTGGCCGAGTTCGTCGTGGGCGCCTGTACCGGCATCCAGCTCTACTCGCAGCTGGTGAGCGGACGGGCCGACCTGCCCCAGCGGACCGTGGGGATGTGGCGCAACCTGCTCCCCGGGATCGCCGTCCCTGCCGTCGCGGAGCGGATCGTGCTCGACGCCGACCGCGCGAGGCCGGCGTGAGCGCCCCCACCGGGCTCCGCGCGGCCCACCGGCAGGCGCAGTGTGCGGCGCGGGCGGACCGGGACGGCGGAAAGCGGCTGACCATCGCGGTGACCGGCGCCAGCGGCACGGTGGGCCACGCCGTGACGGCCCTGCTGGCACCACGCCACCGCGTGCGCGCGCTGACCCGGGACCCGGCCCGGGCCGCCCGCCGGGGGCTCGGGGGCGACATCGTCGGCGCCGACTTCGCCGACCGGGCCTCGCTGGCCCGCGCCTGCCGGGGCGCGGACGCCCTGCTCCTCGTCACCAGCGATCCGCTGCGGCCCGACCACGAGGACAACGTTCTCGCGGCGGCCCGGGCCGGCGGCGTACGGCACATCGTGAAGGTGTCCGCGCTCGCCGTGACGGAACCGGACGCCCAGGACCTGGTGACCCGCTGGCAGCGGGAGAACGAGGAGCGATTACGCGCCACGGGCATGGAGTGGACCCTGCTGCGTCCGCGCGCGTTCATGTCGAAGACGCGCGACTGGGCGCCGTCCATCGCCCGCGAGTCGGTGGTACGGGCGCTGTACGGCGACTCGCGCGTCGCCTGCGTCGACCCCCGGGACATCTCCGAGGTGGCGGCGCGGGTGCTGAGCACGCCCGGCCACGCGGGACGGGCGTACGCCCTCACGGGTCCCGCCGCGATCTCCCCCCGGGAGCAGTGTGCGGAACTGGCCGCCGCGGTCGGCAGGCCGCTGGACTTCGTCGAGCTGACCCCGCGGGAGGCCCGCGACGCCTGGCGGCGGCGCTACCCCGAGCCGCTGGTACGGGCCCTGCTGGAGATGAGCCGGCGTCAGGCGGCCGGCGGCAAGGCCGCGGTGGCCGACGGGATCGAGCAGGTGCTCGGACGCAGGCCCACCACCTTCCGGACCTGGGCTCGGGACCACGGCGACCACTTCCGGGCGGCGTGACCGGCAGACCGCCACGCGGTTCCCGGATCCCGTGAGGATGTCGTAACCGCCGCATGGCCGAGGCGCCGGGACAGTTCAATGGGTGCATGACAACTACTCAGTTACTGCTCACCGACAAGGTCGTCATGATCACCGGTGCCTCCAGCGGCATCGGCGCGGCCGCCGCCCGGCTGTTCGCGGCGGAGGGCGCGGCCGTCGTCCTGGTGGCCCGCCGCGAGGAGCGGCTGCGGGCCCTGGAGAAGGAGATCGCCGACAGCGGCGGCCGGGCCACGGCGGCGCCCGCCGACGTGACGCGGTCGGACGAGGTCGAGCGCGCGGTGGCCCTGGCGGTGGACACGTACGGCGGCCTGGACGGCGCGTTCAACAACGCCGGCTGGGCGACGGTCGGAACGGAGCTGCACGAGACCGACGACGCGGTCTTCCAGCAGATCATGGACGTCAACGTCCGGGGCGTGTGGAACTGCATGCGCCATCAGGTGCCGGTCATGCTCGGCTCGCCCTCCGGCGGCGCCATCGTCAACACCTCCAGCGTGGCGGGCGTCCTCGCCACCGGTGCCGTCGCCCCGTACGTCGCCGCCAAGCACGCGGTCATCGGCCTTACCCGGGCCGCCGCCGCCGAGTACGGGCAGCGGGGCCTGCGGGTGAACGCGCTGGTGGTCGGCAACACCCGTACGGAGCTGATGGACGAGGTGCTGGAGGAGACCCCGGAGATCGAGGCGCGCTTCCTCGCCCGCCCCATCCAGAAGCGGATGGCCGCCCCCTCCGAGGTGGCCCAGGCGGCCGCGTGGCTGTGCAGCGACCGCTCCTCCTTCGTGACGGGGGCCGCGGTCCCGGTGGACGGCGGCTGGACGGCCGCGTGAGCCCGACCCTCACCTGAGACCCGCCTACCAAGGTCCGCCGCCCCGGAACGGCCCGGGCGGCGGGCCCCACCCCCGGGCCTCCGTTACGCCCAGAGGCTGATCGCGGCCCCCCGGTCCTCGACGGCCTGGGCGGCGTCGAGGACGAGCTCCTCCTCGAAGCGGCCGCCGATGAGCTGGGCGCCGACGGGAAGGCCGTCGTCGAGGCGGACGGGCACCGTGACGGCGGGGAAGCCCAGGACGGGCACGGCGGTCATCGGCCACATCGCGGTGAACAGCCGTCCGGCGCGCGCCTCTTCGCCGAGGTCGGCGTCCTGCTCGAAGGGCAGCTCCGCGCAGACCGGGGTGAGCAGGAGCCGGCCGGAGCCGAGGAGCTCCTGGAGCCGGGTGACGAGCGTGGCGCGGCGGGCCCAGCCGGTGATGTAGGTCTCCAGGGTGGGGCGTTCGCCCCACTCGACGGCCGCGGCCGCGAAGTGCCCTGCCAGGGCTGTGCGGATCGCCGCGTCGCCGACCTGCTCGACCACCGGCAGCATGGGGCGCAGGTCCTCGGTGATCAGCAGCGACCACAGGCGCGCCGCCTCGGCGAGCAGCGGCAGGCCGTCCAGCTCCTCGACCTTGTAACCGGCGTCGCTGAGCCGCGCGGCGGCGTCGCTCAACGCCCGGTCGACGGCGGGGTGGTTGTCGACGGTGCCGATGCCGCGGACCACGGACACCGTGACGGGCCCGGTGCCGCCCGCCCGTTCGGGGATCGCCGGGACGCCGTGCGGGTGCCGCAGGTCGGGGGTGGTCATCGCCCGCAGGGCCAGCCGGGCGTCGGCCACGGTCCGGGCGAGCGGGCCCTGCACGGCGCAGGCGTGGACGGTGGGCGGGAAGTCCAGCTCGACGGGCCCGTCGGGCGTCTCGGCGAAGGCGGGCGGCGCCCAGTCGGAGATGCGGCCGACGGTGGGGCGTACGCCCACGACTCCGCAGCAGGCGGCGGGGAAGCGGATGGATCCGCCGATGTCGTTGCCCTGGGCGAGGGGCGTCATACCGGCGGCGAGGCTGCTGGAGGCGCCGCCGCTGGAGCCGCCCGGGGTGCGGCCGTGGTCCCAGGGGTTGAGCGTGCGGCCGTGCAGGTCGTTGGTGGTGAACCAGCGGAGGGAGAAGGCCGGGGAGTTGCTGCGGCCGAGCGGGATGGCGCCGGACCGGCGCAGGGCGGTGACGCAGGCCGCGTCGCCCTCGGCGGCCCGGTGGGCGAAGGCGGCGACGCCGTTGGTGGTGGCATACCCCTTCTGCTCCGTATTGACCTTGATCGACACCGGCACGCCGTGGAGCGGGCCGAGGTCTGCGCCCGCGGCGACCGCCTCGTCGGCGCGGCGGGCGTCGGCCAGGGCCTCGTCGGGGCGTACGTCCACCAGGGCGTTCAGCCGGGGGTTGGTCTCCTCGATGCGGTCGAGGCACGACCGCACCACCTCGACGGCGGAGACCTCGCGGGCCCGGACAGCGGCGGCGAGGTCGGTGGCGGTGCGCTGCCACAACTCGGTGGGCTGGGCTGCAGTTCCCATGGGATACCTCTTGGAAGGAGAGCCCCCGGGCGCGGCAGGGCGCACGGCGGGGACGGAGAAGAGGGGCGGAGAGGGCGGGGAGGAGCAGGGCGCCACGCGTGAGGTGTTCCGTGGCCGCTCGACGACAGAGGAGGAAACGCCGTCATACAACGGCGTTTCATCTCGGGGTCAGCCTGCTTCCGGGCGCCCGGACCTGTCAACCCTCACCCCTCACTCCTCTCCGGAGTGCCGCTCTCCCGACTGCCGCGACAGCAGGTCGACCAGCGCCAGCGCGACGCGCGTCCCCCGGTCGGGGTTCCAGGTGTCGGGGTCCTCCAGGGTGGACAGCCAGTAGCCCCGGAAGAGCAGGTGCAGGATGTCGGCGCTCAGCGCCGGATCGGGAACGCCGGCCTCGGCCACGAGGGCGCCCATCTCCTCACGGCTGCGCCGGGCGGTGGCCCGCCGGAGCTCCTCGACGTCCGAGCCCGCGTCGGAGCCGGCGCTGGCGATCTCCATCAGCAGGCGGCGCAGCACCTCGTCGTCCCGCTGGGTGGTGCACATCCAGCGGGCGACGGCCTGGAGCCGGTCCGGGCCGCTGACGCCCTCCAGCACCTCCTCCATCTCGCGCGCCCAGTCCTCCTCCGCGCGGCGCAGGGCGTTGATCATGAGCGCGGAACGGCTGGAGACGTAGTTGGTGACCATGGCCGTCGAGCCGCCGAGCTGCGCGGCCACGGCGCGGATGGTGACGGAGCGGACGCCTCGCTCGCGGGCGACCTGGATGGTGGCGGCGGCGATCTCGTCGAGCCGCCTCGCCTCGTCTACCTCAATCGGCATGTCGCAGACCTTAACTCAGGGGGTTGACCCGCTTATCCGGAGCTGCAATGTTGTCATACAACGCCGTTACATGACGCTGTTGTTTCTCAATTCCTGGAGAACACCGCATGACTCTGCCCTGCGAGCGGATCGGCCCCGCCCCCGTCCCCGACCAGGCCCGGCAACACCTGGTCCGGATGCGCGACGGGGTACGGCTGGCCACGGACGTCTACCTCCCGGAGGACCTCGACGAGGCCGCGGTCCCCGCCGTCCTCGTCCGCCTCCCGTACGACAAGAACAGCCGCTACGTCTTCTTCGACCGGATCGCCGCGCTCTTCACCGCCCGCGGCTACGCGGTCGTCGTGCAGGACGTGCGCGGCAAGTTCCGCTCCGGCGGCCGGACCCTGCCGTTCCTGCGCGAGCCGCAGGACGGTTACGACACCCTCGACTGGATCGTCCACCAGCCCTGGTCGGACGGGGTCGTGGGGATGTTCGGCGACTCTTACTACGGTTTCACGCAGTGGGCGGCGGTCGCCGCCGAGCACTCGGCGCTGCGTGCCATCGTCCCGCGTGTCACCACGGTGGACTTCAACGCGACCTCGCAGAGCGACCCGCTCGACGGGGGCGCGGTCGGCAGTCCCGTCTGGCTGGAGGGCATCGAGTACTACGCCCACTACTGGGTCGACAACGGCACGTACGACTACGAGCCGGACCGCTCGCTGCGCCCCGTGATCGAGCAGTACGAGCAGGCGTTCCGCGCCATCGGCGCGCGCTCCGCGTGGTTCGACACCCTCGCGCCCCGCTACACGAACCTCTTCCCGGCGCTGGGCCGCCACCCCTTCGACGCCCGGCCCGTGCCGGTGCTGCACTGCGTCGGCTGGTTCGACAACATCCTGATCCCGCACATGCGCGACTATCTGGAGCTGGCCTCGCGGCCGGGGTGGGACGCCGTGCAGTACCTGTGGGCCGGTGCGGTCGACCACGAGAACTACCACCTCGACCGTGCGCCGGTGGCCGAGGAGGACGACCACGCCGTGAGCGAGGCGGCCCTCGCGCGCATGCTGCCCGCCTACGTCGAGCCCGCCCTCGCCTTCTTCGACGTGTTCCTCAAGGGCGTCCGTCCGGTCTCCTCGCTCCCCAAGGTGGACTGGGAGCTCGGTCACGCCGGCCGGCGCACGTCCGGCGCATGGCCCCCTGCCGAGTCCGCCGAGCGCGTCCTCTGGCTGGGCGACCCGGCCGACGCGGCGGGACCTCTGCCGGGCGCCCCGCTGACCGAGGAGCCCGCGGCCGAGCAGCGCGGCACGCGGTGGGTCCACGACCCGGGGTCGCTCGTGCCGTCGCTGGTGCCCAACTCCTTCGCCTTCCTCCAGACACACCCCGACGTGGCGCCCGTCGCCGCGCGCGAGGACGTCCTCGCCTTCAGCGGACCGGTGCTGTCCGAGCCCCTCGACCTGGCCGGCCCGCTCGGCCTGGACCTCCATGTGACCAGTACCGCCCCGGTGTTCGACCTCTACGCCAAGGTGCTCGACGTCTCCCCCGACGGCCGGGCGCACCTGATCGCCCGCGGCCAGGTGTCGGTGCGCGGCCCCCAGGCGCCGGACGAGGTGCACATCGACCTGGGCCACACCGGTTACCGCGTACGCCCCGGGCACCGGCTCGCGCTGATCGTGGCGAGCAGCGACTACCCCATGTTCCTGCCGTGCCCGGGCACGGACGAGAACCCCTGGACCACGGTCACCGCGAAGTCGAGCACGCAGACCCTGCGCACCGGCGGGGCGTGCCCGTCGCGCCTGACCGTCACGGTCCTGCCTCCACGGGCCGACTGACCCCCGCTCGTACACGCCCCCCACAGAAGGATTCCCTGAAGGACCGTCAGAGCCACGCAGTCCCCGATCAGGAGCACCTCATGCACGCTCCCAGAACCACCCCCGGCACCGCCCCCGGAACCGCCCGCACCCTCGCCGCCGCCCTGTCCGCGCTGGTGACCCTCTCCGCCTGCACGTCCGGCGCCGGCGGCCCCTCCGACCCGTCGACGAGCGCCCCGAAGCTGACCACCACCACGCCCGCCGCCACCGGCGCCCTCGACCAGGTCACCTGGAACCTCCCGATGGGCGAGCCCACCACGCTCGACCCGGCCAAGGTCGGCGACTACTCGCCCAGCACCGTGGTGTCCAACCTCTGCGACCCCCTGCTGAGGCTGAAGGCCGACTACTCCATCGCGCCGGGCCTCGCGACCTCCTGGCACCGCCCGGACCCGAAGACCCTCGTCCTCGACCTCCGCGAGGGCGTGCGGTTCTGGAACGGCGAGCCCATGACCGCGCGGGACGTGGTCGCCAGCCTGCTGCGGCAGCGCGACCCCGCCACGCAGAGCGTCAACGTCGCGGTGATGGCCGGCGTCACCTCCGTCACGGCCACCGGCGCCCACCAGGTGACCGTCCGTTTCAAGGCGCCGGACCAGCTGTTCCTGAAGTACCTGGTCAACGGCTTCGGAGCGGTCAGCGAGGCCGCCTACCTGAAGAAGGTCGGCTCCTCCTACGGCACCGCCAAGGGCGGCCTGATGTGCACCGGCCCCTTCCGGCTCTCGAGCTGGAAGTCCGGCGAGTCCATCACTGCGGTGCGCAACGGCGGCTACTGGGACGCGGCGCTGCGGCCGAAGGCCGAGAAGCTGACCTTCAGGTTCATCACCGACAGCTCCACCCTCACCAGCGCCCTCCTCTCCGGCCAGATCGACGGCAGTTACGAGATCCCCTCCACCGTCACCAGGGCGCTGCGCTCCTCCCGTGCCGGCACCGTCTACTACGGCCCCTCGGCCCAGACCGTCTTCCTCTACCCCACGAGCACGGCCTCCCCGCTCGCCGACCGCCGCATCGCCGACGCGCTGTCCCTGATCCTCGACCGCGACGCCCTGATCAAGAACGTCTACGACGGCGCCGCTCAGAAGCCGAAGACCTTCATCCCGTCCCTGGTGTGGAAGAACAGCGAGGCCGCGGCCGTCTACGCCACGGCCCATGACGCGCTGCCCGCGCTGCCCGCCGTCGACGAGGACAGGGCCAGGAAGCTGGTCGAACAGGCCGCTCCCCGGCAGCGCACCCTCACCGTCGCCATGGGCGCGGGCGACCAGCAGTCCCTCCAGACCCTCACCTTCCTCCAGGCCGCGGCCAGGCGGATCGGTCTGGAGGTCGTCATCAGGCAGCTCCAGCCGACGCAGATGTCCGGCCTGTTCTACGACCCGTCCGCCCGTGAGGGCCTGGACGCCACCATGGTGCTGGGCTACGTCGAGGTACCGGACCCCCTGTCGTACGCGGAGATGCTGACGGCGCCCGAATCCCCGCTGAACTGGACGAAGTACCGCAACGCCGAGGTGACCGCGCTGCTGCGGCAGGCCAGGGCGACGCTGGACCCCGCCCGGTCGGCCGCGCTCTTCACCCGGGCGCAGGCGCTGTACGCCGAGGACCTGCCCCTGGTGCCCCTCGCCTGGCCCCACGAGCGGATGTTCCTCAACAAGCGCCTCAGCGGCGCCCCCGCGTCGTTCGCCTACATCAACATGCCGTGGGCGGCCCACCTCGGCGGCACCGGCGAGGGCGGCTCATGATCTGGCGGTTCGTCGTCCGCCGTGCGGCGATGCTGGCGGTGACCGCGCTCGTCGCCGGACTCGCCCTCCACGGCGCCCTGTTCCTCTCCCCCGGTGACCCCGCCACCCTGCTGATCGGCGGGGGCAAGCCGCCCAGCCCCGAGCTGCTGGCCGAGATCCACCGCCAGTACCACCTCGACGACCCCTTCCTGGAGAGCTACTGGCGCTGGCTGAGCGGCATGCTCCAGGGCGACGCGGGCCAGTCCCTGACGTACAAGGACTCCGTCACCCACCTGATCGCCGACCGCATCGGCAATACCCTGTTCCTGGTGGCGTACGCCGCCGTCCTGATCATCGTGCCGGGCGTGCTGCTGGGCACGCTCGCCGCCCTGCGCGGCGGCTGGGCCGGCACGCTCGTGACCGTGGTGACCACCTCCCTCATGGCGGTGCCCACGTTCGTGATGTCCGTCCTGCTGATCTGGTGGCTCTCGGTGCGGACGGGCTGGTTCCCGGCGTACGGCGCGGGAGAGGGCTTCGGCGGGCGGATCGAGCACCTCACCCTGCCCGCGCTGGCGCTCGCCGCGTCCTGGCTGGCGTACGTCGCCCAGGTGACGCGCTCCGCCGTCCGCGCCGAACTGGGCGCGGAACACGTCCAGACCGCGCGCAGCCGGGGCGTTCCCGAACGCGTCGTCGTGCGCAAGCACGTCCTGCGCAACGCCTCCGGGCCGATCTTCTCGGTGTCGGGTGTGGCGGTCGCGGGCCTGATCGCCGGCTGCGCGATCGTCGAGCAGGCCTTCGGCGTCAACGGCATCGGCGCCCTGCTCATCCAGAGCGCCGCCAAGCAGGACTTCGCGGTCGTGCAGGCACTGGCCCTGATCGCCGTGGTCGTCTTCGTCGCGGTCAACACCCTCGTGGACGTGGTCACCGCCGCCCTCGACCACCGCGTTCCGCTGGGAGGCGACGCATGAGCACGTACCAACTCGCCGCGCTCACCGGGGGCGAGGGACGGTTCGGCCGGGTCCGTGCCCTGGCCCGGGGCCGGGGCGTCCTGATCGCCGCCGGGTCGGTCGTCGTCCTGGTCGTCCTCGCCGCCGTGTGCGCGCCGCTCCTCGCGCCGTACGACCCCGACGCCGTGGACCCGTTCGCCGTGTACCAGGGCGGCTCGGCCGCGCACTGGCTCGGCACCGACGACACCGGGCGCGACATCCTCTCGCGGCTGCTGTACGGGGCCCGGCCCAGCCTGCTGGCGCCCGCCGTGGTCACACTGGCGGCCGGAACGGCCGGCACCGCCCTGGCGGTGTCCGCCGCCTGGCTCGGCGGCTGGTACGACCGGCTGGTCTCCGGCCTGCTGGACCTGGTCTTCGGCTTCCCGGGGCTGGTCCTCGCCGTCGTCGCGGCCGCCGCCTTCGGCGCGGGCCTCGGCGTGGCGGTGATGACGCTCTCCCTCGCGTACCTGCCCTACATCGCCCGCACCGTGCGCGCCGCGGCGCTGCGCGAGTGCCGGATGCCGTACGTGTCCGCCCTGCGGATGCTCGGCATGTCCGGGTGGCGGATCTGCCTGCGCCACCTGGTGCCCAATCTGCTGCCGCTGGTCCTGGTCCAGCTGACGACCGCCTTCGGGTACGCGCTGCTCGATGTGGCCGCGTTCTCCTTCATCGGTCTCGGCACCCAGCCCCCGGCCGCCGAGTGGGGGCTGATGGTCGCGAACGGCTCCACCGGGATCCTCGCCGGGCGGGCCGAGCAGTCGCTCTACGCCGGGCTGGTGATCGTGGTGTTCGTCATCGCCTGCAACCTGCTCGGCAGCGGCCTGTCCCAACGCCTCCTGGGAGACGACCGATGACCGAGTCCCCCGCCCTCCTCGAAGTGGACGGGCTGCACGTCACCCTGCCCGTCAAGGGCGGCCGCCGCGGCACGGTGATCCACCGGGTCGACCTCACCGTGCCCGCCGGGACCGCCGTGGGTCTGGTCGGCGAGTCCGGTTCGGGCAAGTCGCTGACCGCGCGTGCCGTGCTGCGCCTGCTGCCGCCGGGCGCCCGGACGAGTGGGGACATCCGCTTCGACGGCGCGTCCGTCCCGGCCATGGGCCCGGCGGCGCTGCGCGCGCTGCGCAGCCGGGACGTCGCCATGGTGTTCCAGGACCCGCGCGCCCACATCAACCCCGTGCGGACGATCGGCGACTTCCTCACCGAGGGGCTGGTCACCACGCGGGGCGTACGTCCCCGGACCGCCGAGGCGACCGTCACAGAGCTGCTGCGCGCGGTGGGCATCGCCGACGCGCCGCGCCGGCTGCGGCAGCGCCCGTCGGAGCTGTCCGGCGGCCTGCTCCAGCGGGTGATGATCGCCGCCGCGCTGGCGGGCGAGCCGCGGCTGCTGCTCGCCGACGAACCGACGACGGCGCTGGACGTGACCACGCAGGCGGAGGTCATGGCGATCATCGAGGAGGCCCGCGCCGAGCGGGGCCTCGCGATGCTGTTCATCACCCACGACCTGGCCCTCGCCGCCGCCGTCTGCGACCGCATCGCCGTGATGTACGCGGGCACGGTGGTGGAGGAGCTGCCCGCCGAGCGCCTGCACACGCGGGCGAACCACCCCTACACGCGGGCGCTGCTGGCCTCCCGCCCCGCACCGGGCGCGGACGCCCGGCCGCTGCGGGCCATCGCGGGCCGGCCGCTGTCGGCGTTCGAGGCCGGGCCGGGGTGCGCCTTCGCGCCGCGCTGCCCCGGCGTACGGGAGGTGTGCCGGACCGAGCGCCCGGCGCTGCGGCCCGTCGGCGGAGCCGCTCCGGACGGGGGCGGCGCCGCCTGCCACTTCCCGGTCACCTTCCCGATCCAGCCGCACGCCGTGCCGCGCGCGGGCGACAGGAGCACCGACCGTGTCCGACGCGACCACTGAGCCGCCCGCCCTGGAGGCCTGCGGACTGCGCAAGCTGTACGGGGACTTCGTCGCCGTCGACGAGGTCGGCCTGACCGTCCCGCCCGGCGGCGCCCTGGCCGTCGTCGGCGAGTCCGGGTCGGGCAAGACGACGACCGCCCGCATGATCGCCGGGCTGGAGACGCCGACCGCCGGGACCATCCGGCTGGGCGGCCGCGGCCGGCCCGGCCCCCGGGCGCGGACGGCCGAGCGCAGGCGCTTCGCCCGGGAGATCCAGATGGTGTTCCAGGACCCGTACGCCTCGCTCGACCGCCACCAGCGGGTCCGCGACTGCGTCGGGGAGGTCCTCGCGCTCCACACCGGGCTGCGCGGCTCCGCCCTCGACCGGAAGGTGGCCGAACAGCTGCGTGAGGTCGGGCTCGACGAGCGCCAGGCGGGGTCACTGCCCCGCGCGCTGTCGGGCGGGCAGCGCCAGCGCGTGGCCCTCGCCCGGGCGCTGGCGGTGCGGCCGCGCGTGCTCGTCCTCGACGAGGCGGTCGCGGCGCTGGACGTCTCCGTGCAGGCGCAGATCCTCACGCTGCTGCGCGACATCCGCGAACGGACGCGCGTGGCCTACCTGTTCATCACCCACGACCTCGGCATCGTGCGGCACGTCTGCGACGACGTCGTGGTGATGCGCCGGGGCCGCGTCGTCGAACGGGGCCCGGCGTCCGCCGTCCTGTCCGACTCCCAACACCC
Source organism: Streptomyces sp. NPDC093546 (assembly GCF_044765045.1). Classification (NCBI taxonomy): domain Bacteria; kingdom Bacillati; phylum Actinomycetota; class Actinomycetes; order Kitasatosporales; family Streptomycetaceae; genus Streptomyces; species Streptomyces sp. NPDC093546. The sequence continues at coordinate 44,583 of NZ_JBIWJG010000020.1, read as the reverse complement.
CTACACCCGTCATCTGCTCGACGCCGTGCCCCGGCCCGGCTGGAAGCCCACCCGTCGCACCGAACCCACTGGAGCATCCTCATGACGTCCGCCCCTTCCCTGACCTTCGTCTTCGAGATCCGCGCGCAGATCGCCGAGCACCTGCACATCGGCCACGGCGACGGTGAGCGCACCGAGTTCACGCCCATCACCGGCGGCAGCGTCGCCGGCCCCCGCCTCAACGGCACCGTCCTTCCCGGCGGCGGCGACTGGTCCAGCACCCGGGGCGAGATCTTCCAGCTGGAGGCCCGCTACCTCGTCCGCGCCGACGACGGCGCCGTCATCGACATCGTCAACCGCGGTTACTACCACGAGGGCGCCAAGAGCCCGGAGCAGTACGACGGCGAGCTGATGGTCGCTCGGGCCGGCACGTACTTCCGTACCGCCCCGGTGTTCCGTACCGACGCCCCGGCGCACCGCTGGCTCGCCGAGACGGTCTTCGTGGGTCTCGCCCGCGAGGAGGACGGCCACATCGTCATCCGCTGCTACAGCGTCGACTGACCCTCGGTGACGCGCAGGAGCAGCGCGTGGAGCGCGCGGCGCTGCTCCTCGTCGAGGGGGGCGAGGAGCTGCTCGGTGACGTGCGCCGCGTCGCGGTCGCTGTCCCGCAGCAGCGTCCGGCCCTCGTCCGTCAGGACGACGATCCGGTTGCGGCGGTCGCCCGGATCCGGGCGCCGCTCGGTGAGCCCGAGGCGCTGGAGGTCGTCCACGAGGCTGACGATGGCGCTGGGGTCGTAGCCGAGCCGGCTGCTCAGTTCGCGCTGGCGGGCGCCGTCGACGGTGGCGAGGTAGCGCAGCAGCGCGTAGTGGCGCAGGCGGAGTCCGTGCTGTTCGAGGGCGCTGTTGAAGAGGCTGCCGGAGCGCAGGCCGAGCCGGTAGAGGAGGTAGCCGGTGTCGGCGTGCAGCGCGCGCATCCAGGGGGCGCCGGTGATGTCGTCGCTGATCGGGGGCTCCTTGGGCCGTTCGGGACACGGATCGCGCTCACGATCCCATAGACGAGTCATCACAACAACCATTGACGACGACAATGATTGCTCTTAGCTTCTTTTCAGCGCGCCTCCCGGCGCGCTTCCGTTCGACAGATGGAGGCCGGCGATGTCCGTGGACCTGAAGCCTGTGGATCTGACGGGGAAGGTGGCCGTGGTCACCGGCAGCGGGCGCGGCCTGGGGTACGCGTACGCCGCCGCGCTCGCCCGGGCGGGCGCCGCGGTCGTGGTGAACGACGTGGACGCCGACGCGGCCGAGACCGCCGCGAAGTCCCTCAACCAGCTGGGCGGCCGCGCGGTCGCCGAAGCCGTGGCGGTGGGCACCACGGAGGCGGCGGAGCGCCTGGTGGCCCGGGCGGTCGAGGAGTTCGGCCGACTGGACGTGATGGTCACCAACGCGGGCATCCTGCGCGACCGGGTGCTGTGGAAGATGACGGACGACGACTTCGACACCGTCATCGCCACGCACCTGCGGGGCACGTTCACCTGCGCGCGCGCCGCGGCGGTACGGATGCGGGAGCAGGGCGAGGGCGGCAGCCTCGTCATGGTCGGCTCCCCCGCCGGCCAGCGCGGCAACTTCGGGCAGACCAACTACGCGGCCGCCAAGGCCGGTATCGCCGCGATGGTGCGGACCTGGTCCATGGAGCTGGCCCGGTCGGCGATCACGGTCAACGCGATCGTGCCCGTCGCCGCCACCGCGATGACCGAAACGATCCCCGCCTTCGCCCCGTACGTCGACGCCCTGAAGCAGGGCCGGCCGCTGCCCGGCTTCCTGCGCAAGGGCGAGGGGTTCGGCACCGCCGACGACTGCGCCGCGCTGGTGCCCTTCCTCGCCTCCGACGCCGCGCGCGGCGTCACGGGGCAGTGCGTCGGCATCGGCGGCGACCGGCTCGCCCTGTGGTCGCACCCGCGGGAGACGGCGGTGGCGTACGCGGACGGCGGCTGGACCCCGGAGTCCATCGCCGCGGTGTGGGACACGTCGGTCGGACGCGAGCCGCAGAGCGTCGGCATCCCCGCACCCCGGATCCCGGAGGCGTAAGTCATGTCAGCGACGCAGCAGTCGGCCCGCATCGACGTCGACTCCCTGACCGCGATCGACGTCCACACCCACGCCGAGGTCTCCAAGGACGGCCACGGCGCGCTCAGCCCCGAGCTGTTCGCGGCGTCGGAGGCGTACTTCAAGGCCCACGGCCACCGGCAGCCCACCATCGACGAGATGGCCGCGCACTACCGGGAGCGGAAGATGGCCGCGGTGGTCTTCACCGTCGACGCCGAACACGCCACCGGACACCCCCGCATCTCCAACGAGGAGATCGCCGAGAGCTGCGCGGCCCACGCGGACGTGCTGATCCCCTTCGCGAGCGTCGACCCCTTCAAGGGCCGGGCGGGCGTCCGCGAGGCCCGGCGGCTGGTGGAGGAGTACGGCGTACGGGGGTTCAAGTTCCACCCCAGCATCCAGGGGTTCTTCCCGAACGACCGGATGGCCTACCCGCTGTACGAGGTCATCGAGGAGACCGGCGCCATCGCGCTGTTCCACACCGGCCAGACCGGCATCGGCGCCTCGGTCCCGGGCGGCGGCGGGATCCGGCTGAAGTACTCCAACCCGCTGCACGTCGACGACGTCGCCGCCGACTTCCCGGAGCTCGGGATCATCCTCGCGCACCCGTCGTTCCCCTGGCAGGACGAGGCCCTGGCCGTCGCCACGCACAAGCCCGGCGTGCACATCGACCTGTCCGGCTGGTCGCCGAAGTACTTCCCGGAGTCCCTGGTCAGGTACGCCAACTCCCTGCTCCAGGACAAGGTCCTCTTCGGCTCCGACTATCCGGTCCTCACCCCCGACCGGTGGCTCACCGACTTCGACAAGCTGCCGATCAAGGACGCGGTGAAACCGAAGATCCTCAAGGAGAACGCCGCCCGGCTGCTCGGCCTGACCTGAGACCTTCCCGACCCAAGGAGCGGCCCATGCGCAACGAGGGAGTGGGGTCCTGGCCCGCACGGAGGGCCCGCAAGACCCCCGACCGCCCGGCGCTCGTCCAGACGCAGAGCACGCCCGGCGACACCACCTTCACCTACGCCCAGGTGCACGAGCGCACCACCCGCCTCGCCCACGTCCTGCGCGCGCGGGGCGTGCGCCGCGGCGACCGCGTCGCCTACCTCGGCCCCAACCACCACACCTTCCTGGAGACGCTGTTCGCGGCCGGCGTCCTCGGCGGCGTCTTCGTCCCGCTCAACACCCGGCTGGCCGCCGCCGAGATCGACTACCAGCTGCGCGACAGCGGCGCCCGCGTCCTGGTGTACGCGCCCGGCCACCAGGACGTCGTCGACGGCCTGACCATGGCCCGGCCCGACACCCTCCTGGCCGTCGGCCCCGACTACGAGTCCCGGCTCGCCGCGTCCTCGGCCGCCCCCATCGACGAGACGGTCGACGCCGACGACCTGTGCCTGATCATGTACACCTCGGGCACGACGGGCCGGCCCAAGGGGGCCATGCTCACCCACGCCAACCTCACCTGGAACGCCGTCAACGTCCTGATCGACCAGGACCTGCGCGCCGACGAACGCGCCCTGGTGGCCGCGCCGTTGTTCCACGCGGCCGGACTGAGCATGCTCACCCTGCCGGTGCTGCTCAAGGGCGGCAGCTGCGTCCTCGCCGACGGCTTCGACCCGGCCCGGGCGCTGGAGACCCTCGCCCGGCACCGCGTCACCTTCATGTTCGGCGTGCCGACGATGTTCGACCTCATGCGCCGGCAGCCCGGCTGGGAGTCCGCCGACCTGTCCTCCCTGCGCCTGCTGACCTGCGGCGGCGCACCCGTACCCGTCCCGCTCATCCGCGCGTACGAACGGCGCGGGCTGGTCTTCCAGCAGGGCTACGGCATGACCGAGGCCGCGCCCGGCGTGCTGTTCCTGGACGCCGGACACGCCGTCTCCAAGGCCGGATCGGCGGGCGTCCCGCACTTCTTCAGCGACGTACGGGTGGTGCGGCCCGACCTGACCGAGGTGGACACCGACGAGGTGGGGGAAGTCGTCGTACGCGGACCCCACGTCAGCCCCGGCTACTGGGGGCTGCCCGAGGAGACCGCCGCCACCTTCGCCGGAGGCTGGCTGCACAGCGGCGACGCCGCCCGCGTGGACGCCGACGGCTACGTCACCATCGCCGACCGGATCAAGGACATGTACATCTCCGGCGGCGAGAACGTCTACCCCGCCGAGGTCGAGAGCGCCCTGCTGGCGCACCCCGACATCGCCGAGTGCGCCGTCGTCGGCGTACCCGACGACCGGTGGGGCGAGGTGGGCCTCGCGGTGGTCGTCCCCCGGGACGGCGCCCGCATCGACCCCGAGGGGGTGCGGGCCTTCCTGGCGCCCTCCCTGGCCAAGTACAAGATCCCGAAGTCGGTGGTGGTCGCCCCCGAACTGCCCCGCAACGCCTCGGGAAAGCTCCTCAAACACCTGCTCCGTACGCGCTACGGAACCCGGAAGGACACACAGCGATGACCCTCACCGTCGACGGCCTGGACGCACTCAAGGCCCTGGCCGGCAGCGACCTCGGCACCAGCGACTGGCTCGACGTCACCCAGGACCGTGTCGACACCTTCGCCGACGCGACCGGCGACCACCAGTGGATCCACGTCGACCCCGAGCGCGCCAAGGAGGGCCCCTTCGGCGCCCCGATCGCCCACGGCTACCTCACGCTCTCCCTCTTCATCCCCCTGTTCACCGGCCTCCTGGACGTCCGCGGCGTCACCACCAAGGTCAACTACGGTCTGAACAAGGTGCGTTTCCCGGCTCCCGTCACCGTCGGGTCCCGCGTCCGGCTCGCCGCCCGCCTCGCCGACGTCGCCGACGTGCCCGGCGGGGTGCAGATCACCGTGGACGGCACGATCGAGATCGACGGCGGCACCAAGCCGGCCGCCGTGCTGCAGAGCCTCTCCCGCTTCTACGCCTGACGGTCTGGCGGTCTGGCGGTCTTGCTACGCTGCGGTACGCGTCCCGTGGGGGAAGTCCGGTGAGAGTCCGGCGCTGACCCGCAACGGTAAGCGCGAGCGCCCCGGTTCCCGGTGGCGGTCGCGCCAGCCCGATCACCCGGGGGACGGCTTGGATTCCCGACCACTCGCCGTGGACTGCGAGAGGGGGATGCGCGCGGACCCCGTCACACACCGGCGGAGTGCGGGCCACTCCTCATACGCGTGACGACACGGCGCCCGACGCGTGAGGACCACCCTTGACCACGGTGACGACCGCCACCACGGCCGCGAAGGCGGCCGGTCCCGCTCCCCCGCGCCGGATTCCGCTGCTGCCCCTGAGCGCCGCGCTCAGCGCGGTCCTGCTGCTCTCCCTGGTGTGCGGGGTGGGACTGGGGGCGTCCGGCCTGACGTGGGGGCAGGTGGGGCACTTCCTGCGCGCCGGGCTGACCGGCTCCGCGATCCGGCCCGACGAGGTCTCCGCGTACACCATCGTGTGGGAGATCCGGCTGCCGCGCACCGTGCTGGCGGCGGTCGTCGGGGCCGGGCTCGCGGTGACCGGCGTCGCCGTCCAGGCCATGGTGCGCAACGCGCTGGCCGACCCGTTCGTCCTGGGCATCTCCTCGGGTGCGGCGGTCGGCGCCAACGCCGTCATCCTGCTCGGGGCGCTGTCCGCGCTGGGCGTGTGGGCGCTGTCCGTCTCGGCGTTCGCCTCCGCGCTCGTCGCGATGGTGCTCGTCTACGCGGCGGCGCGCAGCGCGCACGGGCTGACGCCGCTGCGGCTGGTGCTGACCGGCTCCGCGATGAGCTACGGCTTCTCGGCGGTCACCACCCTGATGGTCTTCAACGCGGAACGCGGCGAGGCGGCCCGGTCGGTGATGATGTGGCTGCTGGGCAGCCTCGGCGGCGCGACCTGGGGCTCGCTGCCGTTCGCGGCCGCCGCCGTGCTCGGCGGCACCGCGTACCTGGCCGTGTCGGCGCGGCGGCTCGACGCGCTCGCCATGGGCGACGAGACGGCCGCCACGCTGGGCGTGCACCCGGGGCGCCTGCGCCGGGAGCTGTTCGTCGTCACGGCCGCCGTCACCGGCGCCGTGGTGGCCGTCAGCGGGGCCATCGGGTTCGTCGGCCTGATGGTTCCCCATGTCGTACGGATGGTGGTGGGCGCGGACCACCGGCGGGTGCTGACGGTGGCGCCCCTGGCGGGCGCGGTCCTGCTGGTCTGGGTGGACGTCCTCTCGCGTGTGCTGCTCGCCCCGGCCGAGCTGCCGTTGGGCGTGATCACCGCGGTGGTGGGCGTGCCGTGCTTCCTGCTGCTGATGCGCGGCCGTCGCGGCTACGCCTTCGGAGGCCGCTGATGCGTCTGGACATCGAGGACCTGTCGGTGGAGGTCGCGGGCGCCCGGCTCGTCCACGACATCACGCTCACCGCGGCCGAGGGCCAGGTCGTGGGCCTGGTCGGGCCGAACGGCAGCGGCAAGTCGACCCTGTTGCGCTGCGTGTACCGGGCGCTGCGCCCGGCGGCCGGGCGGGTCCTGCTGGCGGGTGACGACCTGCACGCCCTGGGCGCGCGGGAAGGTGCCCGGCGGCTGGCGGCGCTGCCGCAGGAGTCGTCGGCGGAGTTCGACTTCACGGTCGCGGAGGTCGTGGCGATGGGCAGGCTGCCGCACCGGCGGCGCGGCCCCGGCACACCGTCCGACGCGCGCGCGGTCTGCGCGGACGCGCTCGCCCGGGTCGGCGCCGCGCACCTCGCGGAGCGCGGCTTCCTCTCCCTCTCCGGCGGTGAGCGGCAGCGCGTGCTCATCGCCCGGGCGCTCGCCCAGCAGCCGCGCGTCCTCGTGCTGGACGAGCCGACCAACCACCTCGACATCGCGCACCAGTTGGACGTCCTCACGCTGGTACGGGAAGCCGGCCCGACGGTGCTGGCCGCGCTGCACGACCTGAACCTCGCGGCGCTCCACTGCGACCTGCTGTACGTGATCGCCCGGGGCCGCATCGTCGCCTCGGGCGCCCCGCACGACGTTCTCACCCCGCGGCTGCTGGCCGAGGTGTTCGGGGTCAGCGCCCACCGCGTACGGCATCCGCGGACCGGTGCCGTACAGCTCCTCTTCGACCGGCTCCGCGACCAGCTCCACGACCAGGAACAGGAACACCGCCCGTGACGCACTCCCGCCCGGCCGCCGCCATGGCCGCCGCCCTCGCCCTGCTCCTCACCCTCTCGGGGTGCGGAGCCGAGGTGTCGTCCTCCGCCTCGGGGGACGGCGGCCCGTCCTCCGCCGTCACCCTGGAGAACTGCGGGCGGAAGGTGACCTTCGCCAAGCGGCCCGAACGGGTGGTCACCAACGACGTCGGCATCACCGAGCTCATGTTCGCGCTCGGCCTGGAGGACCGCATGGCCGGTTTCGTGATGCCGGACGACAAGGGCGACGTGTCCGGTATCCCGTGGAAGTCCGGCTACGACAAGGCGAAGTGGCTGTCGCGCAACGAGATCACCAAGGAACTCGTCCTCGACGCCCGCGCCGACATGGTCTTCGCGGGCTGGAACTACGGCTTCGGCGAGGACAAGGGCCTCACCCCGGACACCCTGCGCGACCTCGGCATCGACTCGTACGTCCTCACCGAGTCCTGCCGCAACGGCCGCGGCAAGGCCCGCGGGATCATGCCGCCGATGGAGGCGCTCTACACCGACCTGGCCAACCTCGGGAAGCTCTTCGGCGTCGAGGACCGGGCGGCGCGGCTGATCGCGGACTTCCGCGCCCAGGTCGCCGACGTACGAGCCAAGGCCCCGCAGGGAGCCGACCGGCCCACGGTGTTCCTCTACGACAGCGGCCAGGACAAGCCCTTCACCTCGGGGCGCTTCGCCGCGCCGCACGACATCGTCACGCTGGCCGGCGGCGACCACATCATGGGGGACCTGGAGGACTCCTGGACGGCGGTCGGCTGGGAGAGCGTCGTCGAGCGGAACCCCGACGTCATCGTCGTCAACGACTACGGGGACACGAGCGCCGAGCAGAAGAAGGCGTTCCTGCTGTCCTACCCGCCGCTGGCGGGGGTGTCCGCGGTGAAGCACCGGCGGATCTTCACGCTCGACTACGCCGACCTGGTGGAAAGCCCCCGCAACCCCGCCGCCATCGCGGCACTCGCCGCCTACCTGCGGACGGTGCCGCCGCGAGGCTGAGCGCGCCCCTGGAGTGCGCCCCGCAGTGCGCCGGGCGCACCTCCTGGTCACTCCCCCGGGTAATGGCAGGCAGATCCCGGCCTCGGCAAGATCACGAGCGCATCCCGCTTGCCGACTTCCGAGAGAAGGAGAACCGCTGTGCCCTTGTCCGCTCAGTACGTCGCGCAAGAGCTCGAGGCCGCCAGCAAAGCCGGTGACCCCGAGGCCGACGCGCTCGTGTCCGACCTGATCGACAAGAAGGAGATCGACGGGGTCAACGCCCTGTTCCGTACGATCGGCACGCTCAAGCACGGCCAGGACCGCTCGCACCTGCCGCCGCGGCTGGCCGAGTTCCTGGAGAAGGCCGAGGCCGAACCGCCCGGCTGGAGCCCGGCGGACGTCAAGGCGGCGGAGAAGTTCTTCGACCGCCACCGCGGCGAGGTGTCCATGCTCCAGGGCACCGTGGGCCTGATCGGCACCTACCTCTCCCCCACCGGGGCGTTCACCCTGCGCTCCACGGGGCGCCTGGGCGGTGTCGAAGGCCCGGGGCGCCGCCTGTCGCAGTCCTCGCGCCTTTTCATCGACATGGACAAGAAGGGCGCCATGACGGACGGCAGCCTCGCGGCGAACGTCACCAAGGTCCGCCTGGTCCACGCCTCCGTGCGCCAGCTGCACAAGAAGAGCGGACAGTGGGACTACGCCACACACGGCGAGCCCGTCTCGCAGAAGTACACCACCGGCGCGGCCTGCGTCTTCAGCGTGCAGGTCCTCCAGGCCATGCGGAACCTCGGCATCGACGTCTCCAAGGACGACGCCCACGGTTTCGTGTGCGCCTGGCACTACGTCAACCACTACCTCGGTACCCCGGAGAAGTGGCTGCTGCCCAAGGACGCCGACGAGGTGGACCGCCTGTGGAAGCAGGAGCGCGACAAGGAGTGGAAGGAGACCGAGGACGGCAAGTTCATGACGGCGCAGGCCGTCAAGTACTACAAGAAGTTCCTGCCCGGCCCCTCCCACGACGCCTTCGTCGCCATGGTCCGTACCGCCCTCACCGACAAGTACGCCGACATGGCCGGCCTCCCCAAGGGCGTCCTGGACCTCGCGGCCAAGCCGGCCGCCGCAGGCCACGGCCTGGTCAGCAAGGTGGGCGGCGGCCTGTTCGGCGGCGGCGCCGAGAAGGTGACCGGTGTCAACCCGTACAAGGACGTCCTCGGTGTCGCGTCGAGCGCCTTCCGGGAGATGGAGCACTACGCCGTGACCCACGACCAGGACGACCAGCCCCAGATGCACCAGGAGCTGGACGACAACCGCTGAGCACCGCCGCGGGGGCCGCTCCCGCCGTGACGCACGCAGTCGCGTTCCGTCGCCCTCGTCTGCCCTTGGGGCTCCCTTACAACTCCTCGCCGGCGAGGGACGCGTACGTCTCCCGCAGGACGTCCAGGAGCGGGTGCTCGACGGCCAGGGGGGCGTCGTCGACGGCCGACAGGGCGCGTACGCCGATGAAGGCGTTGGTGGCGAAGGCGGCCCGCGCGGCCTTCGCCTCCGCGAGGGTGACCGGGGCGACCCGGTGTTCCACGTGCTGGCGGAGCAGGGCCATGGTGACGCCCGGCAGCGCGGGGGCCTTCGGCCACACGACGCCGTCGTCGGTGAGGAAGCCGACGTTCCAGGTGCCGCCCTCGGACACCTGGCCGTCGGCCCCGAAGAACAGGGCGTCGTCGAACCCCTGCCGGCGCGCCGCCCTGCGGGCGTACAGGGTGCCGAAGAGGCCGGTGTGCTTGACCTCGGGCAGGTCGCGCGCGTACCGGACGCTCTTCGCGCGCAGCGGCGGCGGGGTCGCCGTGCCGGCCGGGCGCACGCTGACGAGCACGCGCGGGTGGTCGGCGTCCTCCGGGTGTGCCACGTCGACCGTGGGGTCGTACACGGTGACGCGGACGACACACGGGCCGTCCTGCCCGTCCAGGGCCTGCTGGACGTGGGCGCGGACGCGCCCGGTGTCCAGATCCGCGCCGAACACGGCCGCGCAGTCGCGTACGAGGCGCTCCATGTGCAGGGACAGGCCTCGGGTGCGGCGGTCGGCGTCGACGCGCATGGTCGTGAAGTGACCGAAGTTCGTCAGCGCGAGCGGCAGCAGGTCATCGGGGGTCACGGGCTGTCCGTCGAGTGTCGCCATGACGCCCAGCATGTCAGGGCGGCCGGAAAAGCCGGCCGCCGACAAGGGGGTGGGCGTCTATGGTGGCGCGGTGATGACTCAGGTGATCGTTCTCAACGGTGGTTCCAGCTCGGGCAAGTCCGGCATCGTCCGGTGTCTGCAGGCGGTCCTGCCGGAGCCGTGGCTCGCCCTCGGGACGGACACGCTCGTCGACGCCATGCCGGCGTCCCTGCAGACGTCGGACGGTGGGATCGAGTTCGGCCCGGACGGAGAGGTGATCGTCGGCCCGGAGTTCCGGACGCTGGAAGCGGCATGGATCGAGGGCGTCGCCGCGATGGCCCGCGCGGGTGCCCGCGTCATCGTCGACGAGGTCTTCCTCGGGAGCGCGTACTCGCAGCAGCGCTGGCGGAAGGCGCTGGACGGGCTGGGCGTGGTGTGGGTCGGGGTGAGGTGCGACGCCACGGTGGCCGCGGGCCGGGAGGTCGCGCGGGGCGACCGGACCATCGGGATGGCGGCGTCCCAGGCGGACGTGGTCCACCAGGGTGTGACCTACGACCTGGAGGTGGACACCACGCACACGGAGGCGCTGGAGTGCGCGCGGACGATCGCCGCGCGGGTCCGGGGCCCGGTGGACGGCGGCGGGCCGACAGGTGGTCGCGGTCGCTGAGCCGGGGCACCGGGCCGGGGGGACTCGTCCGAGGGGCTCAGTGGAGGCAGAGGCAGAACGGATGGCCGGCCGGGTCGGCGTAGACCCGCCAGTTGGCGCCCGGGCGGACCTGGTCCGTCCGCTCCAGCACGGTCGCGCCGAGGGCGAGCGCCCGCTTCTCCTCGCCGTCGAGGTCGTCCACGTCGAAGTCCAGGTGCACCTGCTGCGGGCGCTCCTGGCCGGGCCATACGGGCGGTTGGTAGCCGTCCACCCGCTGGCAGGCCAGCGGTGTCCCCTCGAACCCGTGCACCTCGACCCAGTCGTGGTCCTCCTCGTCCGCGACCACCCGGCCGCCGAGCAGCTCCGCGTAGAACGCGGCGAGCCGTACCGGGTCGGCGCAGTCCAGCGCGACCGCCTGCAGTTTTCGAATCACTTCCGACGCCCCCTTGCTCTTGGGTCGCTTCCGTAACACGCCCCGTACGGGGGGTGTCGTACCCGCTGTCGCGGCGGGCATGCGCGGCGGCGCACGAACCGGCGTACCGTCACACGGCGAGCCCTGCCAGCCGTTGGGAGAGGTCCTCCCGGCGCGCCTTGACGTACGCGAACTGGCGTACCGGGGTGCAGCCCCGGGACAGCTTCACCGCGTCCGAGCCGGTGGAGTAGTGGATGTGCGTGAAACCCTCGGCCATGGCCAGACGCAGCAGTTCGTAATAGACGAGGCCGAAGTACAGCGGCAGCCGGCCCTTCGCCGTGTAGTCGAAGCCGCCTTGGCGGGCGTACATCTGCCCGCCGTGGGTGAAGGTCAGGACGAAACCCACCGTTTCACCGTCGAGGTGGGCGGTGGTGACCCGGGCCGCCGCGCCGGCGTGCGCGGCCACGCTGCGCAGCACCGCGAGGAAGGCCCCCGCGTCCGCGGGCGTGCCGTGCTTGGCGTACAGGGCCGTCTCGAGCGGGGCGATCCGCTCGATGAGTTCCTCGGTGAGCGGCTGGGTCCGGTAGGTGACGCCCGCCTCCGCCAGCACGCGGACCTCCTTGCGGATCTTCACCCGGTGCCGCGACGGGAACCGGGCGAGATATGAGCCGAAGTCCCCGTCGGCCGGCACCTCCAGCGAGTACGCCGTCTGCCCGGGCAGGACGGTGTACTCCCTGGATTCCAGCACCTGGCGCAGCAGGGCGTCGTCCTCGTCGACGTACAGGAACGAGACCGCCGCCAGGCCGGCCCGCCACGCCTCGTCCTCCGCCGTCGCGACGAGCCGGCGGACCAGCGCGTGCTGCCGCTCGGGGGGCAGGCCGGCGCGCACCCCGGCCTTGGTGTGGGAGGGGTTGCGGCCGCCGCAGGCCAGCGCGGGCATGAGCGCGCCGGCCCAGTCGGCGGCCTGCCCGGTCAGCCGCTCGTGGATCGAGGCGACCACCCGTCCGGGGCTGCAGAAGACGTACGGGGTGTCCGGCTCCAGCGGGTAGGCGGGCAGCGCCGCCACCGGCTCGCCGTCCTCCACGGCCGTGAAGTAGTACGGAGGGGTGGCCGCGGTCGCCTGGGCGTGCCGCAGCCACGGGGACGTCGTGTAGAAGCCCCGGGCCCCGAACAGCGCGTCCCAGCGCTCCGCGTCGACGTCCGTCAGGTCCCGGTGCACGGCCACGTCCTCCGCGGCCGTGCCGTCGGCAGGGACGGCTGTCACCGCGCGTCCTCGTCGGCCGTGAAGACGGGGGTGAGCTGGCCGAGGGCGGACTCGGCGCGGCGTACCGCGTCACCGGTGGTGTCCCCCGCGGCGACGACGTAGCCGAGCAGGTCCAGGTTGCTCTCCGCCGGGCGCACCCGCTCCCCGGGGTGGACCTCCAGGTCCACCTCCACCACACCGGGGACGCGCCGCGCCAGGTCCACGCCGTCGACGCGGGCGAGGGTGCCGGCGCGGTGCGCGGCCAGGTAGCGGGAGGCGGCGGCGCGCTCGCGCGTGCGGGTGAGGTCGGCGGTCTGCCCGGCGTGCAGCCGGACGACTTCCCGCTGCAGGTAGACGCCCGTCGCCTCACGTATCAGCTGGGTGATCTCGGCTCCGGGCATCCGCCCGTTGACCTCCACGATCCGCGGGCCCTCGGCGGTCACCTTCACCTCGACGTGGGCGGCCCCGAAGTCGTGACCGACCGCTTCCAGGGCGCGCCGGGCCAGGTCGGCGCAGCTCCGGCGGACCGGTTCGGACAGCATGGAGGGGAAGGTGTCGCCCATCTCCACGAAGTGGGGGTGGGAGCCGAGTGCCTTGTCGGTGACGCCGAGGATGTGCCGCTCGCCGTCCACGAGGACCGACTCCACGCTGACCTCGAAGCCGACCAGGTACTCCTCGACCAGCACGCCGGGGCGGCGCGGCTGGCCCCGGAAGTCGGTGGGGCTCGCGGTCAGGTCGCGGTAGGCCGCCACCACTTCGTCGGGCGTGCGGCACAGGGTGACCCCGATGCTCGCGGACTCCGTCATGGGCTTGACCACGCACGGGTAGCCGAAGCGGTCCGCCGCGGCCAGCGCGTCGGCCTCGTCGGTCGCCTGGTGGTAGCCCGGCACCGCGACACCGGCCGCCCGGCACGCGTCGCGCATCAGCAGCTTGTCGCGGCAGGTGCGGGCGGCCTCGGGGGACAGCCCGGGCAGACCAAAGCGGGCGGCGACCTCGGCGACGATCGGGATGTTGTAGTCGGTGACGGTCATCACGCCGCTCAGCCGGCCCGCGGCGTGGAAGGGGGTGAGCGCCTCGACGACCGCGTCGACGGAGTTGGTGTCCGTGGTGACGACCTCGTCGAGGTGCTTGGCGTACACCTCCTCGGCGAGGCTGACCACGCGGTAGCGGTCCGGGTCGTTGCTCACCAGCACGGTGTGGAAACCCAGTTCGTGGGCGGCCCGCAAGGGGGTCAGGCCGAAGTTCGACAACTGGCTCTCGACGACGGCGAGGACGCCGGGTTCAGTGCTCATGGCTGTGGCTTTCGGGATCGGGCGTCGCGGAGCGGACGCGGTCTTCTTCACGGGCCGCGGCGACGGCCGCGGCGATCGGCCGCCGGGCGGCCAGGGTAAGCAGCAGAGCGGCGCAGGTGCACGCGGCGGGCAGGGTGAGGGCCGTGACCGGGCCGGCGGTGTCGGCGATCGCACCGGTGAGCGCCGAGCCCACCGCGCCGCCCACGGCGATGAAACTGCCCACGCCGGCGAACGCCTCCGTCATCCGGTGGCGCGCCGTCATGTCGCCGATCAGCTGGAACTCCTCGGCGCCGGCGGGGGCCATGGGCAGCCCGCTGAGCGCCAGCAGCCCGCCCAGCAGGACGAGCGTCCAGGCCTCGGACAGACCCGCGCGGTGGGCAAGGACGGCCGACGGCAGTACGGCCAGCGCGAGGGTCAGTATCACCAGGAGCCGTACGTACCGGCGGAAGGTGCTGCCGCCGTGGTTGCGGGCGCCGTAGAGCAGACCGCCCACGACACTGCCCACCGACTGCAGGGCGACGAGGGAACCGGCCAGTTCGGGGGCGGATCCCTGAGCGCGCAGCGCCACCGTGACCGCCACCGCGAGGGCGCTGGACAGGGCGGCGGTGAGGGCGATCGCGGCGAGCACCGACAGCGCGGCGGCGCCGCGCCGGGTGTCCCGGCCCGCCGCGCCGCCGGGCTCGTGCGCGCGGCGCGGCATCGGCGCGCGGCGGCGCACGATGCCCGCCTGCCCGTAACCCACCGCTCCCGCTCCCAGCAGCACGGCGGTGGCCAGCAGCGCGGAGCGGGCCCCGAGAAGCCAGCCGAGCGCGCTGACCGCCGACGGCCCCAGCACGAACAGCAGTTCACTCAGGGTCGACTCGAACGCGTAGGCCCGCTTGCGCAGTTCCTCGTCCTCTGTGAGGTCCTGCCACATCGCCCGCGCCGACGCGCCCACCGGGGCGGTGGCCAGGCCCGCGCAGCAGGCGGCCGCGAACAGGACGCCGGTGGGCGCGCGGGACGCCCCGAGCGCGGCGGCGGCCAGCAGCCCACCGGCCACCGGCCCGGTGATCCTCAGCACGGACGCCGGCCCACGCCGGTCCATCAGCCGGCCGATGAGCGGCCCGCCCACGGCGTTGCCCAGCGCGTACACCGCCCCGGCACCGCCCGCCACCGCCACCGGCCGGTCCGACTGGACCAGGGCCAGCAGCAGGGCGAGCGGCACCATGGTGCCGGCCAGGCGCGCGAGCGCGGCGGGCACCGCCGCCGCACTCGCGCCGGGCAGCCTCAGCAGCTCGGCGTAGCTCCTGAGCATCACGGCGACTCGGACGGTCGGGCGCCCGGGTCGGCCAGCCGGAACACGTCCGCTCCCGTCTCGGCACGCCAGACCAGCTCCTCCCGGTCCCCGTCGACCGCGACGACGGCGGCCCGGGTCCGGATGAAGTTGTTGCTCCGGCCGAGCGAGTAGGCGCCCGTGTCGTGCAGACACAGCAGGTCGCCGACCCGCATGTCCTCGGGCAGTTCGACGGAGGCGGCGTGGATGTCGTTCTCGTAGCACAGCGGCCCGGCCACCGACCACGCGGCGGACGCCGGCGCGTAGGAACGGCCGAGCGGCACCATGCGGTGCACCTCGCCACTGCCCGTCCAGGGAGCGACGTTGTTGCCGCCGTCCAGGATCAGCCAGCGGGCGTCGGGGAGTTCCTTGCGCGACATCACCCGGGTGACCAGCGCCATCGCGTCGGAGACCAGCCAGCGCCCCGGCTCACATGCCAGGGCGACGTCGGCGAGCCCCAGCTCCCCCAGCCGCTTGTCCACGCCGGTCAGCAGCCCGGCGACGTCCATCACCGGCTCCTCGTCCGGCAGCGGCGTGCCGCCCTGCATCCCCCACAGCGCCGTAAGCGGGCCGGTGCGGGGGCGGCGGATGCCCGGGACGCCGAAGCCGCCGCCGATGTTGACCTCGCGCAGCCCGAAGGTGCGGTGCAGCGCCGCGGCTTCCCGCAGGATCGGCTCCAGCGCGGCCGCCATCAGGTCCTGGTGCACGATCTGGCTGCTGAGGTGGGCGTGCACGGCTGTCAGCGACAGGTGCGGGCAGGCCGCGATGCGCTCGACGAGACCGGCGAGCTGCGCGGAGCCGGCCGGCCAGCCGAAGCGGTTGCGGCGGGCGGCCCGTTCGGCCAGCGTCCGGTACGACGGGTCCGACGACGTCGACAGCGGCAGGCCCGGGGAGATCCGGATGCCGACCTCGATCGTCCGCCCGGCGGCCGCGGCCAGCCGCTCCAGCGTCTCGATCTCCTGCTCGCCGTCGATGTTGACCCGCACACCGTGCCGCACGGCGGCGGCCAGCTCCTCCTCGGTCTTCACCGGACCGTTGAACACGGTGGCCTCGGGCCGGAACCCGGCGGCCAGCGCGGCGTCCAGCTCGTACCCGGAGACGACGTCGGCACCCATGCCGTGGCCGGCGAGCCGCCGGCACAGATAGGGCAGGTAGTTGGTCTTCACCGAGTAGTAGACCCGCGTGGGCCTGCTCAACGAGTCCAGCGCCGCGAGCAGTTCGCGGGCCGCGCGGTCGAGGCGCCCGGCGTCCAGCACGTGCACCGGGGTGCCGTGGCGGCCCGCGATGTCGACCAGACGGTCGTAGTCCCACTCCGCGGCGGCCCGGGTGTCCTGTGCGGTCTGTACGGTCCGTGCGGTACGGCTCACGACGCGGCCTCCGCCCCGGCCGTGGCGTACCGCGACGTCCCCGTCAGCAGCCGGAACCCGGCGTCGATGCGGTCCCGCTCCAGCAGGTCGGCGTACCGGCGGTGCCATGCGCCGGACTCCAGGTCGGCGCGCAGGCGTTCCACGCCACGTTCGACGGCCGCCGGGTCGGTCAGCGCGAACGCCGAGCAGGCACGGCGGACGGCCGGCTCGAGGTAGGCCTCCGGCCGGCGCCAGAAGGCGGTCATGAAACCGTCGGTGAAGTCGTGCCAGATGGGCAGTTCGGTGACCTCGCAGGGTCCGAGCAGCGAGGTGAGTCGCTCCAGCGACGGGACCCGGGAGCGCTCGGCGTCGGCGATCTCCGGTACGTAGTCCCGGGTGAACCAGTAGTCGGCCTGGACGTCCATGTCGTAGGTGACGACGGCGAACCGGCCTGCCACGCGCAGGAGTTCACGGATCCCGGCCTCCAGGTCCGACCAGTGGTGGACGGTCAGGACGGCCATGGCCGCGTCGAAGGCCCCGTCGTCGAAGGGCAGGCTTTCGGCGCGGCCCGCGATGCAGGGGGCGCTGCCCGCGCCCCGCTGGGCGCGCATCTCCCGGGAGGGCTCGACGGCGATCAGCCGGAGGCCCTCCGGTTCGTACGCGCCTGAGCCGGCTCCCAGGTTCAGGACCGTCCGCGCGTCTCCCAGGGACTCGCGGATCAGCGCGGCCCAGCGCGGGTCGGGGCGGCGGACGGCGGAGTAGCCGACGCCGATGCGGTCATAAACGGCGGCCGTGCCCGCGTCGGTGGCGGGCGGCGTGTCGAGAACGGTGTGGGGCACGGGACTCACGCCTCACTGTTGCTCGCGAGGACCTCGGCCTCGTACTCCTCGCCGTAGCGCCGGTGCTCCCACGGGTTGACCGCGACGAGCCACACGTCGCGGTGGCCGCCCTCCTCGCCGAGGTGCTGGATGTCGGTGACGTGGTGGAACATCAGCCGGTCGTCGAAGCAGATCGCCTGACCATCCTGGAGGGTGGTGGTGAAGAAGGGCTCACCGCCGCCGAGCGGCATCAACTGCGTTTCGCCGCCGGATATGTTGTGCCGCCGGGTCACGGCGACGATGCCGTAGTGGTGGCCGTCGCGGTGCGGGCCCTCGGGGGCCGCGACGCCCTCCACGTCGGGGGTGGACACGACGCGGCACTGGTGCACGTTCAGCTGCCAGTCGGTGTCCTTGTCCAGCCCCAGAGCCTCGGCACCGGCCGCGATCAGCGGCGTGGGGTCCACCGTCAGCGGCTCCAGGGTGCGCAGCTGGCCGCCGACCAGGTCGTTGTACTGGCGGGGCTGGGCGAAGTGACGGTGCGGCAGGAGTTCGAGCTTCCACTCGCCGTCGTGGACGAGCCGGAACTGCGAGAAGCGGCGGTAGCGCTGCTTGGAGCCCGTGTACGGGTCGAGCGGGAGGTTCTCGAACTGGGAAAGGGTGAACTCGTCCAGTTCGGGCGTATCGATGATCGTGAAGCCCTGTGCGTTCAAGGTCATGCCTGACTCCCTCCTCTGCGCTCCGGAGGGCCCTGGTAGAGCCCTCCCGAGCTGCACGGATCAGTGACACGAAGGACGCTAGACAGGTGCTGTCGAAAGGTAAATGATCTTGCTGGTCGAGTGTCCCCCTGCCATCTTCGACAAAATGGCGGGTTGACCCGGGATGACGACTGTGGGAACACAAGGTGAACCCAACAAGCCTGCCGGGCAAGGTTTCTGATGACGCGTCGGCAGCGGGGGAAGACCAACGAGCGTGGGACGGCAACCGCACCACGGCTGCCGCCTACAGCTCGACGCTCACGACGCTGCGGGCGCTCCCCCACCGTGCTCCGGCTTGCGCAGCTGCTCGGCGAACGCCTCGTACGCCCGCTCGTCGAAGAGGACGAACGTGACCTCTTCGACGGCGGTCTCCGCGCTCCGCGCCGCGTCCAGGGCGATGCGGGCGGCGTCGTCCATGGGCCAGCGGTAGACGCCGGTCGAGATGGCGGGGAACGCGACGGTCCGCGCGCCCAGTTCGTCGGCGACGCGGAGGGACTCGTGGTAGCAGGAGGCCAGCAGAGACGAGCGGTCCTCCTCCGCCGAGTACACCGGGCCCACCGTGTGGATCACCCGGCGGGCGTGCAGACGGCCGGCGGTGGTGGCGACGGCACGGCCGGTGGGGAGGCCGCGGCCGTAGTGGGAGGCGCGGAGGCGGCGGCACTCCGCCAGGATCTGCGGGCGGCCCTTGCTGGGGGCACCTCCCACGCCGAAGGCTGTGGGCGCCCGTCGACGCCGCCGCCGCCGAGGAGGGAGGAGTTGGCGGCGTTGACCAGGGCGTCGGCGTGCTGCTCCGTGAGGTCTCCGCGGACCAGGGTGATCCTCACCGCCGCTCCTTGCGCAGGTGGCGCCAGACCGCCTTCGCGGCGTTGTGGCCCGACATGCCGTGGACGCCCGGGCCGGGCGGGGTCGCGGACGAGCAGAGGAACACCGCGGGGTGCGGCGTGTTGTACGGGAAGAGGGAGAGGCGCGGGCGCAGCAGGAGCTGGAGGCCGCTGGCGGCGCCGCAGGCGATGTCGCCTCCGACGTAGTTGGCGTTGCGGGCGGCCAGTTCGGGCGGGCCGGCGGTGGCGCGGGCGAGGACGAGGTCGCGGAAGCCGGGGGCGAAGCGCTCGATCTGGCGCTCGACGGCATCGGTGAGGTCGCCGCGCCAGGCGTGCGGGACATGGCCGTACGCCCAGAAGACGTGCTTGCCCTCGGGTGCGCGGGAGGGGTCGACGAGGCTGGGCTGGGCGGTGATGAGGAACGGCGTGCGGGGTGCCGTGCCGCTGGAGGCCTGGGTGAGCGCGGTGCCGATCTCGCGGCTGCTCGGGCCGACTTGGACGGTGCCGGCGCGGCGCGGCGCTTCCGCGGTCCAGGGGACGGGGCCGTCCAGGGCGTAGTCGATCTTGAAGACGGAGGCGCCGTACCGGTAGTGGTCGTAGAACCGGCCGAAGCCGGCGATGCGCGCCAGGGCGGTCGGGGAGGTGTCGAAGACGTACGCGCGGGCGGGGGGCAGGTCGTCGAGGCGCTTGACCTCGTAACCGGTGTGGACCGTGCCGCCGAGGTCCTGTACGTACGCGGACAGGGCGTCGGAGATGGACTGCGAGCCGCCGCGCGGCAGCGGCCAGCCGCCCGCGTGCGCGGCGAGCGCGAAGACGAGACCGATCGCGCCGGTGGCGAGGCCGTTCAGCGGGGCGATGACATGGGCGACGAGCCCGGCGAACAGCGCGCGGGCCCGGTCGTCGCGGAAGCGGCGCATCAGCCAGGTGGACGGCGGCAGGCCGTCGATGCCGAACCGGGCCAGCGTGACGGGGTCACGCGGCAGCGCGGTGAGCGGCAGGGACATGAAGTCGCGGGCGAGGGTGTCCCACTTGCCGAGGTACGGCGCGACGAGCCGCCGGTACGTGCCCGCGTCCCGCGGCCCGAACGAGGCCGCGGTCTCCGCGACGGAACGGGACAGCACGGCCGCCGTCCCGTCGTCGAAGGGGTGCGCCATGGGCAGTTCGGGGTGCAGCCACTCCAGCCCGTACCGGTCGAGCGGCAGGGCCTTGAACGCCGGTGAGCCGACGCCCAGCGGGTGTACGGCGGAGCACGGGTCGTGCCGGAAGCCGGGCAGCGTGAGCTCCTCGGTCCTGGCACCGCCGCCGACGGTGTCGAGGGCCTCGAACACGGCCACGGAGAACCCGCGCCGGGCCAGCTCGGCGGCGGCGGTCAGCCCGTTGGGCCCCGCCCCCACGACGACGGCATCCAGCATCGACGGCACCTTTCGGACTCCTTCGTCAGCCGATGGCCAAGGGCTTCAGGATAGGTCCCGGCTCCTACTGACGGGTCAGCAGGTCGCGGACACGGGTGGCGGTGGCCCGGTCGCGGGCCGCCGTGAACGGCAGGGCGTTGCCGCCGGTGATGCGGAAGGGCTCGCCGGACACGGTGGTGTGCGCGCCGCCCGCCTCCTCGACCAGCAGCAGGCCCGCCGCGTGGTCCCAGGCGTACTCCCAGGTGAACGCGAGCGCGTCGGTCACGCCCCGGGCGATGTCCAGGTACGCCAGGCCGGCGGAGCCGCACGGCACGGGGTGGACGCCTTCCGTGGCGAGGCGCAGCAGGGCGGCCTTCTGGTCCGGCGTGGTGTAGTCGGGGTGGGACGTCGCCACCTCCAGCACCTCGCCGGGCAGGGGCGAGCCGGACCGTATCGGGGTGCCGTTCAGCCGCGCGCCGCGCCCGCGCACCGCGACGGCCATCTCGTCCGCGACCGGGGCGTACGTCCAGCCCCCCAGCAGCTCGCCGTGGCGGGCGAGCGCGACGAGCGTGCAGAAGCCGGGCTCGCCGTGCACGAACTGGCGGGTCCCGTCGACCGGGTCGACGATCCACACGGGCGCGTCGCCGCGCAGCGCTTCGTACACGGTCGGGTCGGCGTGGACCGCCTCCTCGCCGACCACCACCGAGCCCGGCAGCAGCGCGGTGAGCGCGGCGGTCAGGTGGGCCTCGGCGGCCCGGTCGGCGACGGTCACGAGATCGTGCGGGCCGCTCTTCTCGAGGATCTCGTGCGTGGCGAGCTGCCGCCAGCGCGGCATGATCTCGGCGGCGGCCGCCGCGCGCACCGCCTCCTCGACCCGCGAGGACAGGGAACCGGAACCGTCGAGAAGCTCATCGATCATGCGTCCAGCCAATCACGGACCACTGACAACGGGCGACTGAACCGGCGGCGGACGTCGTCGGCGACTGGCACCGCGTCGTCGGCGACCGGCACCGGCGACCCTTGGCCGGACGGCCTCAGCGGCCGACCGCGTACCCCTGCATGCCGCGCGGGTTCGCCGCCGCCGAGAGGATCCCGGTGCGCGGGTCGCGGGCGACCGCGCACAGCCGTCCCTCGCTCCAGGGCCCGCCGACCGTCACCTCGTGGCCCCGCCGCCGCAGCTCCTCGACCACCGCCGGGTCCATGCGCGACTCGACGGTGACCGAGCCCGGCCGCATGGCGCGCGGGAAGAAGGAGCTGGGAAAGGCGTCGTTGTGCCAGTTCGGCGCGTCGATGGCGGCCTGGAGGCCGAGACCGCCGTGGGTGACGGCGAGCCAGAAGTGCAGCTGCCACTGGTCCTGCTGGTCGCCGCCCGGCGTGCCGAACGCCATCACCGGAACGCCGTCCCGCAGGGCCAGCGACGGCGTCAGCGTGGTGCGCGGGCGGCGGCCGGGCGTCAGCGAGTTGGGCAGCCCGGGGTCCAGCCAGGCCATCTGGAGCCGGGTGCCCAGCGGGAAGCCCAGTTCGGGCACGACGGGGTTGGACTGGAGCCAGCCGCCGCTCGGCGTGGCGGCCACCATGTTGCCCCAGCGGTCCACGACGTCGAGGTGGCAGGTGTCGCCGCGCGTGGCGCCGCTGCGCGCGACGGTCGGCTCACCGGCGCCTGGGGCCACGACGTCACCGGAGCCGGCCGGCACCGCGGCGGCGCCCGCCCCGGCCGCGTGGGCGCTGAGCAGCGGTGTACGCCCGCCGGGCCGGCCCGGGCGCAGCTCGTACGACGCCTTGGCGCCGATGAGCGCGCGCCGTTCGGCGTTGTACGCGGTGGAGAGCAGGGCGTCGAGCGGGACGTCGGCGGCGTCGCCGTACCAGGCCTCCCGGTCCGCCATGGCGAGCTTGCAGACCTCGACCAGCAGGTGGACGTAGTCGGCGGAGCCGTACGGGGGCAGCGCGTCCGGCAGCAGGGCGAGCTGCTGGAGGAGGACGGGGCCCTGGCTCCAGCCGCCCGCCTTGCAGAGGGTCCAGCCGTTCCAGTCGTACGTGACGGGGTCCTCGTACGTCGCCGACCAGCCCGCCAGGTCCGCGGCGGTGAGGGTGCCGGTGTGGCGGGTGCCGCTGGTGTCCATGGTGGGGCGGGCGGCCTGGCGTACGAACGCCTCCGCGATGAAGCCGGTGCGCCAGACGCGCCGGGCTTCCTCGATCTGCCCGACCCGGTCGTCCCCGGCGGCGGCCGTCGCCTCCTCGATCAGGCGGCGCCAGGTGCGCGCGAGGGCGGGGTTGCGGAAGAGGGCACCGGGGGCAGGGGCCTTCCCGTCCGCCAGGTAGACCTCGGCGGAGGAGGTCCACTCGGTCTCGAACAGCTCGCGCACGGTCTCGACGGTGTCGCCGACGGCCGCCACGGGCACGTGCCCGCCCTCGGCGTACCCGATGGCGTACCGCAGCACCTGGGCGAGGGACGCGGTGCCGTGGTCCCGCAGCAGCAGCATCCACGCGTCGAAGGCCCCCGGTACGGCGGCGGCGAGCGGCCCGGTGCCGGGCACCAGGTCGAGCCCGAGGGACCGGTAGTGCGCGACGGTCGCCCCCGCGGGGGCCGGTCCCTGACCGCACAGCACCCGTACGTCCCCGCCGGCGGGCGCGAGGATGACGGGCACCTCTCCGGCCGGGCCGTTCATGTGCGGCTCCACGACGTGGAGGACGAACCCGGCGGCGACGGCGGCGTCGAAGGCGTTGCCGCCGTCCTCCAGGACGGCCATCGCGGTCTGGGAGGCGAGCCAGTGGGTGGAGGACACCATGCCGAAGGTGCCCTGGAGGGTGGGCCGCGTGGTGAACATGGCCGGATCGTACGCGCTTTCGGGTGCGGGTCGAGGGGGTTCGCACGGATCCGGCCAGGAGGGATCCATGCCGTACGGATCGGTCCCGTACCGATCGGGTACCCGGGTCCGCGTCCGGACGAAAAGCGGAAAGGGGATGCCCGGATGATCGACGAGAGCCATGTACGCGAGCTGCTCGCACTGCCCGACGACGGCGCCGCGCTCGTCCTGCTGGAGGGGCGGGCGCATGTGGTCCCCCCGGACCGGCTCGCCTCCGCGCGGTACGACGGAGCGGCCGTGCTCCTGACGCGCGGCGACCTGGTGGACCGGCTCGGCACGCCGTCGCCGTCCGACGACCGGGTGCGGGAGCTGGCGGCGACCCTGCGGACCATGGCCGGGGAGCTGGGTGCGTGACCGGCGCCGGGCGGGGAACCCGTCGACCCCGGCGAACGGCTGGGACCCCAGCGGTCCGGTAGGCCCGGATACCGTGGGAGCCCCGGCAGGAAGGGCGCACGGTGCACGGTGAGTACAAGGTCCCCGGCGGCAAGCTGATCACGGTCGATCTGGACGCCGAGGACGGCGTCCTGCGGCGGGTGCGGGTCGCCGGGGACTTCTTCCTGGAGCCCGACGACGCGCTGGACGCCATCGACCGGGCCCTGGAGGGCGCCCCCGCCGACACCGACGCCTCCGGGCTCGCGGCGCGCATCGACGCGGCGCTGCCGCCGGGGACGGAGATGTTCGGGCTGACCAGCGAGGGCGTCGGCGTCGCCGTGCGGCGGGCCCTCGCGCACGCCACGGACTGGACCGACTACGACTGGCAGCTGGTGCGCGACGGGCCGCAGCCGCCCGCGTTGCACATGGCGCTGGACGAGGTGCTGACCGCCGAGGTCGCGGCCGGGCGCCGCCCGCCGACGCTGCGGGTGTGGGAGTGGGACGCGCCGGCCGTGGTGATCGGCAGCTTCCAGTCGCTGCGCAACGAGGTCGACGCCGAGGCGGCCGAGCGGCACGGCATCACGGTGGTGCGCCGCATCAGCGGCGGCGGCGCGATGTTCATCGAGCCGGGCAACACCATCACGTACTCGCTCTCCGTCCCCGAGGCCCTGGTCAAGGGGTTGTCCTTCACGGACAGCTACGCCTACCTCGACGACTGGGTGCTGGGCGCGCTCGGCGACATGGGCATCAAGGCCTGGTACCAGCCGCTCAACGACATCGCCACGGAGGCGGGCAAGATCGCGGGTGCGGCGCAGAAGCGGATCGTCGGCGGCGAGGGCGCGGTGCTGCACCACGTGACGATGTCGTACGACATCGACGCGGAGAAGATGACGGAGGTGCTGCGCATCGGCCGCGAGAAGCTCTCCGACAAGGGCACGACGAGCGCGAAGAAGCGCGTGGACCCGCTGCGCCGCCAGACCGGCCTGCCGCGCGCCACGGTCGTCCAGCGGATGATCGGATCCTTCCGCGAGCGGTACGGGCTGACGGACGGCACGGTCACGGCCGAGGAGATGGCGCGGGCGAGGGAGCTGGCGGAGACGAAGTTCTCCTCTCCGGAGTGGACGGCACGCGTTCCCTAGACGTGCCTAAAGGGCCGGGCGGTGGAGGTCCCAGCGGCGGTCGGCCTCCAGCTGCGCGGCGAGCGAGATGAGGCGCTCCTCGCTGCCGGCCGGGCCGAGGAGTTGGGCGCCGACCGGGAGGCCGTCCATCGTGAAGCCTGCGGGGACGTTCACCCCGGGCCAGCCGAGGACGTTCCAGGGCCAGGCGTACGGGCAGGCCGCCGCCATGGTGAGGTCGGTGCGCCAGGCGGACAGGCCGTCGAAGGTGCCGACAGGGGGCGGCGGCGCGGCGGTGGTGGGCGTCAGGAGGACGTCGTACGTGGCGAAGAGGGCCCCGATCCGGCGGTGCTGGCGGGGCTCGAGGGACCGGGCGGTGCGCAGGGCGCGGCCGCCGAGGCGGTGGCCGGTGCGAGTGGCGCCGCGGGTGCGCGGGTCCAGTAGGGCCGGGTCCGGGTGGCGGTCGGCGTACGCGGCGATGCCCGCGGTGGCGCGCGGCAGGAAGCTCAGCCCGATCAGGCCGTAGCGGGGGCGGGCCTCCTCGACGGTGTGGCCCAGGCGGGCGAGGGCCTCTGCGAGGTCGGTGACGGCGCGGCGTATGTCGGGGTGGAGGGGGTTGCGGGTGGCGGTGAACGCGGAGCGCCACGCGAGCGCGATGCGGAGCCGCCCGGGCTCACGGCGGGCGGCGGCGGAGGCGTCGATGGCTGCCGGTTGGTGGCGCTCGGAGGGGTGCGCGCCCGAGACGGCGTCGAGGAGCAGCGCGGCGTCGGCGACCGTACGGGCGAGGGGGCCGTTCACGGTCAGGCCCTCGAAGCAGTCGTTGTACGGGTGCACCGAGACGCGGCCGCGCTGCGGTTTGATGCCGACCAGGTGCGTCCAGGCGGCGGGTATGCGGATGGACCCGGCGCCGTCGGAGCCGAGCGCGGCGGGGACCAGCCCGGCGGCGACGGCGGCCGCCGAGCCGCCGGACGAGCCGCCGGGCGTGTGGCCGGTGTGCCAGGGGTTGCGGGTGGCGCCGAAGGCGGGGCCCTCGGTGAAGGCCCACTGGCCCAGCTCGCAGGTGTTGGTCTTGCCGACGATGACGGCGCCCGCGGCGCGCAGCCGCCGCACGGCCTCCCCGTCGGCGCTCGCCGCCGGGAGGTCGCCTCGGCACCCGAAGGCGGTGGGGAGTCCGGCGACGTCGGTGTCGTCCTTGACGGCCACCGGTACGCCGAGCAGCGGGGCCCGCTCCCCCGCCGCCAGGCGGCGGTCGGCCTCCTCGGCCTCCGCGAGGACGGCCTCGGTGTCGCGTACGAGGCGGAAGGCGTTCACCGTGGACCGGGTGGCCTCGATCCGGTCGAGGGAGGCCCGGACGAGGGCGGCGGAGGTGACCTGACCCTCCGTCAGCACGCGTACGGAGTCGGCGAGTCCAGCTATGGCGGGGGTGGACATGGCCGGAGCGTACTGGAGGGTAAGTAAGGCTGTCAGCCGGTCGGTCGGCCAGGTGTCCGCGCGGCGGCCGAAGCGAGCAGCAGGGCTGCCGGCAAGGCGGCCGAGCGCAGCCCGAGGGCGGAGGCCAACGCGCCGCCCAGGAGCCCCCTGAGCGGCATGCTCCCCCAGGCGAGGACGTGGTAGGCGGCAGTGACCCGGCCGGTGAGCGCGTCCGGGATGCGGGCCTGACGCTCGGAGACCGTGTCCACGTTCCACACCACCACCAACAGCCCGTTGACGGCCGGCAGGGCCGCGGCTTGCCCCGAGCTGACGAGGTGTCATGCGGTGACAGGCCGGATCGTGCTGCATGTGGTGCTCAGCCCCCTCGCTCAGTCGTCCACATGGGACCGCGTCCCCGTACCCCGGACGGGAAAACGGCAGATCGCGTTCTCCGCCGGGGGGACCATTCGTCGGGCCGCTCTCTACTCCTGCGGTCGGAGGCGCAAGGGGTCCGGCGGCGGATTCGCCCAACTCCCGTTTCCGAGAGGGTGGGTGGGTCCCAATCGCCTCCTTCACAAGGAACGGCATCATTGTGCGAAGCAGACGAATAGCCCCTCTTCTGGCCGTGGGCGCCGTCGCGACCCTGATCCCGGCCCTCGCGCCCGCCACCGCGTCCGCCGCCCCTTCGGCGCCTTCCCGTCCCGCCACCGCGGACCCGCTGCAGCGGTACCTGCAGCAGAAGCCGCAGTGGAAGCGGTGCGACCCCGAGAGCCCCGCCGCCTTCCAGTGCGCGACCCTCAAGGTGCCGCTCGACTACAGCCGCCCCGGCGGCAAGCAGATCGACATCGCGGTGTCGCGGCTGAAGGCGAGCAGCGCCAGTGAACGCCGCGGCGTGCTCCTGCTCAACCCCGGAGGCCCGGGCGGGTCGGGGCTGGACATGCCCCTGTACCTGGGGCCCGAGCTGCCCGCGGCCGTGAAGAAGCAGTACGACCTCATCGGCTTCGACCCGCGCGGCGTCGGCCGGAGCACCCCGGTCGGCTGCGGCCTCGCGGACGACGAGCTCAACTGGATGCGCCCGTACAAGGCGGCGACGTTCGCCAAGGACGTGAAGTGGGCGCGCACGGTCGCCGACAAGTGCCGGGCCAAGGGCGGCGCGGCCCTGCCCCACCTCACCACCCGCAACACGGCACGCGACATGGACGTCATCCGCGGTGTGCTCGGCGAGAAGAAGATCTCGTACCTCGGGTACTCCTACGGAACGTACCTCGGAGCCGTCTACACGCAGATGTTCCCGCAGCGGGCGGACCGGTTCGTGCTGGACAGCGCCGTCGACCCCCAGCGCGCCTGGCGGGGCATGATCCAGGTGTGGGCCGAGGGCGCCGAGCCCGCGTTCACGCGCTGGACCGAGTGGACCGCCCAGCGCCACGAGACGTACGGGCTGGGCGACACCCCGGCGAAGGTCCGCAAGGCGTACTGGGACCTGGTCGCCCGGGCCGACCGCAAGCCCATCGACGTCGACGGGACGCCCATGACCGGCGACGACATCCGCGCCGAGCGGGCCGTCTTCTTCTACGTGCAGAGCGCCGCCGAGCGGGTCGCCGAGCTGAAGAAGGCCGCCTCGGGCCAGAAGGCCGCCCCGTCCCGGGACAGCGGCTCGTCGCCGCGCCCCGCGCGCCCCGCTCCGCCGTCGTTCGCCCGGGCCGACGTGCCGTCGGACAACGGCGACGCGGCCTTCTGGGCCGTCGTGTGCGCCGACACCCGGGCCTGGCCGCGCGACCCCGAGCAGTACCGCCGCGACGCGATCCGCGACAAGGCCAGGTACCCGCTGTACGGCGACTTCGCGTCGAACATCATGCCGTGCGCGTTCTGGAAGCACGGCAGTGAGCCCGCCACCACGGTGAACAACAAGGTCGGCGCGCTGATCCTGCAGAACGAGTGGGACTCCCAGACGCCGCTGGTCAGCGGCCAGGGCCTGCGCAAGGCCATGAAGGGCGCGCGCATGGTGACGGTCCTGGGCGGAGAGGGCCACGGCGTCTACGGCACCAAGTCCTGCGCCGACAAGACCGCCACGGCCTACCTGACCACCGGCAGGCTCCCGGCGAAGGACCTCACCTGCCGCACGCCGGCCGCCTCCGACCAACCGGCCCGCACGCGGCTTCCGCTTCCGGTGCCTCCGGGGGTCCCGGCGATGACGGCACGCTGACCCCGCTCGCCGCCGGAGCGGGGCCTTCCCTCGCGGGAACCCGCTCCGGCGGACACGGCGGTGGGCGTCAGCCGGTCGGCAGGCCCAGCCCGTAGTACCTGACGTCGTAGCCGTCCACGTACTCGGCCTCGCCGCCGACGACCAGGTCGGTGGGTTCGCTCACACCCACCGCCCTGGCCGTCGCCACGAGCATCTCCGCGAGCGCGCGGCCCTTCGGTTCCCCGGGGCCGCCCGCGTCCACACGCCACACCGGGTCGTCATCGTCGTACAGCGACGCCGTGTTCGGGTGCTCGGACACCGTGCCCCAGCCGAGGGCGGCCGGATCGACGTCGTCCGGGGCGAAGCAGCCGATCGTCAGCCGGTCGCCGCATGCCACGTCGAAGAGGAGGGGTGCGCCGCGGTCGGTGCTTCCGTAGATCGGCATCGCGATCCTGATGCCGAGGGCGGTGGTCTCGGCGGGCAGGGCCCCCAGGAAGTCGTCCAGCGACCGGATGACGGTCTCCCAGCTGCGGGCGCGCCAGCCGCCGGGGTAGCCGAGACCGGAGTTGGCCGGGCTCCGGGTGCTGCCGAAGTAGCCGCTGATCGCGTGCTCCTCGCCGTGGCCCTGACGCCAGAACCAGTTCTCCGCCGGGTCGGTGGGCTGCAGGACCAGCTCCGGCCCCGACTTCCCGGCGCGCAGCTCCAGGGTGTCGGGCCTGCCGCGCCAGCGCAGGAAGGGCGCACCCCAGATCGGCCCGCTGTCGTAGAAGGGGCCCAGGTCGCCGTGCGAGCCCACGATGGACGGCTTGCCCAGCGCCGCGGTCACCTCCTCCCGGACGGCGCGGAAGGCGGCGGCCTGCGCCGCGGCGTCGGAAGAGGCGGTCGCCACGGGGACCGCGAGCTCCACGTACGACTCCCCGTCGGTGTACGGCTCCTCGAACCTGCCGACCGGGCGCAGGCGGGCGTTGCCCGCGGCCCGGCCGGTGGTCAGGACCGGCTTCTCCGGTGTGCCCTCCCAGGCCCAGCCGAGCTCGGCCGCCAAGGCCCTCACCCCATCGGGCGTCCAGCCGCCGGTGTCCGCCGCGACGAGTCGCCGGGCGAGTCCCGCGACGGATTCTTCTTCGGTGCTTCCCCGTTGTGCGTTCATGCGGTCATCGTTCCGCATCCCCGAGCGGACCGATGCGCGGGGGTGTTTCAGCCGGCCACGCGTACGCGTTGACGCCGGGCGGCCGGGCGGACGCGGTCCTCGGCGGCACCGTTCCGGGCGGTGTGCTTGGTGCCGAGGGACACCAGGTACCGGCCGTCGTCCTCCGGAATGTTGCGGTGGACCACATCGGAGAGCGAGCGGGTGCGGCGCAGGATCTCCAGCCCCTCCGCGGAGAAGGTCGCCGGGGTGAACAGCCGCGGTGACAGCAGCGGGTTGGTGAGGGCCTCGGAGAAGGAGTCGATGCCGATGACGCGTCCGAGCAGGTTGCCGAAGAGACTGCCGTGCCGGGCGTCCTCGGCGAAGAGGCCGACGTACAGGTCCAGTTCGTCGACGCCGCCGTACAGGTCGTGCAGTGCCTCGCGCACGACCGGGTCGCCCGACACCTGGCGCAGGTCGGTCGCGCGGGGGAAGCCGAAGTGCTCCCGGTAGTCGTTGTACGAGGCCACGTGCAGCTCACGGCCGATCTCCACGCTGCGGGCCTCGATCGGCAGCAGGAGGGGGTCGGTGTTGAAGAGGCTCATGCGCCCGGCCGGCTGGCGGGAGAGGTCGTCGAAGAGCGGGCCCATGCCCCGCTCCTCGATGATGCGGCCGTTGGCGAGCGTGTGCATCAGCGGGACGTCGCGGCCCGCGATGCGGTAGGTCGAGGGGATGAGGCTGTGCCAGCGGTAGACCAGGCTGAACTCGATGGTCGACCAGTTCTCCCGGTGCCAGCTCGACCGGACCGTGCGCATCGGGTCGAGGATGAAGCGGAAGTGGAACGGGGTCAGGTGGTTGATGTACTCCTCCAGGACCAGCCGGATCGTCATCACCACCAGGATGTTGCGGGTGGTCTGGAAGACCCGCTCGTCGTCCCACGCCGGGTACGCGCGGGACAGGAGGCCGGCGATCCGGTTGTGCTCGCGCAGGAACAGCACGTTGACGAGCATCGGGCCGATGTGGGCGTGCGCCCTGTCCCCGCCGGTCGCGAAGACCGTGTCGCGCAGCGGCTCGGGCACGTCGTCCCACCGGACCGGCTTGAGCCGCTCGAACTCCGTCCTGATCCGCCCCCGGTCGCACAGCAGCGGCGGGAACTCTCCCCCGCCGACCGTCCGGCTCTTCAGCCGCCCGCCCTCGAATTCGCGCAGGCACGCCGTGACCTCCTCGCCGGCGCCGTACAGCTGCACCAGGTCGATGGTGTGCGGCGAGTCGGTGCGCCGCGGATCGCCGCCCTGCCCGTGCCCGCGCAGGAAGCCGTCGGTGAACCACTGGGCGAAGGCGGGGAGCAGGGCCGTCGACCGCGCGCACATCCGTCCGGGCCCTTCGCGGCGGAAGAGCTCGGCCGCCCGCTCCGGGGCCGGGCGCCCGGGGTGCGGCGCGGTGTCCGGGGGCAGGTGCCGGCCGACGTACGACCGGTCCGTGAGCGAGGGCCACGACGTGTACGGCGCCATGGTGCTCAACGGGTTGGGGCGTGGCGGGGCCTTCAGGACGGCGAGGTCCGTCAGCAGGGCGTTGGTCTTCCGGTGCAGCCACCGGTTGCCCTGCACGGCCCGCCACAGCGGCGCGTAGTGGGTGAGGACGTACGCCTCGACGCGGTTGCGCAGCCCGTCCCGGGAGGGGTCGCGGCCGTCTTCGTCCGCCGCCTGGATCCGGCGTGGGGTGGTGGTCATCTGGTGCCTGCTCTCTGGTCGGCGGCCGGTGACGCCCGCACGGTCAGGACGGTGCCCGGGCCACGGTCAGGACGGTGCCCCGGCGCCCGCCGTCACGGTGTAGTGCTGCGGATAGGGCGTGCCCGCGTGGTCCAGGGCGCGTTCGGCACCGGGCAGCGGCCTGACACCCGGGCGCAGGAGCACCCGCCGCACCATCTCGGGGACGATCGCCCGGGCCGGGTACTTGCCCACGCACGCGTGCGCCCCGTGGCCGAGCACCATGTTGTGCACGGGCGTCCGGTCCGGCCGGAAGGCGTACGGTTCCTCGACGACCGTCTCGTCGAACATCGCCGACGCCATGTGCGCGTGCACCACGGTGCCGGGCGTGAGGCGGGTCTCGCGCGGTGTCCCGGCGGCCAGCACGTGCTCGCGCACGCAGAGCCGGGGTGTCGACGGCACGAAGGGGTGGAAGCGCAGCGCCTCCCAGACGTAGCCGTCGAAGGGCGCGGTGTCGTCGTCCTCGGCGGCCAGCCGCTCGGCGCGGGCGAGCTCCTCGGGGCGGGTCGCCAGCTCCTTGAGCGCGGTCGCTGCGCACTGGGCGGCGTTCTGCTGGAAGCCGATCAGATAGCCGACGAGCTGGTGGTTGACGCGCTCCTCGTCCAGCGGCCGGCCCGTCCCGGGCGGCAGGACCGTGCGCAGCATGCGGCCGAGGACGTCGTCCGGCACGTCGTCGGCGCCCGGTGACGACGCCGCGGCGGCCCGGCGGCGGATCACACCGGCCACGAGGTCGTGCAGTTCCTTCCCGGCCGCCACCCCGGCGGCGTGCGCCTCGGGGTCCCGGTCCTGGTTGACGAAGACCGCGCGCTGGACCCGCTGCGAGAGGCTGTGCAGCGCCTCCTCGGGCACGTCCGTGAAGCCCAGGTACTCCCGGGCCACCCGTGCCGCGACGGGGGCGGCGAACTCCTGGACGTAGTCGAACGTCGTACGCCCCGCGGCGCGGGCCGTCGCGATGGCCCGGTCCAGGGCGTCGTCGGCGAGCCGCGCGGTGAGCCGGCGCACCGGGAGGAAGTCCTCCGCGGGCAGCATCAGCTGGGCGTGCGCGCGGTCGTGCCAGTGGAGGTCGGCGCCGTCCCGGGCCAGCATGAACGGCCCGTGCAGCGCCTCCTCCAGGACCGGGCCGTACACGCCGACGGTGAAGACGTCGGGCGTCGACAACACCTCGACCACGTCGGGCATCCGGGTGACGAAGACGCCCACCGGCGTGGCGAACACCGGCCGCTCGGTGCGCAGTTCGCGCAGCATGGCCGGTCCGCCGGTCTTCATGTGCTGCCGCAGCAGCGCCACGCGCCGGGCGGCGTCGCTCTGCGGGATCGCGTCGTACGCCGCGAGAAAGTCCATGGCTCCACCCAGACGTGGCAGGGCGACGCGGACACGCGGTCGCCGGGGGGTTCCCCCTCATTACGGCACGGAGTCGCCCGGGCCGCACCGCGGCCGCGTCACTGGTGTGAATATGCGCGTGGCACACGGGTGCGACCGCGTGCCGTCGGCCTCCTCCCCCGGTGGCACCGCAGCATGGACCCGGACCGCACCCGGCGACGACAGGAGGCCCCCACCATGCTGGGAACAGGCGAACCCCCGGGGCCGCACCCCGCGCCGGCGGCGGACGGGCCTTCCGCGGGGGTCCCGGCGGGCACCGTCCCGGTCACCGGGGCGGAGTACACCGGCTATCTGGTGGGCATCATCGTGCTGCCCTTCGTGGTGCTCGCCGCGGCTCTGCCCGTCGCCTGGGGGTGGGGGGTCGGCGTCCTCGACGTGACGCTCGCGCTCGTCATGTACGTGATCTCGATCGCGGGCATCTCGACCGGCTACCACCGGCACTTCACCCACCAGTCCTTCAAGGCCAAGCGGCCGCTGCGCATCGTCCTGGCGCTGGCCGGCGGCATGGCGATGGAGGGCCCGGTCGCGCTGTGGGTCGCCGAGCACCGCCGCCACCACCAGTTCTCCGACCGCCCGGGCGACCCCCACTCGCCGTGGGCGTTCGGCACGGGACGCCGCGCTCTGCTGAAGGGCCTGTGGCACGCGCAGATCGGCTGGTTCGCCCGCCGGAGGCGCGCGGACCTCGCCCACTACGCCCCCGACATCCTGAGCGACCCC
The DNA here is from genome assembly GCF_044765045.1 of Streptomyces sp. NPDC093546. NCBI lineage: Bacteria > Bacillati > Actinomycetota > Actinomycetes > Kitasatosporales > Streptomycetaceae > Streptomyces > Streptomyces sp. NPDC093546. The sequence continues at coordinate 11,332 of NZ_JBIWJG010000020.1, read as the reverse complement.
GACATCAGCCGGCTGGACCGCTGGTACTGGGCCACCGTGACCGCCTCGTTCGCGCTGCCGCCGCTGATCGGCGGGTTGTGGACGATGTCCTGGTACGGCGCCGCCACCGCCTTCTTCTGGGGCAGCCTGGTGCGCTACGCGGTCGTCCACCACGTCACCTGGTCGGTCAACTCCGTCGCCCACGCCTTCGGACCCCAGCACTACCGCAGCCGCGACCAGTCGCGCGACGTCCGCTGGGTGGCGCTGCTGACCTTCGGCGAGGGCTGGCACAACCTGCACCACGCCGAGCCGACCAGCGCCCGCCACGGCGCGCTGCCCGGACAGCCCGACGCGACGGCCGCCCTCATCCGGCTCTTCGAGCGCCGGGGGTGGGCCCACGACGTGCGCTGGCCCGACCGGGAACGGCTCGCCGCACGCCGGCTGTGACCCACGTGGGAGTGAACGGCGCCCTCTTCGCGTGTGTCGCGATCATGGGGTGACCCCGGCGGGGCGCCGCGGTGGTAGGCAAGGACCGTCTTCCACCGCCCCGCGCCGCCCGCGCGTGGGCCGTGCCCCTTCTGGCGTTCCGGAGGTCCTCCGTTGCACGCGCACGCGCGCACACGTGACGTCGCCGTCACCGGCATCGGTCTGCTGTCACCCGCCGGGACCTGCGCCGGCACCTCATGGGCCACCCTGCTGCGCGGCGTGTCGGTGGCCCGCCCCGACCCCGTCCTCGCCGGGCTGCGGACCGACTTCTCCTGCGCGGTCCCCGACTTCCAGGCCCGCTCCCGGCTCGGCCACACCACGGCACGGCGCCTGGACCCGTACGCCCAGATGGCGGTGGTCGCCGCGCGCCAGGCGGTGGGCGACGCCGGCCTGGACCCAGGTGCGTGGCACCGCGACCGCGTCGCCGTCGTCCTCGGCGTGGGCAGCAACAGCCTGCACTCGTACGAGGAGCCCTTCCGGCTGCTGCGCGAGGACCGGGCCGACCGCGTCTCCCCGTACCAGGTCACCCGCAGTGTGCCCAGCATGGCGGCGGCCGAGGTCGCCCTCGACCTCGGGGCGCACGGCGTCAACTTCACCACCAGCAGCGCCTGCGCGTCCGGGGCGACGGCCCTGGGGACGGCGCTGGACCTGCTGAGGGCGGGGCGCTGCGACATCGTGCTGGCCGGCGGCAGCGAGTCCGCCCGCAGCCGGATGACGACCACCTGCTTCGGCCAGATGCGGGCCATGTCGTCCCGGCGGTCCGACCCGGCCACCGCGTCCCGGCCCTTCGACGTCGAACGCGACGGCTTCGTACCGGGGGAAGGGGCCGCCGTGATGGTCCTCGAACGCCCCGAGGACGCCCACCGGCGCGGCGCCCGCGTGCGCGGCTACCTCGCGGGGTACGGAGCCACCGCCGACGCCCACCATCCGGCCGCGCCGCACCCCGAGGCCCGTGGCGCCCAGGCGGCGGTACTGGCGGCGCTGCGGGACGCGGACTGTACGCCCGACGACATCGACCACGTCAACGCGCACGCCACCTCCACCCCGCTCAACGACCTCACCGAGGCGCGCATGCTGCGCCGGCTCTTCCCGCACGACCCGCCGGTGACGGCGAACAAGAGCGTCATCGGGCACGCCCTCGGCGCCGCGGGCGCCATCGAGGCGGCGCTGACGGTGCTGACCCTCCAGCACCGCACCATCCCGCCGACGGCCAACCTGCGCCGTCAGGAGGCGGGGGCCGAACTGGACGTGGTCACCGGCGCGCCCCGGGTGGTGCGCATGCGCACGGCGCTGAGCACGTCGTTCGGCTTCGGTGGCCAGAACACCGCGCTCGTGCTGCGCGCGCCCTGAGCCGCGCGGTGCCGCGGGCCGAAGCGGGCCGAAGCGGCGGGCCGTCACCTCGGGCGGCGGCGCGCCACCGGCCCGGCGCCGGCCCGGGCGCCCGCGCAGCGGTCTGCGTGCCTGCCGACGAGCGCCGCGGCCGCGGCCAGGTCGTCGGCGGCCCGGCGGCAGCACGCCGCCTGCCGGTGGAGGGTCGGCACGCACCAGTCGGGCACGCCGGGCCGCCCCTCCAGCGCGGCCGCCTGCTCCAGCAGCCGGGCCCCGGCGTCGGCGAGACGTTCCGCCTCGGCCCGCAACCGGGCCTCGTACGCGACCGGTTCCTCGTCTCGGCGTACGGCTTGCACGGCCACCGGCTCCCTCGCTTCCCTCGTCACGTCGTCGTCCTGTCCTCGTCCCGTCCTCGTACCGCCGCGCTGTCTTCCTCAGCGCGGCAGCGCCGCTCCGGAACCGCGCCGCGCCTGGTACTGCGGTGCGCTCAGCACACACAGCGGCCGGGCCCCGTCCAGCCCCAGGGCCCGCAGCTGCCGTACGAGCGGCTCCTCGCTCCCGTCCGCCGCCGTCCCCGGCGCGCAGCGCAGCCGCACGCGCGGCGCCGCGTGGAAGCGCTGGCGTCCCGCGCAGTGCACCAGCGACCGCAAGGTCGCCTCCTTCGTACGCCCGTAGAGCACCGCGTCCATGTGCGGAGCCGGTACGTACGGGCCGAGGTCCCCCGCCAGCCGGACCAGTGGCTCCGCCGCGGTCCCGCCGGGCCCTTCCGGCCCGGTCAGGGCGGCGTGCAGCCGGTTGCCGGTCAGCCGGACATCGACCAGGGCGCGCGTGGCCGGCTGGCCCCACAGCTCCCGGCCGGCGGCCTCCGCCTCCGCGGTGGTGACGGCCACGGCCGTGACCTGCCGCCCCGTGCGGCGCGTGTCCGCCCGGCGCAGCAGCTCGCGCAGCACGTCGTGGCCCCGGGGCCGCCACAGGTCGTTCACCAGGACCGCCAGGCTCAGCTCGTTGTACGGGCCGAGGCTCACGCAGCGGTGCTCGTACGCGGAGAGCGCCACCAGGACGCGCCGGCCCATGCGGCTGGGGCTCATCCAGGCGGTGTCGGCCAGCAGGCCCGCCGCCCTGCCGGGGTCCACGGCGAAGAACGCCACCACGGCCGTCGAGTCGTAGTACCGCACCGGGGTCTCCACCGGGCCCGCGGCGGTGACCGCCGGGGTGACCGGCACCGCCATCAGGGGGTAGCCCTGCGGCGGGTTGGCCCGGTCCTTCAGCTGGTAGACCTGCGAGCGCACCACCGGCCCCCGGTACGGCGCGAGCGCCTCGTCGATGTCCCGGCGGGCCTCCGGCAGGTCCTCCTCCAGGTTGGCCATGTACCTGCCCAGCGAATGGCACAGCGGGAACTCGTGGTGGGGGTCGGTGTAGTCGACCTCGTACCAGTCCGGATGGGGCGTGAACACCGCGCCCGAACCCGCGCCCCGGCCGTCGAGCGTGGGGACGAGGTCGTGCTGGTTGGTGACGCTCGCCACCCACGTACGGGGGTCCGCGGGCCGCTTGTTGTCGATGGGAGAGCCCACCGCCACCACGTGGGTCACCCGGAACCGCCGGCAGAAGGCGCTGTTCTGCGCCAGGTTCATCAGGGCGATGCCGCCCTCGCTGTGGCCGATGAGGGCGAGGTCGGCGCCGGCGGGCAGCCCGTACTCCTCCACGGCCAGCAGGATGCCGCGCGTGTAGGGCGACTCGGGGTCGAAGAGGTTGCTCCAGGCCCCCACGAAGTCCTGGGGCGAGTCGTTGCGCGGCCGGCCCGGCGCCATGCCGGGGGCGTGCAGCACGTGCCGCACCACTCCGTCCGGGCCGCGCACGTCCTGGAGCAGCACCCGGCCGTCGGTGCGGAGCAGGTCGATGTTGCGGAGGAACCCCATGAAGGAGCCCTCCTCGGCGAGCGACCGGCGCTCGTCCTCGTCCAGCTCCACCGGAACCGCCGCGCCCTCACCGGCGTCGAAGGCCGCCAGGTGCCGCGCCGAGATGCCGAACCACGGATCGGCGTGCAGCGCCTCGCCGGTGGCGATCTGCCAGCCGACGACGTCGTTGGCGGGGTTCTCGTCGAGCAGGGCCCGGATCGCCGAGAGTTCCGCGAACAGCGGCGCCAGCGTCGACATGGCCCGCTCGGCGCCCTTGTCCTTCATCAGCGCGCGCAGGGCGCGCAGCGCCTCCACGTCCCGGTCACCCGCGACGGCGTCCATCAGGCGCCGCATCCCGGGGTCGCTCCGCAGCTCCGGGTGTTCCACCAGCACCGCGGCGGCGCGCAGCCGCAGCGACGTCACGGCGACCCGGTTCGCCAGGCTCTCCCCACCGCAGACGGTGCCCGCCCCGCCCAGCCGCTTCAGCCACCCTCCCGCGGCCCCGACCGCGAACCCCAGGCCCGACGACCGGGTCAGCGCCCGGACGAGTGCCCCCTGCGCCGCGAGGCCGCTCCGCGGATGCCGCAGGGTGGTCGACCGGGTGAACCCGGGGTCGGCGAGCACGGCACCCGCCCGGGCGGCGGCGCCCCGGATGTCCGTGGCGCTGCGCGAGACCTCCAGGGCCGCCTCCCGCAACAGCCGCGCGGTGGCGACGGCGTCGGCACCACCGGGGTGTGCCGCGCCGACGTGGTGGTGAGTCGCCATGACGGCCCTCGCAAAGAAGACGTGGAGACCGGCCGGCCGACTCGGCCTGCCCTGGGGACGATGATCGCGCCTCCCGCACCCGCGCGCATCCGGGCGGACGGTGGGCGCCAGGGGTGGTGTCGGCGGTGGATGCTACGGTGCCGCCACCACAGGGGGCAGGGCGGAGCAGGGGGGGCTCGGTGGAGTGGTTGACGTTGGTGGCGACGCTCGGGGGCGCGGTCATCGCGATAGCGGGGACGGTGCTCGCCGACCGGCTGCGGACCCGGCAGGAGCAGGGACGGGGACTCGGCGCGCTGCGGCGCGAGGTGTACATCGACTTCATCTCCGCGGCGGGCACCGCCCACACGCGGCTGCGTGAACTCGCCCAGGATCCGGATCCCTCCCTCGACCGGGAGGCGGAGAGCCGTGCCGCGCTCGCCGACGCGCGCATCTACGAGGTGCGGGAGCGGCTGTTCATCGACGCCGCGGCGCCGGTCGCCGGGGCCGGGCAGGCCATGTTCGAGCAGCTGCGCGCCCTGCGGCGCGCCGTCGCCGCGGGCGCCCTGCTGTCCCAGCCGCGCTTCCACGACGTCTACCACCCGTACATCGCGTCGGTGTGGGACTACCGGGTCGCGGTGCGCGACGAGTTGGAGGGGCGTTCCCTGTCGCCGGGCGTCTTCGGGTGGACGGACTGGGACGGCAGGGAGCGCTGCTCTCTGTGTCGTACGGAAGGCAAGGCCGGGGCGGCCGGGACCGAGCAGCGCCGGTTCAGCTCTTCAGCGTGAGGACGATCAGGCGCATGGTGTCCGCGCCGGCGTGCGTGACGAACACGCCCGCGCCCTTGGCCATGGCCTTCGGCGTGACGGTCTCCTCCGGCAGGGGTGTGGCGGCGCCCGTGGTGGCGGAGACGGAGACCGGGGTCAGTGGCGCGTCCTCGCCCGCCGTGCCGTAGGCGGTGCCGTCGTCGCCGACGGACGCGAGGGAGATCTTCTTGGCGTCCTCCCCGCTGTCGGTGCACACGCCCTTGCCCGTCTGCAGGTCGAAGACGTTCCCGCCCGTGACCAGGAAGCGGCCGTTGGGGGACAGGGCCGGCTTCGTCGCCGCCGGATTCTTCGGGCTGGGAACCGCCGCCATGTACTCGGTCGCCTTGGTCCGGCAGGGGGCGGTGGCGCGGACCGCGCCGGTCGACAGGTCGTGGACGGCGGAGATGCGGTCCGCCGCCGTGAGCCAGTCGGCGATCACGTAGTCGCCGGCGGCCCCCACGATGCGGCCGTTCGGCGTCTCCGTCATGCCGAAGCCCACACTCTCCTCCTTGCGGATCGCTTCGACGCCGGGCGGTGCCACCTTCGTGCTCTGCCAGTCGCCGTCGGCGCCGAAGCCGCCGTCGGCCCCGGTGCGCTCCGGGCCGTTGGTCACCAGACCCTTCGGGCCCGGGAACGACATCAGGTAGTCGGGGTCGACCGCCTTTCCGTTGATGGTGACTTTCGCATCGCTGGTGTCGGTGACCTTGCCGTCGGGGGACACCAGAATGCTGTCACCGCCGTACGAGGCGACGACCAGGCCCCCCGGCCCGGGGAAGACGCCGGGCCGGTCGAACTCGCCGTCCGGGGCCTCCGCGTTCCCCGCACCGACCGGGGCCACCCCCTGCCCCGAGGCGTCGGCCGGGTAGAAGGCCACGGAGACGGCCTCCTTGTACTCGTGGAGCTCGTCCTTCCGGGTCTCGCCCCGCGCCCACACCGCGAAGTACTCACGGTCCTGACCGGAGACCAGGGCGATCTGCGGGACCGCCAGCTTGCCGGACTCCTCATCGGCCTGCTCTTCGGTGAGCTTGGGTGCCTGCCACGGCTTGCTCGTCGACAGCACCTTGCCGGACACCGCGTCGCGCACATTGAGGACGTAGCCCTGCTCCGTCTTGTCGAGAAACGCGACCTTTCCGGCCTTCGGCGCGACCGCGTAGGGGAAAGGTTGACCCGGCGGAAGCCAGGCGGCCTGGACCTCCCAGCCCTTCGCGCTGTCGAAAGCCGCCGGGGCGGCGATCTTGCTCTTCAGCGGCGTGCCGTCGGCACCGCCCGTACTGCCCGTAGCCCCCGCACCGCCCTTGTGCGCGTCGCCGCCGCCGTCCGGGCCGCAGCCGGACAGGGCGCCCAGGAGTGCGCTCGCCACCAGGACGGATATCGCCGTCTTACCGACCTTCATCCCTACTCCCTCACCTCCCGGGGGAGTTGAGGCGAGTCGCCGTAGTCCCCCATGCTCTGCAAACGATCAAGCAAAGGGGGACAGTAGCAGCGCGCTGCCCGTGAAGGGCGGGGCGAGGATTCGCGTCAGCGGCGCCCGCGGAGCCGAGCGAGCAGCCCGCGGGCCCGGGTGCGGTTGCGCGGGTCGGCGGCGGCGCGGCGCGCCGAGGCGATGGTCCGCCGGCCCTGCGGGCTGCGGGTGAAGCGCTGGATGCGTGCCATCAGTCCGGACATGGCTCCTCCTGAGGTCTGTCTGTACTGCTCTCCTACCCGGAGACGCCCGACGGATGTGTGCACGGGTCCAAGATGCGCCGCATGGACGCGGCGGATCGTACGGCGGCGTCGGCGCAGCAGTTGTTGAACAGGACGTGCAGGTGCGTGACGCGCTCGGCCAGGGCGCGGAGGCGGGGCCGCCACTCGCACAGCTCGTCCTCCGCGTAGGTATGGCGGAAGCGGTCCTCCTTGGTGCCCGTGCCCCACTCTGGGCTGCGCCCGTGGAAGCGCACCACCGCCAGCTCGGGTGAGGCGACCGGGGTGACCGGCGGTATCGAGGTGGGCAGGCCCTGCGGCGTGTCCACGGCCACGGCGGCCGCGTCCAGCTCCCTCAGCAGGGCGGTGGTACGAGCCCGGTGGTCGTCCCGCCACCAGCCGGGGTGCCGGAACTCCACGGCCACGGGCCAGTCGGCGGCGCGCCGCCGGGTGTACCGGAGGGCGGCCTCGGCCCGCGCGCCGGGGGCGAACCAGGGCGGGAACTGGAACAGCAGGGTGCCGAGGCGGCCGGCGTCCCGCAGCGGGCGGAGGGCTTCGCTGAAGCGGTACCAGACCTCGTCGAGGAGCCCGGGGTCGCGGGCGGTGAGGGGCCGGTCGCGCAGGTCGGCGGGCAGGGCGGCGCTGCGGGTCGGGTGGCCGGTGAGGAGGGAGAACGCCTTGACGTCGAAGCGGAAGCCGGGCGGGGTGCGCTCGGCCCACAGCAGACTGTTGCGCGTGCTGGGCAGTGCGTAGTAGGTGGCGTCGACCTCCACCACGGGGAAGTGCTCGGCGTAGTGCCGCAGCCGCCCCTCCGGGTCCCGCCGCCCCGGCGGGTACCACCCGCTGGCCACAAGTGCCTTGTCCGTCCAGGAACATGTACCGATCAGGATCTCACCCATGCCCGCCCGCATACCCCCGCCTGGTCGGCTCCCACAGCCCGGAGCGCCTTCCGCTTGTCATTCCTCGGGTGGTGCCCTGTACCCCCGCATGCGCGTTCGGTTAGGGTGACCTTGCTTGGCTGCAGGTTCGGGTTCCGGTGCCGCAGGTGGCAACCCATAGGACGGAACGGACAGAGGCGGGGCGCAGGTGAGAGACGGTGGTGGCTAGGATCGCGCTCACGGCCGGAGCCCTGTATGTGATCGTCCTGCTTCGCGCCGGAGGGACGTTCGCCGTCGGGTGGCTCGCCGGCGCCGGCGCCCGGCGCAGCAGGTTCGCCGAGCGGACCTCCTCGGCGAAGTTCCGGCGCGCCGAGCGGGCGATCCAGCGGTGGGGCGCGCCGGTGGTGGCCGTCTCCTTCCTGACCGTCGGTTTCCAGACCGCCGCCAACTTCCTCGCGGGCAGCATGCGCATGCCGTTGCCGCGCTACCTCCCCGCCCTGTTCGTGGGCGGAGCGGCCTGGGCGCTGATCTACGCGACCGCAGGGCTCGGTGCGCTCGAGATGCTGAGAAGACTCTTCGCCGAGCAGACGGCGCTCGGGGTGTCCGCCGTGGCCGTCCTGCTCCTCACGGTGTGCGGGGTGGTGGTGTACCGCAGAAGAAGGGCGGCCCTGTCCTCCGGTGACACCGAGGCCGGGGAATCGTGAGCTGTGGATGATCAGCCCCTGAGCGCCGGGATGACGTCGGAGCCGTACGCGTCGATCGCCGCTTCCCTCACGGGCCTTGATGTACGCGGTGAGGGCCTCGGAGGCCAGATCCGAGTGCTCGCCGTAGCGGCTCACCAGGACGGCGACGTGGTTGCCGACCATGCCGCCGAACCAGCGGCACTGGTCGCGCGCGTGGGCCAGGTCGTCGCCGACGTACGCGGGCGCGGCGACGCAGACGGTGATCGAGGCGGGGTCGCGGCCGGCCTCCTCGGCGGCCTTCCGGACCGCCTCGACCATCCACTCCGTCAGGAAGGGGTCGGCCAGCTGGAGGATGAAGCCGTCGGCCTTCTGCCCGGCCAAGAAACTGGACGGGGGCCTGGGCCTCCTCCATGTGGGGGAGGCGGATCATGCCGACGCATGATCCCCGCGCGCGGCGGGTCCACAACAGTGAACCCATGGCAATCGATTCTTCCGCCGTCTCCCGACCGTCGACTGTGTCGACGACGAGGGACCGTCCATGACCGCTCTGCTCATGTCGTTCCCGGCGTTCGTGTCTGTGCTGGCCTTGTTCGCGCTGGTGGAGAGCGCGTGGCGCTGGTTCACAGGGCTGGGCTTGATCCCGTGGTTCCGCAGGCGCACGGGGCGGTCGCTGTCGAGCATCGCCTTCGACGAGTTCACGGCGGTCGTGAACGGAAACAAGACGGTGGAGCTGGAGCAGCGGAAGGTGGAACTGCTGCGGCGGGACGACGAGAGCGACGGCGCTCCGCCCCGCTCCAGCATTGACCTGACCCAGGGCACGGCGTTCATCGTGCTGCCCCAGCAAGCGGACGGCCCGCGCGCTGACGGGCACGCCCGTGAGGGCGAGCGGTGAGACGCCGACCGGAGGGAGCAGACGCGGAACCGTCCATGCTGTGGGGGCGCGGTGCGTGCTGCTGGGCGACCGTGTTCGCCAGGTTGCATGTGACGGGGCCGTCGGCGGCGATGTGGGGCTGAGCATCTCCGCCGGTTCACTGGCCGCCGAGCGCCCGCTGCCCAGCACAGATAGCTGGCCGCGAGGGCCGGTCGAGTCTCCGCACGCGCCGGCCACCCCGGCGGTTGCGCCACCCCGGCCCGTCAGAGCGGCGCAACATAGCGCGGGATGCCGGTTAGCCAAACCGGCATCCCGCGCACCATGAGTAGTCCACCGCCACGCCCTGCCCGTACATCGAAAGGCACCACCCGACGACCACAGACCAAACGCGAGACACTCACGGCCAAGCTGCCGCCGAGCGATCACGCCGCCGCGTAGCTCGCGCGGAACAGATCCTGTGCGCGCTCCACGTCCTTCAGCGTGCGGAGCTGCACCTCCAGATCCCCCGTCCCATGGTGCCCGAGCCCGGACACGTCCCGGGTGAACCCGGGAACGAAGTCGACGTGCTTCGGGTCGCCCTTCGGGTAGACCAGGAGCTTGCTCCGCTGGGGCGGGCAGACGCAGGCGGAGTTCCGCAGCCGCTGGTACGCCTGGTACTGCTTGCGCTCCACGCGGTTCACGCCCTCGCCGAGGCCAAGCAGCGCCTCGTCGACCGCGTTCGCCAGCTCGACCATCGAGGCGCCCTGGACATCGGCTGCTGCCCGGGCGAGCGGCGTCATGCAGGCACCCTCCGATCCCTGCCGCAAGGGGCCCCATGGCCGAGGGCGAGCCAGAGGGGCTGTCGAGGAAGCCGTCCATGTTGCTGACACTGCTCACCCTGCTGTGCTGACATGACAGGACCCGAGCTGGGGAAGATCTGGGCGGCGGTCTCGTATGGTGGCTGCCGCCAGGTCGGTACCGAGGGCAAGGAAGTGGAGGGTGCCGGTGGACAGGCTGGTCATCACACCGGCGGTGGTCGAGCGGGATGCGGTACTGGCATTGGCCGGTGAACTCGACATGGGCAGCGAGGAGCTGCTGGCTGAGGCGGTCGCGGAGTTGATCGACGCGGGTTACCGGCGAGTCGTGCTGGACTGCGCGGGTGTAGCGTTTTGCGATTCGCGTGGCTTCAACGCGCTGCTGGCAGCCCGGCAGGACGCACAGGACGCCGGGGGCGCGCTGGCGCTGGCCGCGATTTCAAAACGGCTGCAGTGCCTGCTGGGCCTGGTCGGCGGAGAGATGATCTTCAATATCGCCCCTACCGTGGAAGAGGCACGACTCCTGCTTGCCGAATCCGTCATCAACAGCGAAGCCGAGCCCGCCTAGCCTGCCGCACCCAGCGGTTTCACCCGGCCACAGTCAGGCTGCGGCTGGACCTGTCGGCGTGCCCGGGGAGGGCTGAACGGGCCGCACTTGCCATCTATCCATCCCTCATCAGGCTCGGCCTCTGATATCGGGACCTTTTTCCTGGGCAGGCGTATCAGCAGCACCACGAACCACCGGTTGCCTGCCTCGGGGGATGACGTTGATGACCGTAAGCGTGCAGCGCTGCGTCGACTTGGATGGAGCCCCGGACGCTCCCGCCCGGGCCCGCCGAATCGCCACCGGCTTCCTGACCGACGCCGAACGGGCGTGCGGAGGCCCGGCAAGCCCCGCCGTCACCGACGCAGTGCTGCTGGTGACCAGCGAACTGGTTACCAACGCCGTTCGGCACGCCCCAGGGCCCTGCACACTGCGCCTGACCCTGCACGACGCGAGCGTGCTGGTCGAAGTCAGCGACACCAGTGCCAGCCCCCCGCGGCCGCGGGGGGGGGGGGGGGCCCCCGGGGGGGGGGGGGGGGGGGGGGGGGGGGGGGGGCGTGAGCTCCATGGTGCGGCGCAGGGTGGCGCCGAGGCGTTCGCGTACGTCTTCGAGGCCTGCCGCCGAGCCGCCGGGGGCCGGGAGGGG